>JAKFBW010000070.1:0-26560 GCA_036676965.1 Flavobacterium sp. | reverse complement strand
ATTTCGGCATCAATTCTGTGGATGATGTTTCCTAAGTCTTCAGGATTGTCTACAAAATTAATTTTGTCTACATCAATAATTAATAACTTTCCTCTGTCATAGGTGTGAATCCAGGCTTCGTAACGCTCATTTAATCGGCTTAAATAATCAATAGAGATGGAGTTTTCGTATTCACGGCCGCGTTTGTGAATTTGTCCGACCAGGTTAGGAATGGAACTTCTTAAATAGATTAGTAAGTCAGGAGCTTTAACGGTGGATTCCATCAGTTCAAAAAGGGAAGAATAATTTTGAAAGTCGCGATTGGTCATTAAGCCCATAGAATAGAGGTTGGGTGCAAAAATATGCGCATCTTCATAAATGGTTCTGTCCTGAATGATTTTTTTACCGCTTTCGCGAATTTGCTTCACCTGACGGAAACGACTGTTTAAGAAATAAATTTGCAGATTAAACGACCAACGTTCCATTTGATGGTAAAAATCATCTAAATAAGGATTGTCAACAACATCTTCAAAATGGGGTTCCCATTTAAAATGTTTAGACAATAAGCTTGTCAAAGTTGTTTTTCCTGAACCAATGTTTCCTGCTATTGCTATGTGCATTACGGTGTTGCGATTTTATAATTTGTAATTCCTTTTGTTGTAAAAATAGATAAAATTTGGTCTTTGTTATAGCTTTTTTTTAACGTTTTTTAAACCCTTAATTTGTTAGCGGTTTATTCGTTGGAATAAATAGTCATAAAAAGAAAACCCGGCGAAACAGCCGGGTTTTATGATAAAATTTCAAACTGTAAATTTTTTACAATCCAAAAGCAGCTTTTACTTGATCAACATAATCTAATTTCTCCCAAGTAAACAATTCAACAGTAACCGTTTTGTCGTTCCCTCCTGGAGCAGAAAAAGTTTTGGTAACTGTTTCCGGGGTACGTCCCATATGTCCGTATGCAGCGGTTTCGCTATAGATTGGGTTTCGTAATTTCAAACGTTGCTCAATAAAGTACGGACGCATATCAAAAATCGCTTCTACTTTTTTGGCAATTTCACCATTAGTCAAATTTACTTTTGATGTTCCATAAGTTTCAATAAAGATTCCCATTGGTTGCGCCACTCCAATGGCATAAGATACCTGAACCAAAATTTCGTCAGCCACTCCTGCGGCTACCAGGTTTTTAGCGATATGACGTGTGGCATAAGCAGCACTTCGGTCAACTTTACTTGGGTCTTTTCCTGAGAATGCACCACCACCGTGAGCTCCTTTTCCACCGTAAGTATCTACAATTATTTTTCTTCCTGTCAATCCGGTATCTCCGTGAGGGCCTCCAATTACGAATTTTCCTGTCGGGTTGATATGGTATTGAATTTTATCGTTAAACAAATGAGCGTGCTCTGGATTTTTGGCGATAATTCTTGGAATCAAAATTTCAATAACGTCTTTTTTGATTTTAGCCAGCATTGTTGCTTCTTCGTCAAAATCGTCATGTTGGGTTGAGATAACAATAGCATCTATTCTTGTAGGCTTGTTGTTATCGCTATATTCTAAAGTTACCTGAGATTTTGCATCAGGACGTAAATAGTTGATTTCGTTATTTTCTCTTCTCAAAAGAGCGAGTTCCAATAATAATTTATGGGATAAATCAAGAGCCAAGGGCATATAGTTTTCGGTCTCATTCGTGGCATACCCAAACATCATACCTTGGTCACCTGCACCTTGGTCTTCTGGTTTGGCTCTTTCAACCCCTTGATTGATTTCTGAAGATTGTTCGTGAATGGCTGATAATATTCCGCAAGAATTGGCTTCAAACATGTATTCGCTTTTGGTATAGCCAATTTTTCTGATGACATCGCGGGCAATTTGTTGTACGTCAAGATAAGTGTTTGACTTTACCTCGCCTGCCAAAATTACTTGACCTGTAGTTACTAAAGTCTCACAAGCTACTTTAGATTCTGGATCAAATGCTAAAAAATTATCAATTAATGCGTCTGAAATTTGATCTGCAATTTTGTCTGGATGTCCTTCACTCACAGATTCTGACGTAAATAAATAAGCCATAATAAATATAAATTTAAGATTAAGAGAGGAAAACAATTGCGGGAAATACTAAAGGAGAGTTTCTGCTTTAGCATTTTTTATACTGAAAATTTTTCAGCATCCATAATGAATTCGTTTCATTATGAAGAGGTTGCAATCAGTTCAAATTTTTCCTCTTGTATTCGGGTGCAAATGTATGAAACCATTTTGAATTGTAAATTAATCTTAACTAATTTTTTAAATTAAAAAATGGTTGTTGAATTTTTGTCTCACAAAATAATTTTGGTTTAGGGATATTTTTTTTGAAATATATTAGGATATCTGGATAATTCTTTGCATATTTGCTTCGTAAAAACAAGAAAGATGAGTTTTAATGCATGTAAGATGTCGAAAACAGTTCAGGTTAAATCCTGCGGGTCGTGTATTGCTTAAATTAAAATCAAAATTATAAAGCAAAGCCTCCCGCAAAACGGGAGGCTTTTTTTTACCTTAAAATTTTTAAAATAAAAAATATGAATATTCAACAGCTAAATAATAAATCCAAAAAGAATGCAATGTTTTGCATTAAGGCGGCTATGGTCGTATACGTCTGTTGATACCAAAAGTATATAAGTGAATAATTCAACTTAAAACCCTTTTGGTACTTTGCCAAAAGGGTTTTTTGTTAAGCCTAAATGAATAAATAGAAATTAAAATAAATATATAATCCGTAAACACACACAGTCATGAGAAAAATACGCCATCTGCTGGAAAATGCTCCTTTTTTCAATCATTTGAGAAGGAAAGAAACTAAGAATAGTTTAATAGAGAATGAATTGATTCATCCACGATTTGGAATGACTCCTAAAGATATAAATGGAAATAAAAAAGCGAAAAGTACACTGCTTTTTTTAATGTATTCTAAAGAGAATGAAGCCCTGTTTATCTAATGGGAATGTATTTCAAATGTTATTTCAAATACATTTGGATACAGTTATAGTTTATTTCGACTGAGAATTGAAATTAGTTATTGATTTTTGTTCTTAGTCGGAATATTTATGAATGCACTTTTTCTAATAGTGTATTGCATCAAAATCGCTACAAATTTGGTTGTTTAAAAAAATAGTGGTTACTTTGTGACTTTAAGTTCAAAAACGTATTGAAATGTTATAAAGAAAGGCAGAGGGATTAGACCCGATGAAGCCTTAGCAACCCTTCGGTAAATCGAAGAAGGTGCTGCATTCTACCACGACCCACGTGGAAAGATAACAATAAGAATTCCTCTAGTTCAACTCTAGTTTTTCTTTCTAATATTTCCATTACAAATCAATAAAAACAAAAGGTTTGAAATTGGAAAATAAACCCAACATTATAAAAATACAAAATTTTACTACCGAAAGTGGTGCATTTTACCCTGTCCTAAACTTAAGTTTTGAAGTTTTTGGTCCGGCATTGCATTCGGCCCCCATAGTTTTGGTCAATCATGCCTTAACGGGGAATTCCCATGTTATAGGTGCAGCCGGTTGGTGGAATGACTTGATTGGAGAAAATAAAACAATAGATACCAATAAATACACCATTTTAGCTTTTAATGTTCCGGGGAACGGATATGATGGAAATATCATCGAAAATTATTTCGATTTTAATGCAAGAGATATTGCTAAAATTTTTATTCAAGGTGTTGAGTCGTTGCAAATCGCTCAATTGTATGCCATAATCGGAGGTTCTGTTGGAGGAGGAATTGCCTGGGAAATGATTGTTTTGCAACCTAAAATTACCCAACATTTGATTCCGATTGCCACCGATTGGAAATCGACAGACTGGTTGATTGCGAACTGTTTTTTGCAGGAACAGATTTTGAATAATTCGTCAAAACCTATTGAAGATGCCAGGATTCATGCCATGTTGTGTTACAGAACGCCGGAATCCTTCAAAGAAAAATTCCAGCGTACCACCAATGATGATTTAGGGATATTTAATGTAGAAAGTTGGTTGGTGCACCACGGAAAAAAATTGCAGCAACGCTTTCAACTTTCTTCTTATAAAATGATGAATCAATTACTTAAAACAATTGATGTGACCAGAAATAACGCGTCTTTTGAAGAGATTTTGTCTAAAATTGAAGCGACCATACATATCATAGGAATCGATTCGGATTTGTTTTTTACGGCAAAAGAGAATAGAGAAACCTATTTAGAATTAAAAAAACATCAGATAAATGTTTCTTATGGAGAAATTCAATCGGTTCACGGACATGATGCTTTTTTGATAGAATATGAACAATTAAATAATTTGCTTGCAGATATTTTCTAGCAGCGCAAAATAAAATATATATGAAATCGCCATTAACAACAAGTTTGCGCAAGCAAACACCAATAAATAAAAAGGCGATAACATATATGACCGCTAAAAAACAACTTTTACATATATGAAAATATTAAAATTTGGAGGAAAGTCTTTATCCAATGGGGAAGGAATCAACAAAGTGATTTCTATCATTGTGGATAAAGTAAATCAGGGAGAACAAATTGCGATTGTGGTTTCGGCTCGTGGCAATGCTACGGATGAATTGGAAGCCATTTTAGCCGTGGCATCCAAAAACGGAGATTACAAACCGTTATTTGAAGACTTTAAAAAATACCAACAATACGAATACCAAGATGTTGATTTATCGGCTGAATTTAATGTTCTGGACAAACTTTTTGAAGGGGTAAGCCTGATAGGAGATTTCAGTACTAAAATAAAAGACCAGATTCTTTCTAAGGGAGAATTACTTTCGGCTAAATTATTGACGGCTATTTTGGTGAAAAATGGAATCAATGCCCGCTTTGCCGATTCCAGAGAATTGATAAAAACCGATTCTAAATTTGGTGATGCGCAACCGGTGGAACAATTATCAAAGAAAAATGTAATCAATTATTTCAAACAAAATAATGGCTCGACCGTAAATATCGTTACCGGATTTATCGGTTCAAACAGTAAAAATGACACGACCACTTTAGGAAGAAACGGAAGTAATTATACGGCTTCTTTGTTGGCTAATTATTTGGATGCCGAAGAGCTTCAAAATTATACCCATGTGGACGGAATTTATACGGCTAATCCCGATTTGGTTCCGGATGCCAAGAAAATAGACCATCTGACTTTTAATGAGGCGAATGAATTGGCCAATTTTGGAACGACTATATTACACGCCAAAACCATAATTCCGTTGTTGGAAAAAAATATTCCACTTCGAATTTTAAATACATTCAATCACGATAACAAAGGAACTTTAATTACGTCCAATTCGAATGCCGCGGGAATTAAAACCCTTTCGGTATTAGAAAATGTAGCCTTGGTTAATCTTGAAGGAAGGGGATTACTGGGAAAAACAGGTGTCGATGCTCGAATTTTTAGAGTGATGGGAGACAATGATATCAGTGTGAGTATTATTTCCCAGGGTTCTTCAGAGCGTGGAATTGGTTTGGTGGTTGACGCCGATAAGGCAACCAAAGCCATGATTGAATTGGAAAAAGAATTCGAAAATGATTTTTATTCAAAGGATGTAAATAAAATATCGGTAACCGATGATGTTTCGGTGATTTCGATTATCGGGCAAGATTTGAGTACGTTTCATAAACCGTATACGGCTTTGATTCGCAATAAAATTGTACCGATTTTATTTAACAATACAGTAACGGGTAAAAACGTGAGTTTGGTAGTTAAAAAATCAGAACTTCACAAAGCCTTGAATGTGATTCACGGAGAGATTTTTGGAGTTTCGAAAAAAATAAATATTGCCATTTTCGGACACGGATTGGTGGGAGGAACCTTGATTAATCAGATATTGGAATCGGCTTCGGCTATTGAAAAAAGAAAAGACATCAAATTGAATGTTTTTGCTATTGCTAATTCTAATAATGTATTGTTAAGCAAGAACGGAGTTACCCCAAATTGGAAAAATGAAATTCAAAATAATGGGGTTTTATATACGATCAAGGATATTATTGCATATGCCAATGAAAATCATTTAGAGAATTTGATTGCCATTGATAATACGGCAAGTGCTGCATTTGTTGAAAATTACATTCAGTTGGTAGAAAACGGTTTTGATTTAATTTCTTCCAATAAAGTAGCGAATACCTTGAGTTATGGTTTTTATAAAAAATTACGAAAAGTATTGGCTGATAATCAAAAGACCTATCTTTATGAAACGAATGTGGGTGCTGGATTGCCATTGATTGATACAATTAAGTTATTGCATCTTTCCGGTGAAAATATCACCAAAATTAAGGGAGTGTTTTCCGGAACATTGAGTTATTTGTTCAATAATTTCTCTGCCAAAGAAGTTCCTTTTAGTGACATATTGAAAGAAGCCATTGATAATGGGTATACGGAACCGGATCCGAGAGAAGATTTATGCGGGAATGATGTGGGTAGAAAATTGTTGATTTTGGCGAGGGAATTGGATTTGCAAAATGAATTTGAAGAAATCACAATTCAAAATTTGATTCCGGAACATTTACGTGAAGGAAATGCCCAGGAGTTTTTGACTAAATTAAAAGAATTTGATCCGATTTACGATAAAATAAAAAGAGATCAGGAACCAAATCACGTATTACGTTACATTGGTGAATTGTCGGGCGATTTACAAAATGACAAAGGAAATCTGGAAGTGAAATTAGTTTCGGTACCTTCGGATACCGCTTTAGGTGGACTAAAAGGTTCTGATTCTTTTTTCGAAATTTACACCGAATCGTATGGCGATCGACCAATTGTAATTCAAGGAGCCGGAGCCGGATCGGCAGTAACCGCCAGAGGTGTTTTTGGGGATATCTTGAGATTGTCGGATAAAGGATAGAATTCCCCCTAGTCCCCGAAGGGGGGAAGTAAGGGAATGTAATAATATATTAATTTAATAAGGGACTTACCTCCAGTCTTGGCTCCCTCCCCTTCGGGGAGGGTTGGGGAGGGGAAAAAATGAAAATAACATTAGACAGAGTAAACGAAAACTTCCACTTTCAATTAAAAAATGAAAGAGGGCATATAGTAAATGTAGATGCAAGACCTGATTTTGGTGGTAATGATATGGGGCCAAGTCCTATGGAGTTAGTCTTGATGGGTGTTGCAGGATGTAGCGGAATTGATATGATTTCGATTCTAAAAAAACAACGTCAGGAAATCACTTCTTTTAAAGCAGAGGTAGAAGGCGAGCGAGTACAGGTAGGAGAAGCAAAACCTTTCAAGGATATCCATGTAGTTTTTTATTTGGAAGGAAACATAAAAGAAGACAAAGCGGCTAAGGCAGCACAATTGTCTTTCGAAAAATATTGCTCGGTTTCTAAAACAGTGGAGCCTACAGCTACAATTCACTATAAAGTGATTTTGAACGGAGTGGAATTAGCGAAAATCTAAAACTAATAATTAAGCCTTTTTATTGAGAAAGAGTAAGGAAAAACTTTGCGAATCTCTGTGTTTTTTTGCGAATCTTCGTGAAATGGCTTTAAAATAATAAAAAAATGAACGAACAAGAATTTGGTTTCGAAACCCAAGCCATACGTACCCATTTAGAAAGATCACAATATCAGGAACACTCTTCTCCGTTGTATTTGTCCTCCAGTTTTGTATTTGAGGATGCCGAGGATATGAGAGCTTCTTTTACAGAAGAAAAGCAACGTAATATTTACACCCGTTTTAGCAATCCAAACACTACGGAGTTTGTAGATAAGGTTTGTGCTATGGAAGGAGCCGAAGCGGGCTACGCTTTTGCCACCGGAATGGCAGCGATTTATTCTACGTTTGCAGCTTTATTGAGTTCCGGGGATCATATTGTGTCTGCGAGCAGTGTTTTTGGTTCGACTCATGCGTTGTTTATGACGTATTTTCCAAAGTGGAATATTCAAACTTCGTATTTTGATATCAACCAGCCGGAAACGATTGAAAGTTTTATCAAGCCGAATACTAAAATTTTATATGCAGAAACACCAACGAATCCGGGTGTAGATGTGGTTGATTTGCAATTGTTGGGTGATATTGCCAAAAAGCACAATCTGATTTTGATTATCGATAACTGTTTTGCAACGCCATACATTCAGCAACCGATTAAGTTTGGAGCGCATTTGGTGGTGCATTCGGCTACCAAATTGATGGACGGGCAAGGACGTGTTTTGGGAGGAATTACGGTTGGAGATGCCGAATTGATTCGTCAAATTTATTTGTTTTCCAGAAATACCGGACCGGCTTTATCACCGTTTAATGCTTGGGTATTGTCTAAGAGTTTGGAGACTTTGGTGGTTCGTGTGGAAAGACATTGCGAAAATGCCTTGAAAGTGGCTGAGTTTTTAGAAAGCCATCCTAATGTAAACAGTGTGAAATATCCATTCTTGAAATCACACCCAAAATATGAAGTAGCCAAAAAGCAAATGCTTTTAGGTGGTAATATCATTGCTTTTGAAATTAAAGGAGGTATTGATGCTGGAAGAGCATTTTTGGATAAAATACAATTGTGTTCGCTTTCGGCCAACATTGGGGATGCTAAAACTATTGTGACGCATCCGGCTTCGACCACACACAGTAAATTATCGGTTGAGGAAAAATTAGCGGTAGGAATCACTGAAGGTTTGGTGCGTGTTTCAGTAGGATTAGAAACCGTAAAAGATGTCATTGCGGATTTAGAGCAGGCGCTTTCTTAAAGATTCAATATTGGAGATTAACGATTTTTGATTTCAGATTTTGCTCTAGTACATCACAATCGTTAATCTTCATTATTCTTGAATTTAAAAATATACTTTTGTTGTAATTATAAAGAGATGTTGATTTTTTAATCAGCAATCGTTAATCATCAATCAAAAATCAAATGCTTTCAAAGAAAACAAAATATGGAATAAAGGCGTTAACCTTTTTGGCGCGCCAAGAAGATCAAACCCCTGTGGCTATTGCTGATATTGCAAAGGCAGAACATATTTCTTTAAAATTTTTAGAAAGTATTTTGTTGTTGTTGCGGCATTCCGGTTTTTTGGGAGCCAAAAAAGGGAAAGGTGGTGGCTACTATCTGATTAAAGAGCCAAAGGATATTAATATGGCAAAGGTTTATCGCATTCTGGAAGGACCTATTGCTTTATTGCCTTGTGCGAGTCATAATTTTTATGAGCCTTGTGATGATTGTACAGATGAGTCAACATGTGCTGTACGCAAATTGATGATGGAAGTTCGAGACAATACTTTGATGATTCTGGAAAATAATACTTTGGCGGATATTGCTTTTTAAACTGTTGTTATTACATTAAAAAATGATCCCCTTTCATATTACTTGAATGAAAGGGGATTATTTTTTATTTTCTTGTTTTAGAAAAGCAATTTATATCCTGCGAAAAACAACATGATGGCAATTGCGTTCCTTAGCAGTAAATCAGGGACTTTTCCGCTAAGCATACTTCCTAAGAATATTCCAGGGAGAGATCCCATTAATAATTGACCTAAAAGCAGATAATCCATGTTTCCCATCGAGGCATGTCCTATTCCTGCAACAAGAGTTAAAGGAACGGCATGCGCAATTTCTGTACCTACAAGTTTAGGTGTTGGTAAAAGCGGATAAAGGAAAAATAGTGTTACTGTGCCTAAAGCTCCTGCTCCAATGGAAGTTAGGGTTACGGTAGCTCCCAGCATAATACCAATAGCAATAGTTAATGCATTTTGGGTTTTACTTTCTTTATGAAATTTATCACCGGCATGTTTTTGAGAAAAAATTAAGAGCCTCTTTTTAAATAAAATAGCCACCGAGGTAAAAACTAGTGCCCACCCAAGACTTTTTTTAATGACGGTATTAATGGTTGTAATATCAGTTTTGATATTATCAAGTATCCATAAGGTTAAAATAGCAGCTGGAATACTGCCTAGTGAAAGCCAACCAGTGATTTTCCAATTGATGTTCTTTTTTTTATTGTGTACGAATATTCCTGCCATTTTAGTGTAAGCAGCGTATAATAAGTCGGTTCCTACCGCTGTAGTTGGAGGGATACCAAACCACAATAAAATAGGAGTCATCAAAGAACCGCCTCCTACACCTGTTAATCCTACTACGAATCCTACTGCTAATCCCGCAATAACTAATCCTATCTGAAAGTCCATAACATAAAATTTTTGGCAAAAATACAATTATTTTATAATAATCCTATGGATAAGGTAGGGTTTGTGAATTGTTTTTTTTATATTCTCTTCTATTAATTATTTTGAGAGGCTTATTATATTTTTTTACGGTCTAAGATTCAAATTGCTAACTAAGATAATTATATACTCTTGCTGTTAGAGTTAAAAATTGAATGGTCTGATATTGAAATTATTCGATAAAACAAAGTTATCTTTGCGTCGAAAATGCTGTAATGGTTGATGTCGCGCTAAGATATTTTAGGATTAAAATATTTTTTTTATCAAAGTCTTTTGTTTTTTTGAAATGTTAAATATCTGATAGATTGTTTTGTTATTTAGAAATAAGTAGTATTTTTGCGGAGTAATCTAGTAAACCGATAGGGTAATGGATTTTGGAATAGCTTTGAACATTAAGATGAGTAAAAAAGTGAAAGAAAATAGTATTACGATTAAACAAGAAGTTTCTTTTAAGGATCGCTTGTGGGTAATTATTCCGGTTGCATTGTTGGTTGGATTAATTGTGGTACTGGCTTGCAATCACTACGATGAATTTACATGGAGTGGTTTTGTAGGAGGTTTTGATCAGGAGTTTTTAGTTTTCTTTCTTATTGGTATCTTTGCGCAATTGGTAGACGGTACACTGGGAATGGGGTACGGGGCAACTTCTACTTCGTTTTTACTGGCTTATGGAATTCCACCGGCTATTAGTAGTACTGGAGTTCATGTGGCTGAAATGTTTACAACAGGTGTTTCGGCAATTTCTCATCATCACTTTGGGAATATCAATAAAAAGTTAGTGAAAAATTTATTGATTCCAGGTGTTTTGGGTTCTATTACTGGTGCTTATTTGTTGTCGGATGTGATTGATGGTGATGTGATTAAGCCTTTTATAGCGGTTTATATGATTGTTTTGGCTTTGATAATTATCAGAAAGTCAATGCAAAAAACGATTGTTAAAAAGAAAACCAAGAGATTGAATATCCTGGCTTCTTTTGGGGGTTTTATGGATGCTGTTGGCGGCGGTGGCTGGGGGCCAATTGTTACATCTACTTTGTTAGGTCGAGGAAGAAATCCAAAATCCACGTTATACTATTGGTTCTGTAAACGCAGCGGAATTTGCGGTAGCTTTTTCCAGCGGAATTACGTTTATGTTGTTTGGAGGGATTCAAGGATGGCAGGTAATTATCGGTTTGATTTTAGGAGGGGTAATTGCAGCGCCGCTTTCGGCCTTTTTAGTGAATAGAATCAGTAGAAAACCGATGATGATTGTTGTTGGGATTTTAATTATTATTTTGAGTTTAAAAACACTTTCTAAATTATTGTAAAAAAGAAAAGAAATTATGAGTGCAGATGTAATACAATCTTTATTGGCAAAAACCAAGGATTTCTCAATTGAGGAGACTTTGGCATTTTTGGCTGATGAATACAAGGATAAAGTGGTTTTTTCAACTTCTTTTGGGCAGGAGGATCAGGTAATTACGGCTCTTATTGCTAAAAATGATTTGCCAATTACCATTTTTACTTTAGATACAGGTCGTTTGTTTCAGGAAACCTATGACGTGTTTCATAAAACATTGAAAAAGTATAAAAAAGAAATTAAAGTATATTTCCCTGAGGCGAGTGCTGTAGAGAAATTATTGAATGAAAAAGGCCCAAACAGTTTTTATGAATCGGTAGAGAACAGAAAAGAATGTTGTTTTATCCGTAAAGTGGCGCCTTTGACCAAAGCGTTAAAAGGAAACGCGGTTTGGATTACGGGTTTACGTGCGGAACAATCCGAAAACAGACATAATTTGGATTTGTTTGAGTACGATGATAAGTTCGAGATTATTAAATTCAATCCGTTGTTGAAATGGAGTTTGGAAGAGGTTCAGAAATATATCGATGATAATAATGTGCCTCAAAATGCTTTACACAAAAAAGGATTTGTAAGTATCGGCTGTGCGCCGTGTACCAGGGCCATTGCTCCTGGAGAAGACATCAGAGCGGGAAGATGGTCATGGGAGTCCAGTCATAAAGAATGTGGTTTGCATCAAAAATAGGAGATAGAGATTAGAGTAAAGAGAATAAAAAAACAATAAAAATAATAATAGTTGCGAGATTTTAGTTGAGGTCATACAACCTGAAACTTTAAACTTTAAACTTTTAAACTAAAAAGATGAGTTCAGTATTAAAAACAAACGCTTTAGAAAGCGAAGCGATATACATTTTTAGAGAAGTAATTTCTCAATTTGATAAACCGGTATTACTTTTCTCTGGAGGGAAAGATTCAATTACTTTGGTTCGTTTGGCGCAAAAAGCTTTTTTTCCGGCTAAAATTCCTTTCCCATTATTGCATGTTGATACTGGGCACAATTTTCCTGAAACGATTGAATTTAGAGATAAATTGGTTAAAGAATTAGGATTGGAATTAATCGTTCGTAATGTACAAGATGCTATCGATGAAGGTAAAGTAGTGGAGGAAACGGGTAGATACTCGAGTAGAAACAGTTTGCAAACGACTACACTTTTAGATGCCATTGACGAATTCAAATTTGATGCCTGTATTGGTGGAGCCCGTCGTGATGAGGAAAAAGCAAGAGCAAAAGAGCGTATTTTCTCTGTTCGTGATGATTTTGGTCAATGGGATGAGAAAAACCAACGTCCGGAGTTGTTTGATTTGTTGAACGGTAAAATTGAAAATGGTCAAAACGTTCGTGTTTTCCCAATTTCAAACTGGACAGAATTGGATGTTTGGAGTTATATTGAACAAGAGCAAATTGAGATTCCATCTATTTATTTCTCTCACAAACGTAAAGTTTTTGTGCGAGATGGTATGATCTGGTCACATTCTCCTTTTGTTTACCAAGACGAAGATGAGGTAGTTGAAGAAAGAGTAGTTCGTTTTAGAACGGTTGGAGATATGAGTTGTACAGCAGCGGTAGAATCTTTTGCCGGAACTATTGCAGAGGTAGTTGGTGAAATTAGAGCCTCAACTATTTCAGAAAGAGGAGCGAGAATCGATGATAAACGTTCTGAAGCTGCAATGGAGAAAAGAAAACAACAAGGGTACTTTTAAAATCCTCACCCCAGCCCTCTCCAAAGGAGAGGGAGGAGAAGGATAGAGTAAATAAAAACATTATTATTTCCAGTCTTGGCTCCCTCTCCTTTGGAGAGGGCTGGGGTGAGGAAAATTTAAAATTCAAAATATAAAATGGAAGTTTTAAAAATAGCAACAGCAGGAAGTGTAGATGACGGAAAAAGTACTTTAATCGGAAGATTATTATACGATACGCAATCTTTGACTACAGATAAATTAGAGGCAATAGAAAAAAGCAGTAAGCAAAAAGGATATGATTATTTAGACTTTTCATTGGCTACTGATGGTTTGGTTGCCGAGAGAGAGCAAGGAATTACTATTGACGTAGCCCATATTTATTTTTCGACTGCCAAGAAAAGTTACATTATTGCCGATACTCCAGGTCACGTAGAATATACCCGTAACATGGTTACCGGAGCTTCTACTTCCCAGGTTTCTATCATCCTGATTGATGCCAGAAAAGGGGTTATTGAGCAAACTTACCGTCACTTTTTTATCAATAATTTATTGAGAGTAAAAGAGGTGATTGTAGCGATAAACAAAATGGACTTAGTAGATTATTCTGAGGAAGTTTTCAATAAAATTAAAGCTGATTTTCAAGAATTGAATGCTAAAAGTACTTTCAAAGAACAGGTGGTAAGTTACATTCCGTTAAGTGCTTTAACTGGAGATAATGTGGTTGAAAAATTAGGAGGTATGCCTTGGTATACCGGACAAACTATTTTGGAGCATTTGGAGGCATTAGAGCCGTCAGATGTTTTTGAAACAGGTAAGGCACGTTTCCCGGTTCAGACGGTGATTCGTCCTAAGACTGAAGAATATCATGATTTCAGAGGGTATGCAGGAAAATTATATGGTAACAATATCAAAGTGGGTGATGCGGTAACGGTCCTTCCATCTT
The DNA here is from genome assembly GCA_036676965.1 of Flavobacterium sp. Taxonomy (GTDB): domain Bacteria; phylum Bacteroidota; class Bacteroidia; order Flavobacteriales; family Flavobacteriaceae; genus Flavobacterium. Next base: position 12,449 of record JAKFBW010000070.1, on the reverse strand, counting down.
TGACAGAATCTACGGTGACTAACATTCATTTCTTTGACCAACAATTTGATGAGGCAACAGCAGGTTCTTCTATTACCATTGAATTGGGCAATGATATCAATGTAACCAGAGGGGATATGATTGTAAAATCAACTGAACTTCCTAGAATTGAAAAAGATATCCAATCGACTATTTGTTGGATGGACAGTAAAAAATTAGTTCCAGGAACAAAATACTTGATCCAACACAATACAAATAGAGTTTTGGCTAAAATCGAAAGTGTAAACAATGTAATTGCAACTGATTATTCCGGGGTTACACCAGCATCTCAATTGAGTTTAAATGAAATAGGAGAGGTGAAAATTAAGCTGAGCAAACCTTTGTATTTTGATTCGTATAATGAGAATAAATCCAATGGGGCTTTTATTTTAATTGATACCGCAACCAATCACACAGCAGGAGTAGGATTTATTAAATAAATTCCTCCAGGACCCCCAAAAGGGGAATAAAAGATAAAAATAAAACAACGATTCCCTGCAAAGCCTCCCTCTCCTTCGGAGGGGGGTTGGGGGAGGAAAAAGCAAAAAAGATGAAAACTTTCAGAAGCGAAATAGAAAACCCGATTGTCGAAAAAGAGATTATCGATTTAGAGAAAAAGATACATTTATTCCGTGGAGGTCAAATCGACGACGAGCGTTTTCGTAGTCTTCGTTTGGCACGTGGTATTTACGGTCAACGTCAGGAAGGCGTGCAAATGATTCGTATTAAATTGCCTTATGGGAAAGTAACCAGTGAGCAATTAAAAAGAATTACCGAAGTTTCGGATAAGTATTCTACAGGTCGTTTGCACATTACAACACGTCAGGATATCCAGATTCACTATGTGAGTTTAGACAGAACTCCTGAACTTTGGTCCGAATTGGCCAAAGATGATATCACGTTGAGAGAAGCTTGTGGGAACACGGTGCGTAATATTACAGCCAGTGAATTAGCCGGTGTAGATGTAAATGAGCCGTTTGATGTAACGCCTTATGCCCATGGATTATTCCAATATTTATTGCGTAACCCAATTTGTCAGGAAATGGGACGTAAGTTCAAAATATCGTTTTCTTCATCGGATGAAGATACCGCATTAAGTTATTTACACGATTTAGGATTTATCCCGAAAATTGTAAATGGAGAAAAAGGGTTCAAAGTAATGTTAGGTGGTGGTTTAGGTTCCCAGCCAAGCCATGCCGAATTGCTTTCAGAATTTGTGCCGGTGAATCAGATTATTCCAACAGCCGAAGGGGTAATCCGTATTTTTGACCGTTACGGAGAAAGAGCAAAACGTTTGAAAGCCCGTATGAAGTTTTTAATTAAGGACTTAGGACGTGATGAGTTTTTACGTTTGGTGGAAGAAGAGAAAAAAGCCTTGCCTTTTCATGCATACGAAATAGATACTACAACTTTTGATGGAGCTATTGCTGAGCCTTTGCTAGAAGTGCCAACAGTAACAATCGATGATGTGGAAGCTTACGAAGCGTGGAAAAAATCGAATGTTATTGCTCAAAAACAAGCTGGGTACGTAGCTATTGGAGTAAAAGTTCTTTTAGGGGATTTTTATACGGATAAAGCGAGATTATTGGCTGATTTGATTAAAAATTACGGAGCGAATGAATTGCGTTTTTCATTACGTCAAAACATTGTTATCCGTAACATTAAAGAAGAAAATTTACCATTCTTCTATCAAGAGTTGGCTAAATTAGATATGGTAGCTTTAGGTTACAATACAATTGGTGATATCACCGCTTGTCCGGGGACGGATACCTGTAACTTAGGTATTGCAAGTAGTACTGGTATTGCAGAAGAATTGGAAAGAGTTTTAAAAACAGAATACCCACAATTTCTTAATAATTCAGAAATCGCTATCAAAATTAGTGGTTGTATGAATGCTTGTGGACAACACAATATGGCCGAAATCGGTTTCCAGGGAATGTCAATCAATTCAGGGAAATTAGTGGCTCCGGCTTTACAAGTATTATTAGGTGGTGGGATTTTAGGAAACGGAAACGGAAGATTTTCGGATAAAGTAATCAAAATTCCAAGTCGTCGCGGACCTGAAGCCTTGCGTTTGATCTTAAATGATTTTGAAGCTAATGCTAATGGAACACGTTTCTTGGATTATTATGATGCCAAAGGAGAGAAATATTTTTACGAATTCTTGAAGCCTTTAGCAGATGTGACCAATCTTACCGAAGCTGATTTCGTAGACTGGGGTAATGCTGATAACTATGTGAAAGCAGTGGGAGTTGGAGAATGTGCCGGTGTGGTAATTGATTTAGTAGCGACATTATTATTAGAAGCAAAAGATAAATTAACATCAGCTCAGGAAGTTTTTGATGAGCAAAAATGGTCAGATGCAATTTACCTGGCGTATGCCGGTTTCGTAAATGGAGCTAAAGCGTTATTATTAGCCGAAAAACAAAAAACAAACACGCACTCCGGAATCATTGAGTTGTTTGATACTGTTTTTGTGGCAGGCAATAAAATTGACTTAGGGAAAACATTCCAGGAATTGGTTTACCAAATCAATAAAAATGAGCCTACCGCTGAATTTGCAAAACAATACATTCAAGATGCAGTTTCATTTTTTGAAACTATCGAAGCATATAGAGCCAAAGATTTAGCTAATGCATAATACAATGATAAAACCCAAAGTAACTTTAGTCGGTGCCGGTCCCGGTGATCCCGATTTGCTGACTCTGAAAGGAGTAAAAGCATTGGCTGAAGCGAACGTGGTTTTATATGATGCCTTGGCCAATGAAGAAATTTTAGCCCATGCACCCAAAGAGGCCATTCGATTATTTGTAGGCAAAAGAATTGGAAAACACGTGTATTCCCAAGATCAAATCAATCAGCTGATTGTAGATAGTGCGCTTACCTATGGTAATGTAGTCCGATTAAAAGGAGGTGATCCGTTTATTTTTGGTCGCGGAAGCGAAGAAATAGAATATGCTGAAAGTTTTGGGATTCCTACATTTGTGGTTCCTGGAATTTCATCAACCATTGCAGTTCCGGCTTATCAGGGAATTTCCTTGACAAAAAGAGGGGTTTCCGAAAGTTTTTGGGTAATTACTGGAACAACTTCAGACAGGGAATTGTCTGATGATGTGGCTCTGGCAGCCCAGTCATCGGCAACAGTAGTGATTTTGATGGGAATGAGCAAGCTCTCGCAAATAGTGGCGCTATTCCAACAAGAATCCAAGGGGGAAACGCCAGTTGCGATTATTCAAAACGGAACGACAGCTGATGAGCAAATAGGAATCGGAACTATCAATACGATTGAAACAGTGGTGAAGGAAAATAATTTGAGTTCACCGGCAATCATTGTTATTGGGGAAGTAGTGAAGGAAAATAATCGATTAAAAGGATTTTACGGGGAATTTGTAACAACTGAAAATCAATAAAGATGGAAAGAAACGAGTTATATCCTATTTTCTTGAAATTACACAACCTTGACGTACTCATTGTAGGTGGAGGAAATGTAGGTTTAGAAAAATTATCATTCCTGTTAAAGTCCAGTCCCAATGCAAATGTTGAGGTGGTAGCACCACGGTTTTTGCCTGAATTGGAAACATTAGCAGAGAAACATCCTTCTGTATCCTTGACGAAAGCCAAGTTTAAGAAAAAGATGTTGAAGAAAAGGCATATGGTCATTGCCTGTACCGATGATTTTAAAGTGAATAAAAAGGTGTATGAATTGTCGCGAAAAAGGCACCTGATTTGCAACATTGCCGATACACCGGATTTATGTGATTATTATTTGGGAGGAATCGTAACCAAAGGAAATGTGAAAATTGCGATTTCAACCAATGGGAAATCACCAACAACGGCCAAAAGATTACGCGAGTTTTTTGAAGAGATAATTCCGGAGGATATTAATAAAATGGTCGAAAACCTGAATGAATATCGCAAAACACTCAAAGGGGATTTCGAGGAAAAAGTGCAAAAGATGAACGAAATCACGGCCTCATTAAAAAATAAAGAATAAATAAACAATAGCTGGAGGCCAAAAGCCGATAGCCCAAAGCCCATAGAAAAATGATTAAAACAGATATCCTTATAATAGGAGCAGGACCAACAGGTTTATTTGCCGTTTTTGAAGCAGGTTTGTTAAAACTAAAATGTCATATTTTAGATGCCTTGCCACAACCGGGTGGACAACTTTCTGAGTTGTATCCAAAGAAACCAATCTATGATATTCCAGGTTTTCCTGAGGTGTTAGCAGGTGATTTGGTAGATAATTTGATGGAACAGATCAAACAATTCGAACCAGGATTTACACTTGGGGAACGTGCTGAAACCATCGAAAAGCAAGAAGACGGTAGTTTTATAGTGACCTCCAATAAAGGAAAAAAATTCCACGCAGCGGTAGTTGCTATTGCCGGTGGATTGGGAAGTTTTGAGCCGAGAAAACCCCTTATAGAAGATATCGAGTTTTATGAAGATAAGGGAATTAAATATTTTATCAAAAACCCTGAAAAATTCAGAGATAAAAGAGTGGTAATTGCAGGAGGTGGAGATTCAGCTTTAGACTGGAGTATCTTCTTATCTAATGTAGCTTCTGAAGTGACTTTGATTCACAGAAGAAACGAATTCAGGGGAGCTCTTGATTCTGTTGAAAAAGTACAGGAATTGAAAAATTCAGGGAAAATCAAAATGATTACTCCGGGAGAAGTGGTTGGTTTGAATGGAGCCGAACATTTAGAATCCGTTGATGTGGATATTGATGGAGCACATAGAAATATTCCAACCGATTATTTCATTCCACTTTTTGGATTGACTCCAAAATTAGGTCCTATCGCAAACTGGGGATTGGAAATTGAGAAAAATGCGATTAAAGTAAATAATGCATTAGATTATCAAACAAACATTCCGGGAATTTTTGCCATCGGTGACGTGAATACCTATCCAGGGAAATTAAAGTTAATCCTTTGTGGTTTCCATGAAGCGACTCTAATGTGCCAGGCAGCGTACCAAATCATAAATCCAGGAAAGAAATATGTAATGAAATATACTACGGTAAGTGGTGTAGACGGGTTTGACGGTACTCGTAAAGAAGCGCCAAAAGCAGTCGTAAAAGCAATAAATTAAACAACCTCATTGGTTACAATTATAAATAGCCTTACCACTTGCAAGTGGTAAGGCTATTGCTTTACTTTGCATTTCCAAATTAATGAAATAATTAGGAGCGAAAGATTAGGGATTTATCAGTAAAAATGGGTTCCTGCTGTTCGCTACTATCTATTGCATTCGCTTGTCGCGAATACAATAGGATAATCGCTTCCATCAGGGCTAAAGAGCTAAGAATAGTGATTTTAAGGAGATAGATAAAAAAACAAAAGCTTAGTGCCTTAGTGCCTTAGCGGCAAAAAAAATAAGTTATGCCAAGCATTCAAGAAGAAATCAAAAAAAGAATACTCGTCCTCGACGGAGCCATGGGTACTATGTTGCAACGCTATAATTTTTCGGAAGAAGATTTTCGTGGCGAACGTTTCAAGGATTTTCCTCATTCCTTAAAAGGGAATAATGATTTATTGTCCATAACACAACCGCAAGCGATTAAGGATGTACATGCCGCTTATTTTGAAGCGGGAGCCGATATTGTCGAGACGAATACTTTTTCGGGAACCACCATTGGTATGGCCGATTATCATCTGGAAGATATTGTATATGAACTGAACTATGAATCGGCAAAAATTGCCCGTGAAGTAGCCGATGAATTCACCGCCAAAAATCCTGAAAAACCGCGTTTTGTAGCGGGTTCCATCGGACCAACAAACAGAACCGCGAGTATGTCTCCGGATGTAAATGACCCAGGATACAGAGCGGTGACTTTTGATGATTTGCGCATTGCATACAAACAACAGGTAGAAGCTTTGCTGGATGGCGGTTGCGATTTGCTTTTGGTGGAAACTATTTTTGATACCTTAAATGCCAAAGCCGCACTTTTTGCCATCGAAGAAGTAAAAGACGAACGCGGTATTGATATTCCCATCATGGTTTCAGGAACGATAACCGATGCTTCAGGAAGAACGCTTTCTGGACAAACGGTAGAAGCGTTCTTGATTTCGGTATCACATATTCCGTTGTTGAGTGTTGGATTCAATTGTGCCTTGGGGGCTGATTTGTTGAAACCGTATTTACAGACTTTGTCACATAATACTTCTTTCAATATTTCGGCACATCCTAATGCCGGATTGCCAAATGCCTTTGGGGAATATGATGAAACACCGGAGGAAATGCAGGCTCAAATACGCAGTTATTTAGACGATAATTTAGTAAATATCATCGGTGGATGTTGCGGAACGACCCCGGAACACATCAGGTTAATTGCGGATATTGCGAAGGATTATAAGCCTAGAGTTTCGACGGCGACGTTGTAGAATATATACCTACAAGGTTTTTTTAAACCTTGTAGGTATGTTTGAAAATTGTTTTCTGAAAACGTTAAAGATTTTTTATTTTAAAGGATGAATACAGATGATTTAATAAAACATAATTTTTGTCAGCAAATTAATAATGATATAGAACCTTTTATAAAAGGTGTTGGATTTGCTGATATGGAAGTAATAAAAGAGAATAATATTCCTGATTTGGAGCATTATATTCGTTATACATCTTTTTATGCCGTTCATTTATTTTCACTTTGTAGACAACTTGAACAAGCTGTAAGTTTATTATCTAATTATAGATATTCAATCAAAGATGATGTTGGTCGTGGTTATCATCTTTCTTATAATGTTGAAAATTATTTTATTCGATTAGATTCTTTATATGATCGTATTTTACAAGTTGTAAACGCAATTTTGTGTATAGGTTTCCAAGATAATGAAGTTAAAAAACATAAAATAATTCCAAAGTTAGAGAGATTTAGTGAGTTAAAGAACTCTCTTGATTCGTTAAGTAAATTTTTAAATATTGTATCATACTAATAGAAATATTGTAGTGCATAGACATTCTTATTTAGAGAATGAATTAAGTATGTTAGAAATGTTTTATCATCCATTTTTTTCTAACTTAATATTAAATAAAATGGATGATGTGGATAATTTTAAACAGATTAGAAAAGAACAATTGGCATTTTATCTCAAGAGAAAGAAGAAAGAATTCAAAGAAATAAATGAGCAATGTTTTGAAAAAGTTTTTTTGATTTTAACTGAATTAGAAAAGGAATATACTTTGAAAAAACAAAAGTTGAGCTTATAATTTTTAACTGATAGCGATGATTTGCAATCTGTACACAAAGAGAATAAAAATATAAAAGTTCCGTAGGAACGACCCTTTTGTAGCAACGGAATTTATTCCGTTGGAGGAAAACGAAATATTTATAGTAAAGAAATTTATATCAGATAGCGTGGATTTACAATCCGTGCACGCAAAGTGAAGCAAAGGAAAATAATATTAAATTATAAATGAACCTAGAAAAGCAACCTTATAGCGAACTCATCGATAAAATTGGCAACTTGTTACTGCAAGGCAGGCAACAGGCGGCGCAATCGGTTAATACTATTTTGGTGCAAACCTATTGGTATATAGGACAACATATAGTAGAGTTTGAGCAGAAAGGGAATCAAAAAGCGGAGTATGGGAGTCAATTGTTGGATACTCTTTCCAAAGATTTAACCCAAAGTCACGGCAAGGGTTTTAGTCGTTCTAATATTTTTCAGATACGTCAGTTTTATATCAGATTTCAAAATATCCAGACACTGTCTGGACAATTGACTTGGAGTCATTATGCTGAGATATTAAAATCAAGTAGTGATTTGGAATTGGGTTTTTACAGCAAACAATGTGAAAGCGAAAGATGGAGTGTTCGGGAATTAAAACGCCAAATGAAAAGTTCCTTATTTGAAAGAATAGCGTTAAGTAAAGACAAAGAAGGGGTTTTGAAATTGGCTAAAGAAGGACATATTGTAGAAAATCCTGAAGACCTCATTAAAGATCCTTTTGTTTTAGATTTTCTGAATATTCCGGAGCAGCATCAGTATTTAGAAAATGAATTAGAAGAAAAAATCATTTCCAATTTACAACAGTTTATTATGGAAATGGGTAAAGGGTTTGCTTTTATTGGCAGGCAATATCGAATGAGTATCGGAGGGAAACATTTCTATTTAGACCTGCTTTTTTATCATCGAATACTAAAATGTTTTGTTTTGGTAGATTTGAAAAGAGGAGAAATTGATCACCAAGATATTGGTCAAATGAATTTATATCTTAATTATTTCAAAAAAGAAGAAGCTTCTGAAGGAGATAATGAACCAATTGGAATTATTTTGGGTGCACACAAAAATCATATTTTAGTAGAATATGCTACCGATAGTATTACCAATAAAGTGTTATTGAGTAAATATCAATTGTATTTACCCGATAAAAAAACGCTTCAAAATCAATTGGATAAATTATTAGAAAATTAAAAAAAACGTGAATAATTGTCACGGTTTGTATAAATAAAAACTCAGAACCTAAGAATCTTAGGAACTGAGTAACTCAAAATAAAAAAATGGCAGCAGTAGAACCAAGAAGAAATTTAGTTTTATCGGGATTAGAACCTTTGATTATTACGCCAGACAGTGTTTTTGTAAACATCGGAGAGCGTACTAACGTAACGGGTTCACGTAAATTTCTTCGATTGATAAAAGAGGAGAAATATGATGAAGCACTCAGTATTGCCAAAGAGCAGGTAGAAGGAGGAGCGCAAATCATCGATATTAATATGGATGAGGGAATGCTGGATGGGGAATATGCGATGGTGAAATTCCTGAACTTGATTGCTGCCGAACCCGATATTGCCCGTGTGCCAATTATGATTGACAGTTCGAAATGGCATATTATCGAAGCCGGTTTGAAAGTCGTTCAAGGGAAAAGTGTTGTAAACTCGATTTCGTTGAAAGAAGGGGAAGAGCAATTTATCCATCACGCTCAATTAATTAAGCGTTATGGTGCTGCTGCGATTATTATGGCTTTTGACGAAGTAGGTCAGGCGGATAATTTTGAACGAAGAGTAGAGATTTGCCAACGCTCGTATGATATTTTGGTAGATAAAGTAGGCTTTCCTCCGCAGGATATTATTTTCGATTTGAATATATTTCCAGTAGCAACCGGTATGGAAGAACACCGCTTGAATGCGCTTGATTTTTTTAGAGGAACTAAATGGGTTCGTGAAAATTTGCCGCATGCACATATTAGTGGTGGGGTGAGTAACGTTTCGTTCTCTTTCCGTGGAAATGATACGGTAAGAGAAGCGATGCACTCGGTTTTTTTGTATCATGCTATCAAAGCTGGAATGACAATGGGAATTGTGAATCCGGAGATGTTGACTATTTATGACGATATTCCAAAGGATTTGCTGGAGCATGTAGAAGATGTGATTTTGAATCGTCGTGATGATGCAACTGAACGGTTGTTGGATTTTGCCGAGAATGTAAAAGGCGGGCCAAAAACCAATGAAAAAGAAGTTCAGGAATGGCGTTTTGGAACGGTACAAGAAAGAATCACACACTCTTTGGTAAAAGGAGTGGATGCTTTTATCGAGGAAGACGTTGAAGAAGCCCGATTGGCTGCTGCCAAACCTATTGAGGTTATCGAAATCAACTTGATGGCGGGGATGAATGTCGTTGGGGATTTGTTTGGTTCCGGAAAAATGTTTTTGCCTCAGGTAGTAAAATCGGCACGTGTAATGAAAAAAGCCGTGGCTTATTTATTGCCTTATATAGAAGCCGCCAAACAAGTGGGGGATAAAGAAGGGAACGGAAAAATATTGATGGCAACCGTAAAAGGGGATGTACATGATATCGGGAAAAATATTGTTTCGGTGGTGTTGGCATGTAATAATTACGAAATCATTGACCTTGGAGTAATGGTGCCGCCGGAGAAAATTATTGCTGCAGCCATAGAACACAATGTAGATATCATAGGTCTCAGTGGATTAATCACGCCATCATTAGATGAAATGGTGTATCTCGCCAAGGAATTGGATAAAAGAGATATGAAAATTCCGGTGATGATTGGAGGGGCTACCACATCGCGTGCCCATACGGCTGTGAAAATTGCCCCGCAATACAAAGCGACGGTAATTCATGTGAATGATGCTTCGAGAGCGGTTACAGTAGCCGGAAATTTATTAGACCATAATAAAGAACAATATACGAGTGCTATTAGAGCAGAATATGATGCTTTTAGAGAATCGTTTTTAAACCGTTCGAGAGATAAAAATTTCTTAACGATTGAAGATGCCCGTAAAAATAAATTGCAGTTGGATTGGGCAAACTATACGCCTAAGAAACCTAATTTCATTGGGACCAAAAGTTTCGAAGTAGATTTAGATGTTTTGGTGCCGTATATTGACTGGACACCGTTTTTTAGAACCTGGGAATTATTTGGAAAATATCCGGCAATTTTGACCGATGAGGTAGTGGGCGAACAAGCGACTTCGGTTTTTGCAGATGCAAAAGAAATGCTGGAAGTGATTTTGAAAGAAAAGAAATTCACTGCCAAAGGAATCTACGGAATCTTTCCTGCGAACCAAGTCAATGATGATGATATTCAGTTGTATGATGAGAAAGGAAACGAAATAGAAAAATTCATAACCTTGCGTCAGCAAGCACAAAAAACTAAAGGAGCCCCGAATATTGCCTTGGCTGATTTTATTGCGCCTAAAGACAATGGGGTTACTGATTATATGGGAGCTTTCTGTGTAACAACAGGTTTCGGAGTGGATGAATGGGCTGATGAATACAGAGATAATTTAGACGATTATAATTCGATTATGGTTAAGGCGTTAGGAGATCGTTTGGCTGAGGCTTTTGCTGAATATTTGCACGAACAAATCCGTAAAGAAATTTGGGGATATGCTCCAGATGAAGCCTTAACGACTGAAGCGATGATTGAAGAGGTGTATGCCGGAATTCGTCCTGCACCGGGTTATCCGGCTTGTCCTGACCATTTGGAAAAACCAACCATTTGGAAACTGTTAAAAGTAGAAGAGGAAATTGGAGTAACTTTGACCGAAAGTATGGCGATGTGGCCGGCAGCGGCAGTTTCTGGTTATTATTTTGCCAATCCTGAAAGTAGGTATTTCGGACTCGGTAAAATAAAAGAAGATCAGGTAATCGATTATGCCAAGCGCAGAAGTATTTCAACGGATAAGGCAACGAAATGGTTAAGCCCTAATATAGCAGATTAATCCCCACCCAGCCTCCGCAGAGAGGAGGAGTTGAAAAAGGAATAAAAATAATTGTTTAATTAATAAGAACACCCAGTCTCCCTTCCTTTGGAGGGGTTGGGGGAGGAAAAATGAAAGTAACACAACATATAGAAGCAGCAAAGGGGAAAACCTTATTCTCGTTTGAAATTGTACCGCCACAAAAAGGGAGTAATATCAACGATTTATACGCTAATATTGATCCGTTGATGGAGTTTAAACCACCGTTTATAGATGTAACGACTTCACGTGAAGAGTATGTTTATGTGGAGAAAGACGGGCTTTTTGACCGTCGTATTACCCGTATGCGTCCGGGGACGGTAGGTATTTGTGCTTCGATACAACATAAATATGGTATAGATGCCATTCCGCATGTTTTGTGTGGAGGGTTTACCAGGGAAGAGACCGAGTATTTACTGGTCGATTGTCATTATTTAGGAATCGATAATTTGGTGGCGCTTCGCGGGGATCCGATGAAAGGGGAGAAATATTTTGAGCCCACTAAAGGAGGAAATGCTTATGCGGTTGATTTGGTTAGACAAATTAAAGCAATGAATGCCGGAAAGTTTTTACACGACATTTTGCCTATGCAAAGTGCACCCGACTTTTGTGTGGGTGTGGCAGGTTATCCTGAAAAACACATCGAAGCACCTAGCTTGGAAGCCGATTTAAAACGATTGAAAGAAAAAGTAGATGCCGGTGCCGATTATGTCGTGACACAAATGTTTTTTGATAACCAACGTTATTTCAGGTTTGTTGAAGCCGCGCGTGCTATAGGGATTACTGTGCCTATTATTCCCGGGATTAAACCGGTAGCGGTAAAACGTCATTTGCAGTTGTTGCCACAAATTTTTTGGTTGGATATGCCTGAAATTTTAATTCATGCTATCGAGAATGCCAAAGATAATGCGGCAGTACGTCAAATTGGGGTAGAATTTGCTATTCAGCAATCCAAAGAATTAATAGAATTTGGCGTGCCATTTTTACATTATTATTCCATGGGGAAATCCGATAATATTCAACAGATTGCTAGCGAGCTTTTCTAGGTTTTTCTAAAATTATTTTCAGTAACAGCCGACAGATTTTAAAAATTTGTCGGCTGTTGTTGTGTGCCCAGCATGGGCGGTAACTCTAGGGTGGAAGTCCCGAACACGCCTTTACAGTGGGAAGTGTTAGCTAAATGCAAGGGTGTCCATTGTGAGGTGGAATCTGAAGGAAGCAGTAG
>JAKFBW010000069.1:0-106643 GCA_036676965.1 Flavobacterium sp. | reverse complement strand
TCCTGTGGGTTTCTTACTGATAACAACACTAATTAATAAATGAAAGAAAAGGTAAAAGAGAAGATGAGTACAGAAAAAGAAGCCAAATTAAAAGCGTTACAATTGACGCTTGACAAATTAGACAAAACCTACGGAAAAGGAACAGTAATGAAAATGGGGGACAAAGCCATTGAAGAAGTGGAAACGATTTCTTCAGGGTCTTTAGGCGTAGATTTAGCATTAGGGGTTGGTGGTTATCCAAAAGGAAGAATCATCGAAATCTATGGCCCTGAATCTTCAGGTAAAACCACTTTAACACTTCATGCTATTGCCGAAGCGCAAAAAGCTGGTGGAATCGCTGCCTTTATTGATGCGGAACACGCATTCGACAGAAATTATGCTGAAAAATTAGGTGTAGATATAGAAAACTTGATTATTTCCCAACCGGATAACGGGGAACAGGCCTTAGAAATTACCGAAAACCTAATCCGCTCCGGAGCCATTGATATTGTGGTAATTGACTCGGTAGCCGCTTTGACACCAAAAAGTGAAATTGAAGGCGAAATGGGAGACTCCAAAATGGGACTTCATGCGCGTTTGATGTCACAGGCATTAAGAAAATTGACAGGAACCATCAGCAAAACACATTGTACCGTATTTTTCATCAACCAGTTGAGAGAGAAAATCGGGGTAATGTTCGGAAATCCGGAGACTACAACAGGGGGAAATGCCTTGAAATTTTATGCTTCGGTACGTTTGGATATCCGTCGTTCTTCACAAATTAAAGACGGTGAAAACGTGATTGGTAACCGAACCAAAGTGAAAGTTGTGAAAAATAAAGTGGCACCGCCTTTCAAAACTGCCGAATTCGATATTATGTACGGGGAAGGGGTATCTAAAACAGGGGAAATCTTAGACTTGGCCGTAGAGTTTGAAATCATCAAAAAAGCGGGTTCTTGGTTCAGCTATGGAGAAACCAAATTAGGACAAGGTCGTGATGCGGTAAAAACCTTAATCAAAGACAATCCTGAATTGGCAGATGAATTAGAAGAAAAGATCAAAGCCAGAATAAAGGAATTAGCTGACAACTAATATCTTATTATAATAAATTGCCCAAAATGCCCGGATATCTATTCGGGCATTTTTTTTGAAATCAACCTTTTGACTCTTGAAAAATTATAAAGATTTAAAACAGTCTTTGTTATAACTTTGATGTATTTCAAACCCCAAAAAATCAATGAAGTAAAAAAACATATTTTCAAAATTTTATTTTTATAACGCAACCTTTTTCATCTTTTATCATCTTGTATAAGTAACAAGATTCATTAACTTATAAATTTAAAAAATGAAAAAAGTCGTATTATTTTTAGCGCTAATTACCACTGTTTTAGGCTGTAGTCTTGATGATGACAATACAAGATACACCTATGAGGTTCTTCCGATTGATAGTTATACTGTTCCGGCTAGTTTTACACTGGGACAGACTTATGAAATTAAATTGAAATACCAAAAACCTACGGAATGTCACATGTTTCAAGGAATTTATTACGATAAAAACCTAAATATCCGAACCATTGCTATTCAAACAGCTATAAAAACAAATCAGTTTTGTACCGCAGTAGTTCCTCCATTATCAGAAGTTTCTTTTAACTTTATGGTTACCAACACCGGTTCCTATATTTTCAAATTTTATAAAGGTAAAAACAGTGCTGGTGAAGACATTTTTGAAGATGTTGAAATTCCTGTAACCCAATAACTAATAGAATAATTCTGTGGTATTAGAAGAACTCATTAGCGAATGTAAAAAAAATCACCCCAAAGCTCAAGAACAATTGTACCGATTGTTTGCAAAGAAGTTTTTTGGGGTGTGTTTAAAATATTCCGCTAGTTATGCCGATGCCCAGGATAATTTACAGGACGGATTTTTAATCATCTTCAGGAAAATAGACCAATACAGCGGCAAAGGTTCTTTTGAAGGCTGGGCGAAAAGAATATTGATCAATAACGCCCTTCAAAAATACAAAGGAGTCCGTTTTATGGAAGTCCTAAGTGACGATATCGTTGATGTAGAAGTAGAACTAGACGATGACAAAATATCCCTGGACTATTTAATGCAAATCATACAGGAACTCCCCAATCAATACCGGATTGTGTTTAGCTTATATGTCTTAGACGATTATTCCCATAAAGAAATCAGCGAAATGCTCTCGATTTCAACCGGTACCACCAAATCCAACCTGCATAGAGCCCGACTCCTATTGAAAGAAAAAATTGAAAACAGAATGGAAACTAATCTAGAATCATCGGCAAAATGAAAGAGAAAAAAAATATAGACCGATTGTTTCAAGAACAATTAAAAGACTTTGAAGCGATGCCAGACAACCACGTTTGGCTGAATATTGAAGCCGAATTAAAAAAAGACAAGAAGCGAAAAATAATTCCAATATGGTTTAAATATTCAGGAATCGCAGCCGCATTGCTTATTGGTTTATTCGCACTGAATACAATACTAACTTCTGATTCAAAAACTAAAAACGGCATAGTTTTAGATAATGAAAATCTTAAAAATTCGTTAAATAAAAAGCAAGCCCCACTTCAAAAGAGTTCAAAAAAACCTCAAAAAGAAGTGCAGATTGTAATACATTCCAACGATAAAAAGGAAATAATTCATAGTAATAATTCAAAATCAATTGTAACCAATGAAAAGAAAATTACACCTTTTAATCCCTCAAAAACCGCTGTTGAGAAAAAGAAGAATCAAAATGATCCTGGCTTTTCTTTATCGGAAAATCATTCTGCGATAAAACAATCGTCAACAACCGAAGGACAGCTTGCATCAAAAAATGAGACCATAATTTCTTCAGAGAGCCTTTCAAATCAAATTACAGACAAAAAGCCTGTTCAAGACAGTGAAGGACTTAAAAAACAGCCTACAATCGCTGCCGAGTCTCCTAATGAGTTAGAAGAAATTTTTAAAAACAAGTCCAATCAAAAGGATATTGTATCAACTACTGCTAAAAACAAATGGCAGATCACGCCCAATGTGGCTCCGGTATTCCTGAATGCCAGTTCAGGCGGCTCCCCTATTGACAGCCAACTTTCGGAAAACAAAAAAGAATCCGACAACAGTTTGAGTTACGGGATTGGTGTACATTATGCCGTAAACCGAAAAATTGTATTACGAACCGGAATTAACAAAGTGGTTTTAGGTTACAATACCAACGACGTATTGTATGCAGCCGGATTATTAAGTAATAATTTGACCAATATCAGCTATACCACAAAAAATCCTATTGAGGTAAAAAATGCCTCAAATTATAATGCATTATCCTCTTCTGAAAAGAACATTCAAAATACCAATACGGGCGCTTTAAACCAGAAAATGGGCTATTACGAACTGCCTTTAGAGCTTTCTTATGCGGTTTTGGATAAAAAATTCGGAATTAATATCATTGGAGGATTCAGTACTTTATTCCTCGATGAGAATAAAATTTCGTTACAGTCTTCCCAATCCAATATCGCATTAGGTGAAGCCAAAAACCTGAACAAAGTGCATCTTAGTACAAACTTTGGACTGGGTTTTAAATACCAATTGGTAAAATCATTCCACCTTCATTTTGAACCCATTCTGAAATACCAATTCAATACTTTTTCCAGGGAATCCAATGACTTCAAACCGGTATTTATCGGATTGTACTCCGGCATCAGCTACCAATTTTAGCTTGCTGATCAAAGATCTTTATCTGATCTAAAATGATTTGACGTACTTCTTCCCGGATTTCTTTTCGGTCTTTATCCGTTTTTCCTGCCGTTTCAATGGGTTGATGAACTTTAACCCTCATGATTCCGGGGCTTCCGCTGAAAAAAGTATAGGAAAATCTTTTTTTATTGTCTCCAAAAGTAATGGGAACAATCGGAATCCGATGGTCTATTGCCAAACGGAAGGAACCGTCTTTGAAATTATCCAAAATAATGGATTCATCGGGAACGCCGCCTTCAGGAAAGATGCAAATACTTAATCCGTGATTAATTCTTTTTTGGGCTTTTTTGAAAACCGCCATCCGACTTTTAGAACAACTTCTGTCTACCAAAATACAGGTTCTTTTGTAGAAAAAGCCAAATAACGGAATCTTGGCCAACTCCTGTTTTCCAACAAAAACAAACGGGTTTCTGACTGTCGCCAACATCAACATGATATCGGCCATGGAAGTATGGTTGGCCACCAGCATATAACTTTTATGGGAATCTAAAGTTTGTTCTCTTTCAATCTTATAGTAAAATCCCATTCCGAAGAGAATAAACTTGGCCCAAATTCTGGCCATTTTAAAAAAATACGGATAGCCTTTATCAGAAAGTATAGAAACCAACAGAAAGGGGAACATCAGCAATATGGGAATCGCCATTAAGACATAAAACCAAACCCGCCACAAAATCCAAAAAATAATTTTTACTGCTCTCATGAGTCCAAAAATAAGAAAAAGTGTATGACTTTCAGTAAAACAATTTATTTTGTGAACTAAATAACCACAAATTCGCAAATTTTAAAAACAAACGCAATGCATATAATTTGCGAATTTGCGGTAAAAAAGATTTTAACGGTGTGGGTTTTGTAAAAATCTTTGCGAACTTTGCGCTTAAGAAAAAAATTATAATGGCAAAAATACTTACTGGTGTTCAAAGTACCGGAACACCACATTTAGGAAACTTACTGGGAGCAATCATTCCTGCAATACAATTATCCAATAATCCAGAAAACGAATCTTATCTTTTTATAGCCGATTTACATTCGGTTACACAAATAAAAAACGGGGAAGCCTTACGAACCAATACCTACAGTACTGCCGCTGCCTGGTTGGCTTGTGGTCTGGATATCAACAAAGTGGTTTTTTACAGACAATCGGATGTGCCGCAAACAGCAGAGTTATCCTGGTATTTGAGTTGTTTTTTTCCTTTCCAACGGTTGACTTTAGCCCATTCTTTCAAAGACAAATCAGACAGGCTGGATGACATTAATGCCGGCTTGTTCTCCTATCCAATGTTGATGGCTGCCGATATTTTATTATACGATGCCGAGTTTGTTCCTGTGGGGAAAGACCAATTGCAACACCTGGAAATTACCCGTGATGTGGCTTCCCGATTCAATCACCAAATGGGAGAAACCTTTGTACTTCCTGAAGCCAAAATTCAGGAAGACAGCATGTTGATTCCGGGAACCAATGGTGGAAAAATGAGTAAATCGGCCAATAATACCATCAATATCTTTCTGGACGACAAAGCCTTGCGCAAACAAGTCATGAGCATCGAAACCGATAGCACACCACTTGAGGCTCCTAAAAATCCGGATACCTGCAATGCTTTTGCCATCTATTCCCTGCTTGCAAATGAAGAACAAATTGCCGCTATGAGAGCCAATTATTTGGGTGGGAATTACGGTTACGGTCACGCCAAACAGGCCTTGTTTGAATTGATTTGTGAAACATTCAAAACTGAAAGAGAGAAATACAATTACTACATGAATAACCTTCCTGAAGTAGATGCTTTGTTGAAAATAGGTGCCGAAAAAGCAACTACTGTTGCTAAAGACGTTTTGGCAAGAGTACGGGAAAAATTGGGGTTTGAATAATTTTTTTGAAAAGATATCTGTCTCATTATAAATACAATAAAAAAAACATAAATTTGTAGAATGCTATCTAAAAGACAAATAAACGCAATTATTAAGGTTCTAAAACCTTATAATCCCAAGAGAATTGGGTTGTTTGGGTCTGTGGCAAGAAACGAAGAAACGGAAACCAGTGATATTGATATTTTATATAATTTCAATTCACCTGTGACCTTATTCAACCTAGCTGAAATGCAAGCTAAACTTCAACAAATTTTAAAAAAAGAGATTGATTTAGTTTCCGAAAATGCAATCCATCCTAAATTGAAAGATTATATTTTTAATGATTTAAAAGTAATCTATGAAAATTAACAAAAACATTTTCAGATTAGAACACATCCTTGAAAGTATAGAAAAAATTGAATATATCGTTAAGGATTTGGACTATGGCGATTATTTGGAAGATTGGATAAAACAAGATGCCATTGTTCGAAATTTTGAAATCATAGGAGAAGCAATTGCCAATTTAGATGAGGAAATAAAATCTAAACATCCAGAAGTGGAATGGAAATTAGCCAAAGACATGCGAAATTTTCTAATTCATGAATATTTCAAAGTAGACTTCAAGGCGGTTTGGGATACAATTGAAATTCATTTACCCAAACTAAAAAGTCAAATTATAAAAACTCTGGAAGAAACCAGAAAAGATTAACTTCCAGAGTGTTATTTTTTTACTCTAAATCGCCTCAAACAGTTTTCCCGGTAACGGTCTAATCACTCCTTTGAGTTCCATATTCAGTAATATTCCTGAAATGCGATAAATGGGAAAATCACATTGTAAGGCGATGATATCCAGCATTTCTTTACCAGTTTTCAGAAGATAATCATACACTTTTTGTTCATCATCATCCAGCGAAACAAACAACTGCTTTTGTACCGGTTTTTTGTCATTGCGAGATTCCGAAGCAATCCCTTCAATGTCCCAATTCAGGATATAAATCAAATCGGCGGCACCGGTCAGCACATTGGCTTTCTGGGTTTTGATGAGATTATTGCAGCCTTGACTGTATTTGTCGGTGGTGCGTCCCGGTACCGCAAAAACATCCCGGTTGTAATCATTGGCCATATTGGCCGTAATCAGGGAACCGCCCCTATCAGCCGATTCAATGACAATAGTAGCTTCGGCCATTCCGGCAACGATACGGTTTCTTCGCACGAAGTTTTCCTTATCCGGATTGGAAGAACTCCAGAACTCGGTCATAAAACCGCCATTCTCTTCTACTTTGGCGACATATTTTTTATGGGTTTTAGGGTAAATCTGATTCAAACCATGGGCTACAACACCAATGGTTTGCAAATTATATTCCATGGCCAGTTGATGTGCCACAATGTCAACGCCATAGGCAAAACCACTCACAATTACGGGATCCAGCGGAGCCAAATCCTCAATGAGTTTTCTGCAAAATTCGGTACCGTAGGACGTGATTTGGCGCGTACCGACGATACTGATTACTTTTTTCTTTTTTAAATTGATAGTACCCGAAGAAAACAGCAAAACAGGACCGTCGATACAATGTTTCAAACGCTCCGGGTAGTTTTCATCCTGAAAATAACTAACCGCAATATCATTCGATTGGATAAACTGCAATTCCTGATGGGCTTTTTCAAAAACCGATTTGTCTTTCAAATTTTTCAATAACATAGCACCCACACCGTCGATTGCCGAGAGTTGGGACGTTTTGGTTTTGAATATTTCTTCGGCAGTTCCGCAATGGGTCAATAGCTTTTTAGCCATAATATCCCCCACTCCCTCTACTCTTTGAAGTGCCAATAAGTAAAATAAATCCTGCTCTTCCATGCTAAATATTTGGTATTGAAATGTATAAATTTTCGGGCAGATTGTTAATAAAAATTGTGAATAAAATTTTGATAACTATTTTCGTTGCATAACTTTGTAAGTATGAAAATCGAACTATACATCGCGCAGCTTTTATACCGTTACCAATGTGTAACCGTTCCCGGTTTCGGAGCGTTTTTAACAGAAATTCAATCGGCACAATGGGTTGAAAGCGCCCATTCTTTCTATCCGCCAAAAAAAATGATTTCTTTTAATGCGAATGTAAAGAATAACGATGGCTTGTTGGCCAATCATATCGCCCAGGCAGAAAAAACGTCCTATGATTATGCCGTAAGCGCTATTCAATACGAGGTTTTGCGTTGGAAGAAAGCACTTGCCGAAGACGGTACGCTTTCTATAAAAAATATTGGTGAAATACACTTAAATGCTGATCACAACTTCATTTTTACACCGTCAGATCAAACGAATTATTTAACGAGTTCTTTTGGTTTAAGTGCATTTGTTTCTCCTGTCGTAAAAAGAGAACAATTCGAACAAAAATTAGAGGCCTTAGAAGAAAGCAAAGTCATCACGCTGCATACCGAAGAGAGAAAAGGCAATTCGTATCTTAAATACGCCGCTATTTTCATTCTGGGACTGGGATTAACCGCCAGTGTAGGATTTTCGGTGTATCAAAATCAAATAGCAAGCGAAACCTTGCTTGTGGAAACGGCTGTACAAAAACAAGTTCAAAACAAAATTCAACAAGCTACTTTTTTCATCAAAAGTCCGGTTCCGGCCGTTACGCTTTCTGTAAAAAAAGAATCCAAAATGTCGTATCACATTATGGCAGGAGCTTTTAGAGATGAGAAAAACGCCCAAAAAATATACGAACGCCTGTCTGATTTGGGATACAAAGCCAAACGCCTGGCGCCTAACAAACACGGTTTATTTCCGGTTATTTATGGCAGTTACGCCACTTTTTCCGAAGCCGAAAGTGCCAAACAGGAAATCCAGAAAACAGACAATCCTGAGGCCTGGCTCTTGATTCAAGCTTTATAAAGTACAAAAATCTATTCGCTCTGAATAGGTTTTTTTTTGATAACTGATTTTTATATTAAAAATACTCTCTTCTACTTAGATATAAAAATTAACTTATAATTAGCGTAATCTAGTTTTAGACAAATAAAAAACAAGAAATTATCAAAGAAAAAACAAAAAAACTACATTTGTCTAATGCCTATTAGAATAAAATATTTTGTTCCAATGACATCTATTCAAAAAACACCCTGAAAATGTCACAATTAGTTAACATAAATAATAAGTTCGAAAGTTATCAGAAACTCATTAGTTTTTATGAAGAGCATAAAAACAAACTTTTTGATACTATTCATTTAGAAATTAGAAATTGGTTCGCTGCTAATATGTGTGCAATATTAGGTAGTATTTTAGATAAATTTACAGACGATTTGAATGATATAAAAATAGATTATATCAGCCCCGAAATTGAAAGAATATTACTTAAAAATGATTTTCTTTCCTATTATGGCAGAGCTAGAATTACAGATAATTATCACACCACAATCAAATTTCTTAAGCTAAAACCAACCGATGGAAAATTCTTTAAAAAATATGTAATCGAAGAATTAATAGGACGTTCAGAACTCCCACAAATGTCTGCATTACTTAAAGAAAAAATGACAGAGGCTATTTATGAAATATTTGTCAATGCACAAATTCACAGTAATTCAGACAATATATACACTTGTGGGCAATTTTTCCCAAATGAACATAAAATAGAATTTACAATAGTAGATACAGGAATAGGCTTTAAAAGAAAAATTAATGAACGATTTAATAAAAATTTGAGTGCTGTTCAAGCAATTGAATGGGCAGTAAAAGACAGGCACACAACAAAAGTAGGTATTACTGGCGGAATTGGTTTGGCGTTTCTAAAGGAATTTGTAACCAAAAATAGAGGTAAAATGCAGATTGTGAGTGATGATGGTTTTTATCAATTTGATAGTCAGGTAGAAACTACGAATACTTTTAAAGGTTCATTTCCAGGAACAATTGTAAATTTGCAATTTAGAACTAATGACACTAATTCGTATTTATTAAAAAAAGAAATCAATAGTAACGATATATTTTAAAAAAATGGAAGCAAACACAATAAATATAATTAATGTAGTAGGCGATTCCTATTGTATAGAAGCTGAAGATGGTGAAAAAGTATTTGCATTGATTAGCAAAGCAATTGCTGATGACAAAAAAGTAATATTATCTTTCTTAAATGTAGAAATGCTTACAACAGCATTTCTTAATACCGCAATTGGTCAATTATATAGAGATTTTACGGAAGAAAAAATAAAAGAAAATTTAAGCGTAAAGGACATGACTCAGAATGGCCTTAATGCATTAAAACGAGTGGTTGAAACGGCCAAATTATACTACAAAGACCCTGAGGCCATGCAAAGAAGTATTAATGATATATTAGGCGATTAAGTATGGCTATCAAATATTCAACACAAAATATATCAGCGGTAATCAATAGAAAAGTTTTTTTTGATGCTAACGTATTAATTTACATTTTTTGGCCATTAGGATTTGGTAATACCAAACACTGGGAAGAATGCTATTCTTCTGCATTTGGAAAATTAATACGTCAAAAAAATGAATTGTTAGTTGACTTTATTGTAATTTCTGAAATTGTCAATAGAGCCATTCGTTTAGAATATGACAAATACTTAATAGCAAAAAATATTTCTAAAGGTAATCTTTCTTTCAAAAAATACAGAAACAGTATAGAAGGAGTAACTGCTTTAACAGATATTTATTTAATGATTGAAACAGACATCTTAAATACATTTACAGTTGTTGGTAAATCATTCATGAAATCTGATATTCAATCGTTCTTAATTGTTGACACTCTTGATTTTGGAGATAAAGCTATTTTATCAACCTGTCAAGAAAACGCCTGTATTTTACTCACAAACGACGTTGATTATAAAACTTCAACAATCGACATTCTGACTTCAAATCCTGCAATTTTAAAGAATTAAAGAATAACTTTTAGTCCCGACCGTTTAGTGTTCGGCACTTTAAATTGTAAAATACGGAGGGAACATTACTCCATAAATACCTGATGTAGTAATCCAATATTTTAACTACAGCGCCTTTTTAGCTTAACACTTTAATCACTAATTCAAACTCGCCTTGAACATTCTCAGTTCATCCCAGGAATACTTTTCGCCCAACTGTTCTTTCAAAGGTGTGAGGGATTCTTCTTTGTAATGCTTAAAGGCTTCGCTCAATTCGGCTATTTTATCTTGCGGTAAAACATCTCGCACGTTTATTTTTTTAGACTGGATCAGTTTGACCAAATGGCCCTCAATGGTCTGTGTGGTGAGTTTTCGAATAGCAGCGATATCCTGAATCGAATTTTTGGCCAACCACAACTCATAGGTTTCTTCCACTGTCGATTTTTTGGGTGCTTTGGGGTCGGCTTTCTTTTTGGAAGTATAGCGTTCTAAATCGGCTTCGTCCTCAATCAAAGTGACATTCACCTTCTTGAATTGGTTTTGTATCGCTTCGGTTTTGCGGCTGATGTATTTTTTTATTTCATCCGATGTTAGTTTTTCTTTCGAAATCGCCTCACCGGCCACCACGGTAGCAAGTAACAATTTGGCTTTCATCAGGCGCAAAACGGCTTTGGTTTGCAATTCTTCCAAGAGCATCAATTCATCATAAAAAGCCTTGGCTTTCTTGGTGCGTTTCACTTCTTCAATTTTCCAAAGGATTTCAAAAACCAAATTGTCCATCGTTTTCATGAAATAATTAAATGCCGCATGAAAGCGCTCCGAAACATGAATCAAATCGACTGTTTCGTTGTTAAAAATTTTATGAAGCTGAAGGATGAATTTTTGCGAGGGATCCATAAGCGAATCAATTGCTTCCAACTGCTTCGCTGCCCAAGCCGCATTCTTAGATTTGGCTGAACTTTCGGAATTTGTGGCATAACTGAATTTGTGATTGCGCCATTCCTGTGCCAATTCGGCCCAGTCGAAGGTGTTTATCAAATAGTTATGGATAAAATTTTTGGTTTCAAAATGCAGTGAATTTTTCAGGACTTCTTCCGAAGCCTTGTTCTGTGCATACTCCATTACATCCTGATCGTTTGAAATCCCGTTCATACGCAGCGGAGAAAGCAAAATAAGCCCTTCTAAGGATCGCAAACGCGACAAAGCTACATACGCTTGTCCGGGCAGGAAAACTTGCGAAACATCAAGCGCAGCTTTGTCAAACGTCAATCCCTGGCTTTTATGCACCGTGATGGCCCAAGCCAGCTTGATCGGATAATGGACAAAAGTACCTAAAACCTCTTCCTTGATTTCTTTGGTCGTCTCGTCAACAGTATAGCGGATGTTTTGCCATTCGTATTTCTCGACTTCAATCGTTTTGTTTTCTTCCGGAAAATGCACCAAAATTTCCTGGCTCGAAAGCGAGTGAATGACGCCCATTTTCCCGTTAAAATAATTTTTTCCAAAAGACAAATCGTTTTTAACAAACATCACCTGAGCCCCTAATTTTAATTGTAAATCATACTCAATCGGATAAATTTTTTCCGGAAAATCACCTACAATAGCTGGTTTATAGGTAATTAACTCCCCTTTTAAATCAGATAAAGACTGGGAGTTGATGGTATCCGCTTTGGCATTGTGGGTGGTTAGCGTAATAAAACCTTTGTTGGCTTTTAAATCAAAATCCGGTTGTACGTACTGATTTAGTGCCTGGATATCTTCGGACGTAATTTGATTGTTGCGCAAATTATTTAAAACCGAAATGAATTTATCATCGGTCTGACGGAAAATCTTGGACAATTCGATATATAAAGGCGGATTCTGTTGCACCACATGCGAATGAAAAAAGAATTTGCCTTTGTAATAATTCCGTAAGGTTTGCCATTCTTCGTCCCGAATCACCGGAGGCAATTGCAACAAATCACCGATATACAAAACTTGGACTCCACCAAATGGAACTGCTTTTTTACGGACGGTTTGCATCATAAAATCCATAGCGTCCAGTAAATCAGCGCGAAGCATACTGACTTCATCAATAATGAGTAATTCCATATTTCGGATTACCGCTTTCTTGAGTCCGCCCATTTTAAAATGCCTACGCAGTGTAGCCTTGGTTTCAAATTTGGTGTTTTCAGAAAAATGGGGTATCGTATTTTCCGGAATAAATCCGCCAAAAGGCAGTTGAAACATCGAATGGATTGTAACGCCACCGGCATTTAAAGCGGCAATTCCCGTGGGTGCCACCACCACTGTGTTCTTGTGTGTGGTCTGGATAATCTCCCGCAAGAGCGTTGTTTTTCCCGTACCGGCCTTACCGGTCAGAAAAACAGAACGTTGCGTTTGATTGACAAACTGTAGTGTGTATTGGGCAGCTTCGGAAAGGGTTTGCATGGGCGAATAAATAAAAGGCTAAAATATTGAAAATAGGTTTAGTATTTTCATTTTGTGAAGAATTTTGATTGAGGAAAACATCATTTCAAACCCTGAAATTTATAAAATCCCTTGGGATATACTAACTATTTTTACCTGATGAAACTCCAAAAAAAAAATGCCTTCAATCTAAATATAGACGAAGGCATTGTTTTGAATTAATGTCAAAAATTACTTTTTGGCTCCTGCACTTTCTTCTTTTTTGGAAGAAGCAGCATATTTATCATTTAATGCTTTTATAATATCTTTGGTAATATTGTATTTATCTTCAGCGTATAAGATAGAAGCGGCATCTCCAGTTCCATAAATGTAAGCATATCCCTTTTCTTTCCCATAATCTTGAATAAACTTTTTCACCCCTTTTACCAAAGTATCCATTTCGGCACCACTTGCTTGTTGTAATTGTTGTGCCAATGCCTGTTGAGCATAACCCAATTGTTGCTCTCTTTTTTGCAATTCAGCACCTCTTTTTTGAGCCCATTCCTGACCGTTTGCCTGAGCTTGTGCTTGAAAATTAGCGGCATCTTGCTTGAAACGACTGATTTCTGCCTCTAACTGTCTTCCTTTTTCTTCAGATTGCGCTTTATATTTTGCTTCTAAGTCTTTCGCCTCTGTGTATTCTTTCATTAATTCCGAAGTATCTATATAAGCAGTTTTTACTTCCTTAACTTCTGCGGTTTTGTTACAAGCAACAACTGAAATAGAAATTGCGATAATTAATAATACTTTTTTACTCATATTATTAATATTTCTTTTTTGGTATTCGTGAATCTTTGATTTCATTTTGGTTTATTTCTGATTTTATGTGTGTGTGACAAAAATATAAAAAAATAGATAGCATCCTAAAAAAGTTTAAAAAATGCCGTTTATTTATATTATTAGATTTAGTTATTATAAAAGAAATAACGATAAGATAACGTTATTAAAATTGGCTTTGTTAGCTCGTTTTAGAGCTTATTTTATAAAATCGACAACAATTTATATATCTTTCCCTTAAAAAGGCTTGGAAAACGCCTGAAAATAGATTTTAACTGTTTTTAAGGATGTAAATATGGGACGAATACTCCAAATCGCGTTTCGCTTTCCAATTCGACTGTAATCCGATAAAAAAGGCTTTGATAAAATTCATTTTTCCTGATTTGTATTTTTCAGAAAGCAAACTCACATAAAAAGAATCAAATTTCATGGGAAGCACTTTTACTAATTTCATTTCCTCTTTTGCAAAAAGCAGTTGAATCGCTTTTTTAGAAAAATGCCAAAAATGAATCGGCACATCATAAGCAGCCCAAAAGACACCATAATATTTTGCGTCGAAAGATTTATAATTAGGAACTGCAATGATTAAAGTTCCATCCGATTTTAATAATCGTTTCAATTCTTTAATTTGAGTATCTAAATCCGGAACGTGTTCCAGAACGTGCCACATCGTGATGACATCAAAAGAATGGTTTTCCAATTCCTTAGTATCTTCAACAAACGAAATTCCTTTTTTTATGGCAATTCCTTTTGCCCTTGGACTTGGCTCTACTCCTATCGTTTGCCAACCGTTTTCTTTTGCAGTCAATAAAAAATCTCCTGTGCCGGCACCAATGTCTAAAATCTTCCCTTTGTTCGGCTGGAACGAATTGATTAAATCCAATTTATTTTTTAAGGCTATTTGCTTCACAAAATGATAGGCTTTTTCAAAAAGAGACCTTTTATTATCGGTGTGTGAAATATAATCTTCGCTTTCATAATATTTCCCCAAAGTATCTAATGAGGGTTGCGGATGTGTAATTAACATATCCAACGCTTCGTCGTGATACAAATCAAAAATCTCTTTAGACACAGAATGGTCCTTTACGGTAAGGAAATGCGTTTTATTTGAAATATCCATTTATTTAGTTTTCAGTGCTCCGTTTTCAGTGCACAGTTCAATTTGATTCCTGAAAATAAAAATTTAAATATTAATCCTAATTTGAAGTTTTTAATTATTATAAAAACAATAATCCCAACAAAAACGATGCTTTACAGCGTAGTTTCACGTGGAACAAAATGATTTCAGATTGTCTATTAACTATTTTTGATTGCAGATTTAAATCAAAAATCGTTGCCCGAGAGCTATGCTCGAACTGGCGAAGCAATCCTACTATCCGCAATCTTAAATCTTATCGTCCCATATAAATCAGCAAAACCGAAACATCACTTGGTGATACACCGCTTATTCTTGATGCTTGTGAAATGGTAACGGGACGAATTTTGTTCAGTTTTTGTTTGGCTTCAATAGACATCGATTTGATTTTATTATAATCGAAATCAGCAGGTATTTTCACATCTTCCAATCGAGTTAATTTATCGGCATTGTTTCGTTCCTTTTCGATATAACCTGAATATTTCACCTGAATTTCGGCTTGCTCTAAAATTTCCTGATCCAAATCATTTTCTTCAACATAGGCTGCCACTTTTTCCAATTTCAACATATCCTCCAAATCGATTTGAGGACGGGAGAAAATCTTAAACATTTTATCGCCTTGTGAAACCAAGGCCGTTTCTTTCGATTCCAATATAGGATTGGCCTCCGCAACCGAAACACTCGTTTCTTTGAAAAAGGAAACCATTTTCTCTGATTCTTTTAACTTATACTCCATACGACGCAGACGCGCTTCAGAAGCTAAACCAATTTCATACGACAAAGGTGTTAATCTAAAATCGGCATTATCCTGACGCAATAAGGTTCTGTATTCGGCTCGGGAAGTAAACATTCGATACGGCTCTTCCGTTCCTTTCGTAATTAAGTCGTCTATCAATACTCCAATATACGCTTCATCACGTTTTAAAATTAAAGGCGCTTTTTCATGCACTTTCAAATGCGCATTAATTCCGGCCATCAATCCTTGGGACGCCGCTTCTTCATATCCTGTAGTTCCGTTGATTTGCCCGGCGAAATACAATCCTTCCACCAACTTTGTTTCCAGAGTGTGTTTTAATTGTGTCGGCGGAAAATAATCGTATTCAATCGCATAACCCGGGCGAAAGAATTTCACCTTTTCAAAACCCGCAACAGAACTTAATGCTTTATACTGGATATCCTCAGGAAGCGAAGTCGAAAATCCATTCACATACACTTCACAAGTATGCCAACCTTCCGGTTCCACAAACAATTGATGTCTTTCTTTATCGGCAAAACGATTAATTTTATCTTCAATAGAGGGACAATATCTTGGCCCGAGACTTTTAATTCGTCCGTTGAACATGGGTGAACGATCAAAACCTTCTCTCAAAATATCGTGAACTTCCAAAGACGTATACGTCATGTGACAGGATCTTTGATGCACCAATGGACTCGTCAATTCTGAATAGGAGAATTTATCCGGTTTCGCATCCCCTTTTTCCTCATTCATTTTAGAATAATCCAAAGAACGACCATCAACTCTAGGCGGTGTTCCTGTTTTCATTCTGCCAGCTTCAAAACCGGCACGAATTAAATCTTCGGTAATTCCGTAAGCGGCACTCTCCCCTGCACGACCCCCTCCAAATTGTTTTTCCCCAATATGAATTAACCCGTTCAGGAAAGTTCCGTTAGTCAAGACAACCGACTTGGAACGAATTTCAACACCCAAAGAAGTTGTAATTCCTCTTATTTTTCCGTTTTCAATTATCAAACCTTTCACCATTTCTTGATAAAAATCAAGATTTGGTGTTCCTTCCAACATCATTCTCCACTCTTCGGCAAAACGCATACGGTCACTTTGAACCCTTGGCGACCACATGGCAGGGCCTTTTGACTTGTTCAACATTTTGAATTGAATCGCCGTACGGTCGGAAACAATACCCGAATATCCGCCAAGCGCATCAATCTCACGCACGATCTGTCCTTTGGCAATTCCACCCATAGCAGGATTACACGACATCTGTGCAATGTTCTGCAAACTCATTGTAACCAACAAGGTTTTGGAACCCAAATTAGCGGCTGCAGCGGCAGCTTCTGAACCTGCATGACCTGCACCCACCACAATTACATCATATTCTTCTAAAAACATTTTTCTGTCTGAATTATTCCTTTTACAGGAGTACCATTAAATTTGAAATCAAAATTTTGTTTTGATTCACATCATTCTCATTCTGTTTTTTGCTATTCCGATTAAATGTTCCACGTGAAACATTTAGACCAAAACAGCTTTTACATACTTTACTGTTCCACGTGGAACATAGCTAATTTTTCATCTTCCTTAGAGCGCATTAAAACTTCGTCTTGCTCCGATTTATCTTTATATCCACAGTAATGCAACACACCATGCACTAAAACACGCCTCAATTCTTCTTCAAAAGAAACCTCAAAATCATTGGCATTATCCTGAACCCGTTCTACCGAAATGAAGATATCTCCATTAATTTCATTGCCTACCGTATAATCAAAACTGATAATATCCGTAAGTGTATCGTGGTTCAAGTATTCTAAATTGATTTTAAGCAAATACTCATCATCACAAAAGATATAATTGATTTCCCCTTCTTTCTTTTTTTCAGATACAATTACCTGAGACAGCCAATTAGAAATTACTCCTTCATTGTCTAAATTAAACTCGTTTTCGTAATTAAAATTAATCATGATTTATTGAAATATTCTTGAACCTTCAGGTTAAAATTGGAGCGCAAAGGTAATGATTGTCTGTTTAATATCTCTATGCTATGCAAATATTCTAATACAGGATCCGGCAATGCATTAGATTTACTGTTAAACTGTTTCAAATTCGTTTCCGACTCTCTTTTATTTTCTTCCCCCTGTTCCCGAATAGCGATATCCAATTTCAACAATTCCCTTTTAATATTTTGAATATTTTGCAAAAGATTATTCTTAAACCCCTTGTTCAATAATTGCTTTTCCAAATCCTTCATTTGGGACAATGCATTTTGACCTTTGCTACCTAAACCTTGTTTGTTTAACTCATTTTGAAGCGATTCTCTAAGCTGCATTTGTTCCTTATAAATTTCCATGATTTCCTTTGCATCTCCTTCCCCGTCATCACCATTTTGGGACCCGTTATTTCCAGATTTAGGATTACTTCCTTTATCACCATCCATTCCTTCACCGGGTATATCTCCAGATTTCATCCCTTTCTTTATTTTTTCTCCAAGACCTTCCTGCTTTTTGATAATATCCGGCAACTGCATCCCTTGACCGGATCCTGGTTTAGGCTTCCCTCCGCTCATCCCAGACAAGGACATTTGCATACTGTTAAGCATATCACTTAAAAAATCTCCTAATTTATTAGCGCCTGAAACAGTATATTGCTGATGCGAAAGTCCTTTGGAAAACTGGGCATTCGAAAGACTTTCCAAAGATCTATCTAAATTGTATTGTACATTACCTATTTCTCTGGTTACCTCTTCGGTTAATTTCGGATTGCGCAACGACAAGACAAACAAACTATCATCTATGTGTTTGAACTGTGATTTCAAATCCTGTTGAATTTTGATTTTTTTATTATAACCGGGAGAACCGCTTTGCAACGCTTTAAACTGGGATAATAAATCTTCCTGACTAAGAGAAAAAGCCAATAAATTATCCAAGACCTGACGCAACATCGTAACATCTTCCTCCAACTGTTCCACTTCGGCAGAGGACAAACCCTGCTCCATTTTAGCAGACAAAGACTTCATCTCTTTTGCTGCACTTTTTTGTTTTGGTTTCGCCTTAGACGTATTCTCTTTTAGTAATTCATCAGCAGCATTTTTTAAATCCTCATCAATTTTTTTTTCTTTGGCAGCATCATTAGGAAGATCAAGAGGTGATTGTAACTCCTTATTATTTTTATCCAACTCTTTTAATTCCTCTTGAATTTTATCAAAAGCTGTATTGATTTCTTTTTGTTTTTCTAAAGTATTTGCTTTTTTAGCCTCTGATAATTTATCTTGTTTATCGGAAAGCTTGTCTAATTTATCGGCAATTTGTTCGGCTTTTTTCTCTACATAATACTTCTTTGTTAGTTCAACCAATTGTTCTAAATTCTTAATCTGATTTTTACTTTTTTGCTTGAACAGATCCAATTTTGAAAGCAATTCTTCGCTGTTAATTTTATCATTAAACTCCTTCAATTCATCCAATAATTTTTTATTTTGCTCTAAATCCTTATTGGCTTTATCCAAACGTTTTTCGAGCGTTTCTTTGAAATCATCTTTCTTATCTGTTTTAAACTGATCTAAATTATTCTTCATTTTATCAGCAAACTGTTTCATCAAATCATCTTGATTCTTCTGACGATTGATGAAATCCTTTACTTCCTGTTGTTCTTTGAATTCAAATTTGTCTTTCTTTTTTCCTGATTTTTGAAGTTTGTCCAAACGGGAAATTTGCTTGTCCTGTGACTGGATAGAATTTTCCAAACCTTTGATGTTGTCATTTTGCTGTTGTAGAATTTGATCTTCTTTTTCTTCATT
Source organism: Flavobacterium sp. (assembly GCA_036676965.1). GTDB lineage: Bacteria > Bacteroidota > Bacteroidia > Flavobacteriales > Flavobacteriaceae > Flavobacterium. The sequence goes on along the minus strand of JAKFBW010000069.1, from coordinate 87,301 downwards.
GGTGGCAATGCGATTTGAAAAAACAACCGATTTGGAACTTTTAAAATGATGGATCGCATCATTATCAAAAACCTCAAAATAATATTCATAAAAAACCCCTTTTTCAACGGGAAGTGACGAAGGAAAAGAAAAAACAAACTGACTGAATGAAGAAGTCTTTACCGGTATTGTTCCGCGTTTGACAGCAGCAGGTTTATTCTTTGGATAATAAACAACCTGGAGTTTAGAAATCCCGTAATCATCTGAAATCTGACCTAAAACATACTGCTTATCGACATTCAGACTATCCGGAATGGTATTCACATCTATAGAAGGATACTGATCTTTGATAACCGAAAGCTGATAATTCAATTTCTCATGGTTTTTAATCCTATTATTTGAAGTAATAATTTGATAATCTGTGTTTTGAAGTATATTTTTAGACAAAATAAAAGAATCATCCGCTTTTAAAAAAGAACTAGTAGCTGTTTGTGCTTTCCAAACAACATTTTGAGTAGCCAAAGTATTTATTTTCCAAGTGACATGTGTTCCTTCAGGGATAATGGCATTACCTGTTCCTTTTACTGATTCTGATTTTCTATTTAAATACGATGGAAATTGCAAAACCATTTCAAGGTTTGAAATTGAAGGCACCGAAATAACATTCAATTCATATTCATCCGATGAAACATCATTAGCTTCAAGATGAAAAGAAACATTGGAACTGGGTTTCGTAATTTTGAATTGAAACTCACCTGTAGCCGTGTTTTCCAAAAAATAACTTTCATCATTTATAAAAATCATGGCATTTTCCGGAACCACCTTCCCTACGGTTTTAATCTTAAGTACAAAATCTTTATTCTGCTCGCATTGTAAATTTTCATTCAAGACCATAAATTTAAAAGGAGCCGGAGGTAAAAAAGCAGTATTAAAATGCACTACCCGATTCAAACTTTGAGATAGGATAGCATTGTTTCCAGACAGATAGAAAAAAACAAAAAGCAGAATTGGAACAATAGCCAGTGGCAAATATTTTTGATTGGATCGGATATTGATGGCATTTCCAAAAGGAATAGGCTGTAAGGCATTAGCCTTTTGTTCTATCGAAGCCAATAGCAATTCTGATTTATTCTGATGAATATCAGAATCTGACAATTGGATAAAATTAAGCAGTTTGTCTTTTACATCCGTAAAATGATTTCCAATAATAATGGATGCCTGGTTGTAATTGATTCCCTTTTGTAATTTGAACAATTTAAAAACAGGAAACAAAATATAACGCAATAACAAAACCCCTTCTACCCCGACAAAAGTCCAAAACAAAAAAGCTCTCCCGACAGGTTTTAGCCAAAGAAAATATTCAATAAACAGCGTAAAAATAAAATACAACAATCCCAAACCAATGAAGAAAAGTATTCCTCTTATCAGTTCGTTGAGATAAAACTTTTTTATAAAAGCCTCTAATTTTTGATAAATTAAATTGGATTGTTCCACTATTTAAAAATGCTGTTTATAACCCATAAAAGTAACAATTTTAATGAATAAAGAAATGTTAAAAGAAAACTGCCAATTAATAGTAAAATTATCCCAATTTCAAATTTTCGAATTGACTGATTGAAATTGTATCTTTGCAGCAAAATTTATAAAAATGTCAAACCCAATTCGTGTGCGTTTTGCACCAAGTCCAACGGGACCTTTACATATTGGCGGTGTTCGAACAGCCTTATTCAATTATTTATTTGCTAAAAAAAATGGCGGAACTTTCTATCTGAGAATTGAAGATACCGACCAGAACCGTTTCGTTCCGGGTGCAGAACAATACATTATGGAAGCACTGGAATGGTTAGGAATTGCCCCTGATGAAACCATTGGCAAAAATGAAAAATTTGGTCCTTACCGTCAAAGCGAAAGAAAACATTTATACAAACAATATGCCGACCAATTGATTCGTTCCGGTTGGGCCTATTATGCTTTTGACACTCCGGAATCCTTAGATGCTTACAGAAAAGCCGAAGAAGAACAAGGAAAAACATTTATTTACAATCATACCAACAGAGAAAAACTGGATACTTCTTTAGTAATTTCTGCTGAAGAAACAGCTCAAAGAATTGCCAATGGAGAACATTATGTCATCCGATTTAAAACTCCAGTTGACGAAATTTTACATTTAAAAGATATTATTCGTGGTCATGTAAAATTTGAAAGTAATCTATTAGATGATAAGGTTTTGTTTAAAAGTGACGGAATGCCAACCTATCATTTAGCGAACATTGTAGATGACCATTTAATGGAAACTACGCATGTAATTCGTGGTGAAGAATGGTTGCCTTCCATGCCGTTGCATGTTTTATTGTATCATGCATTTGGCTGGGCTGCTCCAGAATTTGCCCATTTACCTTTGATTTTAAAACCGGTTGGTAACGGAAAATTATCCAAACGTGATGGTGATAAATTAGGATTTCCGGTATTTCCGTTAGAATGGAGAACAGAAGAAGGTATTTCTTCAGGCTACAGAGAAAAAGGATTCTTCCCCGAAGCCGTAGTTAATTTCCTGGCCTTATTGGGTTGGAATGACGGCACCGAGCAAGAATTATTTTCATTGGAAGAATTGGTTGAAAAATTTGACTTAAACCGAGTACATAAAGCCGGAGCTAAATTTGATCCGGAGAAAAACAAATGGTTCAATCATCAGTATTTAATCAAACAATCAAACGAAAGTTTGGCGAAAGCCTATGCCCCTATTTTGATTGAAAAAGGGTTTTCTGTTGATGAAAATACAATCACAAAAGTGGTTTCCTTAATCAAAGAGCGAGCTCATTTTGTATCTGAATTTTGGGAAATGAGTGATTTCTTTTTTGTGGCTCCAACTTCTTATGATGAAAAAGCCAGCAAAAACTGGAAAGCGGAAACCCCAACTTTAATGCAGGAATTAATCTCAGTTGTTGAAGAAATTACTGATTTCACTTCAGCCAATATCGAAACGATTGTAAAAGACTGGATGACCAAAAACGAAATTGGAATGGGAAAAGTGATGCAACCTTTCCGTTTGAGCCTGGTTGGTGCACTCAAAGGCCCTCACCTATTTGACATCGTGGAAGTCATTGGAAAAGACGAAACGATTTCAAGACTTCAAAAAGCTATCGAAAGTTTATAAAAAATAACCCTTTCAGAGTTTTGAACTCTGAAAGGGTTTTAAAAAAATTAAAAGCTTCCAATTCTTAGTTTAAATTGGAAGCTTTTTTATATTTATGTTTTAAAAAAAGTTACTTTATAATATTCCTTATTATCAGATTCTAATAACCAAATACCATCATTTGAGAATATTGTGTTAAAAAATAGTTTGTTTTTAGTATTGATATTTTTTAAATATTCAACTACTTTTTTATTTGTATCAATAGCTACTAAACCGTCATTATCAAATACTTTATTCTTGTAACCTTCACATTCATTAAAAGAAAGAAAGAAAGCCCTGTAATCTCCTTTAAATGTGTAAATTTTATCTTCTTCATAAGAAATTTTATTTTTATTTAAAATTTTACCCGTGTTTTTATCTATAAAACTATAATGAAAATAATTTTCCTTAAACCTACCCCCTGTTTCAAAAAGTAAATTATTACCGCTAAATGAAAGAGAACTAAACACTTTTACCAAATGAATTTTTTTATTAAAATCATCCTTGTCATCAATTCTGTTTATTGATTCCCAAACTTTTTTACCTTCTTTATCAAATTTAAAAACATAATAGCCCGATGGCGAATTATCATCATTTAGCTTTTTAGCTTTATCACTAAACAAACCAAAAACATAAATATCTTTAGTTATATTATCCTCTATAAAATCATTAATTGCTAAATCTGTTAAAAATAACGGTGTTGCATTACTAGAACTAAATTTGGCATGAATACGCGCAGAATTGTTGGTAGAATATACCAAATATTCCGAAGGCAAAGAAATATTGAGTTTTTGCTCTCCAATCATTTTTCCTTCCATGTTGTAAAAAGTTCTAAACAAAATAGAAGACTTATAATCTTTTGAAATGAACTTAGTAATTATTTCAAATTTGTCATTATCAATTACATTTGCAGCATATCCTAAAAATTCCTCTAATTTTATTGACTGTTCATTTAATAATCTATTTAAATCTGGTTTGACAATAGGTATAATCCTTTTGTCCTTTGAAAAAAAATCTAAAGTTTCTAAATAGAGTTCATCTTTCTCGAAATTGACCTTGTTTTTTCCTTTTTCATCAACAATATCTAATTCATATTTATCATTAAAATACTTTTTACCAAATGTATAGTTAAGATCATTAACACTAAAAATACGATCTCCATAATTACGGCTTACATCTGAATAATTTAAAGTAGGTGTTTGTTTCCCATTAACAACATACTTATAGCTTGGATTCCCGTATTTTGAAAAATCATCTAATAAAAATGTATTTTCGGTAATAGAAAAATTTGATAATAAGCATTCAAAATTATTCACCAAAATTTCTTTTTTACCGTAACAATCATAACGACTTATGTTATTTATCCTTCTATTAAAAGATCTAAATACATATGAGCCTTTTTCTATAACAATTTTATTGCTTTTAGGAAGATGATGGTAACGCATTGGAGTACTATCATCGGTAAATTTTTCTTCAACAATAGTAGTTTGAGCATTCATATAAATGCTAGATAATAATACAAAATAAAAAAGTGGCTTCATCATAAATAAAAATTTAGGTTTATAATTAAAGTAAGAAATCCCTCAAATGTTTTACATTTGAGGGATTTCTTAAAATTTTTATTATAAAAATTTTAATATTTTTTTTCTTATAAATAAAGAATAACATTTCCGTTTAAAATTCCGGGATTTCCTTTAAAATTATAACCCAGATTTTTAGTGTTCAAACCTTCTAACATATTGTTGATTCCATATTGATAAGAAATATTGGCACGAAAATGTCGTACTCCAAATGTAAGTCCAACAGTAGGATAAAAATTAAATTGGTTAATCGCTGCAATATCTTTGACCAGTAAAGTAGTCCCTGAAATCGTATTGTTTTCTTTATCGTAATCGGTTTTCAATTTTCCGTTGATTTGAACCAAGGGACCAAACTCAAAAGTCAAATGATTTTCAATCAATCGGTAACTCAATTGTAATGAAATCTGTGCTGAAGCTAATTTTTGGTTTACTTTTTCATCAAATAAAAAGGAATTTTTAGTGTCCAATGAAAAATTATTTTCTGAAAACTGAATGGCATACACCATATCCCAGTAGTTATAAAAATTACCTCGCATAGAAAGTCCAGCATTCCATCCCAATTCGGGTGTCGTAGTAAAATTTTTGGTGTTCAACGTCAACTGGTTTACTCCAACAGTGATTCCTATTCTATTGGAATCCCTATAGTCATATTGGGCAAAAACAGTACAACTGATTAAAAGTAAAACGGAAGTAATAAAATGCTTTTTCATATTGTTCTGATAAACTGGCACAAACCTAAAGTTTTTTTGTAATTTAACGGGAATTTTTTAACCTAAATTAAAACCTGTATGAACATTCCATTTCTTATTCTTCTTTTTTTTGGATTTATTATTTTGCTTTCCTCCTTTTTTACCGTGAAGCAACAAACCGCTGTTATTGTGGAGCGTTTTGGAAAATTTTTAAGCATCAGACAATCGGGTCTTCAACTTAAAATTCCGTTGATTGATAGAATCGCCGGGCGTGTGAATCTTAAAATTCAACAGTTGGATGTTATTATTGAAACCAAAACCAAAGACAATGTATTTGTAAAATTGAAAGTTTCTGTTCAATTTATGGTGGTAAAAGAAACCGTTTATGATGCCTTTTATAAATTGGAATATCCACACGATCAAATTACCTCTTATGTATTTGATGTCGTTCGTGCCGAAGTTCCAAAATTGAAATTGGATGATGTTTTTGAACGCAAGGATGATATTGCCATTGCGGTAAAAAGAGAATTAAATGAAGCCATGACTACTTATGGGTACACAATTATCAACACTTTGGTTACTGATATTGATCCTGATATTCAGGTAAAAAATGCGATGAACAGAATTAATGCAGCCGACAGGGAAAAAACGGTAGCCGAATTTGAAGCGGAAGCATCAAGAATTAGAATTGTGGCCAAAGCCAAAGCGGAGGCAGAAAGCAAACGTTTACAAGGACAGGGAATTGCCGATCAAAGAAGAGAAATTGCCAGAGGATTGGTAGAAAGTGTGGATATTCTTAATACAGTAGGCATCAATTCTCAAGAAGCTTCTGCCTTGATTGTAGTTACCCAACATTATGATACTTTGCAGGCTATTGGGGCAGATACCAATTCTAATTTGATTTTATTGCCCAATTCACCACAAGCCGGAAGCGAAATGCTAAACAATATGGTAGCTTCTTTTAGTGCTTCTAATCAAGTGGGTGAAATGATGAAAAAAGAAAATAGAAAACCAAGAAGAAAAGAAACGGATGAACCTACTCCTGACAAAGGACAAGAAAATGAAAATTAGAAATATAAAATAAGAGGCTTAACGGCCTCTTATTTTTTTAAATACCCATCGGGTTATAATTGGAAATGCCAGATTTAATAACTTTCCATATGGTCCCGGTAAACTGGGCATATAAGAACCTACGAGCCCTTTTACAAGGTTTTTAGGCTCTAAATTTTCTTTTACATCTTGAAAACCTAGATATAACTTTTGAAGGTTTAATTCTCTTTCAATTTTCAAGATTTCGAGTTCCCTATCTATTTGAGCATAAGATGAATATTTTTGGGTAGCCATAATTTAGTCGTTAAAAAATATTTCTGAAAATTTTTCTAAGATTGGTCCTTCCATTATTTTATCTCTAATTAAAAATAAAAGCAAAGTGAAAACAATATAAATGCAACCAACAATTAAAAAACCCATTGTATAACTACCTAAATAATTGGCAATTGCAAAAGCAAGAGCAATAGAGCAAAACAGTAAAACCATACTTATACACAACAAAATCATAGTAAACTTAAAAATCATTGTTGTTGATTTCATCGCTACTTTGAAACTTCGTAATTTGAAATAGGCTAAACTGTTTTCAATATAAGCCTGAGCTTCCTCTTGAATATTTTCTGTATTCTCTTTTAATTCTTCAAAAGCCATATATTATTTTTTAAAATCAATCCGGACAATAATCCATATTATTTTTGAAGTTTTGCATTTTGTTCTTTCAAATCAGCTAATTTTTCTTCTAAGAAAGAAATCACATCTTCGGTTTTATGACTCACATTAGAAATTAATTCTTCATAAGTATCTTGTAAACTGTGTTGTTTACCGTTATGAGAAAATTTTCTTTTTAATTCGTGTGATGCTTCATCAAATTTATGTTTCAAATCTTTGATTGCTCCATCATAACCATCTTTAAATTTTTGTCTTGTTTTAGATCCTTTATCAGGAGCAAACAAAATTCCAATACCAGCACCAATGGCCGTACCTACAATTAAAGCCAACAAAGTATTTCCTGTGTTATTAGACATAATTATTAAGATTTTAGTTGATAATACATAAATGTACGATTTTTATCAGTTACTCATGTTAATATGCCGTTAAAGTAATCTGGCTGTTTCAAAAAAGTAAAATAAGCTTCAATTTTAAACTAAAACTGCAATCAATATATTCTTGTTATTATTTTTAAATAAATCGCTTAAAAAGCATTTATGAAACTCAGTTTTAATTGATAATTTTTATTTAAAATACAAAAATAATAGTTATTTATAATAATAAAAAAAGCACCCTATAAAAGGCGCTTTGTATTGAAAAAATCTATTTTTATAAATTCCGTCTTATAAATTCAAATCCGTTAATAATGCCACAACATTTTCATTCTTCTCCGCATTTTTCAAATCTGAAAGTTGATTTTTAAAATCATTAAAATGAGTAGCATCAATTTTTAAATTTTGAATCGCTAAAATTCTAACGGCTGCCAACTGACTTTTTAAAGACATCGCATACAATTTGGTTAAAACATCCAATTCGATATCTTTTGCCTGTACTTTATCTGAGTTTTGCAAAATTAAATTCGCAAACAATAACGAGTTGTTGTCATTTTTTACATTCTTAACAACAGTCTGATTCAATAAGCTGAAATTATCAATACTTTTTATGTTATCAACAATGTTTTTCAAAATTAATTCTGCTGCATTTTCGTCTTTTTCTTTGACATATTTATTGATCTCTTTTTGGGTATTCATCAATAAATTGGCTTCTTTTTTTCCTTTTTCTTCCCAGGCATCTTTAAGTCCAACAGTCTTGTTAAACACTAATTTAGAAGTAGTTGTATCATTATCAACATTGAAATAACCCAAACGCTGAAACTGGAATTTATCCCCTTTTTGAACATTTGCCAAACTTGGTTCCAAATAGGCTGTGATAATTTCTAAAGATTTTTCATTTTTAAAATCCAGGAAATTTTTCTCTTTATGACTGTCCGGAGCTTCATCTAGGAATAAACGGTCGTATAAACGAACTTCGGCAGGAATAGCATGTTGTATAGAAACCCAGTGTAATGTTCCTGCCACTTTTCTTTGAGAAGCTTCACTCCAACTTCCGCTTCGACTGTCTTCATCATAGGTAACATGAATTGCTGTAATTGTTCCTTCGGAATCTTTAACTACTTTTTCCCCTTTTATGATATACGCATTTTTTAAACGTACCTCATTTCCGATACTCAAACGGAAAAATTTAGCCGGAGCCACTTCCAGGAAATCTTCCCTTTCGATATATAATTCGCGTGAAAATGGAACTTTTCTGAAACCTGCATTTTCATCTTCCTGATTATTTTCGGCATCTAACCACTCTTCTGCACCTTCTGGATAATTGATAATCACTACTTTTACAGGATCTAAAACAGCCATAACTCTGGGAGCCGTTTTATTCAAATCTTCGCGTAAGCAAAATTCCAAAAGCGACACATCAATCACATTTTCGCGCTTGGCCACTCCAATTACATCACAAAATTTACGAATAGAAGCTGCAGTATATCCTCTTCTTCTCAATCCGGAAATCGTAGGCATTCTTGGGTCATCCCAACCATTAACCACATTTTCCTGAACCAATTGCAAGAGTTTTCGTTTACTCATTACCGTATAATTCAGATTCAAACGGGCAAATTCATATTGGTGTGGTCTTACTTTAGTATCATCATAAATTTGATCTAAAAACCAATCGTATAATTCCCTGTGCATCACAAATTCTAACGTACAGATAGAGTGTGAAATTTGTTCTAAATAATCACTTTCTCCATGGGTATAATCATACATAGGATAAATACACCATTGATCTCCCGTTCTGTGATGTTCTTTATGTAAAACACGATACATAATGGGATCTCTCATCAACATATTGGAAGATGCCATATCAATTTTGGCGCGTAAAACATGGCTTCCTTCCGAAAAATCACCGTTTTTCATTCCTTCAAATAAAGTCAAATTTTCTTCAACAAAACGATTTCTATACGGACTGTCCACACCAGCCTGGCTAGGGGTTCCTTTTTGTTCCGCCATCGCTTCAGAGGATTGACTATCAATATAGGCTTTACCTTTCTTAATCATTAGAACTGCCCAATCGTAAAGCTGTTGAAAATAATCAGAAGCATATAATTCTTTATCCCACTGGAATCCCAACCATTGTAAATCTTCTTTTATCGCATCTACATATTCCTGCTCTTCTTTGGCAGGATTTGTATCATCAAAACGCAAATTTACAGGTGCATTATATTTTAAACCTAATCCAAAATTCAAGCAAATGGATTTGGCATGGCCAATATGTAAATACCCATTAGGTTCCGGCGGAAATCGAAAACGTAATTTGTCCTGTGGAAAACCATTTGTTAGATTTTCTTCAATAATTTGTTCTATAAAATGGAGGGATTTATCTTCAGTTGCCATTATTTTGTTTTATTTTAGCAAATATAAAAAATAGATATTAGAAATAGACTCAGAGCTAATAGATATTGAATCTGAAAAGGATTGATCCATCTTTATTATCTCCAAAACATATTTAAAAAATGGGTACCATTAAATTAAAAAATATCCGCACTTTTTCCTATCACGGTTGTTTGATTGAAGAAGGAAAAATAGGTTCTGATTATTCTATTGACTTGGAAATCAAAACTGATTTGAAGAAATCCTGCCTTTCTGACGATTTACATGATACGGTAGATTATGTATTATTGAATAAAATTGTAGTCGAAGAAATGGATATCCGTTCCCATTTACTGGAACATGTTGCACAAAGAATAATCAAACGTATTTTTAATGAAGCCCCAACCGTTACAAAAATAATATTGGGTGTTTCTAAATTGAATCCTCCTATTGGCGGTGATGTTGAATCAGTTACCATTGAATTGGAAGAAGACAGAAGTTAAATTATATATTTAAAAAAAATCCCAAATTCCAAAGTAATACGATTATGTATTTTATTTGGAATTTGGGATTTGCTTTTTGGAATTTTTATATTACATTTGCAGTCCATTAAAACAATGGCGTCGTGGCCGAGCGGCTAGGCTGGGCTCTGCAAAAGCTCCTACTCCGGTTCGAATCCGGACGATGCCTCAAGAACCTCCAAAGCAATTTGGAGGTTTTTTTATGGCTAATTTTTAATAAAAATTAAATAAAGCATAGATTCGAATCCGGACGATGACTCTGAAACCTTCAAGCAAACTTGAGCTTTTTATGGCTAATTTTTAATAAAAATTAAATAAAGCATAGGTTCGAATCCGGACGATGCCTCTAAAACCTTTAAAGTAATTAGGAGTTTTTTTTTATGTCTGATTTTTAAGAAAAATTAAATAAAGTTTAAATTCGAATCCGGACGATACTTCAAGAAGAGATACAGAAATGTGAGGCCACTGAAAAAGTCCTTAATGAATTAGATTTTATTAAAAGAGTAGAAAAATAAGATTTTATATTCTTTTTTTTATACTAAAAATGAGGTATTTAATCAAAGATAGAGTTTTGCTTAATTGCCTTAAAATGTCTAACTACTAAAAATAGATACTTTTTCAGTGGCCTCAGAAATGTGCCTCTTTTTTTTGTTTTAATTTTTAGAAAAATTAGGTAAAGTTATAGTTCGAATCAGGACGATAACCCTAAAAATTCTAAAGAAATTTAGATAATTTTTCCGCAATCTTAATCATTCTAAGAGTGAATTTATATCCTAAAAAAGCAATATGAAATGATGTTTACTTTGTCAGACTGAGCCTGTCGAAGTCCTAGTTAAATAAAAACATTAATGACAGCAACAAAGAATATCCAAAATAATTATCCGTAAAGTTTATCAATATTTGTAGAGTTACTTACAGCGATTCCTCCTTCGTCAGAAAAATAAAATTTATGTAAATTACTAAATGTGATTGCTTTATTCCTCTCTACGACAGTAACTTATAAATACAAAAAAACCACTCGATTTGAGCGGTTTACATTTATAATTGTCAACAACATAATTAATTATCTATTCTTTCCAAGGCGTCTTTCAACTTTTCTTTTTCTTTTGGAAACCAGCCTTGAGTTATTAGAACCACTCCGAAAATCATCAAAACAATACTGATTCCTTTTTTGATTTTAAGAATATTTACCGGTGTCATTTTTGATTTTAACTGTTTAGCTAAAAGAATTTTAACACAATCAACCAATAAATACGTTATGATTACAGTGGTAAAAAAAGTAAACATTCTGGAGTTTTGCATTTCTAATTTGGGCCCGACAGAGATAATTACAGCCAACCAAAATCCTAAAACTCCAATATTGATGATATTCAAAAAGAAGCCTTTAAAAAATAAACTGACATAATTTTTTCTGATGATTTCATTGTCAATCGCTTTAGTATTTACCTTTCTTTCTTTTCTTAAACTGATAAAATAAATAATACCATAAGCCAACATTAACATTCCCCCGAATATAAAAAGTGCGGGTTTATCCTGTAAACTTTTAATCAAACGATAACTTCCTAAGTAAGCGATACCAATAAAAATAACGTCTCCTAAAACCACTCCTAAGTCAAAAACTAAAGCGGCTCTGAAACCTTTTATTATACTGGTTTCCAATAAAATAAAAAATACCGGACCTATCATGAAACTTAAAAAAATTCCCCAAGGCAGCCCAGAAATAATATCGTTGATCATTAAAAATTAAAATTTATAGAAAGAAAAATGTAAAACTATTGTTTTTCTTCGATTGTTCCTCCTAAAAGTGTCTCTTTATTTATTTGTTCCGGTTTTCCGTAAATAAAAATAGAGCCTCCAGCCTTCACTTTTGCATCGACTAAGGTTGTAGCATATATTTCTGCTTTTCCTCCCGCAGCGACGCTTATTGTCGTTTGTGAAGTATGTAAAGCTTTTGCTTTCAAAATACCTCCCGACATTAAAGTCGCATCCTGATTTACGGCTTCCCCCGATACATCAATAATTCCGCCGGTAACTACTTTTACATTTACCTTTTTGGCATTCACATCGATATTAATTTCGGCACCTTCCCTGGCACTGAAATCCAGGATGGTTCCTTTCAAAACTGTTTTACAGGATACAAAAGATCCTTCACTGGCAGTAATCCCATCAATACTTTTAAAATACAGTTTAATAGAAATATCATCTCCCGAAAGTAACTTTGGAAAAGGCATTCTTAATTTTAATTCGCCATTTTTATTGACTGTTTCCACTTCATTAGCCCTGCTTCCACTGATACTAATTTTATTTTCTGATGAGGCAATTAACTCCACATTCAATTTATCAAAAACACTGAGGGTATTAAATTCTCCTAAAGTCTTTTTTACCTGTGCTAATGTGATTTGAGTTGCAATTACAAACGCTAAAATCAATACTTTTTTCATTTTTTTTGTTTTAAGGATTATTCGTTTCTTCTTAAAAAATTAAAATCTAATTGTTTTTTAACCAGATCGGCATTTTTTACTTTAACGAAAATTTCGTCCCCTAATTGTAATAATTTGTTTGAAGTTGCTCCAACCAAAGCATATTGTTTCTCATCGAAAGTATAATAATCTTCTTTTATATCCCTAATTCGAACCATTCCTTCGCATTTATTTTCGATAATTTCTACAAAAATTCCCCATTCGGTAACACCAGAAATAACACCCAAAAACTCTTGATCATTGTGATTTTGCATGTATTTCACCTGCATGTATTTGATAGAGTCTCTTTCGGCATTGGTGGCTAAACCTTCCATAGTGGAACTGTGTAAACACTTGGTTTCAAAGGTTTCTTCATCTACCGATTGTCCTCCATCAAGGTAATATTGTAACAAACGATGCACCATGACATCAGGATAACGTCGGATTGGTGAGGTAAAATGGGTATAATATTCAAAAGCCAAACCGTAATGTCCAATATTATCCGTAGAATATTTGGCCTTGCTCATACTTCTGATGGTCAAAGTATCAATTAGATTTTGCTCTTTTTTGCCAACTACATCCGCCAATAAATTATTCAATGATTTTGAAATATCACCTTTGTTTCTAAAATCAATTTTATAACCAAACTTAGCAATTACCGTTTGCATGGCAATCAATTTATCTTCATTGGGTTCATCATGAATACGATACACAAAGGTTTTCTTTTGTTTTCCAATGTATTCAGCTACTTTTCTGTTGGCCAAAAGCATAAATTCTTCAATCAGATGATTGGCATCTTTTGATATTTTGAAATAAACGCCTTCCGGTTCCCCTTCTTGATCCAAATTGAATTTTACTTCAACTTTATCAAAAGAAATCGCCCCTTCATTCATTCTTTTTCTACGTAAAATTTTGGCTAAATCTTGCATTTTAAGCGTTGCTGTTACAATTTCATCCGAAACTACATAAGAACCTCCCGTAATTGAAATTTCCCCGGGAATAGTGTTGTCTTTAGTCTCTATGATGTATTGTGCTTCTTCATAGGCAAATCGCTGGTCCGAATAAATCACGGTTCTCCCGAACCATTGATTCATAACCTGGGCTTTTTCATTGATTTCAAAAACTGCCGAAAAAGTATATTTTTCTTCATTTGGACGTAACGAACAGGCAAAATTGGATAATACTTCAGGCAACATCGGTACTACCCTATCTACTAAATACACTGAAGTGGCTCTTTGATAGGCCTCATCATCCAGAATGGTTCCTTCTTCCAGATAATAGGAAACATCTGCAATATGAATTCCAATTTCGTAATTCCCATTTTCTAATTTTTTTAAAGACAGGGCATCATCAAAATCTTTGGCATCTTTTGGATCGATAGTAAAAGTCAAGGTATCGCGCATGTCACGACGCTTGGCAATTTCTTTTGCAGTGATAGAGGTATCTATTTTTTGCGCATAGGTTTCCACTTCAATAGGAAATTCAGCAGGTAAACCATATTCAGCCAAAATAGCATGAATTTCGGTATCATGTTCTCCCGGTTTTCCTAACACATTAACCACTTTTCCAAACGGACTATCGGCTCTGGCAGGCCAATCTTCAATATGAACCAAAACAACATCACCTTGTTCCGCCTCCCCTATTTTATCTTTTGGAATAAAAATATCGGTATACATCTTCGGATTTGCAGTAGAAACAAATGCAAAATTTTTCTGAATATCGATCACTCCAACAAAATCGGTTTTATTTCTTTCGATAATTTCAATAACCTCACCTTCGGGTCTTCTCCCCTTTCTTCGGTTATAAACATACACTTTTACGGTGTCTTTATCTAAAGCATGATTCAGATTATTCGTTGGAATAAAAACATCTTCTTCTAAATCCGGACAAACAAAATAAGCGGTTTTACGTCCCGTCATATCTATTTTTCCTTCATAATATTCTTTACTGGCCGCTTTTATCAAATACCTTCCAGGTTCTGATTCAATAATTTTATGTTGAGCTGCCAGAATCTTCAAATCTTTTATGATTTGATTCCTGCTTTGGGTATCGTCTACCTCTAACTGGGCTGCTATTTGTTTGTAATTGAATCCTTTATTGGCACTTTGAGATAATATTTTTACAATTTTATCAGCGAAGTCAATCCCTTTTTTTACCGGCTTTCTTAATCTTTTACCCATACTTCTTTTCTTAAAAGCCGAAAATTACAAAATACTTAACAGTTATAAGAATTTCGCCAAGAGTTTTAAATAAAATATAACTTTCCGAGAGATAGTCGTACCTTTATAAAAACTATCAAAATGGAAGCTTTTATCACCATCGCTATTTTTGACTACATCCATGAAATAGAAATTCTCAAACATCGATTGGATCAGGAAGGTTTTCAATACTATTTTGAAAACGAAATCATGTCGGCCATCGCTCCTCTCTATTCTACGGCACTCGGCGGAATCAAACTTAAAATTCATCCCAATGACATTTTGAGCGTAAAAACAATTCTGGAAGAAATGAAATTCGATAACAAACTAAAAATCGTTTAATTCTTTTTCAAAGTTGTCAACATATATTAAATATATAATAAAGAAAATTTTAAATTAAATTAATTTTTAATGGTTATTATAGGGTGTTAATAATGACAATAAATTTATTTTAAAAAGTATTGAAATGAAGTTTTAAGTTGTTATATGAAGTTATTAACAACGTTATTTTTATTTAACTGACTAGTTTTAAAGTAATATTGAATTTTAATTAACAACTGTTGATAGGTTAAAATTATTTCAAATTGTAAATAAGTTCATTTTTAAAATTTGTTAATAAACCATTTTTAACTCTTGATAACTATTCTAAAAATTCAGCAAACTAAATTTGGATTTCTGATGTGCGTTTTGGATTACTTATTTTTTTTTCACAACCAAAAAAAACTTCTAATATTCTATCTTTAGTTATTAACAATTTAAGTTAACTTAAAGTTAACTGAATATCAAGCAATTGTATATAGCTATTAACAATCTAATTTTTTAACAAATTTATTATATTTTACTAATTGATTTACAGCATTTTATATATTATGCATAATTGTTAATTAAGTTATAATTTAATAGAAATCAGATGATTATAATACAATTAGAATAAAGTATTTTGTAAAAATAAATAGGATTTTAAAAAAGTTACAAATCCAAAATTCTTTTGGTAAATTTGCGCCATCGAACTTAATATATATAATGATGAAAATCTCAATAGGAAATGATCACGCTGGTCCAGATTATAAAAAAGCAATTGTTGAAATGCTTAAAGCAAGAGGATATGAAGTAACGAATTACGGAACTGATTCTGCGGATAGTGTGGATTATCCTGATTTTGGACGTCCGGTGGCTGTAGATGTTTCTGAAGGTAAAGCTGATTATGGGATTGTTATTTGTGGAAGTGGTAATGGAATTTCAATGACAGTAAATAAACAGTCTAAAGTACGTGCTGCTTTATGCTGGATAAAAGAAATTGCAGTATTGGCCCGTCAGCACAATAATGCCAATATAATCAGTATTCCTGCCCGTTATACTTCAATTCCACAAGCAGTGGAAATGGTAGAAGCTTTCTTGGATACTGAGTTTGAAGGAGGAAGGCACCAGACAAGAGTAGATAAAATTAATTGTTAATTGTTTTATTTTTATAATATAAACTGCAAACCACATTTTATAAAAATTAGTGGTTTGCAGTTTTTTTTTGTTTTCTATTGATTCAATTTACGTTAATTTAGTCAGTACGTTAGTGAATTAATGTTTTTTCAGGAATTTATATACTTATCAAAAGAATAAAAGAAGTCAAAAATTTCCAACGTTTTCGTCAACACCTATCCTGACGCTACTTTTGAAGTGATTAACAAGATGAATTATTTGGATTTTATAACTTAAAATTATCAAAATTGAACCACAAAAAAGCAATTAAACCTTGAATAAATACAATTCCCCAATATTTCCATAAATAAGCTTTTTTAGAAGTTTTATGACTAAAAATCAGCATAGCTAAACCGGAACCGACAGTTCCTCCAAACAAGACCAAACCCAAAAGTGTTTTTTCTGAAATTCGTTGTTTGTTTTTTGTTGCCAGTCGTTTATCATAGGCTGTTAATATAAATGCAAAACCATTCACAATTAAAAAACAATAGAATAAAATAGTCATTTAGATCCAATTAAGTTTCAAAGATATTATTTTAGCTAACCGAAAAAAAAATACAATGAATAACATACAATTCATATCAAAATCAGTTGCCACCGCAGCTGTAAACATTCAAAACACGGTTCAATTATTGCAGGAAGATTGCACGATTCCGTTTATTTCCCGTTATCGAAAAGATAAAACAGGGAATTTGGATGAAGTTGTGATTGAACAAATTGCCAAACTACAAAAAGAATTCGAAACCATTGTAAAGCGTAAAGAAGCGATTTTGAAATCAATCGAAGAACAAAATGCACTGACACCGGAATTAGATAAAAAAATCCAAGAAAGTTTTGATTTACAGGAATTGGAGGATTTCTATCTGCCATTCAAAAAGAAGAAAAAAACCAAAGCCGATGTGGCCCGTGAAAATAGTTTGGAACCTTTGGCAAAAATTATCATGGCGCAAAACAATGATGATGTCGATTTTATTGCCACAAAATATTTGAATGATAATGTGATTAATGAAGATGCGGCTTTGCAAGGAGCACGCGACATTATTGCCGAATGGATTAACGAAAATATTTTTGTTCGAAAACAACTTCGAAGACTCTATCAACGAAAAGCTACCATTACTACCAAAGTCGTAAAAACTAAAAAAGACGAAGAGGGAGCCCAAAAATTCAGTCAATATTTTGATTGGTCAGAATCTTTGACAAGAGCACCTTCACACCGATTATTGGCGATGCTTCGTGCAGAAAATGAAGGATTTATTAAGTTTAAAGTCGAAGTGGATATTGAAGAAGCTTATGATATTATTGACGAATTGGTTTTAAAAGGTCAAAATGCCAGCACGCCACATGTGCAATTAGCCATTGAAGACAGTTATAAAAGACTGCTAAATCCTGCTATTTCAAACGAAACATTACAGGAAGCTAAAGCCAAGGCTGATGCCAATTCGATTCAGGTTTTTGCGAACAATTTGGGACAATTATTGCTCGCGCCGCCTTTGGGCGAAAAACGAATTTTGGCGATTGATCCCGGATTCCGTTCGGGTTGTAAAGTAGTTTGCCTGGACGAAAAAGGAGATTTGCTCTACAACGAAAATATTTATCCTCACGCACCACAAAATGAAACTGCAATGGCGATGAAAAAAATCCGTTCGATGGTAAATGCATACCAAATTGATGCGATTTCTATTGGAAACGGAACAGCTTCGAGAGAAACAGAATTCTTTATCAAGAAAATTGCTTTCGACAAACCTGTACAAGTTTTCATCGTTTCTGAGGCTGGCGCTTCGGTATATTCCGCTTCAAAAATTGCCCGGGAAGAATTTCCCAATTATGATGTGACCGTTCGGGGTTCGGTTTCGATAGGAAGACGTTTGAGTGATCCCTTGGCCGAATTGGTAAAAATTGACCCGAAAGCGATTGGCGTAGGGCAGTACCAACATGATGTAGATCAAAATAAGTTAAAAGAAGAATTGGATAATACGGTAATTCGTTGCGTAAATTCCGTGGGAATCAATATCAATACCGCAAGTAAACATTTGTTGGGTTATGTGAGCGGAATAGGAGAGAAGCTGGCCGAAAATATTGTGCAATACCGCTCCGAAAATGGTCCTTTCCAAGACCGGAAACAACTGAAAAAAGTGCCCCGTTTGGGTGAAAAAGCCTATCAACAAGGCGTGGCTTTTATTCGAATAAAAGACGGAAAAAATCCATTGGACAATTCAGCCGTGCATCCGGAAGCCTATCCCATTGTGGAAAAAATGGCTAAAGATTTAAAACTTTCGGTAAATGATTTGATTGCCAATGCAGCCAAAACAGTTTTAATTAAACCTGAAAATTATATCACGCCAGAAATTGGTTTGTTAGGACTGAAAGACATTATCAAAGAATTGGAAAAACCGGGATTAGACCCCAGAAAAGCCGCTAAAGTATTCGAATTTGACCCCAATGTAAAAACAATTAAAGATTTGAAAACGGGAATGATTTTGAACGGAATTGTGAATAACATTACCAATTTTGGTTGCTTTGTCGATTTAGGCATCAAAGAAAGCGGTTTGGTTCACATCTCCCAGCTTAAAGCAGGCTTTGTTAACGATGTTAATGAAGTGGTCAAATTACACCAACATGTTACTGTAAAAGTCACTGAAGTAGATGAAGATAGAAAACGTATTCAGTTGACGATGGTTCTTTAAAACATTGATTCCGTCAATTAAGTGACGGAATTTTATTGATTTCCGTCACTTAAGTGACGGAAATCAATAAATAAGTTATCTTTGTGCTGTTTAAAATCTAAATTTTATGGAAATAGACAGATTGGCACTCGATTTAGTTTTGCAAAAAATACAAGCCAACAAAGTAATTGTACTATTGGGAGCAAGACGAGTGGGTAAAACCGAACTTATTAAGAAACTCATAGAAAAAGTAACTGAGAAAGTACTTTTTTTAAACGGAGACGATATAGAATCACATAATTTATTAGAAATTCAGAGTACGGCAAATTTTAAAAGATTGCTTGGAGACACCAAATTTTTGATAATAGATGAAGCGCAAGAAATACCTGTTATTGGCAAAAAACTAAAATTGATGGTGGACACTATCGAAGATTTGAAAATTCTGGTAACGGGTTCTTCAGCATTTGAAATAAACAATCAATTGGGAGAACCATTGGTTGGACGTATGAAAACAGTTAATTTATTTCCAATTTCACAAATAGAATATGGCAAAAATGAAAATTTACTCGAAACCCGAAATAATTTAGAAGATAGATTAATATTGGGCAGTTATCCCGAATTGAGTCATATTAGTAATCGAGAAGATAAAATAAGTTATTTAAAAGAGTTGGTAAACACCCAATTGTTACGAGATATTTTTGCTTTTGAAGGCATCAAAAAAAGAGATAAAATTATTGCTTTACTTCAAATTGTTGCTTTTAGAACGGGTAGCGAATTATCACTCGAAAGTGTTGGCCGTGATTTGCAAATTAGCAAAAATACAGTAGAAAAGTATTTGGATTTATTTAGCAAAGTCTTTATAATTTACAGCGTGTCCGGATTCAGTAGAAATAGAGACAATGAAATCACTAAAATGAAAAAATGGTATTTTGTGGATAACGGTATTCGAAATGCCATTATCAATTCGTTTAATCCATTAAATAGTAGAGAAGATGTTGGCAAACTTTGGGAAAATTATTTGAATTCCGAGAGGATTAAAAAAATGAGTTATACCGAAAATTTTGTTCACGACTACTTTTGGCGTACCCATACCAAACAAGAGATAGATAGAATAGAAGAAAAAGACGAACAGTTATCGGCTTTTGAATATAAATATGGAAAAATAAAAGCAAAAATTCCAACTGAATTTGCAAAGTCGTATCCAGAAGCAAGTTTCGAAATCATCAATCAAGGGAATTATTTGGATTATATACTTTGATAGACTGTACAGTTGACGATAATTTTGTAAAATGCCCAAAACAAAAAATCCCAAAATCCAATTGTTATATATGGATTTTGGGATTTTTAAGTTTGGTTTATTTACAATTGAATTACACCTCCTAAGTTGAAACTGTAACCACCGTTTGTTATTCTTCTATTATCGGGTGTTTTATTAATATTCGTTAAACCATTGAAAAATTGTGCATCAATTAAAATTCCAAATTTTTCAGTAAGTTCAATTTTATAACCTATTCCATAAGTAAGTCCTAGTTGGAAAGATTCTATAGTACTTTTAGGAATATCTGTAGTATATCCATTTTCATTTAATTTAGCACTCATCAAAAAAGAAGGGCTCAATCCAAAGTTCAAATTCCATTTGCGGGTACTTCCAAAGTGCCAATTGGCATTGATAGGAATACTCAAATAATTTAGTTCATCTTGATAATTATACCCATCAAATATATATTTACTTCCCATTTTATCAGCCACCAATCCGGAACGTAAACTCCATCTGTCGTTAAAGTAATAATCAACAGTTGCTCCCAATTCTACTCCAGAATTGTAATCAGTATATTCATCTTCTTTAGTTCGGCAAAGCTGGAAGTACCAATTTTTGGCGTAATCTCGATTGTTCCTCTTTCTCTGGACTGGGCATTAGTAAATCCATAAGTAATCAAAGCTACTAATGTCAATAAAACCTTTTTCATAATTTATTTTGGTTAAAAATTTACCGGCAAATGTAATCAGTAAAAACTTATAAAAAAATAAAACAGATATTAAAATTATAGTATATATCTTAAATTTTAACCTGTTTGAATAGAGATTTAGAGCCTTTTGATAGAGACAGCAAGTATTTTTATAGTACTATGTTTTTAAAAAATGGTGCTTTAAAACCATAAAAAAATCCAGATTCCAATTAATAACAATTAGAATCTGGATTTTTAATAAAAAAAAGAATTTTTTATTTGGTCTCTTTTTCGCTTTCTTCTTCTTTTTTATCAGCGGTCTTATCTTCTTTGGCGGCATTTTTAAATTCTTTAATTCCGCTTCCTAAGCCTTTCATTAATTCCGGTATTTTTTTACCTCCAAAAAGTAATAAAACAACTGCCAGTATAATCAGAATTTCTGTAACTCCAAATCTTCCCATGATTGAATAATTTATTGCCGAAGCAAATTTGTAATAAAAACTGGGAGCAAAGATAATTAGAATAACTTAACAGGGACTCATTTTAAGGCAATTATTTAGTTTGCTAGAGTTAAAAATTTATTAAAAAAATCCTTTTTCAGATTATAGCGGTTCTAAAAGGCAAAATATTTTCATAGCCATTAATTATTTATATTTGTAAACATAAAGCCAGCGCATGTCAGAGAAAAGATTAAAGAGAAAAAAGTTACACCGTAAATTATTCGTCAAAAACCGCTTGGTTATTTTGAATGAGGATACTTTTGAAGAGATTTTCTCTTTCAAATTGAATCTGATGAATGTCTTTGTAGTTGCTTCATTGGGAGCCATTTTCTTGATTTCGATTACCACCTTTATTATCGCTTTTACGCCGCTGAGGGAATTTATCCCGGGCTATTCCTCTTCACAATTGAAAAAAGATGCTACCGAACTGGCTTTAAAATCAGATTCATTAACAGCGGCATTAAAGAAAAATGAAGCTTATATCCAATCGATTCAAAAAGTGTTGAATGGTGAATTGGATTATGCCAAATTCAATAAAGACTCTATTCTGGCTGAGACAGAAGAACCGGTTGCTCCGGTGGATTTATCTCCTTCCAAAGAAGAATTAGCATTAAGGAAAGAGGTCGCCAAAGAGGATAAAAAAGCACAGGAAACTACTGTTCAAAAGAAAAATAAAAAGACAAAGTAATTTTGTTTTTAAAACTTCGTGGCAAAAATTAAAAAAATAAGCAGAAAAAATGTCAATAAAATCATTTGCAGCCCAACTTTTCGCAAAACATATTTATAAAAAAACACAGGCTTGGGCCAGAAATCCGGTTGCCAGCCAGCAGGCTGTTTTTCAGGAATTAATACAACAGGCCAAACAAACACAATTTGGCGTTGATCATAATTTTGACAAAATCAAAACACCGGCCGATTTTGCCCATCAGGTTCCAATTCGGGATTATGAAGGTTTAAAACCATATATCGGGAAAGTGGTCAACGGGGAAGCCAATGTGCTGTGGAAAGGAAAGCCATTGTATTTTGCCAAAACTTCGGGAACGACTTCGGGTGCCAAATACATTCCGCTAACCAAGGAATCGATGCCGTATCATATTGAAGCGGCCCGTAATGCTATTTTGCATTACATTCACGAAACGGGAAATGCCGATTTTGTCAATGGCAAAATGATTTTTCTGCAAGGAAGCCCTATTTTAGAAGAAAAATACGGGATACAATTTGGACGACTTTCAGGAATTGTGGCGCATTTTGTTCCGAAATATTTACAAAAAAACCGCATGCCTTCCTGGAAAACCAATTGTATCGAAGATTGGGAAGCTAAAATTGATGCCATAGTCGAGGAAACTTTCCAAGAGAATATGACGGTGATTTCGGGGATTCCGTCTTGGGTGCAAATGTATTTTGAGAAATTGCAGCAAAAAGGAGGGAAGACCGTAGGCGAAATTTTCAAAAACTTCAATTTGTTCATTTACGGCGGTGTCAATTACGAACCCTATCGTGCCAAATTTGAAAATTTAATTGGTCGAAAAGTGGATAGTATTGAACTTTTTCCGGCTTCGGAAGGATTTTTTGCGTATCAGGATTCTCAAAAAGAAAAGGGAATGTTGCTGCTGTTAAACTCCGGAATTTTCTACGAATTCATAAAATCGGATGAATTTTATACCGAAAATCCGAGACGCTACACCATTGGCGAAGTAGAATTGGGCGTGAATTATGTCTTGATTATTTCTACCAATGCCGGACTTTGGGGCTATAATATTGGTGACACCGTTCAGTTTACCAGTCTAAAACCATATAGAGTAATCGTTTCGGGAAGAATCAAACATTATATTTCGGCTTTTGGGGAACACGTTATTGGCAAAGAAGTAGAATGTGCCTTGCAGGAAGCGATGGAAGGAACAAATATTCGGGTGAATGAGTTTACCGTGGCACCGCAAATCAATCCTGCCAGCGGTTTGCCGTATCACGAATGGTTTATTGAATTTGAAAACGAACCGGAAAACGAAGATACTTTTGCGGAAGCTATAGATAATGCTATGCG
This sequence comes from Flavobacterium sp., assembly GCA_036676965.1. Classification (GTDB taxonomy): domain Bacteria; phylum Bacteroidota; class Bacteroidia; order Flavobacteriales; family Flavobacteriaceae; genus Flavobacterium. The sequence continues at coordinate 63,623 of JAKFBW010000069.1, read as the reverse complement.
CAAGCAAAATATTTATTACGATGATTTGATCGTGGGAAACATTTTGCGAAAAGTGGTGATTACCAAAGTGACCAAAAATGGTTTTCAGGAGTATATGAAATCGATTGGAAAATTAGGAGGTCAAAATAAAATTCCGAGACTTTCCAATGATAGAAAAATTGCTGATTTTTTATCAAAAAACAACTCATGAAAGAGACTAGAAATATATCGAGAACCCGAGCCCAGGAATCTTCGGCAGCCATCGAAAAAATGTATATTACGATGCGTCATTTGTTCAATCGGGGATTTTATAAACCTATGGGGATTTCGGGAGATTCTTTGAGGGAATCATTGATGGCTTTACGACCGGAAATCTATGGTAAAATTGCCGAAGAGAAAGTAGAACTCAACGGACTTTTATATGTTATTGAACGTCTGCCAACCGGGATTGAAGAGTGTCGGTTTATCAATCTGACTTCAGATGAAGGCTATTCTAAATCGCATTTTAGGGCAATTGTACCGCCCAAAAGGAAACGTAATTGTTACCGCATAGACGAGGAACAAATGAATGTGGAGATTACAAGGGGGCGCTCGGATATTTATGATATTCTGACCCATTTGACCTTTGTTTTTATCGAATCACATAAGATCAGAAACCGGGTTTTACTGGATGATTCCGGAGAGGTGTCCCGAGATTGGACGAAACTGGAAGAGGCGGTAGCCCAAAACAAAAAACTAAGCCAGGTAGATAGGGAGATTGTCATTTCGCATGTTTCTAATGTTTTGGGAAGAACTTTTGAGGATGTGGTTGATATTTATGATGCTTTTGGTTCTGAAGCGGCTCCAGATCGTTTTCTACATGTGATTTACTGGTTGGGAAAGTTGGCAATTGAAGAATCGGTCGAAAACAATAAAAGAACAATCACGTTCAGTCCTATTTTGAGAGAACGTTTGGGGCATCACATTCATGGCGAATTTTGGGCTTGTAATATCAAACAGGTGCTCGAAGCCAACCAATTGCTAGACCGGCCGATTCATATCATCAGTGCCAATATGCACAGTGTGATGAATTCTATTTTTGCGTCTGCGGTTTTAAAAACCAGACTTAAAGACAAGCCTGATTTCTTTATTTATGAAGAATTGAGCAAATCAGGTTCGGATGAATTGAGGATTAAAGTGCAGGAGCAAGCACTGAAACAAGGCATGATTTTCTTGCAGGATACTTCAGGAACCAATATCGATGTGCAAATTTTTGACACGGCCAAAATCAATTGGGCGCATACCTCATTTCCTTCGGCACAATTAGGGGAGAAAAAACCGGTACTCATCGTGATGGATTATGCTTTTGGAGAACAAGCCTATGAAACGGTAGACGAGTTGTTGAAACCATTCAAAAGAGATGTTTTTCTAAATGTTGAATCGGTTTCTATAATGGGAAAAGCAGGAATTTTGGAAGGAGGCAAAGGCGATATTATGATTCCGAATGCCCATATCAACGAAGGAACGGCCGATAATTATTTCTTCCAAAATGAATTGACCGCAGAAATGTTTCAGGGAAATGGTATTTCCGTTTACGAAGGTGCCATGGTCACTGTTTTGGGAACATCTTTGCAAAACAGGGATTTATTGAAGTTTTTCCACGAATCGACCTGGGGTGTGATTGGTTTGGAGATGGAAGGTTCGCATTATCAAAAAGCGATACAATCGGCTTCCAAAATCAGGAAAAGTATTCCAAAGGACGTGAAAGTACGCTATGCATATTATGCTTCCGATAATCCGCTGGAAACCGGAAGTACCCTAGCTTCGGGTGGTTTAGGAACATCCGGGGTAAAACCGACCTACCTGATTACCATTAAAATATTAGAACAGATTTTAAATATAAAATAGAGGAGAAGTTAGCATTCTCAAGTTAGATACAATTTGGAATGCTTTTTATACCTTGCCAAGATTAAAATAGGATTATGAAATCGCCATTAATAACAAGTTTACGAAAGTAAACACCTATGATTAAAAAGGCGATACCATATGTTACCTCTGAAAAATATAATTTAAACAGATGAAAAGAATACTTATTACTGGAGCTGCGGGATTTTTGGGGTCGCATTTATGCGATCGTTTTATCAAAGAAGGCTATCATGTTATTGGGATGGATAATCTCATCACAGGAGATTTGAAAAACATCGAACATTTGTTCAAACTCGAAAACTTCGAATTTTACCATCATGATATTACCAAGTTTGTTCACGTTCCAGGCGAATTGGATTATATTTTGCATTTTGCCTCACCGGCAAGTCCTATAGATTATTTAAAAATCCCGATTCAGACTTTGAAAGTAGGTTCTTTGGGAACTCATAACTTATTGGGGTTAGCAAGAGTAAAAAAAGCCCGAATTTTGATTGCGTCGACTTCCGAAGTGTATGGAGACCCTTTGGTGCATCCACAAACGGAGGAATACTACGGAAATGTAAACACCATCGGGCCACGTGGGGTGTATGACGAGGCCAAACGTTTTCAGGAATCTATAACCATGGCGTACCATACGTTTCACGGTGTAGAAACCAGAATTGTCCGAATTTTTAATACTTACGGGCCAAGAATGCGCCTTAATGACGGTCGTGTAATTCCTGCCTTTATCGGTCAGGCGATTCGTGGCGAGGATTTGACCATTTTTGGAGATGGGTTGCAAACGCGTTCGTTTTGCTATGTTGACGACCAGGTGGAAGGAATTTACAGATTGCTGCATTCAGATTATGTATATCCGGTAAACATTGGAAACCCTGATGAAATCACCATTAAAGATTTTGCCGAAGAAATCATTAAATTAACGGGAACCAACCAAAAAGTGGTTTATCATCCGTTGCCAATAAATGATCCATTACAACGTCAACCAGATACTACCAAAGCCAAAGAATTACTGGGTTGGGAAGCTAAAGTTGGTCGTGCCGAAGGAATGAAAATTACCTATGAGTATTTCAAATCCTTGTCTCCAGAAGAACTTTCTAAGGAAGAACATAAGGATTTTACGGATTATATTAAGTAGAAATGCAAAAACCCTTAGTATCTGTAATAATTCCAATATTCAATTCTGAGAAATACATTTCAGATACTATTATTTCTGTCCAAAATCAAACGTACCAAAACTGGGAAATGCTATTGGTTGACGATGGTTCAACTGATGCTACCCAAACAATAATTACTCCTTTTTTAACGGATAAAAGAATTCAATTTTATCCGTTAGAAAAAAATTCAGGCACAGGCGTAGCGCGAAATTTTGGAGTTGCTAAAGCTGCTGGTAAGTATATTTCGTTTTTAGATGCTGATGACTTGTGGAAACCCGAAAAACTGGAGAAGCAAATTGCTTTCATGCAGACGAATGAGTTACCGTTTACTTTTTCATTTTATGATTGCATCGACGAGCAAGGAAAATCATTAAATAAAAGGGTAGAAGCACCACGAAATTTATCGTATCGCCAACTGTTTTTTTGCAATTATGTAGGCAATTTGACGGGAATTTATGATGTGGATTATTTTGGAAAAATCAGTATTTCAAGCATTAGAAAACGTCAGGATTGGATGCATTGGTTAACAATTTTGAAGAAGATTAAAACTGCAAAATCCGTTCCCGAGAGTTTGGCTCTGTATCGTGTAAGAGATAATTCCTTATCTACTTCTAAAACCGCTTTAATCCAATATAATTTTGCGGTTTACAGGCAGTTTCATGGTTATAACTTAGTAGTTTCTATGTTGTGTATGATTGGATTTTTATTTACCCAATTAGCCATAAAACCGTTTTATTCTAAGGTGAGTTAACTATTTTTATATCCAATTTTTGTTCTTGGTTTACCTTCTTCTTTTTTATCAGTTAATTCATCTAAATAAGAGAAAACCAATTCAATATTTTTTCCTTGATTTTCCAGTTTTTTCTGAATTTGAACGATATCCAATTTCATTTCGGTAGTGTCAAGAAGCATTTGTCTAACTTTAGTAAAAATCCGCATAATTTGAATGTTGGTCTGAATTGCTTTTTCGCTATTCAAAACACTAGATAACATTAAAATACCATGTTCTGTGAAAACAAAAGGTAATTTTCTTGTTCCGCCCCAACTTGATGTCACAAATTGTGATGTCAAGTTTTGAAACTCTTCTTTAGACAATTCAAACATAAAATCTTCTGGAAATCTGGTGATATTTCTTCTTACGGCTTGTTTTAAAACTCTAGTTTCAATTCCATAAAGTGCCGCCAAATCCCTATCTAGCATCACTTTTTGATTTCTAATGTAGTAAATGGTATTAGAAATAGTTTCTTCCGAGAGAATAAGTTCAGAGTTCATCGCTTAATAATTTAGAATACTAATATACGATTTTATTTACATTATAAATGATGTAAACTGTTTCAATTTTCCTCTTTTATTCCGTTTCAAATAATTTTTTCTAATAAAAGTAAACTTCAAATGAGGTTCCAGATAGCGCTCAATGGCTTTTTCAATTTGGTTGATTTGTTTTTGCTCTAATGCGCGACTACTCGAATATTTGATTTCAAAAGTATCCAGGGCAGTTTGTTTGATTACAAATTCTTTGACGTTCCCGTCATCCTCGATAATGGTTTTGGTAATGTAATAAAAGGTCAGTCCGGGCGATTTTTTCCCGCTGGGCAAAATCGCAACGTCGTTGGTTCGACCCACAAGTTTTTTAAGAATCGGTTTGCTAAGCGTACTTTTTTCATCCAAAACCCCAATATCACCAATGTCGTACCGTATAAAAGGATGCGCTTTGTTGAACAGCGAAGTAATCACGATACGGCCTTCGGTACCATAAGGAACAGGTTGATTGTTCTCGTCTACAATTTCCACAAAAAGTGTTTCGGAATTTACCTGCCATTCGCTATTAGGGTTTTCAAAAGCAATTAAATCCAGTTCGGAGGCACCGTATTCATTGACAATCGGAATTCCGAATTGGGTTTCTAATAATTTTCTATCGTCTTCAAAAAGCATTTCGGAGGTGACCATACACACTTTCAGAGTAGGGCAAATATGTTTTAAGATGAGGTTTCGTTTTCGTAAAAATTTGGCAAACAAAACAATCGAACTGGTGTAACCGTTGAGGTATTCGAATTTTTTATTCTGAAATTTTTTCAGCATTTTTTCTAAAACTGCATCCGATAAATCAAAAATTGGAAATCGGTAGCGATGCATAAAAAAGTCTTTTAAGCGCTCTTTTTTATGCGCTGTAAATTCCTTCGAAATACCATAAAATCGGGCTTGATACGAGTGGTTAAAATCAATACCATGCCAACCAAAACGCAGGATATTCGATGCCCAAGTGAGTGCATGACTGTATTTGTCTTTGGCAAAAATAAATGGTGTGCCGCTGGAACCCGAGGTTTTATTGATGTACACATTGTTAAGAGAATAGCCTTTGGAAAGCCGTTCGGACAATGGCCTTTGTAAATTTTCTTTATGTAAAACAGGAAGGTCTTCCCAGTTTGTTATCGTTGAAGTACCAACTAATTCCTGGTAAAACGGATTGTTTTGGAGATGAAAAGCAAGGATTTCCTTTTTTTTGTTTTCAATAAAAACCTCTTTTTCTGATTCTGAAAGTGAAACTATTTTTCGCAATTCGGCCTTGGCCTTCTTAATGGGATATCCATTTAATCGCAGTGATAAGTCGAAAAGTGGTAGCATTTAGGCGACTTTTGGGGTGTCAAAACGTTTTATTGTTTGCAATTCTTTTGCTTTGTGTTCCTGTTCTTCTTCTATATCATAATCATCTTGAAGACCAAGCCAGAATTTAGCGGAATTACCAAAATACTGACTCAATCGTAAAGCAGTATCGGCTGTAATTCTACGATTGCCTTTTGTGATTTCTGAAATTCTTGTTTGTGGAATTTTTAAATCTTTAGACAAACGGTAAGATGTAATTTCCAAAGGAATAAGAAACTCTTCTAATAAGATTTCACCCGGATGTATGTTTTTTAATTTTTCCATTTTACTTTTTTTAATGATAATCTGTAATTTCTACCTCAGTGGCATTTCCGTCTTTCCACATGAAAATAATTCTCCATTGATTGTTGATGCGAATGCTGTAATACTCTTTCAAATTACCGCTTAATTTTTCTAAACGGTTGGAAGGAGGAATTCTTAAATCGGCTACATCCTGGGAATTATTAAGCATTCTTAGTTTTCTTCGGCCTATTTGTTGAATTTCGATTGCGGGTTTTTTTACGACAATCCCATTCCATATTTTTTCAGTTTCTTTAGACCCAAATGAAATTATCATACCTTTTGCGTTACTAACGTCAAAGGTAGGTTAAAAAAATTATTATTTCATCTTAAAACAAACTATTTTTGCACCACAACTTTATAAAACAACATCATGAATATTTTACTTCTAGGTTCTGGCGGAAGAGAACATGCTTTTGCATGGAAAATGACTCAGAGTCCGCTTTGTGACACCCTTTTTGTAGTACCCGGAAATGCAGGTACTGCGGCTATTGCAAAAAATATTGACATCAGCGCGACCGATTTTGATGCGATAAAAGCATTGGTAATCAAGGAAAACATAGAGATGGTGGTTGTAGGACCGGAAGATCCTTTGGTAAAAGGAGTTTATGATTATTTTTTGAATGATGAAAGTTTGAAACATGTTCCTGTTATCGGGCCATCAAAATTGGGTGCGACATTAGAAGGAAGTAAAGAATTTGCCAAGGAATTTTTGATGAAACACAAGATTCCAACCGCAGCTTATGATAGTTTTACGGCTGAAACCGTAGAGAAAGGTTGTGCCTTTTTAGAAACCTTACAACCACCGTATGTGTTAAAAGCAGACGGATTGGCTGCAGGAAAAGGGGTTTTGATTATTCAAGATTTGGCTGAAGCCAAAGAAGAATTAAGAAATATGTTGGTAAACCAAAAATTTGGCGCGGCCAGTTCCAAAGTCGTTATCGAGGAGTTTTTGGACGGAATTGAATTGAGCTGTTTTGTTTTGACAGACGGTAAAAGTTATAAAATCCTGCCAACGGCAAAAGATTACAAACGTATTGGCGAAGGCGACACAGGTTTAAATACAGGCGGAATGGGAGCGGTTTCCCCGGTTCCTTATGTTGATGCGGTGTTGATGGAAAAAATTGAAACACGCATTGTAAAACCAACCATTGAAGGTTTCCAAAAAGACGGAATCGCCTACAAAGGTTTTGTATTTATTGGATTAATCAATGTGAACAACGAACCAATTGTTATTGAATACAATGTAAGAATGGGGGATCCGGAAACCGAAGTGGTGGTGCCGAGATTAAAAACCGATTTAGTGGAGTTGTTTTTGGCTGTAGCCAATGAAAAACTGGACCAAATTGAATTAGAAATAGACGAAAGAAGTGCTACTACCGTAATGCTTGTTTCTGGAGGTTATCCGGAAGATTTTGAAAAAGGGAAAGTGATAACTGGTTTAGAAAATGTATCTAATTCTATCGTTTTTCATGCCGGAACCAAATTACAGGACGGTAAGGTAGTGAGCAATGGCGGAAGGGTTATGGCGATTACCTCATATGGTGATACATTCCCGGAAGCTTTGGCTCAATCGTATCAAAATATCGAGAAAATTAAATTTGATCAAATGAATTTCAGAAAAGATATCGGATTTGATTTAGTTTAAAAACGGTATGGCATAAAAAAAGGAATTGCACTTCATAAAAGTGCAATTCCTTTTTTTATTTGAAATCGATTCGTTTGCTTTTCTTCTTATTTTAAGAAAGAATGTGCAGTAGTATCTTGATTTTCTGTTCCTTGCTCATCAAAAATACGCAATTGTTTAATCCAGTAAACCATTGCAGCTGTACAGATAATCATAAAAATCCAGTTAATCGTGTTTGCTGCAAACCAGTGGCTTAACTCTAAAGAACGTAATCCGTCCAAAGGTTTAAAAAGAAAATCTACAAAAAGAGATTGTATTCCTTCAAAAAATGCTTTCATGATATAGTATTTAAATTTTATTAATCGTTTTCAGAAAAAGGTCAGAGCAATTAAGATTTCATTTTCTCAATAAAATTGTAGCTTAGCTCGTTTCCTTTTTAAACAAGTATTATATTTACAGTCACAAAAGTATAAAATATCCTTATGATAACAAGTGTTTTTAAAAAATCTACACCATTAAATTTTTCCCTGGTCGTAATTTTAATGCTGGTTTTCTTTTCACTATATCAAATTCAAGAGTCCACTTGGATGAATTCTGCTTTTTCAGTTCTTGGAAAAGTGGGATTATTTTCGGTTTTATTGGCCTCTGTTTTTGTCGCTAATTTTGTGTCGAAGAAGAACGGAATGAGTAAAGACAGTGCTTACATCGTTTTTTTCTATTTTTTATTCCTCCTTTTTTTTCCGTCGTTATTCGATAATACCAACTTGATTCTGGCTAATTTTTTTATTTTATTAGCCCTGAGAAGACTGATTTCTTTACAAACCTTAAAAGCGTCCAAAGAAAAAATATTTGATGCCTCTTTATGGATTTTTCTGGCTTCTTTATTCCATTTTTGGTGTATCCTTTTTATAGTTTTGGTATTTATATCTATAATATTTCATGTTTTCAGTGATTATAGAAACTGGATTTTGCCTTTTATTGCGCTATTTGTGACCGCAACTATTTTTGTGCTTTCTGCGATGGTATTTAATATCGATGGGATCGAATACATAACCAGAAGTGTCATCATCAGTTTTGATATGAGTTATTTTTCCAATAATTATCAAAATTGGGCTTTTTCTATCTATGCGACCGTTGCTTTGTTTTTTCTGATTTCTATGTTTGCCACACTATCCAACAGATCATTGGTTTTACATGCGACATTCAAAAAAATAATAGCTTCTTTTTTTATCGGAGTATTGATTTATGCGGTTTCTGCAAACAAAAGCAACGATCTTTTGGTGTTTACTATGGCTCCTTTGGCCATTATGGCCACGAGCCATATCGAATTGAAACAGCGTAAATTGAATCAGGAATTGGTCTTGGGCGTATTGATTCTGTGCAGTTTATTTGCTTTTTTCTCCCAATTATAATTTTTCGCCGAAAGCCAAATCGCCGGCATCACCCAATCCCGGAACGATGTAACTGTGTTCATTTAATTTTTCATCTAGGGATGCAATCCAAAGATGGCAATGATGCGGCAAGTATTTTTCTAGATAAGCAATCCCTTCGGGGGCGGCAATAACTACGGCAATATGGATGGCTGCTGGTGTTCCGCGCTTCATTAATCGATTATAAACGGCCAAGATAGACTGTCCTGTGGCCAACATGGGATCAAGAAGCAACATGTTTTTGCCGTTTAGGTCGGCTACGGCTTGGTATTCGACTTTAATTTCAAAATAATCATCATGATTGGGATGGTGTCTGTAGGCTGAGATAAATCCGTTTTCGGCATCATCAAAATAATTCAAAAAGCCTATGTGAAGCGGTAAACCGGCCCGAAGGATGGAACACAAAACCAGTTGGTCTTTTATCTTTTCTGTTTTTTTAATGCCGAGCGGTGTTTGAATTTCGATAGGCGTATAATGCAATTCTTTGCTGATTTCGTATGCCATCACTTCTCCTATGCGCTCAATATTTCTTCGAAAACGCATGCTGTCCTTATGGATGTTTATATCTCTGATCTGTCCTAAAAAATGATTTAATACACTGTTAGACGTGGATAAATGATGGATTTGCATGACCAAATTAAATTAAGAATGAGTTTTAAGCAAGTTTTAATTCAAAACCGCGATATGATTTTTTTATAAAAGTATAAAAAGTATCTTTGTCGTTATTAAATATACCAAATATGTTTTCAAAATTAGCTTATTCCGTATTCGAGCAGAGTATCAAAGATTATCATCAATTTGATAATGTAGATCAACCGATAAACAATCCTTACACCAAGGAGCAATTCGAGCATTTATTGTACTTAAAAAATTGGATTGATACCGTACAATGGCATTTTGAAGACATTATTCGTGATCCCAATATTGATCCGGTTGCCGCTTTGACTTTGAAGAGAAGAATTGATGCTTCCAATCAGGAGCGTACGGATATGGTAGAATATATTGACAGTTATTTTCTTCAAAAATACAGCCATGTAAAAGTGAAGGAAGAGGCTAAAATCAATTCGGAGAGTCCGGCTTGGGCTTTTGACCGTTTGTCAATTTTAGCCTTGAAAATTTATCACATGAGCGAAGAGGCACACCGTGCTGAAGCTTCACAGGAACACCGAGATAAATGTCAGGAAAAATTGAATATTCTGTTGGAACAAAGAACCGATTTATCAACAGCGATCGATGATTTATTGACTGATATTGAAAACGGGGATAAATTCATGAAAGTGTACAAACAGATGAAAATGTACAACGACGACGAATTGAATCCTGTTTTGTACCATGGGAAGAAATAATTGAATAGTCAGTTGACTCCAAAAATAAAGCATATCGCCGTCATGAGACTCTCCGCAATGGGAGATGTCGCCATGACGGTTCCTGTTTTACGCGCCTTTGTAAAACAGTATCCAACGGTTCAAATTACCGTGGTTTCCAGACCATTTTTCAAGCCTTTTTTTGAAACGATACCCAATGTTGCTTTTTTTGCTTTTGACGAAAAAGCGCGCCATAAAGGTTTTCTGGGGTTGTTGCGGTTGTTTCAAGAATTAAGAAAGTTAGAAATCAATGCTTTTGCCGATTTGCATAATGTTTTGCGTTCCAAAGTGGTCAGAACCCTTTTTACTTTAAGTGGAAAAAAAGTAGCTGCCGTTGACAAAGGACGTGAAGGTAAAAAAGCTTTAACCGCTGCCGAAAATAAAGTGTTTCAACCTTTACCAACAATGTTTGAGAACCATATTCAGGTATTTCAAAAATTAGGCTTTACAGTCGATTTATCGAATCCGGAATTTCCTGAAAAATCGGTTTTGAGTTCTGAAATTGTTTCGATAATAGGCGAGAATCATCAAAAGTTAATCGGGATTGCTCCTTTTGCACAGTATGATTCGAAGGTTTATCCTTTGGATTTAATGCAGGAAGTCATTGCGCAATTGGCTGAAAATCCAGAAAATAAGATTTTACTTTTTGGTGGAGGAAAAAAAGAAATCGAAATATTGGATTCTATTTCGTCTCCATACGAAAACGTCATCAATATGGCGGGAAAAATTAAATTCCAGCAGGAATTACAGCTCATCAGTAATCTGGATGTGATGCTTTCCATGGATTCCGGGAACGCACATATTGCAGCTATGTTAGGGGTAAAAGTAGTCACACTTTGGGGCGCTACGCATCCTTTTGCCGGTTTTGCACCATTCAATCAACCACTCCAAAATGCGTTGGTTTCAGATAGAAATTTGTTTCCTAAATTACCCACTTCGGTCTACGGAAATAAAAAAGTAGCTGGCTATGAAGACGCCATGCGAACGATAACTGTTGCTTCTATTGTAAATAGTTTTAAATTAGTGTAAACTAGTGAATTAAATCATATTCATAGTTTGGTTTGTTGTTTTTTTTTGTAATTATTTTGAAGGAATAATTTTATAAATTATTTAACAGATAGGTTTTAAATTATAAGTGTAAAAAATACTATTTTGGCTCTATGTGAGTTAGGTCTTACAACTCAAAGCTAATCCAGGGAAAAGAGGGACTTTTTTTATCGAGTTGCTTTTTTTAAATGTTAATACACTATAAACGGAAACTATTTATGCCAAAAATTACATTAACAATTGCAATTTTGTTCTTATTCTCTTTTTCAGCATTTTCTCAAAAAGCAAATCTTTCGGGTGTTTTAACCGATGGTAACGAAAAAGCACCTGTTTACAATTCGGTTGTCGCTTTATTAACCCCCGTAGACTCTATTTTATATAGATTTACCCGATCGGACAAAAAGGGAAACTTTAATCTCAAAAATGTAAAAGCAGGAAACTATATATTGATGACTTCCCATAGTCAATATGCAGATTATGTAGATGCTGTAATCGTTAATGAAAATGATAAAAACATAGGGACAATTGCTTTGAAAAGCAAAATAGAAGTGCTACGGGAAGTAATTATAAAGACGGGTTCCATTAGAATTAAAGGAGATACTACCAGTTACAGGGCAAGTGATTTTAAAGTAGATGCCAATGCCAATGTAGAAGAATTACTTAAAAAACTACCCGGAATACAAGTAGATAAGAATGGAGTTATAAAAGCCATGGGTGAAACAGTACAGAAAGTATTGGTAGATGGCGAAGAATTTTTCGGTGATGATCCCGGCATGGCGGTAAAAAACTTACGGGCAGATGCAGTAAAAGAAGTACAGGTTTTTAATAAGAAAAGCGATCAGGCCGAGTTTACGGGAATAGATGATGGCGACACCAAAAAAACAATTAACCTGAAATTAAAGGAGGATAAAAAGAAAGGTTATTTTGGTAAAATAGACGCAGCAAATCAACCATTCACAGATGCTGATTCCAGATACAATACCAATTCAATGTTTAGCTCTTTTAAAGGCAAAAGAAAATTATCCGCTTTTTTATTAAACGGGAACACTGGTCAGGATGGACTTAGCTGGCAGGATAGCGAGAAATTTGGAGGACGGGATGACATAAGCATGAACATGGATGATGATGGAAATGTAAGTTATGAATGGACAGGTGGCAATAATGACGAGGAACCTTATATTAATACTCAAAATGGTTTTATCAAAAATACCAATGCAGGATTGCAGTACAGCAACAAGTGGAATGATAAACAAACATTGAATCTATCACCAAAATTTAATAAACAAATTTACACCAATAATAACACCCGAAATACCCAAACACAAGTAGGGGAAACCCAATTAAATGAAAGCACATCGACGGTAAGCAATGTGAACAGAAGTAATTTGAAATTAAATGCTACTTACGACGTAAAACTAGATTCTTTAAATTCCATAAAATTTACCGCCAGAACCAATTTTTATAATACGGAAAGCGATGCATTTACAGACGGAACTACTAGGGGAGATGATGGATTGCTAAAAAACAAACAGCAAAAAACATTTACTACAAATTCGGATAAGGAATCTTTGTTTGCAAGTATTTTGTTTAAACATAAATTCGCCAAAGCACGTCGTACTTTTTCTGTAAACGGTAGTTGGGGCACTTTAAATACGAATTCAAATAATTTTTTAAAGTCTTTCAACGAAAGTTATGATGGAGGTGTTTTTTCGTCTAGGACTGATGTGGATCAAAACAAGGTAGGAGAGAAAACAACTCAAAATCTAGCTGTAAACGTCACTTATACAGAGCCTATAAGTAAGAAATTCGCATTGCAATTTGCCTATCAACTTACTCATAACACTGGTGAAAGCAATTATCTAACCTATGATTATTCGGATGTTACAGGCGAGTATGATTTGGTTGTAGATGATTTATCAAATCAGTTCAAACATGCAATAACAACGAACAAGCCCAATTTAAAATTGAGTTACAATTCGAAAAAAATAAATTATAGCTTTGGAAGTGGTTTCGGTTTTACTTCATTTGATTTGCAAGATCAGACTTTAAACAAAGAATATAAGCGCAGCTACACCAATATTTTTCCAGCTGCAAATGTTACTTATAAGTACAAAAGCAACAGTAATTTACGTGTCGATTATCAAGGTGCAACCAGACAGCCTAGCATTGATCAATTACAGCCTTTGAGAAACAATCAGGATTTCTTTAATCAGGTTGTAGGTAATCCTGATTTAAAGCAATCCTTTACCAATAGCGTAAGGATATCACACAGTAGTTATAGTATTTTGACAGAATCGCATTTTTACCAAAGTATTAATTTTAGAACGACTTCCAATTTGATTTCTTACAACAAAGATATAGATCCGGAAAGTGCTAAAACAATTAGTACACCCATAAACACAAACGGTAATTTTTCCGGTAATTTTTATTTTGGATATGGATTTAAGGTAAAAAAAATAAATTTACATGTTAATCTTAATCCGTCTCTTAGTTATAACAAATCAGTACTTAGTATTAATAACAAAATCAACAACTCAAAAAATTTAAATTCCGGATTTTCAGTTTATTTAAATAAATCAAAGGAAAAGAAATACGAATTTAGTTTAAGTAATAGTTTTTCGAATAACCGAAACAGTACTTCCCAAAACGATGCAATAAAATCATTTAATACCAATAATTTGGGCTTGGATATAGGGGTTTATTTCAGGGAAAAGTGGAAACTGTCTACAGATTACAATTTAAATTCCCGTCAAAAAACGACCGATTTTCAAGATAATCTTACCAATCAATTGTGGAATGCAAGGCTACAACGTACCTTTAAAAAAGATGAGTTTACGGCTTATATCTTGGTACGGGATATTTTGAATCAAAATGTAGGTATAAATAGGTATAATTATGAAAACATAATAGGTGAGGAACGAAACGACAGGCTCAAAAGATATGCGATGATAGGCTTTACCTGGAATTTTAAAAACGGGGGCGAAACACCAAAAAAATAAATTACATACTAATTGGGTTGTAACGAATGGAAATTTCAATGACAATTTCACAACTCACAACCTATAACTCATAACTTACATAACGATGAAACCAATCCTTTTTTTTATAGCGGCACTAATTTTTACAACCACATCACAGGCACAGCAATTTGTAGACAAAGCTGTAATTGAATATGAGGTAAATACCAATCTCAAAAAAACAATGAGTAATCACAGTTGGGACGAAATGATGAAAGAGAACCTGTCTGACCTAAAAATTTCTTATTTCAGCTATACTTTTGCAGACAACAAAAGCCTGTTCAAATTTGACAGATGGAGTCCCAAAACAAGAATACCAAAACACCAAAAAGATGCAGACGAAGAAAACACCTGGTATTTTGATTTTACCACAAGAAAAATGAATATGCAAAAACAAATCGTGGGAACTAATTTTGTTATAGAAGACAGCATACCTAATATTCAATGGAAAATCACCAATGAAAATAGGGAAATAGCCGGTTATAATTGCCGAAAAGCCGTAGGCAAGATAATGGATGACGTATATGTATTTGCGTTTTATACCGACGATATTACCATTTCTGGCGGTCCATGTTCTATAAATGGTTTGCCGGGCATGATTTTGGGTCTTACCATACCAAGATTATATACCTCATTTATAGCTACCAAAGTAGATGTAATAATGAGTAATGCTTCCGACATCAAACCTGTTATCGCCAAAAAAACTTATGACTTTATAGGTTTAAAATCGATGATAGAAGAAAAAACAAAGGAGTGGTTTAGCTATGGCGAGGATAAAGAAGAAAATAAAAGACAAAAAAATCTTTTCTTGTGGAATGCTTTTTTATAGTTCTTTAATCGCTGGGTGCAATTGTTAAAAACGTCACTTCGAGGTCTAATTTTTAGCCTAAAAAACAATATAAATGACGTTTATGCTTGTATTTATCTATAAATCAAAATGCTGTTGTTTTCTCGACTCAACTGTCCTTAGCTTCCGCAGTCGAGTGTCAAATGTTTGAAGAATACGTAAAAAGAAAAGCTGTTTGAGCGTAGCGAGTTTCTTTTCTTTTAGACTCGAGCCGAAGGCGAATAGAGCGAAGCTAATTCGAAAACTAATTTGACCGACGAGGAAGTGCAAGACTTGAAATCAAAGATTCATGAATACCAAAAAACAATAAGAGCGCATGAATATTTTTTTGTTTCTTTTTTGATCAAGCAAAAAAGAAAATTGGTAAATCTAATTTTTTCACTTTTGATAAAAACGTCATTGGTAGTGATTTTAAATGATAATAGATAGCTTTATTATTTAATCCCGAAGTATCAGGAGTATCGAGAAGTCTTGTATAAATTTGAGTTCTCGATACTGTCTTACAATTTTCTGTCGCAAATTGCAAGACAACTCGAACAGACGAATCCTTAGGTTAAGGACATTGAGCTTGCGCTATTTTTATAAATATATCTTTTCGTCTTTACATCTACCGTAAATGTATCTTTTGAGATTCGAAATGGTTTCCAGGTAATCAGGTGCAGGATAGCCAAAGCGTTCGTGTTCCATCTGCTGTTTTTCGATAGCGTTACAGCCTTTAATGACTTCTTTGAGCATATCGAGCATAGCCAGTTCTTTATTGTTTGTTTTCTGAAATTTAAACGCTACAATTTCGTCTTGTAGTTGTTCGCAATACTCCAAAAGTTGCTTTACTTCCGGTTCGTCAAGAAGAGAAGGATTGTTCTTGAAAATTTCTCGAATGGATTTCATGATCGACAAGCTCGTATCAGTTTAAGGCTTTTATTTAGTTCTTTTGATTTTTGTAGGATTCTGTCTGGTGTCAAAAACATCAGCAATCATTATAAGCTTTTGTTTTGAGTCGATAGAATAAATGATTTTGTAATTATCGCAAATCAAATATCGATATTCTTTTTCTCTATCCAGTAATAATTCTTCGATTTGAGTAATTTCAGGGTGCGAAAGTATTTTATTTGGTTCTAAAATGATTTTTTCAATTATATTTTTGGCAATCCGCAGACTTGCTTTTTCAATATAATATTCAAAAATTTGATCTAATTGTGTTTCTGCAAAATCAGACCAAATTATTTTAAAAACCATTATTTGTATTTGGATAAAAGTTCAGCACTCGTTTTAAATTTCCCATCCTTAAAATCATTTTCTGATTGGTCAATTCTTGCATTTAATTCAAGAACCGACATAGGTTTTATTTTTTTTTGAGTTTCTTTCTTCAATAAATTTTCAAACTGAGTAATTAACTCTTCACTTTGAAGTTTTAAAAACTCTTGTATAAATTCAATTTTTCTAGTTTGTAAATCCATGACCTAAATTTTTATATCAAAAATACAAAATTCTTGTGTATTTAGTGTAAATTTTATGATTGTGTTCACGAGCGATATACTTGTGTCACTTGGAATTAGATAAAATTTATTTTTTATCACGTTGTTTTATCGCATCAACTTTGTCTGTTGGTAAGCTAGAATATATTCCACTAACTCTTTTTGGTAGAGCAATCATATACTCAACTATAACATTTGTTAAATTAAATAACTGAATTACCACTTCGGAATCATCTGTTGCGATTTGTCCAGGATGTACTGCGTCATTTCCAGTTACTCTTACAATATCTAGAGATTGTTGAATAATTTCTGGCAGCCCTTTTTTAACTAGTTCTGCAATATCATTATTGATATTTTTTCCAGACTCACCAAGCTCTTTACATAGTATTTGAATTGCTAATCGAAGTAATGCTGCAGAACCTCTAGGTGATTTTGAGTAAATAGATGCTGCTTCTAAATAAATGATTTTAACAGATTGTGGCATTTCTGAATTTGGAAAAGGAACATTTCCGTTGTCAGGATAATACATCTTATCTTTTATCCATAATGTGTTTTTATCACAATGATTACAACATCCAATACGCAATATATTACTATCTGAGTCCATATATTTACTACCATTCCAAGCAATACTCCACCAATTTTGTTGAGCAATCGCACCACAATGGGGGCAAGTAAAAGATCCTTCAAATACAGTTGGATTTATATATTTCATTTTTTTGTGTTAAATTATACCTAATCAGTAATTTAGTTTTGTAAAATCATACAAAGCCATCTAAAATGATAATTGTATGGCGAGGTTATATTATTTCCCGCTAATATAAGAAAATTCACAACATCCTAAAACAAAAAAACTTCCCTTTTCAGAGAAGTTTTCGTTTATCGTTTAGATTTTATTAAACATCATCAAAATCTACATAAATCGTGTCAGATGTTGGATGTGCCTGACAGCTCAGGATTAGTCCATCGGCAATTTCATTATCGGTTAGGATGGAGTTTTTCTTCATTTCAGCGCTTCCTTCCGTTACGCGGCAAAGACAGCTGCTGCAAATTCCGCCCTGGCAGGAATAAGGCGCGTCGATTCCTTGTTTTAAGGCTGCTTCCAGAATGGTTTGTTTTTGGGACATTTCGAATGAGGTTTCTTCATCGTCAACCATAACGGTAATTTTCGAATGTCCGCTTAAATCTTTTATTTCGTGTTCATGAACCGAAGCCGTGAAAAGTTCAAACTTAATAGCGGAATCTT
This sequence comes from Flavobacterium sp., assembly GCA_036676965.1. Taxonomy (GTDB): domain Bacteria; phylum Bacteroidota; class Bacteroidia; order Flavobacteriales; family Flavobacteriaceae; genus Flavobacterium. The sequence goes on along the minus strand of JAKFBW010000069.1, from coordinate 45,592 downwards.
TTACGTTTTTCTCTTTCAAAATGGTAGAAACAGTGTCAATCATTTCTTCAGGACCACATAAATAGAATTTATCAAATTCCATTTCCTTGTGTTTGTTATTCAAAGTATAATTCACCACCGATTTATCGATACGGCCAAACAAAGCATTTTCAGCTTTGGCTTTGCTGTATACAAAATGCACAAAAAGACGGCCTACATATTGCAGCTGCAAATCATGCAATTCCTGATAAAAGATGGTTTCTTCAGGCGATTTATTTCCGTAAACCAAAACAAAAGAGCTTTTTGGTTCACTTTTTAAAACCGATTTCAAGATAGAAAGCACCGGTGTGATTCCGCTTCCAGCCACAAAGGCCACATAATTTTTTTGTTGGTCCGGGTGCGGTTCAAAAATAAATTTGCCTTCCGGTTTTCCTACTTCAAGAACATCACCAGCTTTTAGTTTAGTGTTGGCAAATTGCGAAAAGGCCCCGTCTTTTACCGCTTTTACCGCTATGCGCAATTCCCCGCTTTCCGGAGAAGAACAGATAGAATAGGCACGACGAATCTCTTTTCCGTCTAAGGTAAGTCGGATGTTAACATACTGGCCTGCAATGAATTTATAGTTATCTTTTAATTCTTCAGGTACATTAAAAAGTATAGAAACAGCGTCTTTGGTTTCGCGTTTTACTTCTTTTATGATTAGTTTTAAAAAGGATGGCATAAAATATTTTTTGACAAAGATAGGAAACTGAATAGGTTTCCTAAAATCAAAAGGATTGAAAATTTTTATCCGGAAAAGTATCGCTAATTATTTTTAATTTGGATTGTATCACAATCCCGGTTTTAGAGTGTACAAATTGAATTTAACGGGTTGAAAAAAGGCAAAACAGGAAAAGATATTTTATCCTTTGAAAAGGCATTATAATTGCGGTAACCCTTTTTCGCCGTTTAAATTTCTATATTTCAAAAAGAAACGTATTTTTACCAGTCTTAATACTAAAATCACTCTTTTTTAAGTTTTAAAAGATAAAAACGTTTACCATTGAAAACCAATCTTTTTAAATATGTTGTTCCGGTTGGATCGTTGTTTTTCTTGGTGGCCTGTTCTACTAAGAGAGATACTTTTTTGTCCAGGAATTTCCATGCTTTAAATACAGAATACAATATTTTGTATAACGGTCAGATAGCCTTAGACAAAGGGATTGTGGGCATAAAATCGAATACCGTTGATGATTTTTGGAAACGTTTGCCTGTTGAGCGAATGCAAATCAGTGATGCTATTACAGAAGAGAGCATTAAAAAAAATCCTGATTTTGAATTGGCTGAAACCAAAGCGACCAAAGCCATCCAGAAGCATTCGATGAATATTGACGGAAGGGAAAGAAATATGCAAATCGATGAAGCCTATCTGCTTTTGGGGAAATCCCGTTATTACGACAAACGATTTGTACCGGCCATAGATGCTTTCAATTATATTTTATACAAATATCCCAACAGCAGTAAAATTTATGAGGCTAAAATTTGGCGGGAAAAAACCAACATGCGCATGGGCAATGATGCCCTGGTGGTCAAAAACATCACCAAATTACTGAAAGAGCAGGAGCTTAAAAAACAAGTGGTTGCCGATGCGAATGCCCTTTTATCCGAAGCTTTTTTGAATCTGGAAGAAAAAGACAGTGCCGTTACAAAATTAAAAGTAGCCGAGAAGTTTACCCGAAAAAATGCCGAAAGAGCAAGATACCGGTTTATTTTGGGGCAACTTTATGAAGAATTGGGCAAGAGGGACAGTGCCTTGTACCAGTACGAATCGGTGATTGCAATGAAGCGAAAGTCAGAGCGGAAATACGTTATTCATTCCCATGCGAGAAGAGCTCAGTTGTTTGATTATCAAAATGGCGATGCCGGGAATTTTATCAAAACCTATGATAAATTGATTGCAGATAGGGAAAACAGACCTTTTCTGGATATGTTGAATTATGAAATGGGAGTGTTTCATGACAAAAAAAATAATCAACCCGAAGCTTTAAAATTTTATAATGCCTCACTGAAAAAAGTAACCACCAACGATTATTTAGCGGGTTCCAATTATAGAAATTTGGGGAATATGTATTTTAAAAATGCCGACTATGTAACGGCGGCAAAATACTATGACAGCACCTTGGTGAAGTTGAATCCGAAAACAAGGGAATACATCCACATCCAAAAAAACAGAAAAAATTTGGATGAAGTGATTCTTTATGAAGCCATTGCTTCCAGAAATGACAGCATCTTGCATGTGGTTTCCCTATCCGATCCGGATAAGCAAGTGTATTTCGAAAAGTATATCGAAAAATTGAAAAAAGAAGATGAGGCGAAACGCGTTTTGGAAGAAAAACGAAAAGCGACATTGGCCAATGTAGAACGAAATACAAAGACAAGCGCTCCGACAACGGCAGCACAGGATGTTGGAAATGGGATGGCAAGTCCAAAGTTTGCCCCACCTTCGATGGCTGCTTTAAACCAACCCAAAACGGAGTTTTATTTTTATAACCCTACGACGGTTTCTTTTGGGAAATTAGAGTTTAAAAAGATTTGGGGCGAAAGGCCTCTTTCGGGAAATTGGAGAAAATCCGGCAATAAAAACAATACCAATCTGGTTGCGGCTGCAGAGGCGAATGATACGATTCAGGACGGAAAAGTATCCGACGAGAAAAGTATACCCGAAGTTTACACGACCGATTTTTATATCAAACAAATTCCTGTTTCGGCTCCGGTAATAGACAGTATTGCCAAGGAACGCAATGATGCCTATTATCAATTGGGAGTGATTTACAAAGAGAAATTCAAAGAATACGATTTGGCTACAGCCAGATTAGAACAATTATTGCAGCAAAAACCGGAAGAAAAATGGATTCTTCTTGCGATGTACAATTTGTATAAAATCTATCAAATTACCAATGTATCCAAGGCCGCGGAGATGAAAGAGCGCATCAACTCTCAATTTCCAAATTCCCGATATGCAGAAATCATCAATAATACCACTATTTCGAATATCAAAAATACGCCGGAAAGTGCTTATGCTGCATTGTATGATGCTTATGACAAAGAACAGTTTGCCAAGGTTATAGCCGAATCGGATGTGCTGATAAAACAGTTTTCGGGAGAAGAAATCATCTCAAAACTGGAACTATTGAGAGCCAGTGCCATCGGGAAATTACAAGGATTGCAGGCCTATAAGAAAGCCTTGCAATATGTGGCCGATACCTATTCGAATACCGAAGAAGGTAAAAAGGTCCAGGAGATTTTGACGAACCAGATTCCGTTTTTAGAAAAGCAGGATTTTAACACCACTGATACCCATAATTGGAAAATTATCTATAAGCTAGGGAAATCAGAAGATGCCGTTTCAAAAACGTTGGAAGAGAAAATTAAAAAAATAATCCAGACCGGAAACGGGACTTCATTGAGCTACTCTAAAGATTTTTATACGGAAATGGAAAGTTTTATTACGATTCATGGGTTAAATACGGAAGAAAATGCAAGTTACATCAGCTCTCTTTTGAAAGAAGAGAAAATTAACATACCGGCAACGGTGCTTACCAATGAAAATTACAAAGTAATTCAAATCAAGAAAAATCTGGATTCTTATTTAGCGTTTAAAAATCAATAATTATGTTTGATAAAAAATCAAAACCCTATACGGATCTTTTAGGAAAGACCAATAGAATTGTTGAAGGAACCGTTATCAAAGGCGATATCGTTTCGCATGCCGATTTTAGGCTGGACGGGGCGTTGATAGGAAATTTTCAGTCCGGCGGGAAACTGGTTATAGGTCCGGCGGGGAGTGTCGTTGGGGATATTATATGCAAAAATGCCGATATCGAAGGGAAATTCAACGGGAATATTCAAGTAGAAGAAATCCTGAACGTGAAATCAAAGGCAAGTATTCATGGTGAAGTTACCGTGGGTAAATTATCGGTCGAACCGGGTGCCGATTTCAGTGCTGCCTGCAAAATGAAAACGAATTCCAAAAATCTAAACGATGGACAAGAAGCCCAACAATAGGCAGCCCACGAAGTGGTTGGCTTTGATTAATATTCCTATTCAAATGGGAGCGATTATTTTTCTGTTTGCCTATTTGGGAGACTGGCTCGATGAAAACCATCCCAGCCCCAAGGTCTATTATAATAAAATTTTGGTGATGGTTGGTGTTGTGCTGGCCTTGTACAATGTGATCCGACAAGTGAACGAAATCAATAAAAATTAATAAATCGAAAATCAACAGGAAGCTGTTGATTTTTAGAATAAACCCTTTATGGATTTAAAAAAATGCAAACCAATACTGCTTTTGGTCATTTTAGCCGGAGTTGCTTATTTTTTTCACAAACTTATTTTTCGTTTTTCAGGAATTTCAGATCATACATTTCGGTATTCCATAGAAACCCTTTATGTGTTCTTTTTGTCTTTATCAATGATTGTGTTTGTCGTTTTGCTAAAAGTAAAAGAGCGAAGTTTTGATAATGTGGGGATGTCTTTTCTGGTGAGTACCAGTGTCAAGATGGTTTTCTGTTATATACTCTTAAAACCTATTTTACAATTTAACAATTATGATAATAAAATAGAGAAAATCAACTTTTTTGTTATGTTTATTCTATTTTTGGCAATAGAAACCGTTCTGACAATACGAATTTTAAATCAAAAACAATGATTTAATTTGCAATGAGTCAGGCAATTAAAAATATTTTTTTATATTCTTTTGAATATTAATAAAAAATGTACCTTTGCAGCAAATTTTAGAAACGTAAAAATAAGTATTTAACAGTTATGGTGATTTCAAACAAACCACTTCGATTTATAATAGCAACTTTTGTAGCGTGTCTTCCTTTAATGAGTTTTGCAAATCCAGAGGTGGATTCGGCGGCAGTTAAAACTGAAATCACTCACGAAGCAGTGGAACAAGGGCATGAAGAAGCCCATGCAGAACCAACAGATGTAAAGTCTAAAATCAAAGCATTTATAAATCACCACCTTTTAGATGCGCATGATTTTACTTTTTCTGCCAATGAAGAAACAGGGGCGCATTATGGTTTCTCTTTACCAATTATTCTTTGGGATAATGGTTTGCAGGTTTTTTCTTCTTCAAAATTCCACCATGGTGAAGAAGTTGCTGAAAGTAATGGAAACTACTACGTATTACACCACGAAAAAATATACAAAACAGATGCCGAAGGAACTTTAATCGAAGGGGAGCACGGTCATCCAACTAATGAAAAACCACTTGATCTTTCTATTACCAAAAGTGTGGTTGGAATTTTAGCCATTGCCATTTTTATGTTTTTCTTATTCAGAGGATTGGCAAAATCATACGCAAAAAACAACGGGATTGCATCCGGGGCAGGACGTTTCTTTGAACCGCTTGTGTTATATGTAAGAGACGAGATTGCTATACCAAACATTGGAGAGAAGAATTACAAAAAATACATGAGCTACTTGCTTACTATTTTCTTCTTTATTTTCTTCTTGAATATATTAGGATTAACTCCACTGGGATTTAACGTAACGGGAAATATTGCCATTACAGCATCTTTAGCTTTATTGACGTATTTAATCACTACTTTTTCTGCAAATAAAAACTATTGGGCCCACATTTTCTGGATGCCGGGAGTGCCAACACCAATGAAATTTATATTGGCGCCAATAGAATTGTTAGGAACCGTTATTAAACCGTTTTCATTGATGATACGTTTGTACGCAAACATTTTGGCAGGACACGTCGTATTGATGAGTATCATCGGTTTGATGTTTATCTTTAAAAGCTGGATCGGAAGTTCCTTGTCATTCGGATTGGCATTTGCACTTTCTATTCTTGAAATATTGGTAGCGTTTTTACAAGCGTATATTTTCACCATGTTGTCTGCCCTCTATTTTGGAGCAGGAAATGAAGAGCACCACCACGAAGAGGCGCATCATTAAAAGTTAGAAAGAGGAAAATAGAAGTTAGAAGTAGTTCTAATCTCTAAATTCTAACCTCTAACCTCAAAAAAGAATGTTTAATTTTTAATATATATATTATGCAAATTCCAACTATTGTAGGAGCAGGGTTAATTGTAATCGGAGCAGGTTTAGGTATTGGTAGAATCGGTGGTTCAGCAATGGACGCTATCGCTCGTCAACCAGAAGCTTCTGGAAAAATCCAAACAGCTATGCTTATTGCAGCTGCACTTATTGAAGGTATTGGTTTCGCTGCGTTATTCGCTGCTTAATTAAAATCAAAGACAATAGTTGCAACGGTTGGTTGCAACTATTGTTTTAAATTAAAACATTAAAATTAAATAATAGATATAAAATGGAGAAGTTAATAAATGATTTTTCGTTTGGGTTGTTTATTTGGCAAGTACTAATATTTGTTGGATTAATATTTTTATTGAAAAAATTCGCTTGGAAACCAATTCTTGATGCAGTAAACGATAGAGAAGAAGGGATTAAAAATGCATTGGAATCTGCTGAAAATGCCAGAAAAGAAATGCAAAATTTACAGGCAGACAATCAACGTATTTTACAGGAAGCAAGATTAGAGCGTGACAACATGCTTAAAGATGCCCGTGAAATGAAAGAGAAAATGGTTGCTGACGCTAAAAGCGAAGCGCAAGTGCAAGGTCAAAAAATGATCGAGCAAGCTAAAGCGGCAATTGAAAGTGAAAAAAATGCGGCTATGGCTGAATTGAAATCCCAGGTTTCTACCTTGTCATTGAGTATTGCAGAGAAATTATTGAAAGACGAATTATCTAACAAAGAAGCTCAAACTAAATTAGTGGAGAAAATGTTAGGTGACGTAAAGCTAAACTAAGATTATGGCAAGTACAAGAGCAGCAATTCGTTATGCAAAAGCAATTCTAAACATGGCCGATTCCATTGGAGTTGCCAATGAGGTGAGTAACGACATGACATTAATTGCTTCAACTATTAAAGAAAATTTGGAATTGAATACGTTTATTCAAAACCCAACAGTTAAAGTTGAACTGAAAGAAAATGTACTTTTGGAAGTTTTTGCAGATGCTAATGGCGTTTCAAAAGGATTATTCCGTTTGTTATTCGAAAACAAAAGATTCGAAATTCTGGAAGCTGTCGCTTTAGAATATAACAAATTGTTTGATGAGTTGAACGGCATAGAAATTGCAAAAGTAACTACCGCTTTCCCTATGGATGCCTTTTTAGAAGCTAAGGTTTTGGCTAAAGTGGCAACCTTATCGGATAAAAAAATCACGATTGAAAATTATGTAGATCCTGCTATCATCGGAGGATTTATTTTAAGAATAGGTGACAAGCAATACAATGCTTCAATTGCCAACAGATTACAAGTATTAAAAAGAGAATTAAGTAACAATTAGTTTTATTGCACGTAAAAGTGTCTAAATTATAAATTAAGATGGCGGAAATCAAACCTGCTGAAATTTCAGCAATATTAAGAAAGCAAGTAGAAGGTTTTGAATCTGGTGCTACGCTAGAGGAAGTAGGAACGGTACTTCAAGTTGGAGACGGTATTGCTCGTATCTACGGGCTTTCAAATGTTCAATACGGTGAGTTGGTAGAATTTGACAATGGTCTTGAGGCTATTGTATTGAATCTTGAAGAAGACAATGTTGGTGTGGTACTTTTAGGCCCATCAACAGGAATCAAAGAAGGTTCCACTGCAAAAAGAACACAACGTATCGCTTCTCTTAAAGTAGGAGAACAAATGGTAGGACGTGTAGTAAACACACTTGGTTTTCCAATTGATGGAAAAGGACCAATCGGTGGTGACTTATACGAGATGCCTTTAGAAAGAAAAGCTCCTGGAGTTATCTTCCGTCAACCGGTTACTGAGCCATTACAAACAGGAGTAAAAGCAGTAGATGCGATGATTCCGGTTGGTCGTGGACAACGTGAGTTGGTTATTGGTGACCGTCAAACAGGTAAATCAACTGTTTGTATTGACACTATCTTAAATCAAAAAGAATTTTATGATGCAGGGAAACCTGTATTTTGTATCTATGTTGCCATTGGGCAAAAAGCGTCAACTGTAGCTGGAATTGCAAAAATGTTAGAAGAAAAAGGAGCTATGGCGTATACCGTTATCGTTGCCGCTAATGCTTCTGACCCAGCTCCAATGCAAGTTTATGCTCCTTTCGCAGGTGCTGCAATTGGAGAATACTTCAGAGATTCAGGTCGTCCGGCTTTGATCGTTTATGATGATTTATCTAAACAAGCTGTGGCTTACCGGGAGGTTTCTCTTTTATTAAGAAGACCACCGGGACGTGAGGCTTATCCTGGAGACGTTTTCTACTTACACTCCCGTTTATTAGAGCGTGCTTGTAAAGTTATCGCTGATGATGGAATTGCTAAAAACATGAATGATTTACCGGATTCTATCAAAGGAATCGTTAAAGGTGGTGGTTCATTGACAGCTTTACCAATTATCGAAACTCAAGCAGGTGACGTTTCTGCATATATCCCAACCAACGTAATTTCGATTACTGACGGACAGATTTTCTTGGATGGAGATTTGTTTAACTCTGGGGTTCGTCCAGCAATTAACGTAGGTATTTCTGTATCTCGTGTTGGAGGTAATGCTCAAATTAAATCGATGAAAAAAGTTTCCGGAACTTTAAAATTAGATCAAGCACAATTCCGTGAATTGGAAGCGTTTGCTAAATTTGGTTCTGACCTTGATGCGGTTACTTTGAACGTAATTGAAAAAGGAAAAAGAAACGTTGAAATCTTGAAACAAGGTTTGAACGATCCTTATACTGTTGAAGACCAAGTTGCCATTATCTATGCCGGTTCTAAAAACTTATTGAGAAATGTTCCTGTGAATAAAGTGAAAGAATTTGAGAAAGATTTCTTGGATTTCTTGAAAAACAAACACAGAGCTACTCTTGATGCTTTGAAAGCAGGTAAATTAACAGACGAAATTACAGATGTAATCGAAACTGTAGCAAAAGAGGTTTCAGCAAAGTATTAATCAATATACCAATGAATCAATGTGTAAATGATAGTCATTTGCACATTGACAAATTGATAAATTTTCACATTTAGAATGGCAAATTTAAAGGAAATCCGTAATAGAATTACTTCCGTTTCATCAACGATGCAGATTACTTCTGCGATGAAAATGGTTTCTGCAGCAAAGCTAAAGAAGGCACAGGATGCCATCACGGCGATGCGACCTTATGCCGAAAAATTAACGGAATTATTACAAAACCTATCTGCGACACTTGATGGTGATACAGGAGGGGAATTTACTGTACAACGTGAGGTAAAGAAAGTATTGGTGGTAGTCATAACTTCAAACAGAGGTTTGTGTGGTGCCTTTAATACTAACGTAATTAAGGAAGCTAAAAACCGTGCAGCATTTTATGCAGGAAAGCAAGTGGATATTTTTGCTATCGGTAAAAAAGGAAATGACGTTTTGAGTAAAACCAATACAGTAGTTGATAATCAAAGTACTGTATTTGATAATCTTACTTTTGATAATGTGGCTGCCATTGCAGAAACATTAACTCAAAAATTCGTTTCTGGGGAATATGACAAAATCGAATTGATTTACAATCAATTTAAAAATGCCGCTACTCAAATCGTTCAAACGGAACAATTTTTGCCTTTAGCGCCTGTTAAATCTGATTTAAACGTTACTCCGGGAGATTATATTTTCGAACCGTCTAAAGAAGAAATTGTATTGACTTTGATTCCTAAATCATTGAAAACACAATTGTACAAAGGAATCCGTGATTCATTTGCATCAGAACACGGGGCACGTATGACCGCGATGCACAAAGCAACGGATAATGCAACCGAGTTGAGAAATCAATTGAAATTGACATACAATAAAGCCCGTCAGGCAGCTATTACCAATGAAATCTTAGAGATTGTTGGAGGTGCAGAAGCATTGAACGGATAAGGAAAACAAAATTTTCTATATACTTTAGAAAGTCCCGCAATTGCGGGACTTTTTTTTGAAATATTTTTAAAAGAAAATAGAATCGGTGCAAACCTTCGCTAATTAAACCAAAGAATTAGTTATTTTTGTTTTTTAAATAGCATTAAGACATATCATTTTGGGTTTATATAAAAAACTTTTCAAACAAACAGCCATTTACGGACTAGCTACGGTTTTGCCTAGAATGTTTAGTTTCTTGCTGGTACCCTTGTATACAGATTTGCTTCCAAAAGCAGAGTACGGGAAAGTGACTATCATTTTTGCCTGGATGATTTTTTTTAACGTGATTCTGGCGTACGGGATGGAAACGGCTTTTTTCCGATTCTATAATAATGAAACCAATAAAAAAGTGGTAATAGAAACTTCTATGGTTTCTATTTTCTGGACCACGATTTGCTTTTTATTTGTCGCCTTATTGTTTCGGAATACTTTAGCCACCTGGTCAGGTATCGACTCACAATACATTAACTATGCCATTTGGATTTTGGCCTTGGATGCCTTGGTTATTATCCCTTTCTCTAAATTGCGTGCCTTTCAGAAACCCATGGTGTATGCGGCCATCAAAATAGGGAACGTGCTCATCAATCTTATCTTAAGTGTATTGTTTTTACTCTATGTGCCGAAACTTATCGAATCTCACCCTCATGGATTTGTAAGTTCGTTGTATATCGAAAATTTCGAAATCGGTTATATTTTCCTGGCCAATATCATCGCCAGTTTATTGACCTTTGTGGCGCTATCACCCGATTATGTTTTCCTGAAATGGAAATTCGATTTTCAATTGTGGAAACGGATGTTGCGTTATGGCATGCCAATCATGGTCGCCGGAATCGCTTTTGCTATCAACGAACAGTTTGATAAAATTCTGTTGGATAAATTATTACCGCGCAATATTGCCGCAGACGCGGTGGGGGAGTATTCTGCCTGTTACAAACTCGGTTTGTTTATGGTGTTGTACAGAACCGCTTATACCTTGGGAATCGAACCGTTTTTCTTTAGCCATGCTTCCAATGAAAATGCGCCACAAACCTATGCGATGGTGACCAAATATTTTGTCATCTTCGGTTCGTTTATTATGTTAAGTGTTATTGTTTTCGCCGATTTGTTCAAGTTTTTAATGATTCGTGACGATTCCTATTGGGTAGCGATGAAAGTGGTGCCGTTAATTATTTTGGCCAATTTCTTTTTGGGAATTTATACGAATCTTTCGGTTTGGTACAAACTGATTGACAAAACCTATGTAGGGGCTTATATTTCAATTGTGGGGGCCATCATCACTTTGGTGCTTAACTTTTTGTTGATTCCCACCATGAGTTATTATGGTTCGGCCATTGCCACCATTGCCGCCTATGGAAGCATGATGCTGATTTCCTATTATCTGGGAAACAAACACTATCCTATACCGTATGATGTAAAAAAAATAGGAGGCTATCTTTCCCTGTCCATATTCTTTTCGGTAGTTTCTTTTTATGGTTTCAGGGAGAATTATTTTGTTGGAATTTCACTCCTAATTGCTTTTCTTTATTTTATTTATCACAATGAAAAAGAAACCCTTTTAAGAATCATCAAACGTAAAAATAGTTAGGAGCTATTTCCTGCTGTCCTGTATTCCTGACAAACAAAAACTACGGCTAAAAAGCCTTGTTTTTATAAATCGGGAGATGCCGCTTTCACCTGCCTGTCGGCAGACAGGTCAGGGCTAAAAAAACACATGTACGGACAAGTCGCGACTTGTCCATTTTAAATAAATAATAAAATGACAATTAATATCATCAACAAATCCCAACATGCACTGCCAAGTTATGAAACCATAGCTTCAGCAGGAATGGATTTAAGAGCCAATTTAACCGAACCGATAACATTGCAGCCTTTAGAGAGAACTATCGTTAAAACAGGTCTTTTTATCGAGTTGCCAATAGGATATGAGGCACAGGTAAGACCCAGAAGCGGACTGGCATTCAAAAACGGGATTACCGTACTCAATAGCCCCGGAACCGTTGATGCCGATTATCGCGGGGAAATAGGCGTAATCCTGGTCAATTTGTCCAATCAGGCTTTTGTGATTCAAAACGGGGAACGGATCGCTCAATTGATTATTGCCAAGCACGAACGCGCCCATTGGGTCGAAGTCCAAGAGTTATCCGAAACATCAAGAGGCGCTGGAGGATTTGGTAGTACGGGAGTGTAGTAGTGTTCAGGGAGCAGTCGCAGCGTAGCATTAGAGAAACAAGCGGATAATTATTTTCGACATAGTTTTAATAAGTGTCGATTGAATCGACATAGTTGTTGTCTGTGTCGATTTTTAGCATTAATTTCGACATAGTTTTAATAAGTGTCGATTCAATCGACATAACTATTTAAAAAATGCAAAGATGAAAACAACGTTTAATAAAGATATTGCTTATAACGATTTACCCAATTTGCCTCCAAAGAAAAATTTGGAAACAACGGCAATTTTTAAAGCGACTATAAAGGCAAATAAATTATTGGCGGAATTAAAAGGATATTGTCAAACTTTGCCGAATCCTCAAATGCTATTGAATACGATTGTACTTCAAGAGAGTAAAGAATCGAATGCTATAGAAAACATTGTTACCACACAAGATGAGCTGTATAAAGCTACTTTGATGGGGGATAGTATAAAAAACCAAGCAGCAAAAGAAGTTTTACAATATCGAGAGGCTATTTATTGGGGAATTGAGGAATTGAAGAAAAACAATTTGATTACGACCAATTTGTTGGTAGGATTAATGCAACGTTTGCGTGGTTCGTCTGAAAATATTCGAAAAAATACAGGCACAAAGTTAGCCAATCCTACAAACAATCAAGTAGTCTACACACCACCAGAGGGAGAGGAAATTATTAGAGAAAAGTTGAGTCAATTAGAAATTTTTATCAACGATAATGAATTTTCGGATTTAGATCCATTGATAAAAATGACATTAGTCCATTATCAGTTTGAGGCGATTCATCCTTTTAGCGATGGCAATGGTCGTACCGGAAGAATTCTCAATATATTGTATCTTATTCAGCAAGAATTATTAGGGTTGCCAGTTTTGTATTTAAGTAATTACATCATTCAAAACAAATTGGACTATTATAAACTACTCCGGGAAATAACTGAAGTAGGCAATTGGGAAGAATGGGTCTTATTTATGGTAAATGGTATTTCCGAAACGAGTACCAAGACATTAAGTAAGATACATAGTATTCTTCGGTTAAAAGAGGAAACAATAAACAGTGCAAAAGAAGTTTTGAAATCGTCTTATTCAAAAGAATTAATAGACTTGCTTTTTAGTCATCCATATATCAAAATTAAAGTTTTAGAAGATAATAATATAGCAAAAAGACAAACAGCGAGTGACTACTTGAAAAAATTGGAATCCAAGGGAATACTTGGATCGGTAAAAATCGGAAACGAGATTTACTATATCAACAAGGCTTTAATAGAGATACTTTCTAAATAGCTAATTAGAAACACATTAAAATTTAGTAATTAAAATAATAATATTCATAAAATGAAATCGCCATTAACAACAAGTTTGCGCAAGCAAACACCAATAAATAAAAAGGCGATAACATATGTGACCGCTAAAAAATAAATTTTACATATATGAAAATAATAGTTCCAATGGCTGGACGAGGTTCCAGATTAAGACCACATACCCTAACCGTTCCTAAACCGTTAATTCCTGTTGCTGGAAAACCAATCGTGCACCGATTAGTGGAAGATATTGCCGGTGTTTTGAATCAAAATATCGAAGAAGTAGCTTTTGTGATTCATGAAAGTTTTGGTGAAAAAGTGGAACAGGATTTAATTGCCATTGCTGAAAAATTAGGTGCAAAAGGGACTATTTACTATCAAAATGAAGCTCTGGGAACAGGTCATGCTATTATGTGTGCCAAAGAATCGCTATCAGGGCCTGCGGTAATTGCGTATGCAGATACTTTGATTAGAGCCGATTTTGAATTAGATCCAACGGCGGATGCCGTTATTTGGGTAAAGCAAATAGAAAATCCGGAAGCCTTTGGTGTGGTGAAATTAAATGCGAATAACGAAATTATCGAATTGGTGGAAAAGCCAAAAGACTTTGTGAGTGATTTAGCCGTTATTGGGATATACTACTTCAAGGAAGTGGGCGTTTTAAAACAGGAATTGCAAAATGTGTTGGACAATAACATCCAAAATGGGGGCGAGTACCAAATTAATGATGGCATCAAAAACATGATGGCCAACGGGAAAATCTTCAGAACAGGTGAAGTAAGCGCGTGGATGGATTGCGGAAACAAAAATGTCACAGTAGAGACCAATTCGAGAATGCTTGCTTTCTTAGCTGAAGACAAGATTGATTTAGTAGATAAAAATGTTAAACTTGAAAATGCTACGATTATTGAGCCTTGTTACATTGGGGAAGATGTAGTCTTGATTAATGCAACAGTGGGACCTAATGTATCGTTAGGAAAAGGATGTCACGTAATTGACAGTAGTATCAAGAACAGTTTAGTACAAACCCATGCCCATATCAAAAACGCCAATTTAGACAATGCCATGATTGGAAATCATGCCAGTTTTGACGGTGATTTTACCAGCATCAGTATTGGGGACTATTCGGTTTTGGAATAGTTTTTGACTTCTAATGAAAAACATTTTTACCATTAAGAAATTAAGTTCATTGAGCTAAGTGACGCTTAATTTCTTAATGGTACATTATATGCAGTACTTTGAAGTTTAATCTGTAAAAAATGAAAAACACAGCGGTATTATTTCTTTTTTTTGTTTTGCTGGGCAATTCGGCTTTGTCATGGGCACAAACAGAACCCGAAGAAATAAAACCGAATAACGATGTTTTTCAGGAGTATTTCTATGAGTCCTTAAAGCAAAAAGCGATTGAAAATTATGATAAAGCCATCATTGCTTTAGAGAAATGTATGAAATTGCAGCCTGAAAATGCAACCATTCATTTTGAATTGGGAAAAAACTATTTGGCATTAAAGGACTATAAAAATGCCTATACGGCATTTGAAAAAGCCACACAAATCGATTCTTCCAATAAATGGTTTTGGGTGGGCATCTACGATGTGGATTATGCGACCAAAGATTATAACAATGCCATCAATACGCTTCAGAAATTAATTGCTTTAGACCCAAAATTCAAAGAAGATTTAACCTCGGTTTACATGAGTATGGGGCAGTTTGATAAGGCTTTGGAACTCATTAACGAACTGAATGAAACCGTTGGAAAATCAGAGAAAAGGGAATCCTATAAGTTGCAGATTCTTTCCCAGGGCAAATACCAGAATGCCGAAATCACTAATCTAGTTGAGCAAATTAAAAAATATCCAAAAGAGGAGTCCAATTATATTTCATTGATTCATCTGTATTCCAAGAATAATGAAGTAGACAAAGTGATGGAAACCGCCAGGAAATTGGAAGCGGAAATCCCAACCTCTGAATGGGCTCAGGTAAGTTTGTTTAAAAGCTATTTAGAAAATAAAGAGGGTGCCAAAGCCGTTAAAGCCATGAACATGGTTTTTGCCAGCACCAAAGTCGATGCCAAAATTAAACACCGGATTTTAAACGAATTTTTGATTTTTACCAATACCAATCCGGCATTTGCACCTGATTTGGAGAAAGCCATCGCTTATTTTGACAATGACCCGGAAGTTAATGTAGCCAAGGAAATCGGTAAATTTTATCACAATAAAAAGCAGTGGGACAAGGCCATTTTATACTATGAAAAAGCCACCGGAAAAAGTGCTGCGACAGATATTGAAACCAACATTTTGCTGCTTCAGGCGTACACTGAAGTGAGAAAATATGATTTGCTGATTAAAAAGGGCACGGAAATGGTGGAGGTCTTTCCAACCCAGCCCCAGTTTTATCTGTACGCCGGTTTGGGTTACAACCAGCTGAAGCAATATAAAAAAGCAAAAGAGCTGTTAGAAATGGGATTGGATTATGTCGTGGAAGATGCGACGCTCGAAGCCAATTTCTATATTCAACTCGGGGAAGCATACCATGGTTTGGGAGATACCAAGAAAAAAGAATTGTACTTTTCTAAAGCCAATCAATTACTAAAAAAATAAAATCAACATGAATACAGTTAAATCCAATCTGTTAATTCCTTTTGTGGCTATCGTCGCCAGTTCACTAATGCTGGTGTCCTGTAAATCCAAAGCCATTGCCGCATCAGCTACCGCTGACGAAGCGGATATCAGCTTAAGGGCAAAGAATGTAATAGAAAATCACTACAACATCAAGAGCAATTTTTCTACAGTATACATCAAAGCCAATGCACGATATTCTGATGAAAAGCAGACCCAGAATGTTACCGCGGAGATTAAGATCAAGAAAGACGAACAGATATTGGTCAGCATCCGTTTTCTGGGGATTACCATGGCCAAAGCATCCATTACGCCTTCATCGGTGAGTTATTATGAAAAAATAAAGGGAAGCTATTTTGAAGGGGATTTCAGTGCGTTAAGCCAGTGGCTGGGAACCGATTTAGATTACAATAAAATTCAAAATATGCTGTTGGGCAAGGCCATAGATGATTTGACCAAAGGCAAATACGCCGAATCATTGGTAGAAAAACTATACCGACTGGACGATTTGAAAAATGAGAACACCAAGAAAACATTTTACATCGATTCGGATGATTTTAGCGTGAAAAAACAGCAAATTTCACAAACGACCGAAGGCCGAATGATCCAGGTGGCCTATTCTAACAATAAGGTGTTCAATGAAGCCACATTGCCTCTGGGAGTGGCAATCCAAACCATCCAATCGAAAGGGAAAACCCAAATTGACTTAGATTACAATACAGTATCTTTCAATGAAGAACTTTCTTTTCCATATAGTGTTCCAAATGGGTACAAAAGAATTATAATTAAGTAAATTTGCAAAAAATATTTTTTTAAGATGCCAAAATTTATCCTAAGCCTACTTTTTATCTGCCTGACTTCATCGCTTTGGAGTCAATCGTCCCAACAAGAAAAGTTAGAACAACGTAAAGCCCAAATCCAGCAGGAGATCAGGGATAACGAAAAGTTATTGAGGTCGGTTAAGTCTAAGGAAAAATCGGCGATGAATGTTTATGTGATTCAGAAAAACAAAATACGCCTTAAAGAAAACCTGATAAATACCATTTCAAGGCAATTGAAGCTTTTGGGTGATGATATGTATGTCAATCAATTGAAAATCAATAAGCTTAATAAGGAGCTTTCTGAATTGAAGAAAGATTATGCCGAGATGATTTTGAAATCGTATAAAAGCCGTTCCGAACAAAGTCGCGCAATGTTTATTTTGTCTTCGGAGAATTTTTTACAGGCTTATAAAAGAGCCCAATATTTAAAACAATATACCAGTTTTAGAAAAGCCCAAGGTGAGGAGATTAAGGCAAAATCAACAGAACTGGTGACTTATAATGATAGGTTGCAAGTTCAAAAAGTAGCCAAGAAAAAATTATTGGATGAGAATGAAAAAGAGCGTTTATCTTTGGTAAAAGAAAAACAGGAGCAGGAAAAAATAGTTAATTCCATCAAGAAAGATAAAAACCGGATTACATCTGAAATTAGAAAAAAACAACGGGAATCTAAATCTATTGATGCACAAATTAACCGTCTGATTCGGGAAGCCATTGCCGAAGCCAACAGAAAGGCGGCACTGGAAAAAGCCAAAGCGAAAGCCCTGGCGACCAAATCGACATCAACACCTAAAGAAGTGGCAGCAGCGGCTTCTAAAACGGCGGTGTCGTCCTCAAGAATTGAACTGACCCCGGAGTCAAGATTAATTGCGGATAATTTCAGGGCCAACAGAGGAAAGTTGCCTTGGCCTGTGGAAAAAGGATTCATATCATTAGGATTTGGCAACCAGGCCCATCCTATTTACAATACGTTGGTCATTCATAATAGCGGGGTCGAAATCACGACTGATGCAGGAGCCAACGCTAGAGCCGTTTTTGGCGGGGAAGTAGCCAGTGTGATGGTACTGTCACCGGTGAATAAGGCGGTCATGATACAGCACGGGGATTATTTTACGGTGTATCAAAACCTAAGCAGTGTTTCGGTAGGGAAAGGAGATAAAGTGAGTATAAAACAAAGTCTGGGAAGGGTAAGAACCAGCGGGGAGACAGGCAAAACAATAATTAAATTTTTATTGTTACAGAATACAACCTATACTAATCCGGAAAGTTGGTTGTCGAACAGATAAACCGTTATACAAAATACAAAAAAGCGAATCAAAATCTGGTTCGCTTTTTATGTTTTGAGGGGAGTTTTTTAAAATATTTTACAAAAACCTACTGCTGTTGCTGTTGTTCGGCATAATCTAATTGTTGTTGAAATTCAATGGAGTTTTTTTGTAATTCTACATCATTTATTTCTTCAAAATGACGACCGTCTTCGTATCCAATAGAAACAAGAACTGAAAGTGTTTGTTTAGAAACACCTTTGAAAGTACCTTTTACTGGCGTACAATCATTGAAGTTAATTCCAACCGATAGTTTGACGTGGTTGTCCATAGTCCAAATATTATTGGTAGGATCAATGCCTAGCCAACCTTGTTTTGGCGTATAAATTTCAACCCAAGCGTGTGTAGCTCCTTCGCCTCGAAGCCCACTTTCGTTAGGACAAATATAACCGCTCACATATCTGGACGGAATGCCAGCAGTTCTTAAAAGTTGCAAAAGCACATTTGCGAAATCTTGACAAACGCCTTTTCTATGTCCTAAAATTTCATCTACTGTAGTTTCAATATTGGTAATTCCTTTGGTATAGGCAAAATGCGTGTAAATGTATTGACTGCAGTCAAAAGCAATGTCTATAATGAATTTGTTAGTATAATCTATCTCTTTAAGAATAGCATTTATTTCCTCTTGTTTTTTAATGGTTTCTGGATAGCAAAGGCGTAGCAAATAAATATCGTTGTGCAAATTCAAATCTTGAACCTTAGTATCATCTATCTCTGGTATTTTAAGCGAATGATTGACACGAACCAGCATTCGCAATTCGATGTTCATTTCTGTATGTGCTTCTATCGTATTAAAATTTCCTACTTTGTTACCGTGATAATCGTTTGTGTAAGCTACATCGGGGTTTTGAGTAATCAAAAGTTGGTATTGCAACACATCTTGATTTTCAAAGTTATGCGGAAACAAACGAATTTCGTTGATACTTTCCTTTATAGGCAAGTTGTATTTGTACTTGGTAATATGAATAATGTTGAAAACTGCCATTGTTGTTAGGTATATGAAAAGAATAATTTAGAGAAATCCATCGAAAAATCATTCAGCTGATCTTTGGTGTTTTTTAGTACTTGCTCTAATTGAAAATTGGTAAGATGATGGTAATCGGTGTATTCCACATAGCTTTTTAATCGCCCAAATTGATTGCGCATTGTGCGTGCTTCCATCAGATTATTGTTTTTAAAAACACAATCTAAATAGGTTTCGATTAAACCTAAAGTAAATATTACCGAATGTGCAAAATCAGGATTGAAAATCACATGTTGGATTACTTTTCGATTGTGTGGAATATTGCTGTAGCTTTTAAGGTATAATTCGTAACCCGATAAAGACAATAATAATTTTCGCCAATACAATAAATCTTCTTTTCCTTCTAAGTTGTACTCAATTGGAGCATAATAAGATTGTGTCATCGAAATGGTTTGCAAACATCTTTCGATATGTTTACCAATACTTGAAAAACACCAACCTAAACCTCGAGGCATTGTAACATGAAAAATCCCATTGTAAAGCAAGAAATCCTTATTTAGTTTGGCCAAAATACTAATAGCTTCGGGTGTTTCCAACCTTTTAGGCAAGTCAGGCAAATTGATGTAATGGTACATCGAATTGATGTGTTCCCAAAGTTCTTTGGTAATTTTATCCTGCGAGCCTCTTGCATTTTCTCTGGCTTTGGTAATTAAATTCCGAACCGAATTCAGGTTTTGGCTGTCGCAAATGACATATTTCAACACAAAATTAGTGTCGTGCTGAAATTCGGCAATGTATTCCGGAGATAAATCAGTATAATATTTTAATAAGGGTTTGTATCCTTGATAATCATTTGTCTCTTGATCAAAAGACATGATGTAAAGGGTGTTGAGTGTAAGCAACATCCCATCGGTTCTTTCCATGTATCGGTTAAGCCAGAACATTCCGTCGGCTACACGACTGAGCATATTTACTTCCATAGTTATTTTTTTTAAAGTTTAAAAAACAATTTCGACTTCATTTATTTCATGATCCAGGTATCCTTGCTTCCGCCACCTTGGGAGGAGTTTACTACTAAGGAACCTTCGGTTAATGCCACACGGGTGAGTCCGCCAGGAACAATTGTTACTCCATTAGGACCGCATAAAGCATAAGGTCGTAAATCTACATGTCGTAGCTTTAATTCGCCATCAATGTAACAGGGAACGGTGCTTAACTGAATGATAGGTTGGGCAATAAAATTGCGCGGATTGTTTAAAATAGCCACTTTAGCGGCTTCTAGTTCTTCTTCGGTAGCTTTATTTCCCATTACCATTCCGTAGCCTCCACTCTGATTGGTTTCTTTGATAACCATATTTCCCATGTCGGCAAAAACGAGTTCGCGTTCCTCCTTGTTTTCCATTTGGTAGGTAGGCACATTTTTCAGAATCGGTTCTTCGTTAAGGTAGTAGCGAATCATTTGTGGCACATAAGCATAAATGGCTTTGTCGTCGGCAACACCGTTTCCAACAGCGTTTACTACGGCTACGTTACCCATTTTATAAGCGCTTATTAACCCTGGAACTCCCAGTGTACTATCGGGTTTGAATACCAATGGATCTAAATATTCGTCGTCCAAACGTCTATAAATAACATCAACTTGTTGCAAGCCCGAAGTGGTTTTCATATACACTTTGTGATTGTTGACCACAAGATCGCGACCTTCTACCAGCGGAATTCCCATCTGCCTTGCTAAAAAAGTATGCTCGTAATAAGCCGAATTATAAACTCCCGGAGTCAATAAAACCACATTAGGATTAGAGATCGTTCTTGGCGAAAGCGAAATTAAAATGTTATGGAAAATCATAGGATAATTGGCCACCATGCTCACATTATTAGCACGAAACATTTCTGGGAAAATCCTTTTGGTAATTTCCCTGTTTTCTAGCATATAACTCACACCACTAGGACACCTTAGGTTGTCTTCCAAAACATAAAACTCTCCTTTTTCGCCTCTGATTAAATCAATTCCAGCAATATGAACATGAATGTCATGCGGAACTTTTATTCCGTGTACCTCTTGTAAATAATGCGGACAGGACGCTATCAAAGCAGCGGGGATAATCCCGTCTTTTATAATCTGCTGGCCATTATAAACATCCTCCAAAAACAAATTCAGCACCTTTAATCGTTGTGCGATTCCGGTTTCCACCTCCAGCCATTCGTTTTTGGTAATTATTCTGGGAATAATATCAAAAGGAAATATTCTTTCGATGCCTTGGTTGTCATCACTGTAGACAGTAAACGTAATCCCTTGGTTCATAAAAATATCCGATGCCTGTTTCTGTTTTACATTCAGCTTGTCAATATTTAAACTCTCTAATGTTTGCAAGACTTGTTTGTAAGAATCTCTTACGCCATCTTTAGAAAACATTTCATCCCATCCCTTTGGGCTTAATTTAGGTGTCAAATTTACCATAGTAACAAATTGTTAAAAAATTATCAAAAAGGGGTTTTTTAGTGTAAAAACACAATATTTTGACTAATTTACACAATTTTTACAGTAGTATTGTCAATTGTGTTGTGGTTTTAATAATTAATGTTACATTCTTTCTTATGACAGCATTATTTTGCGAAATAATTTTTTCTAATTCGTTTTTTTTGCCATTTTACAACTTAAAAATGTTAAAATTTAATTTTTATCCCTGTGGTTTTTGGGGGCGTTGTTTTTTTTTTAAATATGTATTTTGTATAACTAAATTTTAGGGGGTAGATTAGAAGTTATGAATGTTAAGGTTTGGCTGTTTTTTATTTGAAAGTCGCTTTCATGTTTTCCATCATTTTTGATGCACTCCAACCACTGGGAACAATCATGCGTCTGACGGTAAATTGGGCATTAGGGGACGGTTTTCTGTCAGAAAGCTGAAAAGCCAGTTTGTAATTATGTTTTTTCAGTTCATTGACAGCAGCCACATTCCATAGTCCAAAAGGATAGGAAAAATAGTGCACGGGTTTGCCGGTAATTTTTTCCAACTGTGTTTGGGGTTTCAGGAGCTGGGTATTCCAGTCTTCTGGCGTATATTTAGTCACTCTGTGATGGTCCCAGGTATGATTGCCAATGACATGGCCATCGTCCGATAATGCTTTGATTTGAATTTTGTTCATGTATCCGGGTTTGTTAATAGAAACGGTCATGATGAAAAACACGCCTTTAAATCCGTATTTTTTTAATGTTTCGGCACCTATCCGGTATTGTTCTTCTCTGGTGTCATCAAAAGTAATCAGTACCGGTTTTGGAGGCAGTGGTTTATTATGCACGATATAGTTATAGAGTTGATCGGGTAAAATGCTCTGAAATCCATTATCGTGTAATGCTTTCATCTGGGCCGCAAAGGCAGCGGGAGAGACCGAATAGGTTTTCATGTCTGCCCCATCGGAGGGAAGGATGTTCCGGATGCGATGGTAACACAATACAGGCACTTCTTTTTTTGGAGGTATTGTGTTTTTGATTTTCGGTTGAGATGGCGTTCCTTTGCTGTTGCTTTCTGTAAAAGAAAATAATGTCACGACCAACAGTCCCAAAGTAAAGAGTAATACTGATTTTTTCATTCCTCAGATGGTTTTGGTTTGAAATTATTGGTACTGAATATAAATGGGCTTAGGCGTTAATTTAAGGATTTCCGTAGGCGTATACATGCCGTTCGGGTTGTTCCGTGTGTCATTTTTATAAAATAATTTAAAGCCGGTGAATTGTACGGGTTCTTTATAAATATAGTCGACATAAGTAGATTTCTTTAGAATTTTACTACCAAAACCATCCATGTTGATGACAATCTGAACTTCGGGTACTTTCTTGATGTTTTTGTAATTGCTTACCATCCTTTGGGTAAAACGATGCACCACCAACACTTTTGGAGGGAGTTTGTTTTTACGGACAATGGCAGCCAAATAATCAATCGCAGTATTGATGTCTTCGGCAGTGAATGTTCCAATTTTAGTGCCGGGAATTTCGCCGTTTTTCATGGAAAATTCAGGATCAATTCCCAAATGAACATTAGGAAGCGAAAGGTATTTTTCCAGCGTTGCCACTTCTTCTTTTATTGTACTATGTCCCACTTGAACGTCCAGGAATACCAAGGCACCGATTGGTTTTGCCCAACTCAAAACAGTGTCAATTTGTTTAAAAGGCATGCGCATTCGGTAGTGGTTGCTTTTTCCGGGTGTATTTTGGGCCGTTATGGCAATATAATGCAAAGCCGGAATAACGGGAGTGTTGGGGTCTGCCTTTTTCCATTGGGAAACTTCTGCATTCAATTTTTTCAACATGGCTTCTTTGGGTAATTCCCCCAAAATCCCCATTCTTTTGGAGTACAGATTTCCGTAAAAAGCAATAATCCGGTTATAGGGCAAAAGTGCTCCGGCTAAAGGATAAACCGATTTAACCGGCCATTTGCCCGATTTGTCCTGATTGCTTAGGTCAAGTATTCTTTTGTTGTAATAGGCAGTGTCAATTTTGAACTTTTCTGATTTTTGTCTGTTAGAAACGGTTTTTACTTCAGGTTTAGATTCAGGCTTATTGGGTTCTTCAGCTGCTTTCCCTCGATTGCAGCTGATAGTAAGCAAAAATAAAAGGAATAAGGATGTATAAAAAGGGTTTTTCATAAAGTCATGAATAAAGTATACTTTCCTTATAAAGATAGCATTTTTTAAAACAGAAAAACAGTTCTAATCCATCATGAGGGGCATATTTTTATTTTACAATATCTGTCACTTCGGTAACCGTAACCATTTTGGATGTTTTGTTGCTCCAGGAATTCATCACATAATTCATCACATCGGCGACTTCCTGATTGCTGAGCCCCATAGGAGGCATTGTATTGTTGTATTTGATGCCATTGACTACAATTTCGCCGCTTTGTCCAAATTTTACCGCATGTATGCTTTGGGTTCTTCTCTTTTTTAACCAGTTGGAATTGTCCAAAGGTGGAATTGTATTAGAAGTCCCGGTACCATCTGCACGATGGCATTGCATGCAAAAATCGGCATAGATTTCTTTGCCGTTGGCGATACTTTTTTGCAACGGGGTTTTGGGCTGTTCTATTTTAGCAATGGCGTGATACTCTTTTTTTGAAATAGAAGATAGAGAAAATGTCGGGTCTAAATAAAGGTTTCCGACAAATAGTAATGTCAGTCCCAGTGTTATTTTAGTTGTAATCATTTGGATTAATTAGGGATTATTTTAATGATGCCTTTTCCTTCTACGGCTATATAGATAAAGCCGTCTGGGCCTTGTGTCACATTTCGCAAACGTCCGATGCCGGTAGCGATTTTTTGTCGCCCGATGACTTCATTGCCACTCAATTTCACCAATTCGAGATATTGGAATTTTAAAGCACCCACTAATAAATGCCCTTTCCAATCCGGATATTTATCACTGGTAACAAATGTCATGCCGCAAGGGGCGATGGATGGAACCCAATAATAAATGGGTTTTTCGATTCCCGGTTTCTCACTCTCCGTACTAATGGTGGTACCATCATAGTCGATGCCATAAGTAACGACAGGCCAACCGTAATTAGCTCCTTTTTTTATGATGTTGATTTCATCGCCGCCTTGAGGGCCGTGTTCGTGTGACCAGATGGCTCCGGTAAATGGATTTTTGGCCAATCCCTGTGGATTCCGGTGTCCGTAAGAATAAATGGCTTCTTTGGCTCCGGCCTGTCCGACAAAAGGATTGTCTTTAGGGATGCTTCCATCATCATTCAGGCGGTATATTTTTCCGCAATCACGTGTAATGTCTTGCGGATTTACAAAATGACTCCCGCGTTCCCCAATAGAAAAGTACAGATAGCCCTGGTCATCAAATGCAATTCTGGAACCAAAATGCTGTCCTTTGGTACTGTTCGGGTTTGCTTTGTAAAGCGGTTCTATTTGTGTCAGGCTTTCACCTTCCAATTTGGCACGGATGAGTTTAGTGTTACCCCCTTCTCCCTCACCATCAGTAGCGGCAAAGGTGATATAGATCCAGCCATTTTGGGCATAATTAGGATGCAGCGCAATATCCAATAAACCGCCCTGACCACGATTATATACTGCAGGGACATTTTTAACTTCGGTTTTACTGTTGTTCTTGATGTGGTACAGGATGCCGCTTTTTTCAGTTACCAACATCGAACCATCCGGCAGCCAGGTCATTCCCCATGGATTTTGAATATTGGCGGCCACAGTTTCAAAAGTGTAATTTTTCTCTTCATCCTGAATGCTAACATCCGCTGGTTTTACTTGTGCATTACAACCGATGCAAAGGAGTAACAGGAAAATTGGAATGATTCTTCTCATGGTTTTTATTTTTTTAAATGGTCTTACTAGTTTGAATCAGTAGCTCTGCCAGGAATCGAACCTGGATCAAAAGTTTAGGAAACTCCCATTCTATCCGTTGAACTACAGAGCCGGCAATAATTTTTTGAATAAATCAGAGGTCTGTCAATCGTTTTTTTCCTATTTGGATAATTTACAGGGATTCTGATTGTTTTTTTTAACTGTCTAAATTTAATAATTTATCATTTGTTTTTTTAAAATAATATCAGCGAATCTTAAATTCGAAGAAAAAAGCAAAAGGAATGGAATGATTTTATGTCAGTCTATTTCCATTTTCGGATTTCTAAGTACAAAAACCCCATAAGAATATGATATGGGGCATTGTGAATATACAAGAATTAACAATAATAAAAAAAATTAAATTTTATTTCAATATCCTTACCTCATAAATACCGGTAATGGTTGAATTTGGTTTTGCTTTAAAGCTTATTTGCAAAATTTTAGGGTTTCCGTTGAGGATTGCAGCAGGAAGTTCAATGGTTTTATCTATAAATTGATTTCCTTCTGATCCGTCCATATCTACGGAGGCCACCAAAACATCATTTATATAAACTTCGAAATTTTTATTCTTATCGGCACCGAAATAGGTAAAACGTAATTTACGTGCCTCTAAAAGCGGGTTTTTCAAATCATAGCTGAAGAATCCTTTTCCGTTACGGTAATGGCGTTCTTTATAGATTCCTGTATCTGTTTTTTCCCCTTTGAAATTATGGTCTGATTCCGGTTGTTGCTCCCCGGCAGTAACCATATCTACGGTAAGTGCTTCTAATTTCATTTGTGCTTCTTCCCGTTCTTTCATGGTTTTTTGTATTTCAGGTAATTTTTCCTGGGTGGTAAACGGCCAATACAACATATATCGCGCATCGTGAATCTGGAAGAACGGAACCAGTTGCAGGTTCTTGTATTTCTCCTGATAAATAAGTTCCGAAGCCGAAAAAGTAAACGGTTTGTCGCTTACGGTTTTTAATGAAGCGGCCAAATCAGTATTGTTAGAAACCAGCAAAGGCGCATCTTCTATAGGATAAATAGGGCCATTGGCAATATGTCCCATACGACTGTTATCGGCTCTTAAACCGTTAAGGTCTGTCGTATCGGTAACTGCTGCGAGTACGATAGGGCCGTGTACAAAAGAAACCCAGGCGGATTTATCCGGAAGTTGTTCCGTTTTGTTATGCATTGGTAAAATAACTGAAATTACATCTCCTGTTTTCCATTTTCGTTCTATGGAAACATAGGAATTCGGGTCTTTTTTGATAGCAATTTCTTTATTGTTAACCAAGATTTTCATTTTGCCTTCTTCTACCCAGGATGGATAACGGAACTTCAGGGCAAATTTTTGTGATTTTTTCAGCGTCAGCGTGATGGAAGACTGTTCTTCAAACGGGAATTTCGTGTTTTGCGTTAGCGAAATTCCTTTTTCTTTCCAATTCAGGGTTGAAGGAATAAAAAGGTTGACATACAGATTTTGCTTGTCGTGCGCATAAATCAGTTCCCCATATTTCCCATGATTTTCCAGACCGGAACCCACACAACACCAAAAAGAATGCTGTGCCTCCGAATATACTCTGTAATGACGCGGTCGGATAGGGGTGAAATACACGAACCCGCCTTCGGGATGTTGGGATGACAGAATATGATTGTATGTCGTGCGTTCGTAATAATCCATGTATTTTGAAGAAGGGTCGGCCAAAAATAAATGCTTACTCAATTTAAGCATGTTATAGCTGTTACAGGTTTCCGGGCCTTCTCTCGATTCGAGCATGGAAGAAAAATCGGTTGATGGATTAAAATGTTCTCTGACGCTGTTTCCCCCGATAGAAATGGTTCGGTTATTCACCACAGTGTTCCAGAAAAAGTTGGCCGCATTGGCCCAATCTTTATCGCCGGCAACTTCGGCCACACGCATAAAACCTATCACTTTTGGGATTTGGGTATTGGCATGAATTCCGTTAAGTGCATCGGTATTTTTCAGAAGCGGATCGAGAATGGTTTTGTGGGAAAATTTCTGGGCCAGCGTCAGGTATTTTTTATTGCCAGTGATGGCTGCCACATCGGCCAAAACCTCATTCATACCACCATGCTCACTGCGCAACATCTGTTGGATTTGGTCATCCGACAGTTTTGCCGTAAGATTCAGGCACCAGTCCGAAAGTTGAATCAGTATTTTTTTGGCTTTTTCATTTCCGGTTAAGGTGTAAGCATCTACCAATCCCGCATATACTTTATGGATGTTGTACCAAGGCACCCATTTTTTATTCAATGAAAAGCTTCCGGCATCAATTTTTCCTTCAGCGATTTCCTCCCATAAGGCTTTGCTTCCGGGAACGCCACCAATATATCCGTTCCCGTTTTTCTGCTGGCATTTTTCGAGCGCATTAAGCATGTAATCGAGTCTTTCCTTTATTTGCCCATTTCCGGTTGCGACATACATGTCAGATAAAGCTGAAAGATAGTGCCCACCGATATGACCATCCAGTCCGGTATTTTCCCAGTTGGCATAACTTTTCGAATTCGACTCGATTCCGGCCTCTCTGAAATAAGGCACCAAAAGGCGATCGGCCTCAAGAGATAAAATATACTTCATGTCGGTTTCTTGAGCCGCTTTGAAAGGGCTTTCCAACAAGCGAACCGAAGATAGCGGAAAACTTTGCAGTTGGGCTGACTGTCCTTGAACAGTAGCTGTTGCGACTATTATAAGTCCGAGCCAAAGTGTTTTTTTAATAGTATTTGGTATCATGTTTTGAGTCTTATTTATTTTGAGCCAGTCGTTTTAATACGGTATACAGTGAATGAGTAGGCCGGTAATTCAGCATTCATTAACTCCGATGCAGAACAGGCAGCCACAACCGGTTTCGCATTTTGGTCACTTGGATCCCCTTTCAATACGGTTTTTATGGCATTTCCAAGGGTAGCATTTTTCAAATCAACGGATGCATTAACGGCAACAGGCAGAAGGTTAACCATTTTTACGATTATATCCTTGCTTTTGGAGTCACGAACCACCGATAGGGCAATACGGGTTTTTACATTTTCCTGGTTGTTAGAAAGGTTAATTTCACTCGGAATATACTCGTCACCGGCATTTTGTCCGTAGAGTTTCTGAACTTCATAGCCCACCGTTGGTCGTACTTCGGTATTGTTGAAATAGATCAGGTTGGGACTCCATTGTGTATGTTTGTCTTTGGCCAATAATGGCGCATAAGACGTCATGCTTACGACATCACCGTTACGTTCCACAGAAGTCAGATATAATGCTTCGGCCAAGGCTGTTTCTATATTATTTGGTCTTCCAGGCAGGTGGGCGGCATATTCCCCAAGATATACTTTAGGCTTCGAACGGTCATATTTATCATAATAATCCTGATTGTAGATGAACCAGCCCGGAGATTGATAGTAGTGTTCGTCCACCATTGGCACGCCTAATTTTGTTGCGATATCCCAGCCTTCCTGATAATCGGTACCTTCAAAATTTGGACCTACGGTTCCAATAACGGTGATTTCAGGATATTTCTCCTTCATCGCCTTGAAGATCATGGTGAAACGTTCTTCAAAAATATCGGTGATAAGGTCTTCGTTACCGATACCGATATATTTCAGGTTAAACGGTTTTGGATGTCCGGCTTCGGCGCGTTTTTTACCCCATTTGGTAGTCACATCGCCATTGGCATACTCTACCAAATCCAAAATATCTTGTACATAATTATCCATTTCAGCCATTGGGATGCCACATTGTTGTCCGGCACCTCCTGTTGAAGAATTTTGGCAAGGAACACCGGCCGCTATGACCGGTAATGGTTCGGCTCCAGCGTCTTCACAAAACTGGAAGTACTCGAAATAACCTAAACCAACCGTTTGGTGGTATCCCCAAAGGTTGCGCATCGGTTTACGAGCTTCGAGCGGACCTATGGTATTTTTCCAATTATAGATGTTGGCGATTCCGTCACCGTGGGCCACACAGCCTCCGGGAAAACGCATGAATTTAGGTTTCAGGTCGGCAAGGGGCTGAGCCAAATCGGCACGCAATCCGTTTTTATGACCTTTGAATGTTTTCTGTGGGAAAAGTGAAATCAGATCCAGATCTAATGATCCTGTCATTTGTGGAATAATTTCCAGACGGGCTTCGGCTACAGCAGCTTTGGCTGTAATGGTGGCGTTGTATTTTTTCCAATTGGCAGTAATCGATGGGGTGGTTGTTTCTCCATAGAGTTCCCCATTTTTGCCAACCAAGCGCACCAGAAGTTTGCCTGCTTTGCCTTTGGTAGCACGGGCAAATACTGAAAAATCATATTTTTCCCCGGCCCTTACCGCAATACCGTCAAAACCTTCATTGGCCAATGCGGCTCCAATTTGTTGGATCGAAAGTTTTGCGTAATGTTTGTTGTTGGGATGAATCGGGTTTATCGAATCGATGCTATATTGAGCCGTTTCTCCTTTTAGGCTCCATGCCTTGGTACTGTTCCAGTTGGCATCTCGGCCTTTGGTGTCACTTATGGTATATTCGAAATCCCTGTTTTGAACCAGTTCAGCATACAGGCCGCCATCGGCTGCATAATTGATGTCTTCAAAAAAGATTCCCAATAGGGAATTGCTGATTTTTTTACTTTTTGTCACATCCAAGCTGAACTTGGCCTCAACGGGTTTCAAGCCGGCAAAACGTTCATTATCTGTCTTGGTGGTTTCTGACCAGAGTTGGTTTTTATAGGCTGACAATTGTGGGGTTTTGATCAAGCCTTCAATAAGGTTCCAGGCAACTTTATTGATGGAACCCGTTTCTGGTTTTCCGGATATCAGGACAGTGCTGCGTGAGTTTTTGTGTGTTGCCACCGGAATACTCTTGGTTTTCGAAAAGGTTTTGAAATCTCTGGTTGTGGTACACCAGGCTGTTGTTTCGGTTTGATTTTTACTCAACCAGGATATGGTGTATTCGCCTTTTTCCTGGTTGTACGTTACCTCAGGCATCAGGCAGTTTTGATTAGTCATGACAACAGGGTAAGACTGACGACCCCAATAGAGAAGGTCTTTGGAAGCGGCATGGGCAAATGTCCCGTCGGTTTCATTGAGGCTCCAAAGGCAGTGCCACATCCCGTCAGCGCCGGGAAACAGGACTGGCGAAACCATTCTTTTTTGCGAACCCCAGCTTCCGTAATCAGAATGCATATAGCTATGTTCGGGATCTATGGGATGCCAGTTGATCTGGTCTGTACTCCAGGCAAAATGGAGTCCGTCAAAACTTTTTCCGGAAGAATAGGAAAAGATATAAGCGAAATCCGGGGTATTCCCATAAGCAGATAATGCCGTAAGAAATGCAATTACGAATCCCAGAAGATGGTTTTTTTGTTTTTGAAAAAAGAATAATTGTCTCATAAATTATTTTAATTGGATTGCTTTAATCCCCTGATGGGTTGGGATTGCCTGTTTTATACTGCCATCAGCATTGAATTCCAGTTTATCGATACATACTTCTCTGTTGTATCCTGCTGCCTCCCCCATGCTAAGTCCTTTTGGATAATTGAAACGGTGGTATACAATGTACCATTCGTCTTTACCCGGAACCTGAATGATGGAATTATGACCGGTTCCTAATATTCCGGCTTCCTTGTCTTTTGCAATGACAAGATTATTTTGTGGGATATTGATTTTCCCCATTGGAGAATCCGAAGTTCCATAACGCACTTTATAGTTTTCACTTCGGGTATCATCCTCTGACCAAAGGAAATAATATTTACCATTTCTAAAGAAGACAGTTGCTCCTTCGCGGAACGTATTGTCTGGAGTCATTAAATTAACAGTTTCCTGTTTGATAGAAACCATATCATCATTGAGTTCGGCGCAAGCCATATAAGAATTTCCCCAGTACAAATAGGTTTTTCCTGTTTGAGGATCGGTGAATACATCCGGGTCAATCTGCTGTCCGCCTTTCGCTCCGTCAGGACGTTTGTCAATCAGTGCTTTTCCGGAATCTACAAATGGCCCGGCAGGGTTGTCTGAGACGGCAATACCAATCTTTTGTGCCGCACAGAAGTAGTAGAAATATTTATAATTTCCGTTAATTTTCTTTTCTATGATACAAGGAGCCCAGGCATTTTTATTTGCCCAGCTCACATCTTTAGGAAGATCCAGGATTACGCCCTCATCTTTCCAGTTTACTAAATCCGGAGAGGAAAAAGCTTTGAAATAGGTACCGGACCAACCGTTGAATCCGTCACTGGTAGGATAGATATAAAATTTCCCGGTTTTTTCAGCATAAATAATATCCGGATCTGCATACAATCCTTCCAAGACCGGATTGTGATTTTCGGCAGCATTAACAGACCAGGTTTGTGGGGATTGCCCTTTGATGGTTACAGTGTATTGAACCGGCCCTTTGCTGAAATTCTGTGGTGTATTGGGTTGTATCTGAATGCCCGGGGAAGAAATAAATGACGGATTGAAAGCATTCAAATTGGTTCCGGGTTTCACAGACAGCGATACCGTTTTGTTTTCGGCATCCGTTTTTGTGTTTATTTTTTTGATTTCTTTGGCATTGGCCGCACCGATGATATCTGCTGCGTTACCCCATTTGCTTTGCAGTCTTGCAGCTTCTTCTGTGGTGATAGGCAGAACGGTTCCGTGTCTCGGATGAAAGTTCATCGTTACTTCCTGATCGATTACCGTGAAGTTTTTAAGGTCTTTGGTTTTGGTAAATTGGTATTTTCCTTTGGTGTATACATCATACATCAGGATATACCCCTCACCGTTATTGAGTTTAAACACACCGGCTCCTTCAACAGGATCTTTGGTTTGCTGCACATATTTGTCCTGTAAAACATATCCTTCGGTAAGTTTGCTGGAAGTGGCAATTTTAATTCCGGCTCCTTCTCCTTCTGTTTTAAAGAACAGGTGGTATTTACCATCTTTAAAAATAATATCCCCGTCTATACAGGATCCGTTTGTCGGGCTGAAGAACAGTTGTTTCGGGGCTGTTTCTAAATCGGTGAAATCTTTATTGGCGTATGCATAATAAATGATATCCGGGTTATTGCCATTCTTCATTGACCAGTAGATCATGTATTTTTTGGCTTTGGCATCGTAAATGGTTTGTGGTGCCCATACACGAAGCAGGTTTTCATTTCCGGGAAATCTTTTTTGAATGTTAATGTTGCTGGAAGTCCAGTGGATTAAATCGGAAGATTTCAATAAGGTCATCGCCCTGTTGGAATCCCAGCCCTTAGCCGAAACCATATCGGTTACGACCATGTAAAATGTTTTTCCGTCTGCCCCGCGCAAAATATGGGGATCTCTCACGCCGCCTGTCTCACTTATTTCGGCAGAATTGATAATCGCTTTATTGTTGTTTAATGCCCTGAAATTATAACCGTCATTACTGATGGCAAAACGGATTGCTTCGTCCTCTTTGGAGTTGCCTGTGAAATAGGTAAATAAATAAGCCGTTGTTTTGGTATTGGAAGCCTTAATTTCAGATTTGTTTGCTTTCTTTTTAGAAGGTTGTTGTGCGGTTACCGTTCCAAGGGTGTTAAGAGCCAGGAACAAACCTACCCATTTGCAAGTGTTCATTTTTTTCAGGTTTATTTTCAGATTAGAATTCATGCTTTTTTAAAATAAGATTGCGTTATTTTTTAGATACTTTAACGATTTTATACAGGCCTGCACCATGTGAGTTGATTTCAGGGGCAAATTCACCCGAAAATGTTCCAACTGTTTTTCCTGACCATAAATCGGTAATCAAATACGTATCCAAAAGACCAATAGTTGAAAGGTTTATCGGAATTTTAACACTTGGCGCCGGTGGTGGTCCTGAAGGGTCTTGGGTAAATACAAAAAATTTCACTGTAGCACCCGTATTTTGGGAAACACAGGCTTCATCCAAGCCCACACGTGCCTTAAATCGGGTATAGCCTTCAGGGATATCAAATTCTATAATGGAATTGGAATGTGTACCGATACCATTCTCATATTTAACCTTATTCGTTATCAGACTATTGCCGGAAATACTTTGGTTCAGTTTTGGTTTTTGCCATCCTGAGGTCGCTTTTTTCCATTTTATACCGGTCAGTTTCAAAGAATCTTTTCCGTTATATAGCGTTGGTTCAATCCAGTTCGCGTGATCCCAGTCGGTTTTGTCGCCTCCGTCATTTACGACCAAATACAATTTTTTGGCACTGGAAATATCGATGTCGGCCAAGACGCTTTGTCCCGCGGTTGCTTTTGATATCAATCCGCTATTCCAAATCGCTTTTTCTTCGGTTACCATTTGTTGATCGGCGGTGTTGAAGATTGCTAAGTATTTCGCTCCCGTTCCCGGTTCGTCAGCCATCCAGGCCGCTTTGTCTTTGTCTGTGAAAAGAGGTTTGTTGTTGGTGCTTTGGTTCAGCACTTTCAATACATTTTTATTCGTCAGTAAAGACAAGGTGAAAGGATCATTATCCGGAAGGTTTCCTCCAAACATTAAAGGAGATTTAAAAATACTCCATAAGGTCATTAAGATGTATTGTTCATCCTTGGTAAAAGCGGTCATACGGGGATCGCCTCTTTCTGCGCGGATACCAATACGCCCCAGCGGTAACATATCACCATCGGGATAAGCTCCGTAGGCACGCCATTTGTTCCAACGTTCAAAGACTTCAAAATGTTCTTTCAGTTGTTGCCAGCTGTCCCAAAAATCACCTACCGTACGCCACATATTGGCGTTTTTCTGCACGTGATCAGCGTGTTCAATTGGGGTTTCCCCCGGAGACGTACTCAATACAATTTTGCGTCCGGTACGGTCAATCGCTTTGCGGATCATGTCTATTTCCCCTTCGAAATAAATAGGGGAGGAAAGGTCGTCTATCTTCACAAAATCCAATCCCCAGGAAGCATACAATTCAAAAAGGGAGTTGTAGTATTCCTGTGCGCCCGGTTTTCCAGGGACTACCGTATACATATCGCGCAACCAAAGACACTGGTCTTTGTCTGAATAAATATCCCTTGCGGTTACATTAGTGCCTTTTATAGGTAAGTTTTGTTTCACGGCAATTACCGGAATCCCTCTCATGATGTGGATACCAAACTTTAATCCCTTTTTATGAAGGTAATCGGCCAACGGTTTGAAGCCTTTTCCTCCCGCGGCAGAAGGGAAACGGTTGACAGCCGGCATGAATCTGCCATATTGATCCAAGACATAATCGGGATCTTTTTCATTGTAGCCATGTGCTTTATCGTTCCCCACATACCATCTGATGTCGACTACAATATAGTCCCATCCGTAGGGTTTTAAATATTTAGCCATATAATCGGCATTGGCTTTTACTTCGGCTTCTGTCACTGTTGGGCCAAAGCAGTCCCAACTGTTCCAGCCCATAGGCGGGGTGGCAGCCCAATCATGGAAATCTTTTTTAGCCTGGGCTTGAATAGTAGTATAGCCGGATATCGTAAAGAATAAGAAGGAGAGGGCAATTTTGTTCAATTTAGATCGCAACATATGGTGTAATTTTTTGTAATGGTTTGAAACGGGTTGTACTATTTTGATGAAAACAACGCGTTTAATAAGTGTATTTTATACATTTGTAAAAGTAATTAAAAAAAGCATATAAACAAATCAACATGATAAAAAAACAAGGTTTTAATTGGGAGTCCTGTAATTTTGGGTTTCAAATTTATATTGATTTGTGCTTTAAATTCAATCAGGTGGTTTTATAGTTTGATTTACTGAAGTTTTTTCAAAAAACTAGGTTCAAAGTTTATTCAAGCCTGGTGTTAAGTTAAGTTAAGCATAATTTAGACAGCCAAAGTCTTGTTCTTTTCCCCTTTTTACTACGTTAAAAAAACGTACCGTAGCTACGGCTATACTAAGTTTTTCAGCCTTGTAAAAGAAAAAATTAACGGCGACTTAACCGACACATTACACTTAACTCAACACTAGTTTTGATAGCTAAAGAATTAATAATTGGGTTTCTGCATCTGGTTGTATTTTTTTGCATTTCGATAATTTGATTATCATATAGGTGCCAATACTTTATTTTGAATTGACTAGCTGGATGGCTTGAATTTTATCATTATTTTTCGAAATGATTACATATGTTTTGTTGTTTCCTTTCAATAATTTTAAATCTCTTACATCTCCTTCCATCCAAACAGCTAGTTTATCGTTTTCAATTATTCTATAACTTCCGTGTCCATTTCCTTCCAATAATAATCCTTTTCCGGCATCGCAAGGACCATTTTGGACTCTAAATGGGTAATAGTTGCCTGCTAAGAGAATGTCATTTATATTATCTCCTGTAAAATCCTGAACAATAATCCCTTGTGTGGCAGAAAATTGTGCTTTTATAGGCAAAGGATGAATTTTAAAACTGCCTCCTTTGTTTTCTAAATATAAACTCTCCAATTGATACACACTTAAGTGGGTAGCTTTTTTAAGTTGCTCTTCTGAAAAAATATTTTCTAATGTTGCCGAGGCGTATTGGGAATATTTCAAGAATTTCTTCTTTAAAAACGGGAAAGCATCTTGTATTTCATCCAGTGAAGCAATAGGATACCTTTTTTTCTGTATATAGCTGCTAATAACTGAAGTTAACACTCCATCTCCTCTAAAATCACCAACATAAGCTTCAAGGGGTTCTGTTTTCGAAGCTTTAAAAGGCATATTTAATCCGATATTTCCAACGATTAAATCAACGTCACCATCTCCATCCATGTCGGCTTTTTCAACACTCTGCCATAGTCCGTTTGTTTTTGAAAGATTCAATTCATTTGTTTCTTCAACTAATTTTCCTTTTTTATTAAGAAATATACGGATAGGCATCCATTCTCCAACTAATACTAGATCCAATGATGAATTGTTGTCTATATCTACCCAAAGTGCATCGGTAACTAGTCCAGGTTGTCGTAGTGTTGAGTTTACTTCCTTTGTTGCAATAGTAAATTTAACCGTTCCTTTTGAACGATTGGAATC
Source organism: Flavobacterium sp. (assembly GCA_036676965.1). Classification (GTDB taxonomy): domain Bacteria; phylum Bacteroidota; class Bacteroidia; order Flavobacteriales; family Flavobacteriaceae; genus Flavobacterium. The sequence goes on along the minus strand of JAKFBW010000069.1, from coordinate 9,153 downwards.
ATTTCTTAAAATTCCGCCAAGTGCGCTTAGCGGATAATGTCCGGGAATATCACCTCCTCCTACAAATAAATCTTCATCCCCATCTCCGTCATAGTCACCTGCAGCAACACAACTCCCGTTTGAAAAAGCTTGTGGTAAAGCATCTTTAAGGGCTTTTTGAAACCTCCCTTTTCCATCGTTGAGATAAAGTCTGTCCATTAATTGGGGAGAACCTAATGGAAGTTCGCTTCCACCGCTAACAGCATATATATCTTTGTCTCCATCGCCGTCTGCGTCAAAGAATACAGAACCTGTTGTCTCAAACCCCTTATCTATTTCCCAGCAGTCATTACTGGATTTAGTAAATAATCCTCTTGGATTGGAGATGTACAATTGGTCGTTTTGACCTGATGCCCCACCGATGAAAATATCATCAATTCCATCGTTATTGACATCTGCAACAGACATTTTAGGTCCAGATTTAGAAGTCTGTTTTAGGGTTAGCCGATCTGTTTTGAAATCAACAAAATTATTTTCTTGATGGACAAATTTAATGCCAAGGGATTCTGTAACATCTTTAAAAATAACATTCTTGTCTTCTTTCTTTTTCTCTAAGTTGATTTCTGATTTAGTCTGATCAAATAGAAGAAGTTTATTTATTTTACTGTTTTTCTCAAGAGTAATTCTTCCGTCCGGCCATTGGATTTTAATTGTGGCCTTATCTGATTTACCTAATCCGAAATAAAGTACCGGATCTACCGATGACTGATATCCTCGGATAGGGTAGTTTTCAAGAAATTGAACTGAAGAATCGGTGTAGACCCAAACCTTTGCGCCTAAAGCAAAAGTATTTTTCTCTTTTCCTTTTAATTTAATTCGGATAAAATTATTTTTCTGCTTTTCTACGGTATTTTTATATATACCAACAGGTTCATTCGTGTTATTAATCACTAAATCCAAATCTCCATCATTGTCTAAGTCTGCATAGGCTGCTCCAGCAGAAACAGTCGGATTCGATAATCCCCATTGATTGGTTACATTTTCAAATATAAGATTGCTTTGATTTTTAAATATATAATTTGGTATTTTGGTTGAAGGCATTTTTTTGACCAAATCATAAATAACGCTCGCATATTGCTTCTTGCCATTATCGTCAAATAATTCTTTCCCTTGTGCTCTCGCCTTTTGTACGGCATCATTAACTTCATACTTCATAAAGTCTTTATTGGTATAATCTCTTAAATAACCATTGGTTATAAATATATCCTTCATCCCATCGCTGTCAAAATCTGCAATTAACGGAGCCCAACTCCAGTCGGTATTAGAAATTCCTGATAGTTGACCTATCTCACTGAATATGGGTATTCCGTTTTGATCCATACCTTGGTTTAACTGCAACATATTACGCATTTGCTGTTTATGGTAATTATTGTCCACAGCCATTTGATAACGATCATATTCATCAGGACCCTTTAGTAATTTTTGTCGATAATTGTCTTCCGGGAGCATATCTAATGTAATCAAATCAACAAACCCATCATTGTTCAAGTCGGCTGCATCATTCCCCATAGAGTATTTGGACATGTGGCCAAAAGACTTTTTGGTAACATCCATAAATGTTCCGTCTCCTTTATTCAGGTATAAAAAATCCTGCTCATCATAATCATTGGAAACGTAAATATCCGGCAAGCCGTCTTGGTTGAAATCGCTTATTGCCACTCCCAATCCAAAGTTTAACCCGCTACCATAAATACCCGCACTTTCACTGACATTTACAAAATGGTTATTATCATTTCTATACAAAGAATTGCCAAAATAGGGATGTCTTGTATTTCGTAACTTAGTACTGTTATAAAAAGGGGAATAAAAGGTTTTGGAATGGTTTAAAAGAAACATGTCTAAGTCCCCGTCTAAGTCATAATCTAAAAAAGCTGCCTGGGTACTGAAGCTTCCCTTTGCGTCAAGACCGTAGACTGCAGCTTCATCTACAAATTTAGGCACATGGTTCTTATTGATTCCTTTATTAATAAATAACTGATTGGCTCTGTCTTCATTGGTTCCCAAACCGGAATAACAAACGTATATATCTAGTAGACCATCTCCATTGACATCAGCGATACTTGTACCCGTTTTCCATCCTTTTCTTCCTTCTACACCGGATAATTTGGTAATATCATCAAATTTAAAGTTTCCTTTATTAATATAGAGTTTATTTTTAACTGCATTTCCTGTCAGGTATATATCAACTAAACCATCATTATTAAAATCTCCAATACCAACACCTCCTCCGTTATAAAGGTATTCATATTGCATTATATTGAGTGCTTCTGTTTCTGTAACTGTATTTGTAAATGAAATACCAGTTTGGTCCGTTTCCAAAGGCACAAATAAAGTAGTCTCTTTATTTTTACAACCTGTAATAATGGTAAAACAGGTTAAGATCAAAATGCTTAGATTTTTTTTAATTCCTTTCATATATGTAAAAGTTGTTTTTTAGCGGTCATATATGTTATGCTTCGCCAGTTCGCTAGCGCTCGGGTCGCCTTTTTATTTATTGGTGTTTGCTTCACTGAGTTAATATTTTTCATAGGTGTTCAGCGAATTTCATTTGCTTGCGCAAACTTGTTGTTAATGGCGATTTCATATTTTTTTAATGATGTCATGAACAATTCAATGATTTAAACTTGTATGCCAAGTTTTGTTGATGCAATATATATATATCTTAGGTTTAAGATGTAACATTAGGAAAGATAACACTTTTACAAATTAAAAATAGCTGCGAATTAAAATATTCGCAGCTATTTATTTTTATTTTATATAGAAATTACCATCCATTAATTTGTTTAGCAGCAGGATTTTTGTCAATCTCTGATTGCGGAATTGGTAACACATATAATTTAGAAGGGAAACCACGTGTTTCAAAAACATAACGCGTATAGGTAATGGTACTTCCAGACTTAGTCATTTTCATACCAATTAAACCTACATTATTAAGTAAACTCTCGGCTATTTTCCATCTACGAATATCAAAAAAACGATGCTCTTCAAAAGCTAATTCTATCCTGCGTTCATTTCTAATTTTGTCACGCATTTGATCTTTTGTAAGTCCAGCGGTCAATGGAGGCATATTTACACTTGCTCTACTGCGTATCGCATTAATTGCATCATAAACCGACTGATCTGGCCCAGAAGCTTCGTTTTTAGCCTCGGCATAATTTAATAATACCTCTGCATATCTAATAAAAATCCAATCTTGGTCACTACTTTTTGTATAAAGAACGTATTGTTCTTCATGAAATTTACGAAGGATATAACCTGTTTTGGTATCCTCAGCTCTACCTGTTACATCAGCACCTCCGGCAAACAATTCGATTACACGTCCACGAAAAGTAGATCCATTATGCACTACAGTCGCTTCAAACCTTGGATCCAGATTTACATAAGGATTATTGGCATCAAATAAAGGAGAAGTTGACTGTGGTTTTCCGTCAATCATGTCATAGGAATCAACAAAATTCTGTGTAGGGACGTTACCTCCCCATCCGGCATCACTACCTCCTCTTATTGATGGAGGTGAATTAAGAACATCAAATCCTGCATTTGTCCATAAATGGATTTTATCTGGTGCTTGAAACTTCTTGGCAAAAATGATTTCATTATTGTTTTTAGTCAGAAACAAGGTTCTATAATCACTGAACAATGTGTAATCAGTATTTATAACTTTATTTGCTGCGTTTGCTGCATCCTGCCAACGCTCGGCATAAAGCAAAACACGACTTTCCAATGCATAAGCGGCTCCTGAAGTTGCTCTTCCTGCCTCGATTTGTCCTTTTTTAGGAAGCATAGCAGCAGCCTTCTCCAGATCACTTACAATAAAATCAACCACTTGGTCATAAGTAGATCGGGGTATCTTAAAATCATCTTGAAGTGTTAAACTGTGATCTAAAAGAGGCACCCCTGTTGGTTCCCCTCCTGTAGATGGCATTCCGTACAGTCTTAAAAGTTCATGATAAATGAACCCTCTCAAAAAATAAGTCTCACCCATAAGTCGATTTCTCAGGGATTCATCCGGAAGTTTGCCTAGATTCTCTAAAGCAACATTTGTTTTTCGAACCAAGCCATAATAATCTCCCCATGTTTCGCCCCAAGGCACATTAGAAGGCAAAAAATTTCCACTTTGTAATTCATTAGAATGCGTCCATGGCATACCAACGTCACCATCATCCGATGCGCCATCTAACAAGTAAAGCCCTTTGGCCCATCCCTGGTAGTTCCGGTCAAACCCCGATGGCATTTGCCCGTAAATTGCATTAACGAATTGTGTTGCCCCTTGAGGGTCTGTCCATACCGTTTCTCCTGTAAGGGAGTCTTTAGGTGTCTGATCAAGAAAATCCTTTTCACAGCTAAATAATAGTGTCATGCATACTAATGCACATCCAAACCACAATGATTTTTTTATTATTCTGTTCATTTTAATTTTTTTTAAAATTTAAAGTTTACACCAGCATTCCAGATCCTAAATTGAGGATAGTCCCATCCTCTTCCATTTCCATTCTCTGGATCGTAGTTTTTTATCTTAGACCACGTAGCTACATTATTTGCATTAACATAAAAACGAATACTTTGTATAAAATGTATTTTTAATGGTTCTATTGGAAGATTATACGCCAACTCTACATTTTTAAGACGAATATAAGAGGCGTCTTTCATCCAAAATGAAGATTCAGCATGATTAAGATTGGTTGGGTCAATTAACACACGGGGCTCACTGGCATTAGTGTTTGTAGGAGTCCAACGGTCTAAATTTTCTTTCAAGGCTCCGGATCCCACAAAGAATGGCCATGCGCCTTCTCCTGCATAATATTGGTTTACATTAGTAGCCCCTTGAAATAAGAATGAAAATTCAAAGTCTTTATATTGCAAATTTCCAGTATACCCAAATATAATTTCAGGGGTATTAGACTTACCAATAGGAACTCTATCAAGATCATTTATTTTACCATCTTTGTTGATATCTTCATAACGAACATCTCCAGGAGCCGTATTTCCAAGTTGTGTAGGAGCATTATCTACTTCCTCTTGGGTCTGGAAGAGTCCAATAGCTCTGTAACCGTATGCAGTGCCAATAGGTAATCCCGTTCTTCTGATATTAGGATTTGCTGATGCCGGTTCATCAATAAAAACAACTTTGTTTTTAGCGTAAGTGAAGTTTGCACTCATCGAATAACGTAAATCTTCAGTTATAGTATTCTTATGTCCTATGGTGAATTCAACCCCTTTATTATTAACTTTTCCCAAGTTTTCAACAGGTAATCCAGCTCCGAAAAGACTAGGAACAGAAAGATTTCTGTTCCACAAAATATCACTTCTTTTATCGAAAAAATAATCAACGGTTGCCGTTAATTTTCCTTGCCATAGGGTGGCATCTACACCAATATTAAGTTTTTTAACAGTTTCCCAAGTTACATCAGGATTTGATAAACGACCTTCAACAATAGTCGGTTGTACATTTGCATCGCCAAAAACCGCAGATCCACTTGGATTATAGAACTGTAAATAAAGAAACCTTTGATTACCTGTACGGTCATTCCCAAGTATACCATAGGATCCACGAATCTTTAAGTAATCAATTGTTGATGAATTTTTCAAGAAAGACTCTTGTGAAATTACGTAACCTGCTGAAACAGATGGGAAAAATCCCCAACGTTTACCCGGAGCAAATTGCTCTGAAGCATCCGCTCTAAAACTACCTTCTATAATATATTTATCATCATAAGACCAGTTAGCCCTTCCAACAACACCTTGTCTTGCACTACTACCAGAATACCCTCCGTTTTCACGATTGGCAGCACCACCATTGTTTATCTCATCTATTGCTAAGGTATAACCCTCTCTCCTTGCACTTAAAAAATTCGAAAGTTCTTTTGTTTGTGTATATAAAAGTAATCCTGTAAAATCACTTTTGCCAATCGTTTTTATATAATTTAAGTGGGTCTCTAAAGTAACAGCTTGCTCATCAAAATGATCTTGATAAAGTGAAGTAGGTCCTTTAGCTGCTTCTGTAAAAGTTCCATCGGAAATATTTCTATTATAAAAAGGAATTTTAGTAAAAGTCCAATTTTTATTGTCCGTAAAGGTTTTATCGTAAGCAGCAATCCCTTTAATAGATAAGCCCTTAATAAATGTCAATTGCTGTTCTAGTTCGATTCGGCCACGAAACGCCTGAATATTTCTTTTTCTGTATCCATTTTCAGGTAAAGTTAAATAAGATGGCCCATTAGAATATTCCCCGTTTGACCATTTTATAGGAGCTCGATTAGGTGGTATTCCTGACATCCATCTAAACACTTCTGTTGATGCCACATTATTGGTTTTTTCATCTCTACCCGAAACGTCAAACGACAGTTTGGTAGTATTTGTAACATTAGCATCTATATTAGATCTAAAATTATATCGACTGAAGTCATTTGAAGGAATAATCCCATCTTGTTTCAAATAACCCAGCGAAGTTGCATAGCGCACTTTATCTGTTCCACCGGTTGCAGAAAGGTTATAATTGCGCATTATGGCTGTTTTCTTTAAAACAGAAAACCAATCAGAATCAGGATGTGTATCCGGACTGGAATGAGTAAGATACTTTTGAAGGTCGTCTTGCGAATAAAGGGGTGCTTTTCCTGCATTTGCCAATGCTTCATTATATAACGTCGCATATTCATAGGAATTCAAGAAGTCGGGATTTTTAGTTCTCTCTTGCACTCCAAGGCTACTGGAAAAATCAATTTGCATTTTTCCTTCAGCACCTCTCTTGGTTGTCACAAGAATTACACCATTACCACCACGAACTCCAAAAACTGCTGCACTTGCTGCATCTTTTAAAATAGAGAAAGAAGCAATTTCACTTGAATTTATTTGAGCAAAGTCACTAGAAGAACGAACGATACCATCAATAACATATAATGGAGAAGAATTACTTAATGTACCAATACCTCTAATTAGAATATCTGACCCATCTTTTCCCGGTTCTCCGGAACGTTGCGTAGCAATTATACCGGTTGCTTGTCCTACCAAGGAGTTACTTAAATTAGGCGATGGATTTCTGGCGATGGATTTTTGACTCACCTCAGAAACAGAACCCGAGATTTTACTTCGTTTTTGAGTACCGTATCCAACAACTACCACCTCTTCCAGTTTAGATACGTCTTCACCTAATACAACATTTATCGTTTTTTGGCCCGAAACCGCGATTTCTTTAGTGGTAAATCCAATAAATGAGAATACTAAAATATCGGTTTCAGAAGCGGTAATCGTATAATTCCCGTCGAAATCTGTAGTCGTACTTTTATTGGAATTTTTTACGAGTACTGTAGCACCGGGTAAAGGAGCTCCCTGATCATCAGTGATTTTACCTTTTATGGTGATTTCAGCGGCGATAGCTCCTAATAGTTTTTCTTCCGATTGATTTTGAGGAGTACTTTCTTTATGTAATACAATTTGATTGTTTACTTCAGAATAATTAATATTAAGAGGCTTTAATATTTTGTTAAGTAAATTAGACAAAGGTTCATCGTCGGCATTTACATTTACTTTTTGGTTTAATTGTGCCATTCTCGAATTGTATGAAAATTTCACGTTTACCTTTTTTTCGATTTTAGACAAGGCACTGCCTAAATTCATGTCTGAAATTGTGATAGTAATTTTTGTGTCTAATTTTCCTTGTCCCGCTACATTGTTTGCCAAGGTAACGCTTGAAAAGATGGTAGCCAATACAAACTGGAATAATGTTATCTTCATGATTCGAATGAGTAATCGTTGTTTAACAACAGGTTTTTTCATAATTTTGGTTTGTTTTGATTAATACTGTTTAGTGGGTATTTTAAGAAACAATACAATTTGCCCTTTACAGAGGATAAATTGATTTTATTCAGGCGTCGAATATGTTACAGCATTTCGGCGCTTTTTTGTGCATTTATTTTTCACATAGGCAATTCGGTTTAGTTACATCCATTTGATAAAATAATTATTTGGTTTCCGTTCATCACATAATTGGAGTTGTTTCCCAGTGAGGTACAGATGATTTTAAGTTTTTCGGGAAGGGGTTGATCGCTAAGCGAGGTGGTCAGATGGCAGTTTTTGAGCTTCTCGGCAGAAAAATCAATTTCCACCAAATACGCCTGCTCAATAGTTTTGAAAATTTGTGCCACGGGAATGTCCGTGAATTCAAAACTTAACTGCTCAATAGTACTGCTGACGGTTTTGGCCAGGACTTTGTCCTGGGTAATATCGGTAATTTTATTAAAAGTAAGGTTTTTGCGCTCAAAACGTAACGCCTGGTTTGGAAGTAATGCCACTTCTTTATCGGCAGAATTTTTAATTTTTGAATTCGAGTTTACCTTTACTTTACCGGTACGCACCAGTATTTCTATGTTGGGTTCATTGGCGTATGCTTTGATCCGGAAACTCGTGCCGACAACTTTGGTGACAATTTCATTGGCATACACATAAAAAGGTCTTTTGGGATTTTTGCTGATTTCAAAAAAACCTTCCCCGGACAGGTATACTTTTCGTTCCTTTTTAGCAAATACTTTTGGGTAACTCAGTTTGCTGTTGGGTTGCAGCAAAACAGAACTGCCGTCAGACAGGGTTAATATCTGGGGTTTGGATGAGTTGTTGGTTTGTTCAACAAGTCCCTCTTCATTTTCTTGGATAAGTTCACTGTAGTTAATCATTCCGTTTTCTGAAATAAAATAATTAGTGTAAACCCAAGTAGCCGTGAGGCCAAAAAGTAAAACCGCAGCAGCACTTCTGAGCCAATAATTTTTCCAAAGTTTTATTACGGCTCTTTCAGTCTTTTTTTCGTCTCTTTCCTTTTTTTTGATTTTCATCCAGGTGGATTCCAATGCCGATTCGATATCTTCCCGAGATAAAGGATTGTCGGGAACTTGCATGGCTAATAGCCACAGCCGCGCTTCTTCGACCAATTTGGCGCGTTTAGGATTTTCTAAGGTCCATTCTTCCCAGCCTTGGTGGTCTTCTTTTGACCGAACCCATAGTTGAAATGACGCATCGGCTAAAAAATCTTCTATTTGGGTGTATCTGTTACGTTGTTGCATAAAAAAAGGGTTACTTTATTATAGAGGACCATTTTTTTGTTACATACTCATTAAATAACAACTT
>JAKFBW010000068.1:0-14078 GCA_036676965.1 Flavobacterium sp. | reverse complement strand
TGCATCCATAAGTGTTTAGTACATTTGTGTGATTTAATACTATGAAGAGCCGTGTGAAGGGAGACTTTCAAGCACGGTTCCGTGAGAACGTAGGGGTGAAATTCCCCTGCGTGACTCGATTGGCATTAATTAAAAAACACAAAATGAAATTAGAGAACTTAGACACTGAAACATTAGGAGATATGTATATAGGATTGGAAAACAATCCTGAATTAGCAAATGCGATTGAAGTAGAATTAGAAAATAGAATTGCTATTAATACAAATTACTCAAGAGAACATTTATTTCGCGAATCAATTATTAATAGACACGCTTTGGGAATTCATTTTATACCAACAACAAAGTCATTCAATAATTATGGTAGAAGCATTACTGTAGATGTCAGCGAAAATGAAGATTTAGAGGCTTTACTTGCAAATTATGCCGCAAATCCGCCATTAAATACATTTGGGAATATTCGACTGAGGGTCTTGGTTGAAAATAATTTAAGTCAAGAGCAAATTGAAGCAATCGATAATGAAGGAATTGACACATCACATATTTCTCATATTATAACTGTCTAATTAAACTCTAAAATAAGCGGTTCAAATGATTAAAGAAAATTACGTTCATAACCTTAATGAACCACCAGAATATGGAGAACTTACAATGTCGTTTTCACTCGAACCAGTTTCATTACAATCTAGTTCAATAAAAAGAGAATTCGTAAAGTCACAAATAAAAAACAAGACTCAATCAATCAAATATCTTCTTAGTGGAGATGTAAAGATTGAAATTCAATGGCTACTTCACGAACAACAGCGTTATGAAAGTCCAGATTCTCCAGATATGGATAATATAATTAAGCCGATTTTGGATGGACTTTCTGGGCCAGATGGAATATTAATTGATGATTGTCAAGTTCAAACAGTTGGAAGTCACTGGATAGATTGGACAAAAAAAGAACACTTGATTAATATTTATATCAAATACATACCGGATGATTATGTAATGAAAGAAGGTTTGATTTTTGTAAACATAGATAATAACTTATTTATGCCATTTAATAGAAATACTCCTTTTTTTGCAAATATGATTATTTTAGAGCAGATAAGGAAAATGACTGATTTGAAGAATAAAGTTCTTGAAAAAACTGGTGATTATTATCAAGCAAAAATGTTTAATTCTATTCAAAGAGTTTTCCATAAATCAAGAATATATGGTGATTTCCCTACAGTAGGGTTTGAGGAGTTTAAATTACAGCTTGATTTAGAAAAATAACTAATGCCAACAGCTAGTAAGCAATAGTCGGGAATTTAGGCTTAACCAAAGTTGGTTTTGTACTAGGAAAAATAGTGATTATCCGAAATATTAGGATTATTAACACCGACCATCGCCTACTAGCAGAACGTTGTGTGCTATTTTCGAGCGACAGAAAACTAAAAAGAAATAAAATAAAATAAAAGATGTCAATATTAAAACCAACCAATCATACTGCACCAGTTTTCTATCCCGAAAATAATTATACAATTTATAAATATTTTGATTTAATTAAGTTTGTTTCGTTACTTCAGAACAAGTCTTTATTCTTTTGCCGAATAGACAAACTTGAAGATAAATTTGAAGGTTCATCTCCAAAACTAAATATAGAATATCGAAAAACTGATTATGAAGAGTTTCATAATCAATTACGCGCAATAAATCCTAAATTAGAAATCTCACTTGAAGAAGAACTAAAAATCAGACAAGGTTTTGAAGATGATTTTAAAAAATTAAATTGTGTTTGTTGTTGGAATAAAAGTGAATCTGAATCATATGCACTTTGGAAAATATATTCAGAAATGAATAAAGGTATAATGATTACATCACAAATTGATAAATTAGTAACTGCTTTTGAAAATACAGAAGAAGAAATTCAAATGAGTGAAATTAAATATATTGATTTTGAAAAGGAAAAAATATATGATGGAAATTTAAATTATCCTCTTATTCATAAGCATAAAGCATACACTTATGAAGAAGAATTGAGATTAATCTATAAAGTTCCTGAAGAAAGTGGGATTCTTTTTGATTGGGAAAACGAAAAAAACAATTTTGGCAAAAATATAAAATTAGATTTAGACAATTTGATTGATGATATAGTTTTAAGTCCATTTTCACCAGATTGGTTTATGGAACTAATTCAAAACTTAATAACAACTTACGGGTTAAACAAACAAATAAGGAAATCTGTAATTAAATAAAAAAATGAAAAATCAGCTATGAATATAAGAGAAATTATTCTTGATAGTAAAGAAATATTATATGAAATAGATAAGGGTGTAGAAAATTTCACACTCGATAATTTATCAAAAACGTTAGGTGTTGAAATAAGTTTTCTAATGGAAATGTTAGAAAATGAAAATATTGTTATTAGAAACAATTCAATAAGTCGTGATTTATTAAACCAAATTATATTAAAAGAACCTGAAACAAGTTCTTCTCCAAAAAATCTTCGAGAATTAATATTAAGTTCTGATAATTTAATAAGTGTATTAAATAGAGAAGATGGAAAAGATTATGTTAGGATTAATCGATTGTGCAGAAATTTTCAAATGGGCGTTAAAAATTTAATTATAATTTTTAAATCCGAGGGACTAGAAATTGAACCAAACCCTAATGGAAGAGTTAAAAAAGAAATTTTATTAAATTTAATCGCTCCTAAATTAGATTATTCAGAAAAAAACAAAAATAAAATATTAGAAGAATTAGAAGAAAAAATAAATAATATCGATGAAACTGTTTATGCAAAAAGTGTTGTTTTAAATCAATTTATAAGAAGTGAGCAAATACGTGAATTTGCAAAAATTAGAGCAAATGGCATTTGTGAACTTTGCGAAACAAATGCTCCTTTTAAAGATAAATACGGTAAACCATATTTAGAATCTCATCATATCGTTTATTTATCAAAAGGCGGAAGAGATTCTATTGAAAATGTTGCCGCTTTATGTCCAAATTGCCATAGGAAAATACATAATTTAAATTTAGAATCTGACATACAAAAATTATTAGAAAAAAGAAATTAAAACAGCATACAACAGCAAAGGTTCGTTGCGTGCGCAGTACGAACAATGAAACCCAGGTTGAACGGAACCGCTGAGATTCATGCTTGTAATAGAGTCTGAATATTTTCGAGGGAACCCTGTCATAGTTTTAAACTCCGATAGGGTTAATACCAAAATAGAAAAAAATAAAAAGGTGCAAATCATACTAAACAAAAACCCGACACTTGATAGTTGTCGGGTTTCTGTTTTTATAAGGGTGCACGACAAATTGCATTTTTTTACTTTACATAAAAATGAAAACCTCGTAGAGGTGTACTGTTTATAGGAAATTTACAATTAAGCCAACCAGCTCCGTAGGAGCGACCTGAAATGTACAAATACAGGTCACTCCTACGGAGTTTTATTTTTGAAACGAATCCCTTTTTTCTACAAACGGTTAACCTCTACGAGGTTTTTCTAATCAGAAAATGCAATTTGTCGTGCACCCGTTTTATAAAGTCTTTTTCTGTTTCTCCAAAAAAGTGTTGGATTGCAGTTCCAATAAATCGGTTGCGTTTTTTCGTTGCAAATCATATAAATTTTTGTCCTCGGAAATGTCCTGATATACTTTGTCGTGCATCGCAGCACTGGTTTTTACCAGTAAACTTCGTTGGTATTTGTCTTGTTCCATCGTAGTTTTTAACGCAGTTTCTAAATCCTCCAACTTATAATCGTATTCGCCTTTTGGGGATAATAGTTTGGCAATAATCGGGGAAGTTTCAATGGCCAGAAACAATAACATGATAAAAAAGGAAGGCAGCCGGGGCAATTTATTCAACGCATTGATTCGCGCCATCAGACCGTCAAAACCATCGATGATAGGCTGGGTTTCGGTTACTTTTTTGTCTAAATCCGCCTGAAGGCTTTTGTTCTGATTTTCTTTTTCGGCAATTTTTACCAGATTGTTTTTTCTAATGGTGTCCAGTTCGGCTGAAGCCAAATTATGTTTGGCAATTTTTTCCTTAAAAACAGGGCCTTTCCCCAGTTTCATGGTGCCTTTGGTTCCTTCGGCTTCTGTAATATAGGTTTCGTATAAGGTATTGACTTCTTTTTCTTTTTGGGTGATTTCAGCCTTTAAAGCTGCAATTTCAGCTTTGTTTTTGTCTAAATCCGATTTGAAATAATTAGCGACTTCTATTTTATTATACAACGCCATGGCATTTTTCTCTTTCAATAGAACCGTGTTGATTTCCTTTTCAAATATTTTAATTTCCAAAGGTTTCGAAATAACGATGGCGATGATGACTGCCAAAATAATCCGGGGTGTAGCTTGTAGCAATTCGTTCCCAAAACGCTCTCTTTTTCGGATGGTTGACACAATAAAACGGTCGAGATTGAAAATAAGCAAACTCCAAATTATCCCAAAAGCAATAGCGGGGTAGACATTGTCGAAAACGGTAAACAGGGCATAAGCACTGGCAATAAAAGCCATGACAGCGGTGAAGAAAACCGTGGCGCCAATACCTGCATATTTTGTTTGTTCCCCTTCGGAACAGCCTTCCAGAAGGTTTTTGTCGGCTCCGGAACAGAGGATGAAAAAGGATTGTAACATGATTGTTTTTTTTGATTGATTTACGAGTTCATTTTTAGGTTCGTGTAATGATTACAAATTTAACGCCAAAAAACGAATATTGGTATAAATGCTTGATAGGTATTGGTTTGTGGGTTTTTGTTACGCTTTGGAATGGTTTTTTTGAAATAAAAAAAGCTGTTCATTTGGAACAGCTCTTATGACGTTTATGTTTTGTCAATTGTAAATTAAATTGTGTTTTTTCTGGAGCTTAAGTTGTCCTTAGCTTTCGCAGTCGAGTGTCAAATGTTTGAAGAATGCGTAAAAGAAAAGTTGTTTGATCCGCCGCGGCGGAGAGTTCTTTTCTTTTAGCATTCGAAAACTAATTTGACCGACGAGGAAGCGAAGACTTGAAATCGAAGATTCATGAATACCAAAAAACAATAATAACGCATGAATATTTTTTTGTTTCTTTTTTGATCAAGCAAAAAAGAAAATTAATAAATCTAATTTTTCTCTTTTAATAAAAACGTCAATGGTAGTAATACCGTTTTTGGACGGGATTGTATCGAGAATAAGAAAATTTACAATCAAAAACGGTTCTCGATACCTGCCTGTGGCAGACAGGCATTTTTTACTTCATTTCATTACGCAAAAAACACTCGAACTGACGTTTTTGATAATTTCATCAAAAGAGTTGTTTTACACATTCGGAGCTCCAGCCAAAATTTCTTCATTGGCAAAGGCGGCGAATTTTGTAAAATTGGCGTTGAATTTTTGAGCCAATTCCACCGCTTTGATGTCATACAATTCAGGATTCTCCCAGGTGCTTTTTGGATTCAGAATTTCACCGGGAACTTCCGGGCAACTCATTGGAATGGCAATCCCGAATACGTCATGCTTTTCATAGGCTACGGCATCCAATTGCCCTTTCAAGGCGGCAGTAATCATGGCTCGGGTGTATTTCAGTTTCATTCGGCTTCCGGTTCCAAAAGGGCCGCCGGTCCATCCGGTGTTGATGAGCCAAACTTTTACATCGGCCTCTTTCATTTTTGCACTCAACATTTCGGCATATTTCGTAGGATGTAAAGGCATGAATGGCGCTCCAAAACAAGCGGAAAAATTCGGTTGCGGCTCTTTGACTCCTTCTTCGGTACCGGCAATTTTGGCGGTATAACCGGAGATAAAATGATAAGCGGCCTGTCCCGGGGTGAGTTTTGAAATGGGAGGCAAAATGCCAAAGGAATCTGCAGTAAGGAAAAAGATGTTTTTAGGATTCTGCCCTATAGAACCGGGTTGGATGTTGTCAATATGTTCAATAGGATAACTCACCCGGGTGTTGGGAGTGATAGAAATATCAGTATAATCAACCTCATTCGTTACTTCTTTTAAAACCACATTTTCCAATAATGCCCCTTTTCTGATGGCCCTGAAAATATCCGGTTCATTCTCTTCGGAAAGGTTGACCACTTTGGCGTAGCAACCGCCTTCAAAATTAAAGATGGTATTTTTATCCGTCCAGCCGTGTTCGTCATCTCCAATTAATTTTCTTTTCGGATCGGCAGAAAGGGTGGTTTTTCCCGTTCCGGACAGTCCGAAGAAAATCGCCGTGTCGCCATCATCTCCTACATTGGCACTACAATGCATCGGCAAGGTATTTTTGAAAACAGGCAGGATAAAGTTCAAGGCCGAAAAGATTCCTTTTTTCATTTCACCGGTATAACCCGTACCGCCAATAAGAACCACTTTTTCGGTAAAATTCAAAATGGCGAAATTCCCTTGTCGGGTGCCGTCCGTTTTCGGATTGGCAAGAAAACTGGGAACGCAAATCAGGGTCCACTCGGGAGTAAAATGTTCTAATTCTTCGGTGCCGGGTCTCAGAAACATATTGTGGCAAAAGAGGTTTGCCCAAGGGGTTTCGGTAATCACCCGAACGTTTAATCGGTAATTCGGGTCGGCACAAACATAGGCATCCCGAACATAAATCTCTTTGTTCGAAAGGTATTGTGTCACTTTTTGGTATAAGCCATCAAAAGCTTTCGGTTCGAAAGGAATATTGATGTCGCCCCACCAAACTTTCTGTTCGGTAATGTTGTCTTTGACAATAAAACGGTCCTGAGGGGAACGTCCCGTAAATGCTCCTGTGTTTATAGCCAAAGCGCCATTTGAAACTTCAATTCCCTGATGGAGTTGAATGGTTTTTTCATGTAGTTCTTCTGCGGATAATTGATAATGAATAACAGCATTCTTAATTCCGATGTATGATAATGAGATCGGTTTAGGGAACATTTTGAAAGTATCCATATTGAGTGATTTTGAAGTCGAAAATAATACTTAAAGATAAAGATTAAATTCGGGATACTTTTAGAATCACTTATTTTTCTGAACTCTTAAATAAAAAATTATAGGCCGCTATTCCCCATGCCGATATCAATAAAAATCCACCGATAGGAGTAATAAAACCAATCACTCTAAAATCAAAAGAAGTGAGGCCGTTTGTGGCCAATAAATAAATGGAACCGGAGAAGAACAGCACCCCAACAAGTACTAAAAAGTAGATGGTCTTTTTGATTTTTTGCGAAAGCATTCCCGTGGTTCCGATGAAGAGTAAAAACAAGGCATGGTACATCTGATAACGCACACCGGTTTCAAAAGTGATCAATTGTTCCGGACTGAGTATGGCTTTTAAGGTGTGGGCTCCAAAAGCACCCAAAATGATGGCTAGCATTCCTAAAAAGGCTCCCGCTGTAATCGTTTTTTTGTCCATGTTAGTGTTGTTTTTTTTTGCCTCACAAAAGTAACGCATATCCATTCAATTAGAAAGGATTTTAAAAGTGTTTTTCATGAAATTTAGTTGATGACGATTCGATGCTCAAAAGCAACAAATCGGTATATTTGTGTCCTATGAAATCAAACAGGAGAACCATATTGATCATTGGAGCCGGGCGATCGGCCTCTTCGTTGATACAGTATCTTTTGGATAAATCCGAAGCCGAAAACCTGCATCTTATTATTGCCGATTTGTCTTTGGCCTTAGCCCAAAAAAAGACCCATAATCATCCCAATGCCACGCCCATTGCCTTAGATATTTTTGATGCTCAACAACGTGCTGCGGCGATTCAACAGGCTACAATTGTTATTTCGATGTTGCCCGCCCATT
Source organism: Flavobacterium sp. (assembly GCA_036676965.1). GTDB lineage: Bacteria > Bacteroidota > Bacteroidia > Flavobacteriales > Flavobacteriaceae > Flavobacterium. The sequence continues at coordinate 6,346 of JAKFBW010000068.1, read as the reverse complement.
TGCATATAGAAGTGGCTCGCGATTGTGTCAAGTATCAAAAAAATATGGTAACCGCCTCCTATGTGAGTGACGAAATGCAGGCCTTGGATGCCGAGGTCAAAAAAAACAAGCTCATTTTTATGAACGAAATAGGCTTGGACCCCGGAATAGACCACATGAGTGCCATGAAAGTGATTGATGCCATCCGGGAAAAAGGTGGAAAAATGCTGTTATTTGAATCGTTTTGCGGCGGTCTGGTAGCTCCGGAATCAGACAATACGATTTGGAATTACAAATTTACCTGGGCACCGCGCAATGTGGTTTTGGCAGGGCAGGGTGGTGCCGCCAAGTTTCTGCAGGAAGGAACCTATAAATACATTCCGTATTGGAATTTATTCCGCCGGACCGAATTCCTAGAAGTCGAAGGCTACGGGAAATTTGAAGCCTATTCCAACAGGGATTCCTTAAAATACCGCAGTATGTACGGACTCGATGATATTCTTACCCTGTTTCGCGGTACGATTCGCCGCGTAGGTTTTTCTAAAGCCTGGAATATGTTTGTGCAATTGGGAATGACCGATGACAGCTACGTCATGGAAAACTCCGAGAGCATGAGTTACCGTGATTTTACCAATGCGTTCCTGCCATATCATCCCACCGATTCAGTCGAAATAAAAATGCGTTGGTTGCTGAAAATCGATCAGGACGACATCATGTGGGACAAACTCCTTGCGCTCGATTTGTTCAATCCCCATAAAATCGTCGGACTCAAAAATGCCACTCCTGCACAAATCCTGGAGAAAATCCTGAGCGAAAGTTGGGCGTTACAGTCAGATGACAAAGACATGATTGTCATGTACCATAAATTTGGTTTTGAAATCGATGGGGTCAAAAAACAAATCGATGCCAAAATGGTCAGCATTGGCGAAGACCAGACCTATACCGCGATGGCCAAAACCGTTGGTTTGCCTGTCGCGATGGCGACTTTACTTATCCTCAACGACAAAATAACTACTCCGGGCGTGCAACTGCCTATTCAAAAGGAAGTTTATGAACCTATACTGAACGAACTGGAACACTACGGTGTGGTTTTCAAAGAACAAGAAATGCCGTATTTGGGTTACAATCCCAACAAAGAGTTCAGTTAGTTGTTTTTGGGCGTGACCCTCCGTGTACTCCGGGTCGGGCTATTCGCTGCAATCTTTGTGTTTTTAAAGAAAAAACACAAAGGATTTCCGCTGCTATCCCTCACGCGCAAACCAAAAACCACCCCCTTTTGTTTTTCTGTTTTTGAGTGTAGTTTACATTTATAAAGTGATGTAATTTAGTGACCGATTATTCTATAAACAACTTTTACCTATATGAACTATAAAATCTATCAAGTAGATGCCTTTACTGACCAGGTGTTTTCAGGAAACCCGGCAGCGGTTTGTCCGCTTGAGGAATGGCCCAGTGATGAATTGATGCTAAAAATAGCAGCCGAAAATAACCTTGCCGAAACGGCTTTTTATGTCAAAGACGGGAATCGATTCCAGATCCGCTGGTTTACCCCAAAGGTGGAGGTCGACTTGTGCGGCCACGCTACACTGGCATCTGCCTTTGTTTTATTCAACTACGAAAATCATCAAGGAAATGATATCCGTTTTTATTCACCCAGAAGTGGGGAATTGATGGTTACCAAGAAAGGGGAATTTATCACACTGAATTTTCCTGTAGATCAATTGACGCCTATTGCATTAACAGATTCCATTTTGGACTGTTTTGACCAAAAACCCAAATTGGCATTCAAAGGTAAGACGGATTTTATGCTAGTATTTGATTCAGAAAAGCAAATTCAAAACCTGAACCCTGATTTTAATCTCATCGCTAAGTTGGATGCAAGAGGGGTGATTGTCACTGCCAAAGGCGACAGCGTTGATTTTGTTTCCCGGTTTTTCGGACCCAAGGTGGGTGTAAACGAAGACCCTGTTACCGGATCGGCCCATACGACACTGATACCGTATTGGGCAGCCCAATTGGATAAAACCGATTTGACCGCCATTCAACTTTCGGAGCGGAAGGGATATTTGCAATGTGCTTTTTTAGGGAACCGGGTAGCCATGAGTGGACAGGCAAAATTATATTTGACAGGGGAAATATATACCGAATAAGGATAATGCCTTCGGGATTTATTGGGAAAATTTTTCCGCTTCACTGACTAGGTCATTACGATTTTCGAGCACCGTTTTTCAAACGGTGTTTTTTTATCGGGGATTAATTTTTTTTATCATTTTTATTTGAGTAGTTTTACAAATGTTAAATACACACTTATAATTAACCAAAGCAAAATAAATTAATAATACCTATGGATTTGTACCTGAACCTAAGTGAACGATTAAAAAAAATCAAAAAAGAGGTCTCTCAAAAACGATTGTATGGGATCCTTTTTTTAAGTTTAACCACCTTATCCAATGCCCAAACAGCAGCTGTTTCCAAGAAAAAGACCGGGGTAAAAGAGGCCTTGAAAAATCAGACCTGGATTTCAGACAATGGCAACGGAACCTTTACCAACCCGCTTTTTCATGACGAATTCTCCGATCCGGATTTAATTCGCGTTGGGGACGATTATTATCTTACGGGTACCACCATGCACGCTATGCCGGGCTTGCCGTTGTTACATTCTAAGGATTTGGTGAACTGGGAATTCGTCACTTATATCGTAGACAAGTTGGATTTTGGCCCAGCGTTTCGTTTGGAAAATAAACAAGATATTTATGGCCAGGGGATTTGGGCACCCTGTTTGCGTTATCACAATGGTGTTTTTTATGTGTTTACCAACGTAAACGGACAGGGAACCCAACTGTATACGGCGACAAACCCGAAAGGGCCTTGGAAACATACCCAGATGAAAAAGTCTTTCCACGATTTGTCGGTACTTTTTGATGATGATGGAAAAGTCTATGTGATTTGGGGTTACGAAGAACTTAAAATAGCCGAAATCAATGAGGATTTCACCGATAGCAAACCGGGAACGGAGCGCGTACTTATTCCGAAAGGAAGTGGTGCGGGTGAAGGTTGTCATTTCTATAAAATAGACGGCAAATATTATATTACCAATACCAATTATGATCCGCTTTGTTATCAGGTTTGCCTTCGTGCCGATACCCCAACTGGCCCTTATGAAGTCAATGTCATGAGTGCCGAGGAAAGTTTTGGAATTGGTACAGGCTGGAGGGTGAACGACCCTAGAAAAGGGCCTCCATTCAATCTGGTTGCACCGGTTGAGAACTATGTGGGCTGCATACCGATGCATCAGGGCGGAATTGTACAAACCCAAACCGGGGAATGGTGGGGCTGGTCAATGTTGGATTATAACTCGGTGGGGCGTGTTACGGCGCTATCACCGGTGACCTGGAAAAACGGTTGGCCGTATTTTGGTCTCGAAGGCAATCTAACGCGTTCGCCTCGTACCTGGGTAAAACCAAACACAGGTTTTGTTGGCAAACCGACTGCTACTTACGAACGTTCTGATGATTTCTCAGCAAAGGAGTTAAAACCAATTTGGCAATGGAATCATTTGCCGGAGCATGCCAAATGGTCGCTTACAGAGAAAAAAGGAAATCTGAGATTGCATTCGCTCCCGGCCACCAGTTTTTGGGATGCCCGAAATTCGTTGACACAGCGAGGCATAGGGCCGGAATCCATCGCAACGACCGAAATAGAGGTTAAAGGCTTGCAAAACGGTGATATTGCCGGATTGGCTTTATTGAATGTTCCGCATGCCTGGATTGGCTTGAGCAAAAACAACAATACGTTAGAGGTGCAGCAATTCTACCATCAGGACAATAAGGTGGTAAGCGAAAAAGTGAGCGCTTCCCGTTTGTGGTTGCGCGTGCATTGTAATTTTGATACCGATAAAGCCCGATTCAGTTATAGTACCGATGGAACGAATTTTAGTTTTTTGGGCGATACAATCATTATGCCCTACTCGTTACGTACGTTTCAAGGGGTGCGGTATGCTTTATTCAATTATAATACAAAAAACGCCCAAGGCGGTTATGCCGATTTTAATAGTTTCACGGTAGATGAATCACGTCACAAAGGCTTGACGCAACCTATTCCGTATAATAAAGTAATCTCATTAAGTAGTTTGGCGGATGCTGCAGTATTGGTTAATTGGAATGGCTTTGTTCGTCCGGTGGGCAGTAAAGAACGTTTTGCCGAAGGGAATGCTTCCCATTTCAGGGTTTTAGACAGGGGTAACGGCCGAATAGCATTGCAGTCGGTTAAAGATGGCGGTTTTGTGACGGTTAAAGGTTCCGGTCTAATGGCTGAGGTACGAATCGAAAAAGAGGAAAAAGGAAATGCTTCTTTGTTTCAATGGCAGGATATGCTGCGTGGCGATTTGATGTTGATGTCATTGGCGACGCATAAATATCTTTTCGCCGATCCTAACGCTAAAAGTTTGAGTTCTGCCGATGCCCCGGGTACACGACCGGATCGTAAGGACGGTGCTTGTTTTGCGTGGAAGCTGGTAGCTGAATAATAGACTCGTTAATAAAAGCGAATAGTAGGTTTGACCATAAAAAAATCCGTTCTGAGAAGAGCGGATTTTTTTGTTTTCTTTGTGGCATAGTGCCTTTGTGGCAAGATTTATTTACTCAACTCCACAAAATACTTATAAAACAACGGAATGGTTTCAATGCCTTTTAAGTAATTGAAAATTCCAAAATGTTCGTTAGGAGAATGAATGGCATCGCTGTCGAGTCCAAATCCCATCAGGATGGTTTTGCTTTTCAGTTCTTTTTCAAATAAGGCCACAATGGGAATGCTGCCTCCGGATCGCACAGGAATGGCAGGAATGCCGAAGGTTTCGGTGTATGCCATATTAGCGGCTTTGTAGCCAATGCTGTCTATCGGGGTTACATAGCCCTGACCGCCGTGATGCGGTTTTACTTTTACGGTAACACCGGCCGGAGCGATGTTGATGAAATGGTTGGTAAACAATTCGGTGATTTCCTCCCAATCTTGATTCGGAACCAGTCGCATCGAAATTTTGGCGAAAGCCTTACCCGGGATAACCGTTTTGGCACCTTCTCCGATGTAGCCACCCCAGATGCCGTTGACGTCTAAGGTTGGGCGGATGGAGTTTCTTTCATTGGTTACGTATCCTTTTTCGCCATAGACATCATTTAGATCTAATGCTTTTTTGTATTCCTCTAAGCTGAAAGGTGCTTTGGCCATTTCGGCACGTTCTTCGGTGGATAATTCTTCTACTTTATCATAGAAACCCGGAATAGTGATGTGATTGTTTTCGTCATGTAGCGAGGCAATCATTTTACTTAGAACATTAATCGGATTGGCGACAGCCCCACCGTACAATCCCGAATGTAAATCGCGGTTGGGTCCCGTTACTTCCACTTCTACATAACTCAACCCGCGCAAGCCTGTCGTGATAGAAGGCTGTTGATTCGAAATCATTCCGGTGTCTGAAATCAGAATGACGTTGTTTTTCAGTTTTTTGTGGTTTTTTTCCACGAAAGGTTTGAGGTTGACACTGCCGACTTCTTCTTCGCCTTCAATCATAAATTTTACGTTGCAAGGCAGGCAATTATTGGTAATCATGTATTCGACCGCTTTGACGTGCATAAACATTTGCCCTTTATCATCACAAGCGCCCCGGGCAAAAATGGCCCCTTCGGGATGAATTTCGGTAGTTTTAATCACGGGTTCAAACGGGGGAGAAGTCCATAATTCTAATGGGTCTGCCGGTTGCACATCATAATGGCCGTAAACGAGTACAGTGGGTAAGGCGGGGTCGATTATTTTTTCACCATAAACAATGGGATAACCGGCGGTATCACATATTTCGACTTTGTCGCAGCCTGCTTTTTCCAGGCTGAGTTTTACGGCTTCGGCGGTGTCCAGTACATCCTGGGAAAAAGCGGTATCGGCACTAACGGAAGGGATTTTTAAGAGTTCGATTAATTCGTTTATCAGTTGATCTTTATGTGCTTGCAGGTAGGATTTGATGTTGTCCATGAATGTTGATTTAGATACTTCCAAAAATACAAAAAAGAGAATATTATTTTTTTTGAAAAAACACTTTGAAATACGGAAGATATGATTATATTTGCACCCACAATTGAGCGGATATGGCGAAATTGGTAGACGTGCCAGACTTAGGATCTGGTGCCGCAAGGCGTGTAGGTTCGAGTCCTATTATCCGCACTTTAAGACCCAAAATACTAAAAATTAGTGTTTTGGGTTTTTTGTTGTGTGCCCAGCATGGGCGGTAACTCTAGGGTGGAAGTCCCGAACACGCCTTTACAGTGGGAAGTGTTAGCTAAATGCAAGGGTGTCCATTGTGAGGTGGAATCTGAAGGAA
>JAKFBW010000067.1:0-29702 GCA_036676965.1 Flavobacterium sp. | reverse complement strand
TTTCAATCAATTGAAAGTGAATCACCAGGTTTTGGCTTCATCTCTGGCCGATTTTAAAATTGATACCATGGATTTTGAAGTTGGGGGGAAGGATAAAGGAAGAAAGCAAATTCAAGCTGCCAATGAAGGATTCCTAGTCAAAGACGATATAGAAAGAGGATACCTTAATACCATTCCCCTCTGGCACTTTGGGTTGATGTATTGATTGGTCAAGTCCTTAACGCTTAACGAACTTAACGCTTAACGACTTACCGCCTTCCACTCTTCCCGCTAGGATTGCAAAACTCAAACATCCGTTAAACGGTAAACGGAAAATGGTAAACGTTAAATGTTAAAACGGTAAACATTAACCGTTAAACGAAGTCAAACGTACGATTAACGTCTTTAACGCTTAACGACTCAACGCTTAACCACAAACAGATCGCTTCGTTCCCTGCCTACCGGACAGGCAGGCTCGCGATGACGGTTCCACTTAACGCTTAACGTCTTTAACGCTTAACGACTTAACGCCTTTAACGTCTTCCACTCTTCCCGCTAGGATTGCAAAACTCAAACATCCGTTAAACGGTAAACGTTAACCGTTAAACGAAGTCAAACGTACGATTAACGTCTTTAACGCTTAACGTCCTTAACGCTTAACGCTTAACATCTTTAACGCTTAACGTCTTTAACGCTTAACGTCCTTAACGCTTAACGACTTAACGCTTAACATCTTTAACGCTTAACGTCCTTAACGCTTAACGCCTTTAACGCTTAACGACCTTAACAAAATACGTACTTCGTGTATTGATCTAGGATCCTTAAAATCAGGAATCGAATTAACTCTTAGAATCGTCAAATAATTCAATCCCAATGTGTCGGATAGCAGGAATAATAGAAAAACAACCAAGTGATGAAGCTTCCAATAAGCTAAATTCTATGGTCCGGTCATTAATTCATGGCGGGCCGGATGATGGAGGAGTTTTTGAAGAAATGGGAGTTCATCTTGGACATAGGAGACTTTCTATTTTAGATTTATCACCTTTGGGGCACCAACCAATGCAAACTGCTGAAGGTGATATTATTATAACATATAACGGGGAGATTTTTAATTTTCATTCAATCCGTGAGGAATTGCAGAAAAAGGGATATCGATTTCAATCTGCAACAGATACAGAAGTCATATTGAATGCCTGGAAAGAATGGGGAGCAGAGTCATTTTCCCGTTTCAATGGGATGTTCGCCTTAGCCATCTACGATCGTAGAAACCAGAAAATAATATTAGCCAGAGATCATGCAGGTATAAAACCTTTATATTATTCATTTGACAATGAGAAGTTGGTTTTTGCTTCCGAAGTAAGAGCATTCAAACATTACAATCATCAATGGCCTGAAAACCCTGACTGGAAAGCTTTATTTCTGACGTTCGGGTCGCTACCATTTCCCTTTACAACCTTGAAGGGAGTTCAAATGCTTCCAAAAGGAAGCTATCTTAAGCTAGATCTTCAGAACTTCGATTGTCAGGTAATTCAATTTCAGAAATTTTCTTTTTCATCTCTTATTACCGATCCAGAAGAGGCGGAGTTTTTGATAAGAGAACAAATGATAGAAGCAGTAAAAAGGCATTTAATTTCAGACGCTCCCATAGGGATTTTTTTAAGCGGGGGGATTGATTCTAGTTTGCTTGCTTTAATAGCGAATACTTTGGGAACTGATCAACTTCGAACCTTATCAGTAACCTTTAATGAAGCTAGTTTTGATGAATCGCCATTTCAGCAAATGGTTCTTGACTGCATACATAGCCAGCACACTGCATACCGCGTTGATGAACAAATGTTCCTCGAAAACCTGGATGATGTTTTTCAGGCAATGGATCAGCCTTCCATCGATGGTGTAAACACTTACTTTGTTTCGAAATGTGCACATGAGACCGGTTTGAAGGCAGTTCTGTCCGGATTGGGAGCGGATGAGTTTTTTGGAGGATATGGATCTTTTAAAAGAATCTTGGTAATGAATCAAATCAAAAAACTTCCCGGGAAAAAGTGGATTGCAAGAAGTTTAGGTTCTGCAAAAGACGAATTCAAGCGGATTGCCTGGCTGGATTTGAATTCTACAGTTGGGGATTATCTGTTTTTAAGGGGTATTTATTCTTCAGATACCACTGCCCGATTACTAGAAACTTCTGAGGAAGATATTTGGAATATCGTGAGGAAAGTAACTATCTCAGGTGCTCCTGACATAAATAGTCCCAATTATGCCAGCTTCCTTGAAACTAATGTGTATATGGAAAACCAATTACTAAAAGATTCTGATGCCATGAGTATGTGGCATGGACTTGAAGTAAGAGTTCCATTTTTGGATAAGGAACTCATAGCACTAGCTATGAAGACTGCTCTTAACATTAAGTTTCGCCAAGAGCGACCGAAGTATTTGCTCACACACACTTTCCGGGATTTGCTGCCGGATGGGGTAGTTTTCAGGCAAAAGCAAGGATTTACTTTTCCTTTCGAAAAATGGCTTAAGAACAATGATAAGCGAATTCATGAAATGATTCCTTCCGATCATGTAACGAATAAATTGCACCAAAAATTTTCTCAAGGATCACTTCATTGGAGTAAATATTGGACATTGGCTGTTTTAAACCGTTTTTCAGACCAAGTTAATTTGGATTCAAAAAATAAGGCCCTTATTGTTTAATGGGTTCTTTGAAAATAGTTTTCTTTTATAGGAAAAAGAGAACTTTTGAAAATTTTAGTATTGAGAAAGTATTTGATTTAATTCAAAGCCATCTTCCATCACAGATTCAACCCATTCGGTATTCTGTTTCTCACGAGAGTTCAGGATTCTGGAAGAGGCTTTTTATAACTTGGGAAGCATTTAGAAACCAAGGTGATATCAATCACGTGACAGGCGATATAAATTTTATTACTTTTTTATTAAAAAAAAGAAAAACGGTTCTGACCATCCATGATGTGGGGTTTATGCAACATCCGAATCGGATAGCCAGATGGTTATTAAACTGGTTTTGGATTATCCTGCCGGTTTGGAGATCTCAAATAGTTACTGTTGTTTCAGAAGCCACCAAGCAGGAACTATTGAAATACGTTAACTGCAAGCCAGATAAAATTAAAGTGATCTATAATCCGATTGATTCTTCTTTCAAACCTTTACTTAAACCATTTAATAAAACCAGGCCAACTATCTTGCAATTGGGTACAGCACCTAATAAAAATATTGAACGATTGTTAGAAGCACTAAAAGGTCTTCCTTGCCATTTGGAAATGGTAGGAAAACTTAAACCATCATTAAAAAGCAAACTTGAGGAATATGGTATTAGTTATACGAATTCTTGGGAATTGAGTAACGAAGAAATCAGAGAGAAGTACGAAGCCTGCGATATTGTAACTTTAATTTCAACGTATGAAGGTTTTGGGGTTCCAATCGTAGAGTCTAATGCTTCAGGACGAGTTGTAATTACAAGCAATGTCCTTTCTATGCCGGAAGTAGCAGGAAATGCAGCTCATTTGGTAAATCCGTTTGACATAGAGGACATGCGAAAAGGAATAGTAAAAGTTATCGGAGACGATACCTACCGCGAACGATTGATTGCCGATGGATTTGAAAATGTAAAGCGATTTGAGGTGGAGAAAATTGTCAAAGAGTATTGTGAGGTTTATGATAGTCTTTTAAATGCCTGATATGTCCACGCCAATTATTTTTATAAATTCTCACCCGATACTATATTTCTCTCCTCTTTAAAATTATTTACAGAATTGGAAAGACGGAGGCAGCATGAACCAATGCTAAAGAGCGAAGAAGAAGCAACATCTATCTTTCAATTGTGGCGGAATTTTCAAAAAACAGATCACTTATTTACTTGAGACGTCGGATAACTTAACGCTTTTAACGATTAACGCTTAACCACAAACAGATCGCTTACAACCTCGCGATGACGGTAGCCTACAAACAACTCGCTTCGTACCTCGTGATAACGTTAAACGCTTACCATCCTCACCCCACACCCCTAACATATAAATGAACTCAGAACAACAAACCTGGACAGAGGAGATCAAATCTGAGGAAAGCCTCTTTACAGTCAATTTGAAAGAAGTTTGGCAATACAGGGATTTACTTCTTATGCTGGTGAAGAGGGACTATTTGACCTTCTACAAGCAGACTATTCTTGGCCCTCTTTGGTTTTTTATTCAACCCATGCTGACTACAGTGGTTTATGTCTTTTTATTTGGCAGGCTGGCGGGGTTGTCTACTGATGGTACGCCACAAATAGCTTTCTATTTAGCGGGAATTACGATTTGGAACTACTTTTCCGAATCTCTGACCAAGACCTCTACAGTTTTCAGAGACAATGCAGGAATGATGGGCAAAGTGTATTTTCCCCGTCTGATTATGCCACTCTCCATCGTGGTCTCTGCCCTGATGAAATTCGGAATTCAGTTTGCGCTTTTTGTAGCGGCAGTGCTCTATTTTACCTTTGTAGAAGGATCCATTCAACCCAATCTATGGGTTTTAGCTACTCCATTTCTGTTGATGATGATGGCTGCTTTTTCCCTGGGATTGGGGATGATTTTTTCTTCCCTGACCACCAAGTACAAGGACCTGGGTTTTCTGTTGAGCTTTGGCATCCAGCTTTTTATGTATGCCAGCCCGGTGGTTTATTCCATAAGTTCTATTCCTGATAACTATCGCTGGTTGATCCTTTCCAATCCGCTGACTCCCATCTTTGAGTGTTTTCGCTATGGGTTCCTGGGTTCCGGAAGTTTTGAATCAGGTAGTCTGCTGCTGAGTGCGGGGATTATTGCCTTCATTCTTGCCACGGGAATTCTGATTTTCAACAAGGTGGAAAAAAACTTTATGGACACGGTTTGAGGATGGTCGGTTAAGAAGTTTATGTAATTAATTGATCAAGGTTAAGTACAAATGTTTTGGTTGCTTTCTTCGGAGTGCCAAAACGAAAAAAAATACCTAATACTAATGAAAATGCTAGCCATCAAGGCAGAAAATATATCCAAACAGTACAGACTAGGCGAGGTAGGAACCGGTACCTTAAGCCATGACCTTAACAGGTTTTGGTACAAAGTGCGTGGAAAAGAAGACCCTTACCTTAAGATAGGCGAAAGCAACGACCGGAGTAAAAAGGGAGAGAGTGACTATGTATGGTCACTACGGGATATCAACTTCGATATCGAGCAAGGAGATGCGGTAGGAATAATTGGAAGAAATGGTGCGGGTAAAAGCACTCTTCTAAAGATTCTGAGCAAAGTCACCAAGCCGACCACAGGAAGCATTAAAGTAAATGGTCGAATAGCATCCCTTCTTGAAGTAGGTACCGGATTCAATCCCGAGATGACCGGCAGGGAAAATATTTACCTGAACGGTGCCATTCTGGGCATGCGCAAGCATGAAATCACCCGCAAGCTCGATGAGATCATAGACTTTAGTGGAGTAGAGCGGTACATTGATACACCTGTGAAACGGTATTCTTCCGGGATGTACGTCCGGCTTGCCTTTGCCGTAGCTGCCCACCTGGAGAGTGAGATTCTGATCGTGGATGAGGTCCTTGCTGTAGGCGACGCCGAATTTCAGAAGAAGTGTCTGGGAAAGATGGGGGATGTTTCAACAAAAGAAGGAAGAACTGTTTTATTTGTGAGTCACAATATGGAGTCAGTTCTTAGGTTATGTAAAAACGGACTGATACTTCAAAATGGAAAAAAAATATTACAGGGAGATATCAATTCAGTTGTTCAAAAATATTTATCACTTTCAAAAAACGAGAATTTAAAGGTTGATATAACTAAGCCTCATATTACTTATATAGAATTCGATAAAGAAAGTTTTATTAAAAATAAAAAGTTTGAATTAGAAATTCATTTTTCTTCACCTTATGATATAAAGAAGCCAAATTTTGGCGTGGTTGTCAAAAACAAATACCAAATGCCTGTTTTTGGTACAAATGCTGAAATCAATAATGTGAGTTATTCAAAGGAAATCTATTTAAATGGGATTGCAAAAGTTACTGTAAATCAATTAAATCTATTGGCAGGTGAATATTATTTTGATTTGTATTTGGCAGGAATCAATATAGAAAGCCAGCTATTTGAAAATGTAATGGAATTTGAAGTGATGAATGTTAATAATATTTACTCTTTAAATGTTCCAAGTCAAAGTGTGATTGGTTCATTGGCAGTAGATGCTTATTGGAGTTATAGATGATTTATTGATGTTGCGTCGCATAATTTTGTTTGTAAAAAAGATCTATTTTTATTTCCGTTTTGGAAAGCAGTTCCATTCAGTTGGTAATGTAAAAATTGGAAAAAACCTTTCAGTAATTTTTGAAAATAAAAATTGCGAATGCTCTATTGGTTCAAATGTTGTAATTGGTTCAAATGTTGTCTTGCATTGTGACGGTTCGAGATTAATCATTGGAGATAATACAACAATAGATCATAATACGGTTTTGCGGCTTTGGGGAGGAGAGATTATAATTGGTAACAATGTTTACATTAATTCCTGTTGCGTCCTTGATGGGCATGGATTATTATCTATTGGTGATAATTGCCTAATTGGAATGCAGGTAGCTGTTATACCTAGTAACCACATAATAAAAGACCTTGAAATGAATATCAACAGACAAGGGGAAGAGGTTTTGCCGGTAATTATTGAAGAGAATGTCTGGATTGGGAGTGGTGCCAAAATCCTGGCAGGTGTGCATCTCAAGAAAGGAAGTGTGATTGGAAGTAATGCCGTGGTAAAAAACAGTGTTGAAGAAAACACAATTGCAGTGGGAGTACCGGCAAAAAAAATGATTAAACGTTAAGCGGTATGGATTTAAGCATGTTTACTCTTGTAAATAAATTAAAGTATGCTGTTGGCAAGTTTTTGCCAATCCAAAGTGTAAGAAAATTTTTAAAGTATGATGAATTGTTCGAAGAACGTGCATTTTATTTTAATCATAGAGAGTACAAACCAAAAAAAGTGAATAAGGAATTAGCTATGTTTTCCTCTACTTCAGAGAAATATGGACTTATCAAATCTTATATTAGATTAAATACCAGTGATATTCATGTTTTTAGAGAGGTTTTGATGTTTGATAAGATATTTAAAAATCAATTTAAGGAAGGGAATGTAATTATTGATGCTGGAGCTAATATTGGTTTAACATCAATTGTATTGAGTAAACTAAATCCAACTATTAGAATTATAGCTCTAGAGCCAGATGATGAAAACTTTAAATTATTTAAAAGAAACATTGAACTGAATCATTGTAAAAATATTCAACCTTTAAACAAAGCTTTGTGGACTTACACCGGAGAATTAACTTTTGGCAATGCGTTTAGAGATAATGATAGTTGGTCGTTGTCTGTTGTGAATGCTGAATCATCAGATTCTAAGACTATTGTTTCCAGTATTTCTCTATTAGAGCTAATTGATAAATATCATATCAGTAATATTGATTATTTCAAAATTGATATTGAAGGAGCTGAAAAAGATCTTTTTGAAGATGAAGAGTTTTTAGATTTACTAGAGCATAAATGTAAAAAATTAGCTGTTGAAGTTCATGAAGAAGTTATTTCTCTTACTGATGCAATTTCTATTTTGGAACATTTAAATTTTCAAACAAGAAAAGTTGGTGAGCATGTCCATGGGATAAATATGAAGTTTGACATAACCTATTAATAAAATTAATCAGTTTATTAACTTTTATGCTTTCGATCATTACCTGTACCTATAATCCTAACCCAATTATATTTAACCGCTTAATTAAGGCAATTAATGGACTTATTATACCAGATAATGCTACGATTGAATGGATTATAATAGATAACAATTCAAACCAAAGTATAGAAAAATTGTTTGATTTTTCATTTATTCAAATCCCACAGCATCATATAGTTGAATTTAAGCCAGGGTTAACATCTGCACGAATAGCAGGAATAAAAGCCGCAAAATATGATTGGCTGGTTTTTTTTGATGATGATAATGAACCTGCCAATGACTATCTCATAAAAGCGGTTGAAGCCATTAGCCAATTTCCTCAAACAGGAGCTTGGGGGCCCGGAACGGTTAATGTTGAATATACTGATAAAACGACTCCTCAATGGCTAAATAAGTATAAGTCAATTTTCCAACAAAGAAATGATGAGAAAGTAAAATATGATAACAATTCTTGGTGGCAATTTTGTTATCCATTTGGTACTGGACTAATTATTAAAAAAATAGTTTGTGAAGAATATATCTTAAGGGTTGAAAAAAAACACTATTTATTAAGTGACCGGAAGGGTAAAAGCTTAAGTAGTGGTGGAGATATGCAAATAGTTTACACAGCTTTAGCAATGAACTTTTATGCTGGTGTTGCTCCTGAAATAAAGCTTAATCATTTGATTAGTAAGTCAAAATCTAATCAGAACTATATAGCAAGGCTTTTATATGGGAGTGCAGCATGTAATTTGCCTGCATACTTCCAATGTTATCCCAATAATTTCCAGAGGCCTGAATATCCAACAACAAAAGAAGTTATTCGTAAATGCTATTATTTTTTTAAAGTTGTTTTGTTAAAGGATGGATTTCGTGAATTACATTTTCAATTTTCAAGGTATTTGGGTGAGCTTGAAGGTATTGTGTTATTAAATCGAGATATCAAAAAAGCAAAATTTGTTTTAATTATTGAACGAATACTTAAACTCAGGTAATGTTTACTGACATTGTAAGAAGCAAGCCTGTTAATTTAAAAGAAGAAGATGAGTGGTTGTTTAATAAAGCGTTTAATTACCGCTTTGAAGAGCCAACCTATGAGCAGTTTGATCAAGGATTATGGGACTGCTTTAAAGGCTCTGTAATCGAAACACATTGTAAGAAATTTAATATATTTATACGAATACTGATTAGACGAAAATTGTTGATAAATATTGATTCTTTTATTTGGGTTACAAATGAGTATTCAGAAAATTATTTTCATTGGTTTAATGATGTAATACCAAGCATTTATTTTCTCAAAAAATCAGGCATTGACAGTCCTGTTTTGATCAACGAGAAACTAGCAAAGAAAACATTTGTAATTCCTTCGCTCAATATTCTAAATATCAATTATACAATCATTGATACTAAAAATGTTATTAAGTTTAAATTAGCAATCAGGCCTACTTTAACTGCTGGAGAGGGCAATCAACATCCATTATTCTTTCCTCAGTTAAATATATTCTTTAGGAAAAAAATTAATTATGATACTAATGCTCAGTGTAAAGTTTTTATAGTACGCAACAATTCAAAAAGTCGAAATTTTTATCCGTTAGAACAGGTTAATAGATTATTTGAAAAATTCGGTTTTATTATTGTAGATACAGGAGCTATGTCTTTTGCCAAACAATTAAAATTGTTTTCAAAATGTACTCATTTGGCAGGAGTGCATGGTGCCGGTTTGACAAATATGTTATTTATGAAATCAAGTAGTAAAATACTCGAAATCAGAAGGAATAATGATGATCATAATAATTGCTATTACTCGATGGCAAGTAGTTTAAATTTGGAGTATTATTATTTGCTCGCATCCGGAGATTCAAATGGGGCAAGTGTTCAGGAAGATAATTTTATAGCAGATTTAAGTAATTTGGAAAACACATTAGCAATATTTGCAAAATAATATGGAAAAAACAAAGCATAATTTAATCATTGCAATTGCATCTGGCTACAAATTCGAACAAATTGAATTGTTTCTCAAAACTTTGAATGATTATTTTTCTGATGAATTGTTGCTCTTAACTGATCAGAAATATAAGTTGCCATCATATAGGTTTAAAATTGAATTAGGGGATATACAATCTGATTATTTCCAAAGATCAGTTCCATTTCCATTTAACAGTGCTAATAATAGGAGACTTTATTTTGCAAAGAAATTTATTAATGACAATAAACAATATCAAAATATTTTCCTTACGGATATCAGAGATGTTATATTTCAAGAAGATCCATTTAATGCTATAATAAATGAAAAATTGCAGGTTGCTGTAGAAGAAGTTTTGATAGGTGAGAATGAATATAACAGCAATTGGATACGTGCTTTAATGGGAGAGGATTATTTTCAAAGCGTCAAGACAAAAAATGTTTTATGCAGCGGAACTATTTTGGGAAACAGGTCGATTGTTTTACAGTATTTGGAGTTTGTTACTAATTTAATTAATGAAAAAGGAGTTCACTTAGACACAGGAGAAAAGGTGTTTATAATTGATCAAGGTGCTTTTATTGTATTTTGTTATACTCATCCTGAATTAATTCATATGCATACGAATGCAAATGGAAAAATTTTCACAATGAGTTACATTCAAAATATGATATTAACGTCTACTGGAGAATTAATCAACAAAAATAATGAGCCTTATTCTGTTGTACATCAATATGATCGTTACCGCTTTCTTGTTGAAATGTTAAAGAAAAAAAATCGAATCATCCAAAAGCAAGATTTGAAAGATACCCTTAAAAATTACGTAAAGAAACTTCTCAATGAAAAAAATTAATCGCCTTTTAAACCAATTTTTATCTAAAGACAGCTTTTTTTATTTCCTATTAATAAGGATATATTATTATTGGAAACCAACATATCTTGAAATTGATGATGTATTAAGCAATTATAGCAAATTAAAAAGTAAAATATTTTTTATACAAATTGGTGCAAATGAAGGAAAGAAAACTGATCCTTTATATAATTATATTTCATCGTATCGTTGGGAAGGAGTATTAGTTGAGCCTGTTAAATTTCTGTTTGAAAAGCTTGAATCCAATTATAAAATGTATTCCGAACAACTTTTTTTTGAAAATGTTGCTATTGGAAAAGAAGACGGAAAACAGATTTTTTACTATGTAAAAGCGAAAGAGGATATTGAAGTTCCGTTTTGGGCTGAAGAACTTGGTTCTTTTGACAAGGAGGTTATTTTGAAACACAAAATTTATATTGCCGAAATTGAAAGTCTGATAATTGAGGAAGAAGTCCAGGTTACTTCAATATCTAATCTGCAAAAAAAATATGATATAAAGGAACTTGACATTTTGATGATTGATACTGAAGGATATGACTTTAATATACTTATAACATATCCATTCTATGAAATAGTTCCTGATATTATCATTTACGAACATAAACATCTTGGTAATACTCGGCATAAGGAAAGTTTATCCTTTTTGCGTAAACATTGTTACAAACTGTTTTCTTTAGAAGGTGACACTCTTGCTATACAAAAAAAATACTTAAAAAAGTTTCCTTCGTTACTTGATGGGGCGAAAAAGAAGTATGACAGAGAAAGAGTTGTTAAAATGCTTCGGTTTAATAATAGCCACTAATTAGCTTTTGAAAACAGCTATCTTACTCATTATTTTTAACCGGGTCAACACGACGCAACAGGTTTTTGAAGCCATACGGTGTGCCCAACCTGCAAGGTTGTACATAGCTGCCGATGCTCCGAGGCTGGGTAACGAAACCGATGAAGAGAAATGCCGGTTAACAAGGGCAATTACCGAACAGTTTGACTGGCCCTGTGATGTAAAACGATTGTTTCGGGACGAAAATCTTGGTTGTGGCAAGGCAGTAAGCGAGGCGATTAGCTGGTTTTTTGCACACGAAACTGAAGGGATCATTTTAGAAGATGATTGTGTTCCGCATCCCGATTTTTTTTCATTTGCAACTGCTATGCTGGAGCGTTACAGAAATGACCCTCGTATAATTTCCATTAATGGTTCAAATCTTGGATACCCGCTTTCGAATAATAATAGTTACAGCTTCAGCCGCTTTATGAATATGTGGGGCTGGGCAACCTGGAGAGACAGGGCAACAAAGGTGGATTATCAAATGAACGAATGGAAAACAATTCGAAACAAAAATTTGTGGGTGTACAAACATACAAAGCAACACATTTTTGATTCGGATATTAACTGGTATCGTTTATGGTGTTCTAAGTTTAATAAAGTGGCATCTGATCCAGGATTTACGTGGGACTGGCAATGGATGTATTACCAGTTAAAAAGCAAACAATTGTCCATTGTTCCTTCGGCCAATCTCATTACAAATATCGGGTTCGATGTTAATGCAACTCACACGTTTGAAGCAGAAAATCCGGCTGCCAATATACCCACACAGCCCATGCCTTTCCCATTACAACATCCTGAACAAATGAAACCCGATTTTGTGTATGAAGAACAGTTTGTAAAATGGGTGTGGTGTTACCATAGGCGATTGCCTAAGCTTTTTTATATCAAGCAATTTATTTCCCGTTTGATTGAAAGATTATGATTCAGCAAATGCCCAAAATATCTATCGTTACCCCTTCGTACAATCAAGGGCATTTTATTAAACAGACTATTCAAAGTGTGCTCAATCAACAATACCCTAACCTTGAATATATTATTATTGACGGGGGCAGTACCGATAATACGATTGAGATCATCAAGAAATATGAAAAACACTTAAAATATTGGGTAAGTGAACCCGATAAAGGCCAGGCCAACGCCATTAACAAAGGATTGCAGTTGTGTACCGGCGATATTTTTAACTGGCTGAATAGTGATGATTATTTGGAGCAGGGTGCTTTACAAAAAATAGCTGATGCTTTTGCATATGAACAGGTGCAAATCTTAGCGGGGCGTGTGCGGAATTTTTCTACTGCTTCAGAAGAGATCATTCCAAATCAACAACTATCGGCCGAAGGATTGATGTGCTGGAAGCCGGGTGTAAAATTTGTACAGCCGGGTGTTTGGATGCGCAGAAGTTTAATAGAACAATGCGGTGGTATTGATGAACAGTTTCATTATGCATTTGACTGGGATTTGTACATCCGTTACCTGTATCATTTTCCACAGGTAAAAGAGCTGGATGAATTGTTGGTGCATTTCCGGTTACATGATAATTCGAAAACGCAATCGCTGAGCGACCGGTTTGCGATTGAAGAGCGAAAGATCATTGAAAAAATATACGGATTACCGGAGTTTAAAATGATTCACGCAGTCTGCGATTATAAAATTCAGAAATCCAAATGGACTGAATTCTTGTCTCAACTCTCGGAAACGGATCAATCCTTTTTCCATAAGGCAGTTTCAACAGCTGAAAAGATGAGTGCTTATTCCCGTGTCAGCTATTCAAGACAAACAGCTGGTGCGTTGCGTGCTTTTTGGGAAAAGCGTGTCATCTGAAACGGGAACCTGTACATTTCGGTCCTTTGATCTTTGGTTTATTTGGCTGAGTCTGATGCTTCGGATAAGAAGGGCACTCGCCTGTTAGGAGTTTTGTGTTAAAATCTATAAAAAATTGCAGAAAAAGTTAATTGTTTGGCAGGCCCATGAAGGTAATCTGAGTGGAGCCAATATCGCCATGCTTGAATATATCGATACCTTGCATGAGAAGTATCAGTTTCACGTGCTGCTACCGCACGAAGGAACTATGCGTAAAGAACTTAAAGAACGTAACGTGCCAATTACAGTTATTCCACAATATAATTGGAATGGCCCAATTCCTCTCACGCATATTTTAAGTCACATCAAACGATTTGTACGAACACGACTTGCACTGAAAGCAATAAAACAGTTACTGCAGCAAACAAATGCTGCACTTGTTTTTACCAATACGTTAGTTCCGTTTGTGGCGGCAAAAGCTGCGTACGATTTGAACTTGCCTCATGTGTGGTGGATCCATGAATACGGCGAAGAGGATTTTGGTTTCCGAATCGGAAATGGTAACCCTGCAAATGCCTATAAGCTAATGCAAAAATGGAGTAAACTGGTGATCTGTAATTCGGATGCCGTTACCAATAAATTTAAAGCCTTATTGCTTGCCGTTTTGGTTCAACGAATTTATCAACCGGTGAGCTGGAAAATAAACCGACAAATCGCCCAGGCAAAGGAAGCAACCTATTTGATGTTTGGACAGATTACCCCATCTAAAGGTCATATGGAGGTGTTGGAAGCAATCGTTTCTTCTGCTAAAGAGGGAATTACTGTTCAGTTACATATTAAAGGACCCTGTGAAAATCCTGTTTATCTTGAACTTTTGCATGCCTATATTACTGAACATGAGTTAACAGAACAAGTGAAAATTGAAAAGGGCTTTTTTGTAAAAGAAGAGGAGTTGCCGAAGTATGATGTATTGATCGTTGCATCCCGTTCGGAAGCCTTTGGCCGTGTAATTATGGAAGCGAACAAAGCAGGGTTGCGCGTATTGGTAAAGAATAGGGGCGGAGCACCCGAACTTGTGAATGAAACGAATGGCTTGACGTTCCAAACAACAGAAGAATTATGTGAAATCTTCAGCGGTAGAAAAGCAATGCCTGCTGGAGCCATCCGCTTCAACTATAATGAACAAACTGAATTGCAGCGACTACATAATCTATTAGCGGGCATTTCATGAATACGATTCAACCATTATTTACAGTAGCAACCATCACCTATAATTCGGGTAGATGGGTAAACCAGGCAATTGAAAGCATCTTGTCATCTACATTTACTGATTTTGAATTACTGATCTCTGATGATTGCTCGACAGACGATACATGGCTAAACATACAAGAATATAAGGACCCTCGTATACGTGCCTGGCGGAATGAAATAAATATTGGTGAGTATTCGAATCGCAATAAGGTTTTACGTGAAGCAAAGGGAACGTTTATTATTTACATCGATGGAGATGACATCCTGTACAAAGATTCACTTGCAAGATTTGCTCGCTACTTGCATGCATTTCCAAAAGCAAAGGCTGTTTGGGGAGTATATCCTGTTTACTTTGATTTTGTAGCAATGCCTTATTTTTTTACGCCAGAACAGTTAACACGTTTAAATTACCTTAGTACATACCCCGTAACTGTTGTTGGTTTTGCAGAATCACTTTTTTCAGTGGATGCGTTATTAAGTATTGGTGGGTTTGATGAACGGTTTGCAATAGGTGATACTTATATTAAACGCAAGTTCAGTTGTATATACCCAGTCTTATTAGCTACTGCCGGTTTTGCATTTTGGCGTCAGCACCCGGGGCAGGCGAGTAACCGTGTGCGGAGTTTTTATAAACAGCTGATCGAGAATTTCCAGATTGATAAGGAGATTTTGTGGAGTAATGATCTGCCATTGGACGCAGAAGATCTTAAAATTGCAAAAATGAATTTCCGGATCCGAACGATAAAATTGATTGTTCTGAATACCCTACGGAGCGGAAAGCTGATTGATTTTTTTAAGTTATTGAAGGAATTGCATATTCCTTTATCTGATATGCGTTATCTGTTGAAGAAAGGAGCGTATAACTACAAAGCCGGCGCAGTTGCCGGTAATCCTCTCTTAAATGATTACAATTTTAAACTATAACCATGCTGCGTTTATTCTTTCGGTTGGTTCGCAAACTCAGAGCTTTTTACAGACGTTTGCAATAGCAAATGCAACAACTTGAGTGGAATGCTTTGTATGCAGCCCGTTTTTCAGCAGATAAGAAATTTGTGCGGGGGCGTTTGCTCGGATTGTACTTTGATGCATCTGATTCGAAAGTTGAAATCGGTACTGATGTTCAGTTTCGTGATTATTGCCAAGTTCGTACCGGTATGAACGGAAAGCTAACCATTATAACAGGGTTTTCTTTAACAAACATTGCAACATTACCTGTTTTGATTCTATTACAATCGGCGATGATTAGCAGTTTTGCGAGGGTGTAAAATTATACGATCATAATCATCAGTACAAAGCAACCGATAAACCGATTAACGAACAAGGTTATTCAACAGGCCATATCCGTATCGGAAATAACAGCTGGTTCGGTTCGGATGTAATTGTACTAAAAGATGTGGAAATTGGAGACAATGTTGTTATTGGTGCAGGATGTGTTATACATCAATCTGTTCCTTAGGGCTCTATTATTATAAATAAACTAGAACTTCTAACACTATAAAAAAAATCCTGCATGGATGATGTTAAACTCACTACACAAGAATATTGGCAATTAAACAGTGAATCGGTTACGTTTAAAAGACAGGAAGCCGGTCATGGTATTGACGTGTTTATTCAAAAATTCACTCCATCAACAACAAATGGCAGTGCTATTGAAATAGGAAGTTTTCCTGGCTCGCATCTTCCAACATTTGGTGATTTAGGGTTCGAGTTGAACGGCATTGACTTTTGTCCCGATAACGCTGTTGGCTTACCGCAATGGTTAAAGCGTGAGGGGTTTAAAACAGGCGATTTTTGGGTGGATGATTTTTTTGAGTTTGGCTGTAACAGGCAGTTTGATGTTGTTTGTTCGTTTGGATTTATTGAACACTTTCTGAATTATGATGAAGTGATTGCAAAACATGCAGCTCTTGTAAAAAAAGGTGGACATCTTTTAATTACCACACCTAACTTCAGCGGTAGCGTTCAACATTTTTTACACAAGCATTTCGATAAGGATAATCTTGCTCTACATAATGTGGAAAGTATGCAGCCAAATAAATGGGCTGAACAATTGAAACAGGCAGGGTTTGAAATTTTATATAAAGGATACTTCGGTGGATTTTGGTTCTGGAGGGGTTCTGAAGATTTGTCTTTTATCAAAACAAAAATTCTTTGGGTTGTTCAGAGGCTTATCCCGCGTCTACGAAAAATAATAAAATCGGATTCGCCCGCATTGTCTGCTTACTGCGGTATAGCTGCAAGAAAGCTATAAATTTAGATGAAAGTTATCCAGGTTCTTACTCATTTTTTACCTGCGCAAACCGCGGGTACTGAAATGTACGTCTACGCTTTGCAGCACCGGCTGCAACAAATGGGAAACACAGGCGGAGTAATAATTCCTTTTTTCGACACAAAAAGTGAATCAGAATATGTGTATAACGGTATCAGGGTTTGGGGTTATCCTCAGGATTCTGTTCCTTATGATAAAGTAGTAAAGGGATTTGCGCCACCATCAGGGTTGCAGGAATTTGGCAAATTACTGGATCGGCTTCAGCCTGATATGCTGCACTTTCATGAACTTTCTGGTAGCAATGGTATCACTGTTTTTCACTTGAAAGTTGCTCAGGAAAGAAAAATCCCTGTGATATTAACTATGCACTTGGTGGGTTATGTATGTGCAGCAGGTACACTTATGGAAAACAACACATTTCAGTGTAATGGCATTATTGACATGCATCGTTGTACACGTTGTACGTTTAGGCACCAGCATGTTCCTGAGGCAATTGCCGGAATATATACCAACTTATCTGGCCTGTTTAGTAAGGCTGGAGTCCCTATGTATTCTCAGAAAGGGCAAATCGCAGGATTGCTTGGGCGTTCGGAACGCATTAAACGGCATAAGGAAAGGTTAAAACAAATAGCCAATATTTGCTGTGGTATTGTAACATTAAACATGTGGTTTGCTGAGATGCTTGTGAAAAATGGGGTAGCTCCAGATAAAATAACTGTTATACAACAGGGCCTCCCATTTTTATCAGGGCCTGCGATAAAGCCTAAAAACTTACATAAATTCGATATTCCCTTGCGCTTAGTTTTTGTAGGGCGTATTTATCCAGCCAAAGGGCTTCATTTGTTATTAGAGGCTATCCAAGCGCTTCCGACAAATAACTATATTCTTGATATTTATGGGCCTTCATATGATGATGATTATTTGGAAAATTGCCATCAAATAATTGGTCAAAATGAATCAGTTCGTTTCTGTGGAACCATTCCTCCCGGTCAAACAGTGACTTATTTACAAAAATATGATTTGTTGATAGTTCCTTCAGTGGTAACAGAAATGGCACCGCTTGTGATACAAGAGGCCTTTGCTGCGGGTATACCGGTGATTGCAAGTCATGTTTACGGCAATGCAGAGCAAATACGCCATGGAGAAAATGGTCTGTTGTTTAGATTTAGCGATGTGGACAGTTTGCGGCGGCAGATACAAGCATGTATTGCTGACCCCGCACTGCTGATAAGTCTGGTACAAAATATCAAGCCGCCAACTGATTTTTCAGTAGTGGCCAATTCCTATTATCAACTCTATCAAAAATTGATTTCGGTTTCATGAGAATTCTTATTGTAATGGATCCGGGCATATTGGTCCCACCCAAAGGATATGGCGGGCACGAGCGCCTTGTATATATGTTTGCGAGGGAATATTCCCGGTTGGGTCATGAGGTGCATTTGTTGGTAACTGAAGGATCTATTGTAGAGGGTTGTACTGTACACTCGTTCGGTAAGGAAGGATTTCCACCAAAGAAATGGGATGCCCGCAAAGCCATACCAATTGCCTGGAATTTTTTATGGAAACATAGAAATCAATTTGATCTGATCCATAATTTTGGCCGACTCGCCTATCTGCTACCCATTCTCAACCACCCGGTAAAAAAAATCATGACTTATGGCCGTGAGATCAGCAGCCGGAATATCCAATGGGTTAATAAATTGCCCAACCGCAACCTAGTGTTTACCGGTTGCAGCAAAGACCTGATCAGTCGTGTGCGTGCGGGTGGTCGCTGGGAGGCGGTTTATAACGCTATTGAATTTGAAAAATATACATTGCAGGAACAGGTAGCAGAGAATGCTCCGCTGATGTTCTTGGGAAGGATTGAAAAAATAAAAGGAGCGCATACGGCCATTAAAATAGCCAAGGCAACAGGGCATAAACTCATCCTCGCCGGCAATGTTTCTCCATTGGCTGATGAGCGGGCTTATTTTGAACAGGAAATCAAACCGCTGATTGATGATGTGCAGATTAAATATGTTGGTGCGGTGAATGATGAGCAGAAGAATTTTTATCTCGGTCAGGCAAAGGCATTGCTATTTCCTATTGAATGGAATGAACCCTTTGGGATGGTGATGACTGAAGCAATGGCCTGTGGTACACCCGTGATTGGTTTTAAGAAAGGTTCTGTGCCGGAGGTAGTTGACAGTAGTACCGGTAAAGTTGTGACAAATGAAAGGGAGATGATTGCTGCTGTTGCCGATATCCATCGTATAAGCAGAAAGGAATGCGGGCGTATTGCAAAGAATCGTTTTGATGTAAAAGCTGTTGCAGAAAGTTATTTGAGATTATTCTAACCATGAGGAGTTGAAAAATATAAGACTTGAATTTATCCGTGGTTTTGCTGCACTAGAAGTATTACTTTGCCATCTGGTTCTTAATAACATTTATCTGAAGGATAAAACATCTCTGAATTTTATTACAAATTGGGCAACAGAGGCTGTGATTATTTTTTTTATTTTATCAGGAATCGTCATTAATATCTCCCAAAAAAGACAAAATTTAAAAAGTATACCTTTTTTGAAAAACCGAATTTTGCGAATTTATCCGCTATTTCTTATAGGTTTTCTTTTGTCAATTTTAACATTAAAACTTATTTTAAATGAGACTCTTTCCTTTGCGGTATTATCCGGAAATTTTTTTCTATTAGCAAGTTTTCAATCCTTTATCGTACCAGTAATAAAAACGAACCCTGTTGTTTGGAGCCTTACTTATGAACTTTTTTTTTACATCGTATTTGCTATCAGTATTTTACGGTTTCAACAAAGAGGGATTCTAATATGGTTTATTTTTAGTTTGCTTTCTATGCCATTTTATTATTTCAATTATACAGGGCTAGCAGGTCACCTGATTGCTATGCTATCATTTTCTTCAATCTGGCTTTTGGGGTATTATATTTATGAATATCGAAGCTTTGTTAAGGTTCCTGATTTGATCACGGTAATTTTTTTTGCTGCATTGTTGCCAGGGATTTCTAGGTTGAATTTTTCTGAAAATTATTATGATGTAGTGAAATATTTTGTATTCTCAGTTTTTACAATTCCATTATTTCTGTATTGTCTTAACAGCAAACCTATTTCATCATCACCCAAGTTTGCTTTAAACGCAACGCATAAAATTTTATCATTAATTCTCTTGATTGTATTGGTAATGAGTTTTTCTAGTTCTTTATTTATCAATAAGATTATTTATATAGTAATTCCTGCTATTCCATTGCTTTTCAGTCTTGCAGTTCCGTCTGAAAAATTTGTGTTCAAATTAAATTTCTTAAAAGTTCCAGCCATTTTCTTTGGTAAAATATCTTATGCTGTTTATATCATTCATTTTCCAATAATATTGCTGTTAAATTATTATTTCCCTGTCAGGGTCAATTTATTGAGTATTTTATTGACAATTATTATTGTAGTGACTTCAAGTTGGTTTTTGGAAAAGTACATACAGCCTTCATTAGTAAAAGTGTTTAAAAAATAACAATTGTTTCTTCTGGGTAATATTCAGTATCATTCTATGGATGTTGAATCATTTAAATATGCAGTCGGAAATTGTAATTATTTATAACTGATTTTTTAAAAATTGACGTGCAGAGTTTTGAACATGGCATTGGAAGTATTAGATGGTGGAGCTAAAAGTCTTGATTATTCAGAATTTTGTTTGCTGGAGGTGTTATTGCTTGTTCTGGATAGCACTTCTTTAATACTTGAAGTAATGAATTGTATGGATGACAATGGTTTTCAATCTTATGATATTTGCAAGTTTATACGTAGACCTTTTGATAAAGCTTTATACCAAGGCGACCTGCTGTTTATAAAAATGGATTCCCGCTTCATTAAAGACAGGAGGTGGTAATACAGTCAATTGTTTTAGTTTCATCAGGCCAACCCTCTGCTAATCCCCGGTTGATAAAAGAGGCTGTTGCCTATTCAGATGCGGGGTACAAGGTAACTGTTGTGTATTGTCCACTATCGCCTTGGGCGGACGTGCATGACCAAGAATTGTTTAAAATAAACGCATCAATTAATTGGGTTCGTGCAGGTTATCATTCCACAGAACATAAATCAATGTATTTTTATGCTCGGTTGCGTCAGAAATTATATGAATACCTTTTTAAAGCAGGTATCCGTACTGCATTTACAGCAGTTCGTTCCATGGCTTTATTTACACAGGAATTGGTTTCAACAGCAAAAAGTATAAAGGGGGATGTTTATTTTGGTCATAATCTGGCTGCGCTGCCGGCAGTTATTGCTGCATCTCATTCGCATCATGTTCCTGCTGTGTTTGATTTTGAGGATTTTCACAGGGGGGAGGATCACGAAGTCTCGATGCATTGGATAAAAGCAAAAATGATTGAAGATGCATATTCGCCGTATCTAACTTACGCCACTACGGCAAGTCCACTCATCAGTGAAACTTATGCGAGATTATATCCTAATCTTACTTTAAATACCATAAATAATTGCTTTCCGTTAAGGTATGCGCAGGCAAAAGATCGTGCTAGAAAAGGCCATGGTTTATCACTTTTTTGGTTTTCCCAATTCGTTGGTAAGAAAAGAGGACTGGAAACGATTATTGAAGCAATCAGTTTAACAGGAAATACCAATATATCACTCACACTTTTGGGTAATTGCCCGGCTGCTTTGAAGGATTATTTTGTAGCGCTGGCAAAGGAAAATGGTCTGCAGGAAAAACAGCTTCAATTTTTACCTGCTGTTGCGGAGAAGGAGATCAGCAGCATTGCCGCAAATTATGATCTGGGTTTGGCTTGTGAAGTTCCGCATGTGTTAAACAGGGAAATTTGCTTGACTAATAAAATCTTTTTATACCTGATTGCTGGTAACGCAATTCTTTTTTCAAACACGAAGGCGCAATCACGATTTTATCAGGATTATCCTAATATCGGAACACTTTATCAACATAATGATGCGAAGGAGTTGGCTGATGTTCTGCTTCAATACATTCAAAATCCTAATTTATTGAGTACACAAATGGCTTCTTCTTTGCAGCTCGGTACACAATTATTTAACTGGGAAACAGAACAGCAGCAATTACTACAACTGATTTCCTCCTTATAACCCGGGTAAAGGCATTGAATAAATTAAAGTTGGATGATAAATAATAATCATCTATTCAAATCCCAAGAAAAAAAATAGTTGAAAACAGTTTTAATCATTTATCCCCATTGGGTTCCAGCAAATCTGGCAGGAGTACAGCGTCCCCGTCTCATTGGGAATTATTTAAATGAATTGGGATGGAAACCGCTGCTCCTTACGGTTGATTCTCAATACTATGAAGAACCGCTGGACCCTTCGATGGAAAGAACAGTGTCTCCGAATATCGAAGTGATTTTTACCAAAGCATACAAGGTCACCAAGCCTAGAATAATTGGGGATATTGGCTTGCGGGCTTTTCCTTTTTTAAAGAAAAAAGCTTTGGAAATCTGCAAAGAACGTTCAATTGATTTTATCTGGATACCCATACCATCATTTTATACAGCGCTATTGGGCAGGCAGCTTCATGATAAAACAAACATTCCTTACGGTATTGATTATATCGATCCTTGGGTGCATGATATTACTAACCAAAACGATATTAGGTCAAAACTCAGTCAGGCAGTGGCTAGGGCTCTTGAACCCTATGCCGTAAAAAAAGCCAGTTTGATTACTGGTGTTTCCACTCCGTATTATTGGCCTGTAATTGAGCGAAATTTTAAAACACCTCCAGTTCATGTGGGGATGCCCTATGGTTTTGATCCACACGATCATGAGATTGTCATTGAGGATTTGAAAACCCCCTGGGATGACGTTACCGATTGCAAACCCTGGATTTATGCGGGAGCCTTTCTACCTAATTCGCATCTGTTTGTACAGTCCTTTTTTGAAAGTATAGCGGCTTTAAAAGCCAACAATACTTGGGATGACAGTATTAGACTCTTTTTTATTGGAACAGGGCCTTATCCTGCCAAGCGCATTACCGCCTATGCTCAGGATTACGGATTAGAAGATATTGTAATAGAACACCGTGAGCGTTTTCCTTTCTTACACGTGCTAAATTTTTTATCCAAGGCTGATCGCGTGATGCTTTTTGGGAGTACAGAGAAACATTACACAGCTTCTAAGACCTTTCAATGTTTATTAAGTAAAAAACCACTATTCGCTATGCTGCACAAAGAAAGCTCAGCTAGTCAGGTACTCAAAGAAACCAAATCAGATCGATTCTTTTTTGAGTATACAGATGGCCTTGGGAAAACGGAGATAAGTCAAAAGCTTAACAGCATACTATTAGACTTCATAAAAGTTAATCAATGGGAGATAGACCTAAAACCTTTGGATAAATACTCAGCAAAACAATCCGCCAAGGTTTTGGTGGATTGCATGGATACTATTATTGAATAAATGGAAAATAAATTTAGTAATAAAAAAATATTACCCTGGCTAGATTTAATTCGGTTTTTGGCCGCATTTTGTGTTTTACTTACCCATATCAGAGGATTTTTGTTTGTTGATTATAATTCATTAAATAACAGCAGTCAGACAATATGGGTCAAAATATTTTTTTCACTTACAAGATTGGGAACAGAGTCAGTGATTATTTTCTTTGTACTTAGTGGTTTTTTGGTAGGAGGAAAATCAATAGTAAGACTGATTAAAGGTGAGTTTAATGCAAGAGAGTATCTATTAGATCGTCTTTTCCGAATATATGTCCCACTATTACCAGCTATTTTATTATCTGTTTTTATATTAGTTGTTACTCGTTCTAAGATTGACTATTTAGAAATTTTCGGTAATATATTTTCGCTTCAAGGTATTCTAGTCGAATCTTTGTCGGGTAATCCTCCACTTTGGTCACTTTCTTATGAAGTTTGGTTTTACCTATTGTTGTTTTTTCTAGCTCTACTGATCACTTCAAAAAAGAAAAATTTGTTATTCTTTGTTCTCTTTATAGTTTCAATGTCAGTTTTCACTAAACTGAATTACACTTTTCTTTTCTGCTGGCTAATAGGAGCAATAGTTTTTTCTCTTCCTGAAATCAACTTTAATCGAAAAACTATAATTGTTTCCATATTTTTCATTATTACCGGAATGATAATATCTCAGCTCTCCTCAAATTCTAATTATTTTTTAGAAAGTTCATGGAAAACATTTATACCATCTAGAAATCTATCATTTATAATAATATCAGCAAGTTTTGCGATCTTCATAAGATCTGTGATAAACTATGAGCCTAAAAAAGGAATCCCTGTATTACTTAATAATTTGGGTGCCAAATTAGCGCCTTTTTCCTACACCCTATATCTAACACACTACCCTTTATTGAATATTTTAAAAACGAGCAATTTTGTCAAATATCAAGATGTGGATGCTGCTAGTATAATAGTTTTCGTAATTTCAACACTCATCTGTTTATTTTTAGCTTGGTTGATTTACTTAGCCTTTGAAAAGAAAACCTCATATTTTAAAAATAAATTTAAATCTATCTTTTGAAAAAACTAGCCATAGTTACTTCCCATCCTATTCAATATAATGCCCCTTGGTTTCAATTGCTGGCAAAACGGCAAAAAGTATCGCTTAAGGTGTTTTACACCTGGTCACAAGCTCAAACCAAGGTGCAGGATAAAAGCTTTGGTCGAACGATTCAATGGGATATCCCTTTGCTGGAAGGCTATGAATTTGAAGTGGTGGAGAATGTAGCCAAGCATCCGGGATCCCATCATTTCATGGGCATCGACTGCCCTGAATTAATTGAAAAACTTAATTTGTTTCATCCCGCGGCCATCTTGGTTTTTGGTTGGAATTTTAAAAGTAACCTTAAAGTATTGCGGTATTTTAAAGGGAAGGTTCCTCTTTGGTTTAGAGGGGATTCTACCTTGTTGGACGAAAAACCGGGCATGAAAACCCTTTTGAGGAGAATCGCGCTTCGCTGGGTGTATAGTCATGTTGATAAAGCCTTCTATGTAGGTAATGCCAATAAAGCCTATTTTTTGAAGCATGGTTTTAAGGACTCACAATTGGTCTATGCACCTCATGCCATCGATAACGATCGCTTTGCCGATAATAATGAAAAGCGATACCAAGTCAAAGCTGAAAAATGGCGACACGAATCAGGTATTCAACCGGATGATCTAGTGGTTTTGTTTGCAGGAAAGTTGGAGCCTGTAAAACAACCATTTCTTCTGATGGAAGCAGTGATTCAGGCTAATCGCCAACGTCAAACTCCCTTGCGATTGGTATTTGTAGGTAGTGGCCCTTTGGAAGTAGAGCTTAAAGAAAGGGCCAAAGCCTATGATTTTGTTACTTTTATTCCCTTTATTAACCAAAGCCAAATGCCGGTGGTGTACCGATTAGGCAATGTGTTTTGTTTAACTTCCATTTCTGAAACGTGGGGACTTGCAGTGAATGAAGCCATGGCTTCGGGTAGGCCGGTTGTTGTTAGTGATAAAGTTGGGTGTGCTTCAGATTTGGTAAACGATTCAACCGGCTGGGTGTATCAATTTGATCAACCGGAAATTTTGGTAAAGTTACTTGTTGGTCTGGAAAAAGATCAACTAAATGACATGGGAGTCAGGGCAGAAAACTTTATTCAAGATTGGAGTTTTGAGCGCCTGGTAAAGAGTTTTGAAGAAGAATTAGAATGAATTCGATAAGGTAATTTATGGATCTCTGGAGCATAATTGGAATTATTACAGTCATTTTTGTAGGATACAGGTTTATAGGTGAACTTGGTAAGAGTATACCTGTAATGGAATTGATGGTATTAGTTGCAGGTCTTCAGTGGATTGTCGGACCCTTGATCGAATATGTATCGCCTTCGAGGCATTTTAAATTTTATATGTACGTGGAACAGGAAGTGTACATGAGTTATGTAGTGCCTGCATATTTATTGTTTACGAGCATCGTAGTAATAGGCTTAAAGCGAAACTCAAGATACATTTTAGAATTGGAGAATTTAATATATTATTCAAGATTTGGACTTTATTTAGTATTATTAGGTGTTACCTATGATTTACTATCCGGATTTCTGGCCTCTATAGGATTTTTGGGATATATCATTTCTAATTTCAAATTTGTAGGAGCAATTATTTTATATTTTTCAAAGGATAAAAAAAGCAGGAAGCTATTTTATTTCGTTATCTTATTTTTGTTGTATCAATCGCTTTCCAATGCGATGTTTCATGATTTTATTTTATGGTCGGTATTTTTCTATATGTTTTGGGCATATAGATTTAAACCCTCCATCAAAACCATTTTGGGTACATTTGGAATTGCAATTCTATTTTTAGGGGGGTTACAGACAATTAAAGCTGCATATAGGACTCAGGTTTGGTCTGGATATTCCGGAAATAAAGTCGAGTTATTTTTTAGCTTAATGGCAAATTTATATATGTCGGATGATCCTGGTGGTGGTAATTCAGAATTTGGTAACGGAAATAATGTAAGACTAAATCAAGGCTGGATAATCAGTGCTATTATGCACCACATACCTCAGAAGCAAGTTTACTTAGAGGGACAAACAATTACTGAGGCAATTAGAGCTTCATTGATTCCGCGATTTTTGGACCCTGACAAACCCGATGCCGGAGGTCGAGAAAATTTTCGAAAATTTACAGGTCTTGAGATTAATGAAGGAACCTCCATGGGGTTGAGTATCGTTGGAGAAGGCTATGGAAATTTTGGAACTTTCGGTGGTATGGTATTTATGGCTTTTTGGGGATTATTTATTACTTGGATTTGGACTTATATAATGAAAAAGGCGCATCAAAATATATTGTTGGTATCCTTTATCCCTCTGATTTTTCTTCAAGTAGTCAAAGCAGAAACTGATTTGGTTGTAATTCTTAATCATTTGGTTAAATCTTTGATTTTTATATTAATTTTTTTATCTGTTACCAGGAAGATCTGGTCTATTAAAACTGTTTATATCAATCAGAATCCTGAATCTGATTCTATACAAAAGTCGCCATTATAGGGAGAAAAAGAGGTTTGTTCAATGCAGTTCGCTAATGGTGCTCCGGATTCCTTGTTAGGGCTTTCGATATTTTTTGATTTTATGGTGCAGGTTCGGAATATCCAGTCCATCGAATCATTCCAATATTGAAGATCACCCTTAACTTTTTATTCAGAAAAAAAGCCTCTCAATTTAACAGTATTGAAGGCCTGTTTAGGAGTATTGTTTTCCAATTACAAGATGAAGTAAATACCAATACATTAGAGTTACCACACATAAGAGGTAATTCCAAAGATGTTTTTCTTAATTTGTTCGGTTCTACCACGAATTTAATGAAGTTCTGACAGGACAAGGTTGGCCACCTGATAAATCGATTTCATAAAAGCTTGAACTTCAGCCCAAAACACCCTCTTGAATGTTAATCCATTTGTGTTTTAGATTACTATAAAACATATATTCCACTAACTTAAGGGTAGAACCATTTGTTCTATGCGTGACGTTGCAGGAAATGGCGCATGCCTGGTAAATCCTTTTGACGTTACTGCCATCAAAGAAGGGATTCAAAAAATAATTTCTGATGTTGCGTATAGAGAGGAATTAATTTGGAGAGGATTGAAAAATGTTGATCGATTTAAAGCAGAAAATATTGCCAGACAGTATTTGGAAGTTTATCGCGTGATCGTAAATGGTTGAACAAAAAATGAAAGTCCTCCTCTTTATTGATTGGTTTTTACCGGGGCACAAGGCTGGGGGTCCGGTAACTTCTAATGCCAATATGGTGGAACATCTGAGAACGTATGTGGATTTTTTTATAATTACCCGTGATACTGACTATTGTGAAGAGATTCCTTATGAATCAGTAAAATCAAATCATTGGGTATTTTATAAAGAAGGGGTTTCAATATTTTATTTTTCAAAAGAATTCCTGACGATTAAAAATCTGAAAAAAGTAGCTTTTGATGCCCAATGTGATCATTGGTATATCAACGGCATCTATTCGATGTATTTCTCTATTCTTCCGCTTTTTTTATCCAGATTAAATAATGGAATCCAGGCAACAGTTTCAGCCAGGGGAATGCTTTCTCCTCATGCCTTGGCCGTAAAACCGTTGAAAAAGAATATTCTGCTTGGGGTTTTTAGGGCCATGGGCTTTTACAGTAGTGTAGGGTTTCATGCGACAAATGCTAACGAAGCGATTGAAATAGCCAGGCAAGTTGGAAAGAACAAAGGCATTCTGATAGCCCCTAATCTTTCAAAACCTGTTGTTTCCGAAAAAGTAAAAAAGGAGAATAAAGTATCAGGAGTTCTAAAACTGATCAGCCTTGCTCGTATCTCTCCGGAAAAGAACACATTAGGTGCATTAGAATTATTAGCGCGTTGTCTGAAAAACACTATTCAAATTGATTTTTTTGGTCAGACATATGACTTGGAATACAAAAAAGAATGTGAGGCATTAGTAAGGTGTTTACCGGAAAATATTCGTGTAATCTTTCACGGAAGTATATCTCCTGTTTTAATCCCCTCTGTTTTGCAAAAAGCTCATTTTTTGTTTTTACCAACACGGGGAGAGAATTTTGGACACGCCATTTTGGAATCGCTTTTGGCAGGTTGTCCTGTAATTATCTCAGATCAAACTCCCTGGCGGGATTTACAGGAAAAAGGTATTGGTTGGGATATTTCATTGGATCAGCCTGATCAGTTTATAAAAGCAATAGAAACTGCTGTTGCCATGGATCAGGAAAGTTATACCAGAATGAGTCAGGCAGCTTTTGAATATGCTGAAGCTTTTATCAGTAATCCTGAAGTTTTGAAAGTAAATCGGAAACTTTTTGGAATTTAATAAGTCAATGAAAACAGACCTTTCCTTATTTAATAACCAACACTATAATCCGGGTTCCGCGCTTAAGAGATTGAGTTGGTATGTTGCAAACAGGTTATTTCTAAACACCTCTGTTCTTTTTCCTTCAGGCTTCAAGTGCCGGATCTTAAATCTATTCGGTGCCACAATCGGGAAAGGTATAGTGTTCAAGCCCATGGTAAATATCAAATATCCCTGGTTTCTTTCAATTGGGGATAATTCCTGGATAGGCGAGAATGTATGGATTGATAACCTGGTGCAGGTAAACATTGGAGCGAATGTCTCGATTTCGCAGGGTGCAATGCTTCTCACTGGCAACCATGATTATAAAAAAGAAAGTTTTGATTTGATCACGGGAGAAATTACCCTTGAAGACGGGGTTTGGATCGGAGCAAAGTCAGCGGTTTGTCCCGGAGTGGTTTGTAAATCGCATTCGGTTTTGGCTGTGTGTTCGGTGGCGACGAAAGATTTGGAAGCCTATTCGATTTACCAGGGAAATCCTGCAGAGAAAGTTAGAAACCGTATAATTTCCTGAATTTGAAAGTAAGCATAATTACAGTAGCCTATAACTCGGCGACTACCCTTCAGGATACGATTGATAGCCTGGCCATTCAGGATTATCCGAAGATCGAATACATCATTATTGACGGAAATTCCAAAGACGGAACTCAGGAAATTATCCGTGCCAATCCGGATGTGGTATCCTCCTGGATATCTGAACCTGACAAGGGGCTTTATGATGCCATGAATAAAGGGATAAAAATGGCTACGGGTGATGTGGTGGGGATAATAAATTCAGACGACTTTTATCATAGAACCGATGCCATTTCACAAATAGTGAAAGCATTTAAGGATTCAGGAAAGCAGAGTGTCTATACTGATATTCGGTTTGTAAATCCTGATAATCTCAACAAAACGGTCAGATACTACAATTCCAGGCGATTCAAGCTTCATAAGCTTAAAAGAGGGATAATTCCTGCGCATCCTACCTTCTTTACATACCGGGAGAATTTTGAAAAGTATGGATATTACCGGACAGACTACCAAATCGCTGCGGACTTTGAATTGCTGGTGAGATTTCTTCACAAACATAAATTGGGTCATCATTACCTTCCCATTGATCTGATGAAAATGAGAATGGGAGGCTTGAGTACAAAATCCTGGAAATCCAATTTCATTATCAATCAGGAAAATTTGAGA
>JAKFBW010000066.1:0-29759 GCA_036676965.1 Flavobacterium sp. | reverse complement strand
AATGCTATAAATAAAGTTCAAAAAACTTAATTTCTGAATGTGATAGTTGTGTTTGTTTTTAGTCTAAAATCGGGTGCTTTTTTGATATTCGATTCTAAAAATAAATTGGAGTTGTTGATGGTAGTATATTCCAGGGCAAAAGAATCATTGGCATACCAATTCATTATTTCAACATTTTTTGCTTCTCTTTCACTTTTAATTTTACCGGCGCAATTGTTAATGAGCAAATTACGGAGGTTTATTCTCTCTAAATTTTCGGAATACGGTTCTATGTTTCCGTCTAATAAGGCACAAAGTTTAAAGCCCGAAATTACACTGTTTTGCAAGCTAAGGTAGCTTTTGTCTTTGACGTAAATGGCCTCCCTGACCAAGCCCTGGTTGTTTTCTTCTAAATTGGCCAACGTCATGTTTGTCGCTATTATTTTGGTTAATTTTGTTAAGTCGGTAT
Source organism: Flavobacterium sp. (assembly GCA_036676965.1). Taxonomy (GTDB): domain Bacteria; phylum Bacteroidota; class Bacteroidia; order Flavobacteriales; family Flavobacteriaceae; genus Flavobacterium. The sequence goes on along the minus strand of JAKFBW010000066.1, from coordinate 29,311 downwards.
TGTCAATTTTATCAAAAGAATCTATTTCAAAGCAACGGGAGCCGGAAATATCAGAAGAAAAGGGATAACGGATGGCAACGCTGTTATTGATATTGCATTGAGCTCCCTGTGTAAAATCAAAATCATCATCAGTGGCCCTGAATGAAATGAGATGGTCAAAATTTATTTCCCCACCATAGCATTCATAAGAATCGTCATTGGAATAACTGATTTGAATACAACTGAAATTGGTTTTTCGGCCCACACCGGCTAATGATAATCCGTTAAGTTCTTTTAATGCATTTAGTTTTCTTCCCGAAAATTCGATGCGAACGTATTTTAATATTCCGGAATCACTGTCTTGGTTTTTTCCTCCGTAGTGGTTGAATGTGGGATCTAAATTAAAATCCAAAAAGCCAACGCCACCGGTTTTATTTATAGGGGCTTCCCCGAGTAGGATAATCCCGCCCCAATCTCCGGGTTTTCTGGAAAAAATTTCTCTGTTGGAAGTAAAAATGATGGGATCTGTAGCTTCGCCTTCTGCAATGATTTTTGAACCTTTTGTTATGACGAGTGTGCCGCAGGTATCAAAATCGCCTCTGATAACGGTTCCCGGTTCAATAGTCAGTACCGCACTATTGGTTACATAAACCACACCAATTAATCGGTAGGTGTTTCTCTTATGCAGTTTGAGATCGGCATCTATTGTTCCGGTTAAAATAACAGTTGCTTCGGGATATTCTTCAGTAGCCGGTTTAAAGTTGGTCCAGTTTTTCATCCAATTGCTTTCGCCGATGATTCCTTTGATTTCCTGGGCATTCACGGTTACGATATTTATCAGGCCAAAGAATATAACATTTAGGGCTTTTTTCATCATTACAGTTTTTTTGATTTCAATTCCTGCGCAGTGCATTTTTATTTTCAAAATTACTTTGGATATGTTAAGCGATTCCTTACTCTATGTTATATGATTGTTACGATACGTTTTGATTTATAAAAAAAAATCCCCCAAGCAATATTTGCTTGGGGGATTAACTTTAAGGTAAATAAATAATTAGATTTTTAGAGCTACCTCTAATTCAAATTCGTCGGCAATTGTTTTATCACCTAAGTTAGCGAAGAAGTTTCCTGAACCGTATTTGATATCGTATTTTGTTCTGTCAACATTAAATTTAGTTGAAGCTGAATTAGCTGTTGTAGCCAAATCAAATGTAACCGGTTTAGTGATTCCTTTGATCGTTAAATCAGCAGTAACGGTATATTTATTAGCTCCTTTAGCAGCTACTTTTTTGAAAACTAAAGTTGAAGTTGGAAATTTATCCGTTCCAAAAAAGTCATCAGCTTTTAAGTGGCCGTTCAGTTTTCCTTGGTATTCCCCTTGAAGATCAGTAGCTGTCAATGAAGTCATGTCTACTACAAAAGTTCCACCAGCTAATTTTTTTCCTTTGTAAACAAGAGTACCTGATTTTAGGTTTATAGTACCATTGTGTTGTCCTGTTACTTTTTTACCCACCCAGTTGATGCTACTTTTTGAAGCGTCTACTTTTTTAGTTTGTGCAGATACTGCTACTGTAGATAAAGCTACTACTACTGCTAATGCAATTGATTTTAAATTTTTCATGTGTTTCAATTTGATTTTAATTAATAATTATAGAGTGATAAATAATTCTTCGTTTGATTTTCTAACTTTTTTGTAATGTTGCGTTGTGTCTTCTTCGTGACGGTATCCTAAGGTAGCGATTAAGGTCGCATTCAGCCCCAATTTGTCTAATCCTAAAATTTCATTCACCTGGGCCGGAACGAAACCTTCCATAGGGGTGGCGTCAATTTTTAAATCAGCTGCAGCGTTCAATAGATTACCAAGGGCTAAGTAAGTTTGTTTGGCTGTCCATGCATTTTTTACCTCTGCATCTAAGGTTGAAATTTTAGATTTCATAAAATCGCCATAACCAGACAATGCTTCGATTGGGGTGTTTCTGGTTTCACTGATATTTTGCAGGAAACTGTCGATAGTACTATCGTCAACATTGGTTTCGTTTGCAAAAATAATCAGGTGCGAAGCCTCAACGATTTGTGATTGTCCCCAGGCAGCCGGTTGAATCTTAGCTCTCAATTCCGGATTTTCAACGATTAATACTTTGTAAGGTTGTAATCCATACGAAGAAGAACTCAAACGAATAGCTTCCTTAAGGATTTCTAAATCTTCTGTTGCGATTTTTTTTGTAGCATCAAATTTCTTTGTTGCGTATCTCCAATTTTGATTTTCTATAAATGTATTCATGATTTGTATTTGATTTTTATTGTTTTCTGTATTTTTCTAATAGCTGATTCAATTGTTCTAATTCTTCTTCATTCAAATTTTTGGCAAAGCGATTTTCGTGTTCGGTTACTTTCGGATCCAATTCGGCTAAAACGTCCAATCCTTTTTGGGTGATGGAAACTTCTATTTTTCGTCTGTTCTCCGGGCAAACATTTCGGGTCACAAAATCCTTTAATAAAAGTTTATCTACCAACCGGGTTGTATTGCTGGTTTTGGCCAGCATTCTTTCCTGAATCACACACATATTAGCCGGATTCCCTTTTTGTCCTCTTAAAATTCGTAACACATTATATTGCTCTCCGGATATATCATAAGGTTTCAAGATCTCATTAAAATTTTCTGTAACCACATTTTGTGTGTACAAAATATTGAGAATAATTTTTTTGGAATTATCCATCGATACAGTTGATTTTATTATTTCTTCAATTTTCATAATCACCATTATGTTATTTGTTGGTACAAATGTAACACTTTTTTTATTTGTATATACAAATGTTTCAATTTTTTTTATGTTAAATTTTTATAAGAGAGAGTAAAGAGGAATGTCGTTAAATGTAATTTACTGAAAATAAGTAAATTGTGTTTGTGTTTTGGTGTGAAAAAGGAGAAATAAAAAATCAGGCTTAAAATATAATTTTGCCATTCGTTTTTGTCTTTTACAGTGGTTTAATCCTAAATTATTACATTAAAATGGATTAACGGTAGACTGCACAATTAGTTAAGTTCCATTTAGGGATGAATAGTCGAATGTCATTTGTCAAATGAAATCGCCATTAACAACAAGTTTGCGTAAGCAAACACCTATGATTAAAAAAGCGATAACATATGTTACCTCTTAAAAATATAATTTAAACATATGAAATCGCCATTAACAACAAGTTTGCGCAAGCAAATGAAATTCGCTGAACACCTATGAAAAATATTAACTCAGTGAAGCAAACACCAATAAATAAAAAGGAGATAACATATATGACCGCTAAAAAAACAACTTTTACATATATGAAAATTAAGGGTTGAACTCAAAAGAATTAAGTTTTTTTATTATGGAGATTTTGAGTATATTTAACAAAAGCTTAAGATTCATTATTTAATTTTATCAATATGAAAGAGAATCAGCCTACATATGAAGAATTAATGAAGAGAATTAAAATTCAAGAGTTTGAAATAGAAAGTCTGTCTAAAAAAGAAGAGCTTTTACGAACTTTTAAATTTTTTGTTGAAGAATCAAATGATTTAGTATGTGTAGTGGGTACCGACGCTATTTTCAAAGAGATCAATCCTGCTTTTCTTGCTGTTTTAGGCTATTCTAAAGAAGATTTGTTAGAGAAGTCTTTTATTCCCTTTTTGCATCCGGATGATTCCGAAAGATCACTAAAAGAGTTTGAAAGTTTATCGCAGGGAAATCCCTGTATTAATTTTGAAAGCAGGTTTCTAAAAAGCAACGGAGAATATGTTACTGTGCAATGGACTGCTAATGTTATTTCCTCCCAAAATATTTATGCCATTGGCAGGGATGTAACAGAAATCAGAACGACTCAGGAAAAACTGACACGGAGTGAGGATTTGTTGAATTATGCGCAAAAAACAGCCAAAATTGGAACCTGGGAATTTAATTTGGAAAACAAAGCCCTTAGCTGGTCTGATGGTTTGTACGCTATTTTTGAAATAGAAAAGAAAGAAGGCCAAGATTTATTTCAGGAATATCTGAATCTCTTTTCTGAAGAGTCTACAGACCGTTTTCAAAAGAAAATGGATCAATTAATTATTGATAAAAAACCATTTGAAATTGAACAAAGTGCACTTTTCGTAAATAATAAAATTAAGTGGGTTAATGTAACGGTTTTTCCATTATTGGACGATAAAGGAAATGTTTATGCGATTAGGGGAAATACCCAAGATATTAGTTTAAGAAAAGAGAACGAGGATGTTATTAAAACTAAGGAAGAAGCCGAGGTTCAATATAAGCTGAAGCTAATTGAGGAAGAGATTAATGCAAAATTTAAATATTATATAGAAAATGCTCCCGATGGGATTTTTGTTTTGGATGAAGAAGGGAATTATCTGGAAATTAATCAGGCATTTGTTGATTTTACGGGATACTCCAAAGAAGAATTGCTTAAAATGAAATTTGAGGATTTATCACTTCCTGGGTACAGGGAATCCATTAAGAAACAATTTCAAACGCTGTTAAAAACGGGCAGTTTAAAAGGAGAAATGCAAACACTTCGCAAAAATGGCAGTATCCGCTGGGGGGCTTTTAATATTTTAAGGATTTCAGAAAACCGTTTTTTGGGGTTTGACAGGGATATCACCGATAAGAAAGAAATTGAGGCGGTAATTATACGAAAAGAGAAGCTCTTCCATGCCATGTTAGAAAATAATGAAGCCATTATTTCATTGTTGGATGAAAATTGTAATACGATTTTCAGAAGTGCTTCGGCAGTACGAATCACGGGATGGAATCATGGGGAATTTCAAAAAACAAATGCAATAGATTATATTTATCCAGAGGATATTGAATATGTAAAGCAAATATTTCACGATGCATTAACGCATCCGGGGACTCTTTTCCCTGTTTCTTTTAAGGTAAAACATAAAGAAGGGCATTATATATGGCTTGAAGGTACCATCAATAATTTATTGAATGATTCTCAAATTGGCGCTATAGTAAGCAATTTAAGGGATGTAACCGAAAGAAAAACGGCAGAAGAAAAACTAATGGCAGAAAGAGATAAGTTTGTTAAAATAGTTAAAACGTCTCCCGGTTTGATTTATTCGATGCGCCAAAATAAAGACGGTTCTTTGTCGTATCCTTATGCCGGTGATGCCGTAGAAGATATTTATGGTTTTAGCCATGCCGAAATTGAGCATGATGCCAATATCATTTTTTCATTAATTCATCTGGATGATTTAGAAAACCTAATTCAAAGTATTTTTGAAACCAAATCTAAATTAGTTCCTTTAAAAAGTCAATACCGTTATTTTCATCCTAAAAAAGGACTGGTATGGCATGGAGTAAATGCTTTGCCGGAGGTAGAACAAGTGGGAACGGTAATTTCCCATGGGATTGTCACGGACATTACCGATAGAGTTTTAGCGGAACAAAAAATCATTAAAGCCAACCGACTTTATTTGTTTATCAGTCAAATCAATCAAATGATTGTGCGAACCACTGATGAAGAAACTCTCTTTAGAGAAGCCTGCGATATTGCCGTTAACCATGGTCAATTTAAAATGGCATGGATAGGACTGGTCGATTCCCATACGAAAAAAGTAGTCCCCAAAATGATTGCAGGAGACGAGCGGGGCTATCTTTCTATAATAAAACCGATTTCCTATGAAGATATACTGGAGGGGAGGGGACCTACGGGTAAGGCACTTAGAGAAAGAAAATATATTTTTTGCAATGATATCGAAAATGACAGCAGTATGGAACCTTGGAGAGCAGAAGCTTTGTCCAGGGGTTATTTGTCATCGATGTCTTTGCCTATTGTCAAATTTGGAAAGGTTGTAGGTACATTTTCTTTTTATGCGGGTGAAAAAAACTTTTTTGATGCCGAAGAAATAGCCTTGTTGGAAGAAGCAACCGGGGATGTTTCTTATGCACTTGAGATTATTGAAAAAGAAACCTTAAGAAAAAAAGCCGAAGTACGGGTTGTCGAAAGTGAAAAACGATATTATACCCTTACCGAAGTCTCACCGGTGGGAATTTTCAGTACAGATGCTTCCGGTAAAATAACGTATGTGAATCAGCGCTGGTGCGAAATTGCAGGATTGTCCAATGAAGAAGCATTAGGAAATGGTTGGTTGAGTACGGTTCATTTGGAAGATAGCGCAAAACTATTGGGGATATGGCAAAATGCTATCGTAAAAAAAGAAAAAATAGCCACCGAATATCGATATCGCAGACCGGATGGATCAGTCATTTGGGTAATTTGCCAGGCAATTCCGGAATACAATGCAGCAAACGAGTTAGTTGGTTATATTGGCACGACGACTAATATTACGGAAACCAAAAATACGGAAGAGGAAATCAAGAAATTGAATCAAAAAATGAAGGCTGTTTTAGATGCCATTCCTGATTTACTTTTTGAGGTGGGTATTGATGGTAAAATCTATAATTACCATTCCAGACAGGACGATTTATTATTGATGCCGCCTGCCCTTTTTATAGGAAAAAAAATAGCAGAACTCTTGCCGGCCGAAGCGGCCAATGTGTGCTTAGCAGCCCTAAAGGAAGCCAATGAAAAAGGATTTTCCTCAGGCGGACAATATTCGTTACAATTAGAGAGCGGTTTGCACTGGTTTGAGTTGTCTGTTGCCCCGATGCAGCAGGTAAATGATGATTTCCATTCTCATTTTATTCTTCTTTCCCGTGATATTACTGAAACTAAAAATGCTGAATATGTCATTCAAAAAAGTGAAGAACGGTATCGGGGATTAATAAATAATCTTAATTCCGCTATTCTTGTCCAAGCTCCTGATACTTCGATTATTTTTTACAATAAGGAAGCCGAAGAATTACTTTTAACTTTTGATAAAGTGAGAAATAAAGTAAAGATGGATTTTGACCGTGTGCTATTTGATGATGCCGGAGAAGTATTGTCTGTAGAAAAATACCCGATCAATTTAATTTTAAAATCTAAGAAACCCATTAATGGGTATATTGTAGGAATAAGAAGAAGTGTCACCAATAAAACGGTATGGGTATTGGTAAATGGGTTTCCTGTTTTTGATGAAAAAGGGGAAATAATCGAAGTTTTATTTAGTTTATATGATATTACAGTGCGAAAAAAGATAGAATTAGAACTCATTAAAGCCAAAAAAATAGCCGAATCTGCCAGCAAAGCCAAAACCGATTTTCTGGCCAACATGAGTCATGAAATCCGGACACCATTAAACGGTATTATCGGTTTTACCCATTTGTTGATGAAATCAAAAATGGATGAAAATCAATTAGAGCACATGAGTATCATTAATGAATCAGCGGCTTTATTGATGCATATTGTAAATGATATTTTGGATTTTTCAAAAATAGAATCCGGAAAACTGGAATTGAATATTGAAGAAATAGACTTGTTTAAATTGGTCAAACAAGTCGTTGATTTGTTTTACTATCAAGTCAATAAAAAGAAGGTAAACTTTGTGTTTCATATGGATGAAACGATTCCGCAATATATTTTAGCTGATTCGGTACGATTAAAACAAATTTTGGTCAATTTACTCAGTAATGCAGTCAAGTTTACCAGTTTTGGCGATATCCGGTTAGAAATACATCATGTGGAACCCTTTGACGAGAAATGGGCAACGATTAAATTCGCTGTAAAAGATACCGGAATTGGTATCAAAGAAGCCAATAACAAAAAAATATTCAACTCTTTTGTACAGGAAGATAATTCTACCAGCAGAAGGTTTGGTGGGACCGGATTAGGATTGACGATTTCGAACCAGTTGTTGAAACTGATGAATAGTGAATTGGAACTCGTGAGTCGTTATGGTGAAGGAAGTGATTTTTTCTTCACGATTCAATTTGAAAAATCAAACCATAGCGAACACATAGATAAGCTGTTGAATACGCTGATGGTGGAGCATCAAAAAGGGCACTCAAAAAGTATTATAAACAAGAAAATTTTAATCGTTGAAGACAATAAAATCAATATGCTGCTGACCAAAAAGCTCATTACAACGATAGTTTCCAACTGTACTATTTATGAAGCCAGAGACGGGGATGAGGCTATAGCCGAATATAAAAAAGAAAAGCCGGACATTATTTTGATGGATATTCAGATGCCCAACCGAAACGGTTATGAAGCGACAAGTGAAATCAGAAAAATAAAACAGGCCGAAAATATTCCGATAATCGCCTTAACCGCCGGTATCATGGAAGGTGACAAAGAGAAATGCCTGAAATCCGGAATGAATGATTATTTAGCCAAACCTATCGATATTTCAAATCTGGAACAGATTCTGTGCAAGTGGTTGAATTAGTTGCAAACGCTACGATTTGTCTTTTTATTTATGTAGGTACTCGATGCAATCGAGAATCGGGGAAGGCATTAAACGAACTTGATTTCATGATTGTTTTTGAGTATAACAGTGAATTTTGAAGGAGTTCTGTAACAGTTAGATACCGCCTGAGCTGTCTCAGGCACCAATTAAACCGTTAAAATATGCTGACGGTATTTATTGTATTTCTTTAATCTCACTTGTCTTTTGCATAATCTTACGAATGATATTATCCAGTGACTCAGCTGTTATTTTAAGCTTATTAAGGATTTCGGCATTAATGGGGTCAGAAGGATTATCAAAATTAAACAAGTTGTATAACCCGAGAATATGGGCAACGGGTACTCTTACTTGATGGGATTGTAAGAAGGCAATTTCAAATAGTTTTTCGTTTTGTATTTTTAGTTTTTCATCAACAATTCTTTTTGCTTTTATGTTGTCAACATCCTTTAGTGCCCGGGTAATTTTTGGGGTTAACGAAAATAATTTATCCTTGAGTGCATAATCGGTAACGCCATTTTTAATAAGTTCCACGGCATTTTCTTCACCAATGGTACCGGAAACAATAATGAAAGGGATATCGGAATGTTTTTTTTGTTTGATGTGAAAAGCAGTAACTCCGTCAAAGGATGGGAGTATATAGTCGCATAATATTATATCGGGCTTAAAGTTGTCAAGGGCATTTTCATAAGTTTCACGAGTTTGAACAATTTTCGGAGAAAAAATAAAACCCGATTTTTTCAATTCGCGTAGTATCAATTCGGCATCGCTTTGAATGTCTTCAAGAATTAATATTTTTATTTTATCTGGCATATCCATTTTTTAGCGAGGGGGTTGATTTAATAACATCCAATATAATCCGAGTTCAGAAACGGCTTGCAGGAATTTTTCAAACTGTACGGGCTTCACCACATAACTGTTTACCCCCAAACGATAACATTCCTGAATATCGGGGTCTTCCTTGGAGGAAGTGAGCACTATGACTGGAATTTTTTTGGTGCGCTCATCGGATTTTATTCTTTGCAGCACCTGAATACCGTTTATTTTGGGCATTTTTAAATCGAGCAATATTACTTTAGGAATGTCTTCAATTTTGCGGTCGGAATAATCTCCCTCCGCAAATATGAAATCAAGGGCTTCCTGCCCATCTTCGAGATGCACTAATTTGTTTGCCAGATTATTTTTTTTCAATGCCCTGATGGTAAGTTCAGCATCGTACATGTTGTCCTCTACTAAAAGAATTTCTACTTCGTTCATATTTATTGTTTTAGGTTATTGTTAATGAAAAATTAAATTGTGCTCCTTCGTTTACTTTTCCTTCGGCCCATACTTTTCCTCCATGTTTCGCAATTATTCGTTGTACCAGCGCCAGCCCAACTCCCACACCGTCAAATTCATTTTGCCTGTGTAAGCGCTGGAACACTCCAAAAAGTTTATCGTAATACTTCATGTCGAAACCGGCACCGTTGTCTTTTACAGAAAAAATTATTTCACCGTTCTTTTCTTCCGAAAATATTTCTACAAGGGGATGCTCTTTCTTTGATGAATATTTTACGGCATTTGAAATAAGGTTGAACATTACCTGATAAAGCAAGCTGTAATCGGCTTTTACATTATGCAATTTACCAATTTTTATATTAGCAGTATGGGTAATTGAGTTATTGAGTTCGGCTAAAATTATTTTTACAACTTCATTCATGTTAATTTCTCTCATTTCTAACTCTTTGGGGCCAAGCCTTGAAAATTTAAGCAGTTCATCTATCAGAATTCCCATTTTCAAGGCATTGTAGCGGATGCTTTCTGTAATTCGTTTGCCTTCTTCATCCATTTTTGTACCATAGTCCTCAATGAGCATTTGGGCATATCCGTTCACTGCGCGTAAGGGAGCCCGCAAATCATGCGACACTGAGTAAGAAAATGCTTCCAACTCTTTATTGGCTGCCAATAATTGTTCTTCGGCTTTTTTGCGCTCAGTAATATCTCGACCGATAGCATAAATTTTTTCGGTAACAGGATCAGGGATTGAATTCCATTCGAGCCATACATAACTACCGTCGATTTTCCGAAAGCGGCAGCTAAAATTCATAACCGAGGCGGCTTCGGTTTTCTGTTTCCCGTATTCATTAAGTACAGCAGCCATATCCTCGGGATGGATGAATTCGATAAATGGTTTTTCCATCCACTCTTTTTCCGAATATCCTAACACCTTTTCTAAATTTGGATTAACCGTTTCAAAATAGCCTTCCATGTTGGCAATAAGGCACAGGTCATTACTGTTATTGAAAAAGTGCTGGTATTCTTTTAATTGTTCTTCCACTTTTTTCCGGTAAGTAATATCTAAAGAAGCGGAAAGCATTGCTATTTCACCATCAGCCAATTTAAGAGGGTGAATATGGCTGCTCACCCAAATATGCTCACCATTTTTTCTTTTTAGCCGGACTTCAAAATTTTTTATAATGCCGTCTTTTTTGAACATCTCAATCATTTGCAACCTGTCATTTTTATCAACATAGACGTCTGACGCAGGTGTATTGATGAATTCTTCTTTAGATGCAATGCCAAACATATCGAGTATTGCCTGATTGCTCTCCAGAATTTTTCCCTGCGTAGTGGACAGTGTAATGCCAACAGGAGAAAAATTCATAAGGTTACGGAATTTCTCTTCACTCTCTTTTAATTTTTCTTCCGTTTTTTTAATTTCGGTAATATCTAATTGGGCAGAAAGCATCGCTATTTCTCCGTCGTTTAGTTTGAATGGGTATACATGACCGCTGACCCAAATGTGGCTTCCGTCTTTTCTTCTTAATCGTGACTGATAATTTTTTACATAACCGTCTTTTTTGAACAGTTGTATCCTTTTCTCCCTGTCATTTACATCATCAAAAAATTCCGAAACAGGAGTTTTCATTAATTCTTCTTTCGTTGCAAAACCCATCATGTCCAAAATAGTCTGGTTGGCCTCCAGTATTTTCCCATCAACCGCAGAAAGAGTAATGCCTACCGGTGCAAGATTCATGAGATTCCGGAATTTTTCTTCGCTTTCCCTTAGCTGCTCTTCCGCTTTTTTAATTTGCGTAATATTTAATACTGCGGAAAGCATCAGGGGTTCTTTGCCGCTGAGTTTGAATGGCACCATGCTGTTGCTAATCCAAATCTGCTCTCCGTTTTTCTTTTTAATTCTGTATTCCAGATTCTTCACCTGGCCATCGCTCTTTAATAAATTCAGCAACTCCTCCCTGTCCTTTTTATCAACATAATATTCATCTGCTGGAGTGTTTATCAATTCTTCTTTTGTATTACAACCCATCATGTCTAAAATGGCAGGATTGGCCTCTATAATTTTTCCCTGCAGGGTTGTAAGCGTAAAACCAATAGGAGATAAATTGGTGAGGTTGCGGAATTTTTCTTCCGATTCTTTTAAAGATTCTTCCGATTTTTTCCGCAGGTTCATTTCGCGGATGATGAAATAAGCAAGGCCGCAGGCCAGCAGAATGATGAAAACATAAATAATGATAATAAAATTTAGGCTGCTGCCGACAGCAAGGGCTGCATTTGCTTCTTGCGTTACAAAAACTGCCCACCCATAACCCGGAATGGGTTCATAAGCTGTGAGACGGTTTTCTTTTTCGATGGTATTATAAAGGGTTTCTACATTTTTTTTGCCCTTCAATGCTTTCGGCACTACCGATACCGTGGAGTAATCTACTATGGAATCTGTTTTGGTATATATAGGATGTGTGGCGATATGTCCTTTTTGGTCAGCCACATATAAAAAGCCATTGCTTCCTGCCTTCACACTTTTACACCAGTGGAGCAGTTTGTCAATATCCACCTGTAATACAAGAATGCCGCGTACCTTCCCTTCTTTATTTTTAATAGGCACGGCAAAGGCAGATACAATCGAATAAGGAGGTACCGTACGTTTATATACCGGAGACAGGTAAGGCTGACGGCTTTTTATAAATCCTTTATACCAATCGAACTGGGCATAATTTTTTCCTTTTAATTCAGGGGCAGATGGCGCATCAGCCATCAATGTTCCGGTGGTGTCCGTAATAAACACACGGTCTATATAATCAAAATCTTCAGGAATTTTTTTTACTAATTCAATAGCCGCCTCCCACTTTTGTTCTTCTACCAGCGGGCATAGTAGCACCCGAGTAGAAAATGAAAGCCCCAGATCATTGATGCGATCCATTTTTTCTTTCAATATCCCGGCCGATAGCGAGGCAAGTGCCCTTCTTTCTTCGTATACCCGCTCAATGGTTTGCTGGCGGATCTGAACATAGCTGTAAACAGCCAGCACCAATACAGGGAGCACGATGCCTGCAAATGTGTATATTTTTAGTTTTAAATTCATTTTAATGCGGCAAAAAAGGTTTTATACTATCAGAAAGGGCAGGAAGATTTGGCTCTTTTGATTTTGCCAATTCTATTAAAAATAAAAAGAAATAAAAGCAAATGTGCCAAATGAGCATGGCAATAATTTTTTTTTTTAAAATATGTGTTGGCAATAATCTTAAAACTTTTGCATTAGTCTGTGTGTCGGATTTTTTCAGTCCGAAGTGTCCCGAAGGTGTAAAGGGTTTATGTCGTTGTCTGCCTGTCATAGTTGCTGTCATATCGTTTTTTACGCTTGTCAGTAACTCGTTTATGTGTGATAATTGTAATACATTATTTATTTCAAAAATAAGTATAAATTATTACAAAACATCAAAAAGACTTTTTATTTGTTTAATACTCTTCGTACTTACGTCATGTAAATTTCAGCGGTTTTACTGCTGTTTGTTCTAATAATTTCAATGGTAAGTAGTAAAAACGATATAATGTCGTATTTTATTTTTAAACAAACAATTTCAATTGTCTGAAAAACATATTGTTATATTATTTTAATAAATACAACAATAAACCATTCCAGTTACTTAATATCAAAAATAAATATTAAAAAATCAATGACAATGACAAAAATAATTTTAGTTGCGTGAAGGATTACTTCACTAAGTTTTAATTTTTATAGGATTTCAATGAACTTTGTTTGAGGTTTTGTTTGAGCTCTCCCGATATTTTATCGGGAAGCGAGTGCGTCCGCCGGAAGAATAAAAGGGGGGGGGCACACCATAAAAAAACGGCTAAAAGTACTCTTAGCCGTTTCTGTATTGGGTTTTGAAAGTTTATCCCAAAAAGGCTTTCAATTCGTCATAAGTTTTGATTTTAGTACTTACTTTTTCTTTGTTCAGTACGCTTTCAATTTGAGTTGGAATAGGCAATGTTACTCCTAAAGCGGGTTCTACCACATCCAAAAACTTAATAGGATGAGCCGTTTCTAAGAAGATACCAAGGGCATTCGGGTAATTTTTCAGTTCTTTTTTTAGTCCCAAATAGCCTACGGCACCGTGTGGTTCGGCAATGTAACCATCGGTGTTGTAAATGGTTTTCATGGCCGCCAAGGTTTCTTCATCAGTATAGGTATACGAAGAAAAATCTTTTTTAAACTGCGCCAAATCATTCTGGTACATTTCCTGAATTCGGATGAAATTACTTGGATTCCCTACGTCCATCGCATTCGAAATCGTGGCGATAGATGGTTTTGGGTCGTAAACACCGTTTACCAAGAATCTTGGTACGGTATCGTTAACATTGGTAGCGGCTACAAAATGTTCAACAGGCAAACCCATTTTTTTGGCGATGATACCCGCACAAATATTTCCGAAATTCCCACTAGGGCAGGAGAACACCAAGGGTTTGTTTTGATTTTTCAAGGCTTTGTACGCAAAGAAGAAATAAAACATCTGTGGCAACCAACGTGCAATATTAATTGAGTTGGCCGAAGTTAGGTTTTTGTGTTTCAAACTTTCGTCCAGAAACGCTTTTTTCACCATATCCTGACAATCATCAAAAACACCATCCACTTCGAGCGCTTTGATGTTTTGTCCCAAAGTGGTCAATTGTCTTTCCTGGATATCACTTACTTTTCCGGAAGGATACAGGATGATTACTTCAACCCCTTGTACGCCAAGGAATCCGCTGGCAACGGCGCCTCCCGTATCTCCGGAAGTCGCTACCAAAACGGTATTGGTGTTGTCTTTTTTGTCTTTGTTGAAATACCCCAGACAACGCGACATGAAACGTGCTCCAACGTCCTTGAAAGCCATCGTAGGCCCGTGGAAGAGTTCAAGCGAATAGATTCCGTTTTCTACGGGAACAACAGGAAAGTCAAAACATAAAGTTTCGGCAATGATTTGTTTCAACGTTTCAGTTGGAATTTCGTCACCCACAAATTGTTGAATGGCTTCGAAAGCAATTTCCTCATGGCTTAAGTTCTCAATATTGTCGAAAAAAGATTGTGGAAGCGGGCTGATGCTTTCCGGGAAATACAATCCTTTATCGGTGGCTAATCCTTGTATTACGGCTTCTTGAAAAGAAACTTTTGGGGCGTTATGGTTTAAACTGTAATATTTCATTTTTTTTTATAGTCCTTAGTTTTTTTATAGTCCTTAGTCCTTAGCCGTTAGTAATAAAACTAAGGACTAAGCACTAAGGACTAAATCACTTTTTTAAATAACTCTCATTCCGGTATCATTCACCTTACACACATGAATTTCATACGGTAAATTCATCTTGTCGTAAACAACGCTCATGCCTTGGGCAATTTTGTCTGCGGTTTCCTTTCCTCTGCTCAACGCAAAAATAGAAGGGCCTGAACCGGATATTCCGGAACCTAACGCACCGTTTTCTATTGCTGATTGCTTGATTAAGTCAAAACCTGGAATCAGTACGCTACGCAACGGTTCTACGATTTCGTCATGCAAAGAGCGTCCGATGAGTTCGTAATCCTGGGTGTATAAACCGGCGACCAATCCGCCCACATTTCCCCATTGGGTAATGGCGCTTTTTAGGGAAACGGTTTGTTTGAGTACCGAACGGGCATCTGATGTTTTCAACTCAATTTGCGGATGGATCACCGTAGCAAATAATTCAGACGGACTGTCAATTCGTATAATATCCAACGGATTGGAACTTCGTACCAATGTAAAACCGCCTAAAAGGGCAGGGGCAACGTTATCGGCATGGGCATTGCCTGAAGCTAACTTTTCGCCTTGCATGGCAAATTTTACCAATTCTTTTCGGGTAAAAGGTCTGCCTAACAATTCGTTGGCACCAAAAACCGCCCCGGCAGAACTGGCAGCACTACTCCCAATACCGCTTCCGGCTTTGATGTGTTTGTAAATTTCGATTTCGAAACCAAAATCGGTTTCCACTTCTTCCAGCATGGCCAATAAAGCCACTCCGGCAACATTTTTCTCTGCTTCCATTGGCAGGTCGGCACCTTCAATTTTGGTGATGCGAACGCCTTTTTGATCTGATTTTCGAACAATCATTTCATCACCTACATTATCCAAACATAATCCGAGTACATCAAACCCGCATGAAAGATTGGCGATGGTTGCAGGGCAAAATAGTTTTATTTCATTCATTTTTTATGAGTTTCTGAGGTACTAAGTTTCTGAGATTCTAAGTTTAAAGTGGCGTGTTTATTGATGAAACACTTCACTTAGCGACTTAGTACCTTAGTTGCTTAGCAACTTATTTTTAAACGTTTCCAATTCTGATTACATCCGCAAAGATTCCAGAGGCCGTAACCGCCGCTCCGGCACCAGCACCTTTTATCAACAAAGGCTGGTCTACATAACGTTCGGTGAAGAACAATACGATGTTGTCTTTTCCTTCCAAATTATAAAAAGGATGGTCTTTTGGAATGAATTGCAATCCTACGCTGGCTTTTCCGTTTTCAAATTGCGCCACAAATTTCAATCGGCTTTCTTTTTGTTTGGCTTCGGCTAATAAGGCTTCGAAATGGCTGGCATGTTTTATCAGCGATTGGAAAAAATCGCCATTGTTGGTTGTTTCCATGCATGCAGCAGGAAGGAAAGAATGGTTTTCAATATCTTCAATTTCCATTTGATAACCGCTCTCCCGAATCAGGATCAGAATTTTACGGGCTACGTCAATACCGCTTAAGTCAATTTTTGGATCCGGTTCGGTAAATCCTTGTACACCAGCTTCTTTTACCACATCATGGAAAGAATGGTTTTCATCAAAATTGTTGAAAATAAAGTTCAAACTTCCGGATAAAACCGCTTGAATCTTATTCACTTTATCCCCTGAAGCAATCAGGTTTTTAACGGTGTCAATGATTGGCAGTCCGGCTCCGACGTTAGTTTCAAACAAGAACGGCGCATTGTATTTTCTGGAAAGGCTTTTCAGGTTTTTATAATTATCAAAAGCTGATGAGCAGGCAATTTTGTTGCAGGTTACTACGGCAATACTTTCTTTTAAGAATTGCGCATAGGTTTCTGCCACGGCAGCATTTGCGGTAATATCCACGAAAATACTGTTGCGCAAGTTGAGTGCTTTTACTTTTTCAATAAATACTTCTTTGTCTGCCGGTTTCCCGTTTTCCAGAACGGCTTGCCAGTCTTTTAAAGAAATTCCGTCTTCGTCAAAATGCATTTTTCTGGAATTTGACAAGGCAATAACTCTTACGTTTATTTTTAAGTTGTCTTTCAGGAATTTTCTTTGTTGGTGGATTTGCTCGATGAATTTTTCACCCACGTTTCCAACCCCCATCACGAACAGGTTCAATTGTTTGGTGTTGTCTTCAAAGAAACGCTCATGAAGTGTATTCAAGGCTTTTTTGACGTCTTTTTCGTTGATTACCGCCGAGATGTTTCTTTCGGAAGCTCCTTGTGCAATCGCACGAATGTTAACGTTATTTTTACCCAAAGTGCTGAACATTTTACCGCTTAGCCCTTGATAGTTTTTCATGTTTTCCCCAACCAATGCAATGATGCATAAGTTTTTTTCCACAATACAAGGATCGATTTTATTTTGTAAAATCTCAATTTCAAATCCTTTGTTGATGGCATTTTCGGCCACTTCGGCATCATCAGTTAAAATTCCGATACAAATCGAATGCTCTGACGAGGCTTGGGTGATGAAAATCACGTTGATATTGGCTTGGGATAATACTTCAAAAAGTCTTTTGGACGATCCTGAAACGCCAATCATTCCCGATCCTTCAAGGGTAATTAAAGTGATATTATCGATATGGCTGATTCCTTTTACAGGATTAGCGCTTGAGGTAACGTTGTTTGAAATATAGGTTCCTTCCGCTGTTGGGTTAAAAGTGTTTTTGATATGAATTGGAATATTCTTTCTTAACACCGGTTGAATCGTTGGCGGGTATAACACTTTAGCGCCAAAATGCGACAACTCCATCGCTTCTTGATACGATATGGCAGCGATAGGTTGGGCTTGTTTTACAATTTTCGGGTTAGCGGTAAACATTCCGTTTACGTCTGTCCAGATTTCTAATTCGGTTGCATTTACCGCTCCGGCGATAATTGCCGCCGTATAATCAGAACCGCCACGGCCTAATGTAGTGTTGATTCCGTCAACGGATGAAGCTATAAATCCTGGCATAACCACCACTTGGGCGTCATTCGATGCAAAATAATCTGCAATTAACGGATTGGTAATGTCAAAATTTACCGTTGCTTTTCCAAAATTAGTGTTGGTTTTAATGAGTTCTCGGCTGTCTTTATAGCCGCTGTTTTTTATGTTTTGTTTAAGTGCTTCGGCAATAACATAGGAAGAAAGTAATTCGCCAAAACTCAAAATGGTGTCTGAAGTTCGGGCTGATAATTCTCCCAGAAGGAAACATCCGTCTAAAATGGTTTCCAGATGATTGATAATTCTTTTAATGTGGCTTAACAAACCACTTTGTTCACTTACCGGAATAAGTTCTTTTAAAGCGTCGAGGTGTTTTTTTTCGATATCAGCTACAACTTCTTTGTAGCTTTCGTCATTGGCTGCCGCTTTTACAGAAGCCAGTTGTAATAAATCGGTTACTTTGCTAAGGGCAGAAACGACAACTACTAATTTTTCTTTTTGAGCTTGATTGATGACTATGTCTAAGACCAGTTTTATATTTTGTGCATTGGCTACTGAAGTTCCACCAAATTTTAATACTTTCATTTTGTTCGTTTTGTTAAAAAAAATGCAATGTTATTTATACATCCAAGACCTTCCTTCAAAAAAGGAAAATGCAAATATAAGATTATATGTCAAAAGTATACCCCTAAGGGGTAGTTGTTGTTGTAAAAGTAACAGAAATTACAACTCCTGTTAGAGTTGTCATCGAAGATTGATATGTAGTTCTGTTAGAATTCATAATAAAGGTGGTCAAAAATACAGTTTTTTTATAAAAAAAGCAAAAGCTATTGTGTTGTTTTCTGATTTTTTTCAAACATTTGATTGAAAGCAGAAGACTAATTGTTTCATTCTTATAATGTTACTTTTTAAAGTAAATTATGATATTATATGTTGAAAAGAGCTTTTTTAGACCGTTTTGAAACGGAAAATAATTTGTTAACAATTACTTAACATTAACATAAAATAAAACCGTAATTTTGCTTTCTAAAATTTAAAAAAATGTCAATAAATAGTATTTTCCAGTTTTTAGTTCCAAAGGACAAGAAATTTTTTCCACTTTTTGAGAAAGCATCAAGTAATTTAATTGAATTAGCATCAGATTTACACGAAGCGGTTAATTTACCATTGAAAGAAAGAGAAGAGTTGTTTCAGAGAATTAATGTTTTGGAACAAAAAGGGGAAGATATTACCCGTGAAACCAATCTTGAATTGAGCAGGAATTTTATCACTCCATTTGACAGGGAAGATATCCACTCTCTAATCACTTCTATTGATAACGTAGCCGGCAGATTGCACGGGGCGGCAAGTATTATGCGTTTATATCATGTAGATAAAATCACGAAATCCATCAGAAAATTGACTGAAATCAATCTGGAAGCCTGTCAGAACATTGACATGGCGGTAAAAGAATTGAGGAGTTTTAAAAATATAAAAAACATCACGCAAGCCTGTTCTAAGATTAACAAATTAGAAAACAAATCGGATAGTGTTTATAACAAAGCGGTATTTGAAATTTTCGAAAATGAAACAGATGCTAAAAACATTATCAAATACAAGGAAGTATTGTCTGTTTTAGAATCGGCTACTGACAAATGTAAAAGTGTAGCGAGCGTTTTAGAATCAATTGCCGTAAAACATTCTTAATTCTATCAGTTTTACTGAAATACATTTATGGATTTTACTCTACTTATTATAATAATAGTTTTAGCGTTAATTTTTGATTATATCAATGGTTTTCATGATGCGGCTAATTCTATTGCGACCATTGTAGCGACAAAAGTTTTGACACCATTTCAAGCAGTGCTTTGGGCCGCATTCTTTAACTTTTTGGCCTATTGGGTTTTTGGTTTTGGAGTCGCAGATACGGTGGCGAAGACCGCCCATACCAGCAGTATTGATTTAACGGTGATACTGGCAGGGGTTATTGCTGCTATTATTTGGAACTTATTCACCTGGTGGAAAGGGATTCCATCTTCTTCATCACATACCTTAATTGGAGGGTTTGCCGGATCGGCTATTGCACACGGATTTTCCGGTACGGTACAAGATCCGGAACATTACGGGCTTAAAATTGTAAGCTGGCTAAAAGCGGCAAAAGAAGGGGAATTGTTGCCTTCAGGGGTTTTAATAATTATTTTATTTATTGTTTTTGCGCCGTTGTTAGGAATGATTATCTCTTATTTTATATCCTTATGGTTGATGTATTCGTCAAAGAAAAATGTCTATCCTAAAATACTGACGGTTGTTTTAATGATTTTGACGGTTTGGTTTTTCACAGTGATATTAGTGCCTTATGAGGAAATAAAGAAACCAAGGTTTGAAAGTCCCTTTTGGAGCGTTATAACAGAACCGCATAATATCAAATGGTTTTTGGTAGGCTTTATTTTCTTTAGTCTGGCTGTATTTAATTTGTTTTTCAGCTCGTTTTCGACAGCTAAATCAGAAGCAATCCTTAAGAAAATGCAATTATTATCTTCTGCGGCTTTCAGTTTAGGTCATGGTGGGAATGATTCACAAAAAGTAATGGGTATTATTGCAGCAGCTGTGGCAGTTTATGTAAGGATAGCTGGAGATGTTGATTTGCCGGCCTGGCTTGATGTTGAATTACCAAAAGAAGACGGTTCGTTTAAAATGCCATCTTGGATTCCGTTAACCTGTTACTCTGTGATTGCATTAGGAACGTTGAGTGGTGGTTGGAAAATTGTTAAAACAATGGGTTCGAAAATTACAAAAGTAACTGCTTTTGAAGGTGTTGTAGCAGAATCTGCCGGAGCATTAACGTTGTTTTTGACCGAGCATTTTAAAATCCCTGTATCTACAACCCATACCATAACAGGTTCTATCATTGGAGTTGGTGTTACCAAAAGGGTTTCGGCAGTACGTTGGGGAGTAACTGTAAGATTGATTTGGGCCTGGATTTTAACCATTCCGGTTTCGGCAATTTTAGCAGCCCTGATATACTATTTACTGGATATTTTTCTGTAATATTTCAAAATAAAAAACAAAAAACCATCCTAATGATACATTTTGGGATGGTTTTTTATTTTGCGTCAGATTGATTATTTTAGTTTGAAATTTTTTTCAATTGCGCGAATCATTTCGCCTGCGATATCTTTATTGGTAGCTCCTTCGATTCCTTCCAATCCGGGCGATGAATTTACTTCTAACAGCAAAGGGCCTTTTGAAGATCGGATGATATCGACTCCGGCTACTTTCAAATCCATGGCTTTGGCAGCTTTTATGGCAATGCGTTTTTCTTCGCTGGTGGCTTTTATGATAGATGCCGTTCCGCCAAGATGAATGTTGGCCCTGAATTCCCCGGGCATGGCTTCCCGCTGGATGGAAGCAACAACTTTGCCGTCAATCACAAAGCACCGGATGTCTTTACCGTTGGCTTCTTTGATGAATTCCTGAACTAAAATATTTGCGTTTAAGCTTTTGAAGGCGTTAATTACACTTTCGGCAGCTTTTTTGGTTTCAGCCAGTACAACCCCTTTTCCTTGCGTTCCTTCCAGTAATTTTACGATTAAAGGCGGACCTCCAACCATTTTTATTAAATCATTGGTGTCGAGCGGGGAATTGGCAAATCCGGTGGTAGGGATGTCTATTCCACTATGCAAAAGCAGTTGTAAAGAGTATAGTTTATCACGCGATTGGGTAATTGCTGTGGACGAGTTCAGGCAAAATACTTTTAAGGCTTCAAATTGTCTTGTAAGCGCACAGCCATAAAAGGTAATACTTGGTCTTATTCTTGGTATGATGGCGTCAAATTGATCCAGAATTATTCCACCTCTGTAATGGATTTCTGGTTTCTTGGCATCCAGTTTCATGTAGCATTCTTTGATGTTCAAAAAATGCATTTCATGTCCCCTCATTTCACCTGCTTCCATGATGCGTTTGTTGCTGTATAATTCGGGATTGCTGGCTAGTAAGCCGATGCGTAAACCGGAGCTGGCTTTCTCTGAATTCTTGTAAAATTCTTTTAAGTTATCTGTGGTGGGCTGACCCAAAAGATATTGTTGCTCGGGATCAACCAATACTCTTCCGCTCATGGCTTCCCGTCCCAAAAGCATACGGAATCCCATGGAATCCCGATTGGTCAAAGTCATTTCTATAGGCCATATGGAATTGCCAATTTCTAAATTGGTCTGAATTACATAGCGTTGCTCCCGGAAACCGCTGGAGCTTTTTACGATGCGTTTATCTACCAAAGGTGCTTCACAGTGGATGATCGTTTTTAAGTTATTCTGAATGGGATTGATGTCAAATTTTACCCAATTCGAATCATTCCTGATAAAGGGAGCAATGTTGATGGCATGTAGGGCGGAGGTTTTTGCTCCCGAATCAACGCGTGCTTTTATGGTTGGAATTCCTAATTCGGGAAAGGAACACCATTCTTCACTGCCCAGAATAACTTTGTTTAGAGACATATTTTTGATATTGTTTATCCATTTTAAAAAAGCCCAAATGTAGGTATTGGTTTTAAAATGAAGGTTGGATTTCTGTAAAGAATAAACCCGTTATGTTATAAAAACGTAACGGGTTTGTTATGAAATTATTTGAATAAATACTTATAGGTTGGTAGGCTCTTCCGCCTTATGCACGTCAACGGTTAGTTCTTGTGCGCCTTCTTCAATATCCATAAAAATTTCGTCTCCAGAGGCAATTTTAGAAGTGATGATTTCTTCTGCAAGGGCATCTTCGACATATTTTTGGATAGCTCTTTTCAAAGGTCTTGCACCAAATTGTTTGTCAAATCCTTTTTCGGCAATGAACGCTTTTGCTTTGTCTGAAAGACTCAAATGATAGCCTAATTCTGCGATTCTGGCATATAATTTTTGTAATTCAATCTCTATAATCAAATTAATGTCTTCTTTTTCCAATGCGTTGAAAACAATTACATCGTCAATTCTGTTTAAAAATTCCGGAGCAAACGTTTTCTTTAAGGCGTTTTCAATAATGCTCTTAGAGTTGTCATCGGCTTGCGCTATTTTGGCGGCAGTGCCAAATCCAACACCTTGTCCGAAGTCTTTCAGCTGTCTGGCTCCAACGTTGGAAGTCATGATGATGATTGTGTTTTTGAAGTCAATTTTTCGGCCTAAACTATCGGTTAAATAACCATCATCGAGAACTTGTAATAACATGTTGAAAACGTCCGGATGTGCTTTTTCGATTTCATCCAATAACACTACACAATATGGTTTTCTTCGTACTTTTTCGGTTAATTGTCCTCCTTCTTCGTAACCTACATATCCCGGAGGCGCTCCAATTAAACGTGAAATGGCAAATTTCTCCATGTATTCACTCATGTCAATTCGAACCAGGGCATCTTCAGAATCAAATAATTCTTTGGCCAGAACTTTGGCCAATTGTGTTTTTCCAACTCCGGTTTGTCCCAAGAAAATAAAGGAACCAATTGGACGGTTCGGATCTTTCAATCCGGCGCGATTTCTTTGGATAGAACGGGCAATTTTCATTACGGCTTCGTTTTGTCCGATTACTTTGCTTTCAATCAGTTCAGGTAATTTGGCTAATTTGTTGCTTTCGGTTTGTGCAATACGATTTACCGGAATTCCGGTCATCATAGAAACTACATCGGCAACATTGTCCTCGCTAACCAGAATACGATTGTTCTTGGCGTCTTCTTCCCATTGTTCTTGGGCTATGGCTAAATCTTTTTCGATACGTTTTTCGTCATCACGAAGTTTAGCGGCTTCTTCATATTTTTGTTTTTTGACAACCGCATTTTTCAATTCGCGTATTTCTTCCAATTGACGTTCTAAATCCAGGATTTTTTTAGGAACTTCAATATTGGTAATATGTACGCGGGAACCGGCCTCGTCTAGTGCGTCAATCGCCTTGTCCGGTAAAAAACGCTCAGACATATATCGATTCGTCAGCTTCACACAGGCTTCTATTGCTTCCGGTGTATAGGTGACATTGTGGTGGTCTTCATATTTGTTTTTGATATTGTTCAAAATTGTAATGGTTTCTTCTACAGAAGTAGGTTCCACTATTATTTTTTGAAAACGTCTTTCCAAGGCACCATCTTTTTCGATGTACTGTCTGTACTCGTCTAGCGTTGTGGCACCAATACATTGAATTTCCCCTCTGGCCAAAGCCGGTTTGAACATGTTGGATGCGTCCAGGGAACCTGTGGCTCCTCCGGCTCCAACAATGGTGTGAATTTCGTCAATGAAAAGAATGATATCGTCATTTTTTTCTAGTTCGTTCATCACTGCTTTCATTCTTTCTTCAAACTGCCCACGGTATTTAGTTCCGGCAACAAGGCTGGCTAAATCTAAGGTTACTACGCGCTTGTTGAAAAGGATTCGGGAAACTTTTTTTTGTATGATTCTCAATGCCAGTCCTTCGGCAATAGCTGATTTTCCAACTCCGGGTTCACCTATAAGGAGCGGGTTGTTCTTTTTGCGACGGCTCAAAATTTGGCATACACGTTCAATTTCTTTTTCACGACCAACTACAGGATCTAATTTTCCTTCTTCTGCCATTTCTGTTAAATCTCTTCCGAAATTGTCTAAAACCGGCGTTTTAGATTTTTTATTGGATTTATTAACAGGATTGTTGAAATTCCCTTCTTTAAGGCTGTCATCTTGTCCTAAATCATCGTTGTATGAGTCTGATGCTTTCGGTAAATTTTCTAAAAAATCTTCTTCGTTTGGAGTCATATTTAAATATTGTTCTTTGGCTACGTCGTAATCTATTTTTAGTTTATTCAGTAACTTGGTTGTGGGATCGTTTTCATTTCTTAAAATACACAGCAGTAAATGTGCTGTGCTGATAGAGGAACTTTGAAATACTTTTGCTTCCAGAAAAGTAGTTTTCAGCGCTCTTTCGGCTTGACGGGTCAAGTGTAGGTTTTTTTTCTCTATATTGGTGTCAATACTGGGGCTCGCAGGGCTTAGTATCTCTACCTTTCTGCGCAAATGATCAAGATCGACGGATAGATTATTTAATATTTTTATAGCCTTTCCATTACCATCCCTCAGGATACCCAACATCAGATGTTCGGTTCCAATGAAGTCATGACCCAATCGCAAAGCTTCTTCCTTGCTATAGGTAATAACGTCCTTTACTCTTGGTGAAAAATTATCATCCATAATATATATTTGGTATATGTAAATTTAGTGATTTAGTTTTTTAAAAACAAAAATCATTCCTTTAAGTGCTCTTGTCAGCTAAGAGACAAAAAAAATAGTAAAATAAAGAATATTATGGCTTATTTTATTAACTAAAACAACGAAAGTTTTTGTTAATAAATCATTGAAATAAGTGGGTTGAAAAGCTTTTAAAAATTTCAAAAAACCGTATATTGGCACGTTTTGTAACTAATATAATTTTTTAATATAACAACTTATGTCTGAAGGAGAAAAGTTAATTCCTATTAACATAGAAGATGAAATGAAATCAGCTTACATCGATTATTCGATGTCGGTAATTGTATCCAGAGCGCTTCCTGATGTTAGAGATGGCTTGAAACCGGTACATCGAAGAGTACTTTATGGAATGTATGATTTGGGAGTTAACTCACGATCTGCCCACAAAAAATCGGCAAGAATAGTCGGAGAAGTTTTAGGAAAGTATCACCCTCACGGAGATACCTCGGTTTATGATGCCATGGTTCGTATGGCCCAAGAGTGGAGTATGCGCTATTTATTGGTTGACGGACAAGGTAACTTTGGTTCTGTCGACGGTGACAGTCCGGCAGCGATGCGTTATACTGAGGCCCGAATGAAAAAGATTTCGGAAGAAATCATGGCTGATATCGAAAAAGAAACAGTTGATTTTCAATTGAACTTTGATGATACTTTATATGAGCCAAAAGTAATGCCAACACGTGTTCCTACTTTATTGGTAAATGGCGCGACAGGTATTGCTGTAGGTATGGCGACCAATATGCCGCCTCACAATCTTACTGAGGTTATTAATGGAACACTTGCTTATCTTGATAATAACGATATTGAAATAGATGAATTGATGAACCATATAAAAGCTCCGGATTTTCCTACCGGAGGGGTGATATATGGATATGAAGGGGTACGTGAAGCATTCAAAACTGGTAGAGGCCGTATTGTAATGCGTGCCAAAGTTGGTTTTGAAGAAGTGGATGGAAGGGAGTCAATCATTGTTACCGAAATCCCATACCAGGTGAACAAAGCTGATATGATCAAGCGTACAGCTGACCTTGTTAACGAGAAAAAGATTGAGGGAATTGCCAATATTCGGGATGAATCGGATAGAAACGGTATGCGTATCGTTTATATCCTGAAACGTGATGCTACTCCAAATGTAGTTTTGAATACCTTGTATAAATTTACACAATTACAATCGTCATTCAGTGTAAATAATATTGCATTAGTAAAAGGTCGTCCACAAATGTTGAATCTGAAAGATATGATTCACTATTTTATTGAGCACCGTCATGATGTAGTGGTTAGAAGGACTCAGTTTGAATTGCGTAAAGCAGAGGAAAGGGCACATATTTTAGAAGGTTTAATTATTGCATCAGATAATATTGATGAAGTAATTGCTTTAATCCGAGGTTCAAAAAATACGGAAGAGGCCCGAGAAAAATTAATCGAAAGATTTAAATTATCCGATATTCAGGCTCGTGCGATTGTTGAAATGCGTTTGCGTCAGTTAACCGGTCTGGAACAAGACAAGTTAAGAGCGGAATATGAGGAATTGATGAAATTAATCGAACATTTGAAAGCGTTATTGGCGGATGTTGGTTTAAGAACCGCTTTAATCAAAGAAGAGCTTGAGGAAATTCGTGATAAATACGGAGATGCCCGTCGTTCGCAGATAGAATATTCTGGAGGTGATGTGAGTATTGAAGATTTAATTGCCGATGAAAACGTGGTAATTACCATTTCGCATGCCGGGTATATCAAACGTACCAACTTAACAGAATACAAAACCCAGAATAGAGGAGGGGTAGGTCAGAAAAGTGCCGGAACAAGAGATCAGGATTTCTTAGAGCATATGTTTGTGGCTACGAATCATCAATATATGATGTTCTTTACCCAAAAAGGGAAATGTTTCTGGATGCGTGTTTATGAAATTCCGGAAGGAAGCAAAACAGCCAAAGGTAGAGCGATTCAGAATCTTATCAATATAGAAAGTGATGATAAGGTAAAAGCATTTATCTGTACCCAAGATTTAAAAGACCAGGATTATATTAAAAAACACAACTTAGTTATGGTAACTAAGCAAGGACAGGTTAAGAAAACATCTTTGGAAAAATATTCTAAACCAAGGGTAAATGGTGTTGCTGCTATTACCATTAAAGAAGGCGATGAATTGTTAGGCGCTGAATTGACTAATGGTGAAAGCCAAATTATCCTGGCTGTTAAATCTGGAAAATTAGTTCGTTTTGAAGAGACAAAAACACGTCCGATGGGAAGAACGGCTTCCGGAGTTCGTGGTATTACACTTAAAGATGATACCGATGAAGTTATTGGCATGGTTACTGTTGACAAAGACGATATTAACGATTCACAAATTTTAGTGGTAACTGAAAACGGATATGGTAAACGTACCAAATTGGTTGATGATGATGGCGAAGATGTGTATAGAATTACGAATCGTGGAGGAAAAGGTGTTAAAACCCTTAATATCACAGAAAAAACAGGTAAATTAATTTCGATAAGTGCTGTAACAGATGCTGATGATTTGATGATTATCAATAAATCCGGATTAACTATCCGAATGGCTATTGAAGATTTACGTGTTATGGGGCGTGCTACCCAAGGTGTGAAATTGATAAATCTGAAAGGAAACGATTCTATCGCTGCTGTTACAAAAGTAATGAAAGATGATGTCGAAGAAGTTGTTGTTGACCAAGACGGAAATGTCATAGAAGCTGCGGTTATTGAACGCGTAAAACCAGTGTTGGAAGTTCTTGAAGACGACGACGCCGGTGATGACGCCGACGCCGACGCAGAATTAGACGACGACGATGTTGAGGATGCTGAGGATGCTGAGGATGATTCAGAAGATTAAGTGTAAATTTTAAAGGATTAATTAAATATAAAAACAGAATTTTATGAAAAGTAAATATGTAATACTTGCATCAGCATTATTGATATCAGTAGCTACTTTTGCTCAGAAAAATGAATTAAAAGAAGCAGATAAGGTGTTGAAAAAAGGTGAAGCTCAGGCAGCACTGACAATTTTGCAAGGGGCAGAATCTTTAATGGCTAATGCTTCGGATGAACAAAAAGCACAATTTTTATCCTTGAAAGGAGATGCGCTTTTGGCATTGGCCAATAAAAATGTGGATACTGATAAGAATTTGTCTTTAGCTGCTGCAGCTTATCAAGAGTTGATTGCAACGGAGAAAGCTTCGGGGAAAAGTAAATATTCAGCAGAAGCTGCAACGTCAATTGTTACCATTAAAAATAAGTTGATCAATGCATCAATAGTCGATTCTAAAGCAGAAAAACATGCCGAAGGAGCAAGTAAATTGTATGATGCTTATTTATTGGACAAGAAAGATACAGTATATCTCTATTATGCAGCCAGTACTTATGTTGCTGCTAAAAATTATGATAAAGCATTAGAGTTGTATGATATTTTAAAGAAATTAAATTACTCTGGAAAAGGAACTAGTTATTTGGCAGTAAGTAAAATAACTGGTGAGGAAAATGCTTATGCTACAGCCGCAGAGAGAGATAGGGCTGTAAAATTAGGGACCCACGAGAAACCTAGAACGGAACAAATTGAGTCAAAAAGAGGAGAGATTTATAAAAACATAGCTTTGATCTTAGTTCAAAATGGTAAAGTTGAAGAAGCCAAAAAAGCAATTGCTGATGCCAGAGTTGCTAATCCTGATGATACTTCTTTGACGCTGACGGAAGCCAATTTGTATTTAGATACCAAAGATTTTGAGAAATATAAAGCATTGATTTCTGAAGTGTTGGAAAAAAATCCAAATGATGAAGGTTTGTTGTTTAATTTAGGTGTAATCAGTGGTAATGCAGGAAATTATGTTGACGCTGAAAAATATTATTTGAAAGCTATCGCAATCAAACCGGATTATACCAATGCCTATCTAAATTTAGCGATCATTAAGTTGGATGCTGACAAGAAAATTGTTGATGAAATTAATAAGTTAGGTACTTCTGAAAAAGATAATAAGCGCTATGAAGCGCTTAAAAAACAAAGAGAGGTATTGTTTAAAAATGCCTTGCCTTATTTAGAAAAAGCAACCGAATTGGATCCGAATAATAAAGAAGTTAAAGTTACTTTGTTAAGCGTATATAGAGCTTTGGAGATGACTGATAAAGCGAAAGAATTGAAAGCTAAAATGTAAATTCAATTTTTTGATTTTAAAAAAGCCTGTCTGGAATATTTACCAGACAGGCTTTTTTGTTGTGTGCCCAGCATGGGCGGTAACTCTAGGGTGGAAGTCCCGAACACGC
Source organism: Flavobacterium sp. (assembly GCA_036676965.1). Taxonomy (GTDB): domain Bacteria; phylum Bacteroidota; class Bacteroidia; order Flavobacteriales; family Flavobacteriaceae; genus Flavobacterium. Next base: position 64 of record JAKFBW010000066.1, on the reverse strand, counting down.
CTTTACAGTGGGAAGTGTTAGCTAAATGCAAGGGTGTCCATTGTGAGGTGGAATCTGAAGGAAG
>JAKFBW010000065.1:0-12538 GCA_036676965.1 Flavobacterium sp. | reverse complement strand
TGAAAAATGTTCCTGATCTTTCTTTTTATCTAATATGGTTGCCACCTTAGACATAATTTCCAAATCATAGATAAAATAGGCTTCCCAAAACAGTGTTTTTTCATTTTTAGAATCTTCTAAACTCAACCAATCTCCTAAAGAGGTCCAGGTGTTTCTTTCTTTTTCTTTTAAAACACCAGTTTGCTTATCAATATCGGTTATAAGGTAATTGACGTAACTTTTCATAGCATCATAATGCTCTTCCAATAAACTTAGATCTCCATATTGCAAGTAGTTTTCCCAGACAACTGTAATTCCTGCACTTCCCCACATGGTTTCTCCAAATCCTACACCTAGAGGAGCTACATCCGGAAAACGTCCATCTTCCCTTTGGATGTCTCTCATCGCCAGCATGTGTCTTTTCAAGAATTGCTTAACATCTGATAAATGGACTGCAGTTCGGGAAAAAACGGAAATATCTCCACTCCATCCCAAACGTTCGTTACGCTGGGGACAATCGGTTGGTATAGATAGAAAATTTCCATAGGTAGACCATGTTATATTTTCCCATAATTTATTTACCAAAGGATTTGATGTTTGGTAATGAGAAGACAATTGATGTATCGAACTCAATACCGTCCCTTTAACATCCATTAGCGGTAATGGTTTTTCTATTCCCGTTATTTCTACATAACGATATCCGTGAAAGGTAAATCGTGGCGTTATGGTTTCGTTACCCCCTTTGGTTATATAAATGTCTTGCGACATAGCCGCCCTGACATTTTCGAGCATTAGTAAATCTTCATTTCCTTTATATTCAGGTAAATTAGGATACAAAACTTCGGCATAACGCAATGCGATTGTTTTTCCTTTTTCTACATTATTCAAGATGATTTTTGGCACACCTACCATGTTTTGTCCCATATCATAAACAAATACTCCCGGACGAACCTCCGTAACCGATTGAGCCGTCAATTCTTTAATTGGCTTAACCGTTGTACCAAACTGTCCTATTAACTGAGCATCGGTAAAATTGTTAAAGTTTGGTAGATTGGCAGTTCCTTCAGAACTTACAAACCCATTTGTTCCTATGGCTATCGCCTGATGCCAACGGGACGCATCATATCCAGCTGTACTCCAGCCTTCAATTGCTTTTTCTTTTGTAGCATCATAAGCTTCACCCTGAAAAAAGCTGCTATACTTTATAGGTCCATCATTAAAATACTCCCATGTTTCGGGATTACTTGTGATAATTTTTTCGCTGCCATCGGCATAAGTAACTACCAATTTAGCCAGCATCGATTGACGATCACCAAAAAAATTCCAGTTTTCGCCAACAAATGTGCTGCCGCCACTCCACCAGCCTTCGCCAAGAATGGCTCCCAATACATTGTTCCCTTCCTGGATATTTGCCGTTACATCATAGGTTTGATACAAATGGGTTTTATTGTATTGTGTTAGTCCCGGATTAAAATAATCGTCTCCTATTTTTTTTCCATTTAAATACACATCATAAATACCGCGTGCCGTAACATACAATCGGGCTTTACTTATTTTGGGAGAATCGATTCCAAAAACGGTACGCAGCATCGGCATGGAATTCTGACTTGGATTTGCTAAAACAAAAGCTCCATTATCTCCTCCCGTTACCGCATAGCTATTATTTTCAACAGTTACTTCTTTAAATGACGAAAACAAAATTGAAGAATTACTATCCCCAGAAAAAATCACATTTGAAGGACTTCGGTAATTTTTAATTTCGATTTTTGAAAACTGTGCTTTTTCTCCCTTAGGCACTAGAAAACCAATATCGCCTACAACAGGAAAAGCTATAAAATCGCCTCCAGCTCCTAATGGATTTAAATTGATATCGGCCACCAAATTTTCTCTTGAGTTCCCATCGATATAAATCTTAGTAACTCCCAAACAGCTTTGAACACTTACAGTATGCGGATTGTACTGGTTTTCTTTATTGATAATCGAATTCAAAATGGAAAAACTTTTAAAAGGGCTGTCTTTTTTATCATTTGGATGATAACCCACCCGATAAATATTCAGCTTTGCATTTCCATCTGAATTTAAAGGCACCATATTCAATTCGACCTGAATGTAACTATCGCCCTTTTTATTCTCCAGTTTGTATTGATTTTTATTTCGGTCCATTAAACGCTGATCATTAGCGCCATAAACTAAAGATGCTTTGGTTGATTGTGATTTTTCATCCAACTGAATCGTACTATTGATAACAAAAACCGGAAGATATTGAGAATACAAAACCAAATCATTGGGATTACCACCAATCCACTTTGCTCCAGACCAGGCGGTTGTTTCTTTGTCTGAATCGGTATTCGTTACCATTTTATGGTTCAACAAGCCAGTTTCAAACCAAGACTTTGTGGAGTATTTTTTACCTTTTTGATCCCAAACGTTTACAGTCCAATGGTACAAAGTTGTAGGCTTAAAATTTTCGCCTTTATATTTGATATTAATAGATTCTCCACTTTTAACTTTCCCGGTATTCCACACCACATACCCCAGATTATTGGTTACAATAATTTGGTAGGCATTTTGATAATTGCCTCTGTTTTTGTTCAATGTTTCCATTTGCCAACTAAAGACAGGCTGAGACACATCAAGACCAATAGGAGTTGCTGCATTTTCTACCTTAAGATTAGTAATTTGGATATCAGCTCCAAAAAGAAAGCTAGGCACAGCAAGAAATAATAAGAAAATTAATTTAAAGGATTTCATCAAAAATATAAATTAGATTAGCAGTTCTATAATGTTAAATTCAAATCTATGTATTAAATCCATTTTTCAATACCAGTCCCTACCAGTTTTTAAAAATAGCCACTAGATTAAATAAAAGACTTTTATTAATTCGATGTCTCAAACATCTCTAAATTCCATTTATCATACCATTTCAAAATAGGCTTACCACTAATCCAAAATTTCTAAAAAAATGGCATGTAATTCAGAACTACATGCCAGATTTTATATTTAAAGAATACCTGAATTAATTATTCTTTTTAAATAAATTGAAAGATAAAAAATGACCGTATCTTTCATTTCCTTGTGTAGTTGAAATACCCAAGGAAACCTGTTGAGATTGGGTAATAGTAAATGTAATAACTGCACTATCTGCACTCATTGTCTTAACTATTCTTTTAAATCCTAAGGTTACAGGATCTGTTTCAAGAGCTCCACCACTGGAGTCAGGCAAGGAATTACCCTTTGCAACTGCCAAATAAACATAATCAGTTAAGGTATAACCACTATTAATAGCACTACCAGATGCCAATAACGGAGCATTAAAAACATACGTCCCAGCCTCTAATGTTATGGTTTGATGTATTTTCCCATTAGTTATGCTTGGAGAACCCCAACCGGATTCTAAATTTATTGTAGCAGGAGGATTACCGCAACATCCAAAATCTATACCGCCATAACCGCCATGGTTTTTACAAGCGTCATTGGTTGTCCAATCGGCCAAAGTCCCCCATCTGCCAGAAAATGAAGAGGCTACAAATGGTCTCTTATTATTCTTAATCATATACGTAAGATCGATAACTTGAGGTTCTTTTGTGACAAAATCAGTATAAAAAGTATCTATAGCAGTTGGTGCCGGTAAAAACAACGAACGTTGTTTAAACACACTACCTATTTTATAATTCGGCATAACTACCTGACTATCAGCAACCGGAACCGTTACCGTATGCTCCACATTCGAATTGTCTGTATAAACAATTTCAGTTGCATAAGCTCCTGAGGTTAAATCCATCGTTGCAAAATCAATTGTAAGAGAGAAATCACTGGATAATTTACTGGCAATAATTTTTCTATCAGTTAAACTCGTCTGATACCGTTCTCCATAAGACTGAGCAGTAACATTTTGAGAAATGGAACTATTCCCTTTAGCATCGAAAGTCTTTACTTCGAAATTATAAATGTTTTCTGGGAGACCTTCAATAATTTTGGATACAGCATCAACCCCATTAGTCCTATTGATCGGTACCACAACAGAATCTTTTTTATTATTCCAATAGACCCTTAATTCAGCAACCTTAGGGTCTGAAATAACAAGACCTTGCACCTTAACTCTATTGTGCCCAGGGAATATTTTTAGGGAATCTATCTTTCCCGTATAAGAAATTTCACCATCTTCAGTAAATTTCAAATACTCATCACTTCCTGTGCAAGAAAATATGCTTAAAATCGATGCCAGAAGAATGACTATGTATAAATTATATTTAAAAAATTTCATAATATTTAAATTTAAAAGTTAGGATTACCATAAACATGTACCTCTGAAACTGCCATAAATTGACCACCTGTCCAGTTTTCCAAACATTCAATCCTTAAATATCTTACCGCCGGTTTATCAATAGAAATTTCCCAATCCTGGCCATCCCTTGCTGCTATCAGATCATCATTATTTTCTTGGGCATAAGGCAATCCGGATGGTTTAATGACTTCAAAGAAATCTTTTCCAACTTCATATTCTCCCATATTAGTCCAACCTGAAAGATTACCGTTATTCAAGGTATTGCTACCCCAAATCCTGAACTTTCGCATGGCTCCCAGATAATAATACAGTCGTTGGCCTCCAATTGGTTCCGAGAATTGCCAAATCCTCAATCGGCTTAGTTTGGTTATTTTTCCAATATCAAAAGTAACCAAATGGTTTCCTATGTCAAGAGTTCTTCCTGTAAAATAGGATCCCCACCACTCTAAAAATTGTCCATCCCATAAGTTGGTAACAGGATAAGTACCAATTACCTGCGCATCATTAGCCAACTTAATTGCTCCATAACTGCTCTTTGGCATCAATTGTTCAAAAATTGGTGTTACTTCCTGGAATAAGGTATCGGTAACATTCAACCATCGGTCTCTAATTACAAAAGCAAATTCCTGCGGTTTAATTTCGAATCCTCTTAACGCCTGATTAACCGTAGTTGTCTTGGTATAAATACTTTTTGGCGAGGGTTCCCAATCGCCCTGGGTATTTTTCTGCAAAACCAAAATAGACAGGTTTTCTTTAGTTGGATTAACGGTCTTAATCCGTAAACCACCAAAATCAGGTTGCACTGTTAATGCATCATATACATCAAATATAGGAGCCAAAAGAGGATTTACCTTAATTTTTACGGGACTGGATTTTACCTCACTACGATTTACGGCATAAACCGTTACCTCAGTCTCGGTATTTCCTCTAAAACCTTCCAAAAGCATCGAATTGTTGTAGTAGGAAGCCTTTACTTCCATTTTAGTTCCATTCTCTAAAGCATATTGTGCCACTACATATAGCAAATCTTTATCATCAGGTAAACTATACGTAAGTTTAGCTTTTCCGGGTAAATTCTGAACCGCTATATTTTCTACTTCTCCAGGAGCAATAGTACTGTGTTCTAACGGTTTTGCACCTTTATCTTCTGAACAACTAAATAGAACCCCAAATAGAGGCAATATCAAAATAGATATATATTTTATAAATTTTAGTCTCATAATTTTAATTTTTATTAGTCATTTTACCATCCTGGATTTTGAACCAGATTAGGGTTTTGTATAAGCGTTGTTTCATATAATGGCCAAAAATAATCTCTTGGAGCCACAAATCGTTGTTGAAACAAAGTTCTGATTTGGTAATAATCGGCTTCCGTAGAACCAAATACATTCCATCCTTTTACCGGTTCATTAAACTCTTGTGTCGCTGTTTTCCAACGTCTGCAATCCCAATAGTTTTTACCTTCAAAAGCCAATTCTATATTCCGCTCACGACGAATGATTTGGCGCATTCCCTCTTTAGTGGTATACTTACTCGGATTGGAGGAATAATTTGTCCAAGAAGCAGCAACTCCATTTAAACCGGCTCTTGTTCGAATCGCATCTACATATTGTAACACCGCTGCGGTAGGTCCTTCGGCTTCATTTAAAGCCTCTGCGTACATTAAATATAAATCTGCCAATCGTAACTCTGGCCAAGCATAGTCTTTATAAAGAGTACCTCCTCCGAATGTCTGTTCCCAGTTCACTAATTTTTTCAAATAATAACCGGTAACATTAAAGTCGAAAGCATCCGAGCTACCTGCATAATCTTTGTATTTAGCTTGAATATGCCAACGGGTATCATCGGAACCACTATCATATTTATACCAGATGGCACCATCAAAACCAAGATCCGCATAAAAACGAGGCTCACGGTTAAAATTCAATATAGAGGTTCTGCGACCTAACGCAATATTGTATTGATCTGCAGCTCCAGCCTCCTGCAAATCAGTTATATTAGTAAAATTAAGTGTTTTATCTTCCTCTATTGGCACACCGTTCTTGGTATAAAACATCTGGGCACTCTCAAGAGTAGGAGATAACACTTTTCTGGCTTGCCAATGCTGTACCGTAACAGCAAGTGGTGCCATACACAAACGTTGTAATTCATAGGTACGGCTGTTGGGATTTGCCCAAATAATTTCTTCATTCCAACGTTCGGTAACCGCTTGGGTGATATCCAACTTAGTTTTAGTAATAGGCTCAATATCGAATGAGATATCATCTTTATAGAAAATTTTACTTCCATTGGCTTCTGCAACATCAATAGCTTCTTTTGCCGCATCTGCAGCTCTTTCCCATTTTAACGGATCAAAAGTCGGATTGAAAAAAGGAGTTCCATCTTTAGTATTAAAACCAGCCATATCAGCATTTCCATTGAATAATGGACTGGCTGCCATCAATAAAATTTCCGCTTTAATACCCAATGCAACCGGTCTTGTAATACGTCCTAATTCATTTTGTGTATCCACTATTTGTGGAGGAAGTGTCACAGCAGCTTCATCCAAAAGTTGAACTAAATAATCCACTGTTTCATCAATAGGTTCTCTGGATACCTGAATTTGATCAATAGGCGCATCAATTGGAACATTTTTTCTCATAACCGGAATCGGGCCATACATACGCATCAGATAGTAATGATAATAGGCTTTCAAAAATTTGGCTTCCCCGGTCCATCTTAAACGTTCCGATTCACTTAAATCAGGAATTCTATTTAAATTTTCCAAATTTTCCAACATGATATTACAATGACGTATCCCTGTAAAAAGTCTGTAACCATCAGCAGGACCTCCCCCTTGAAATCTACCTTCCCAAGCATCCATATACGGATTTGACACCCTTTGCAAACCTCTGGCAATATCAAATGCATAACTATTAATGGCTTCATCTTGCATAGGTATCCAGGTTTCATCTCCTGCCAACATGCCTATATTGTGTACCGCGTTTCCATTCTTAGGCAAATAGGAATAACAAGTAAACAAATATTTTTCGGCTTCATTACGCAATTTAAATGCAAGATCTATCGTCGCAACATTATCCGGCACAACATCCAGATAACTGTTTTCACAAGATTGAGTTCCCAAGACCAACAGTGTCATTGAAGCGACTCCTACAGTCTTTTGGATTTTATTAAGACTTTTCTCAAATAATCTCTCTTTCATATATTTCATATTATTTTGATTTAAAGGCTTCATATTAAAAATCAAGTTTAATTCCTAAGTTATACACAGACTGGATAGGATAACCTAAACCATTACCCCCCATCTCAGGATCCCACAATTTAAAACTACTCCAAACAGCTAAGTTATTTCCGCTCAAGTAAACACGCATACCGCTTAAGCCTAATTTATTGTTAAATGTTTCCGGGGCATTGTATCCCACTTCTAAAGTTTTCAAACGAAGGAATGAACCATCACGCATCCACCAGGTAGAATTTTGATTGTTGTTTTCAACATATTTGTCACTTAGTCTTGGCCAAAAAGCATAAGAATCTCTATTGTCTTCTGACCAATGGTCATCAGCAACAGCTGCAAGTAATCCATTTTGAAAAACACCATTAGCCACGACTGGCTTGTTATTTATAAATATCACATCATTTAACACAAATGGAGCGATATTCCCTGGATTAATAAAAAATGATGTTCTGGCTACACCTTGAAAAAACACACTGATATCAAAACTCTTATACCCCAAAGTACCACCAAAGCCATAAACGATCTCAGGAACGGTAGGAAGTCCTATCGGCACCATATCATTCTCAGATATAACACCATCTCCATTTACATCCCTGTATTTAATATCCCCTCCTCTGTAATCTCCAAATTGGGTTGGGGAATTGGCTACCTCTGCCTCATCTATGAAAAGTCTTTCTGCTATATATCCATATCCTTGAGCACCACTTTGCCCCACTTGAGATCTGTAGGCTAATTCTTCAGGATAAGAAAGCTCGTCAACAACTAATTTTTTCCCTGTTGCATAGGTAAAATTACCTCTTAATTGTGTCCACAAATTTTGACTTAATTGCTTATTATAAGTCATAGAAAGATCTAAACCTTTACTTTCGTATTTACCGAAATTCGTTGCCGGTGTTGCTGAAAGTCCAAGAGTGGAACCTATATTAGAACGGTTTTCTAAAATATTAGAACGGGTTTGCTTGAAAATATCAACCGTAAGATTTAATGAATTGAACAGCTCTAAGTCCATCCCTAAATTGATTTGTTCTGACTCTTCCCAACCAATATTTGGATTGGCATAACGACTAATAGAAACTCCGTCCCTGTAATAGCCATATTGTTCCCCAAAAGCAGCACCATAAAAACCATTGTTCAAACTTACATTAGAAAGATAGAAGAAACGGTCTTTTTTATCCCCGATCTGATCATTCCCCACCAAACCATAAGTACCTCTAAACTTTAAGTCAGAAATGACATTTTGTAAAGGTTCCCAGTATTTTTCTTTAGAAATACGGTATGCCAAACCAAATGAAGGGAAAAATCCATATCTGTTTCCTTGTGCAAAACGCTCAGAACCATTGTAACCAAAATTAAATTCGGCTAAATATCTGTCATCATACCCATAGGTAAATCTACCTGAAATACCATGGTTTCTGGCAGGTAAGGAATTTTGAACGCTTCCCGAATTACCTTGTTCGTAACTCGACAACAAATTAATCAACATTCCCGAAACAGCATGTTTTTCGTTAAATGTTCTATTATAATTTACTGCTGTTTCCAGGTAAATTCTGGAATCTAAATTTTTAGCTCCCTCTCCATAACCCAGATACTCTGTTCCGGTCGTACCGATAGAACCTTGGCCTCCAGGATTTATCACACTTATATCAAACTCACCATCCACCGGACTTATGTAACCACTGTAATAAAACGGGTTATAACTTCTGGAAACAGAATAGAAAGAGTACCTTCTAACGTATGACATTGCTCTCGCATTTAACCCTTGTGTAATAGCGTTCAAGTCTTGCTTAATCTCAAGTTGCGCCTGAATGGTTGAAGCTTTCCAGGTTTCATATCCTTTTACCATTTCAGCATAAGGATTTATCAATAACCTATTAGATCCATTACCTGCTATAGCTCCTCCAAACAATGGATGCTCCACATATGGAAGGAAGCTGGATGGATACACCTTAGCAAATTTAACCGGGTTTGACCATAACGTTAAATTAAAAATATGACCTCCGCCGCCGATAGGCCCATTAAAATCATCAAACTGACCATACATTCTAATTGAGGCAAGAGTCGTTTTAGTCAAATTCATATCGACATTGGAACGAATAGAATAGTTTCTCAATTTAACATTACTGTTAAAATTATTCAACCCTTCAACATTCAAGATACCATTATCAATATTGTAAGTACCCGCGATGTAATACCTAGCCTTTTCTCCTCCACCGCTGGCATTAATATTAAAACCCTGATTAACAGTGTGTTTTTTTATCAGCTCATCTATCCAATTGTTGCTAGGATACAATAACGGATTATCTCCGGCAGCCGTTCTGTCTATCTTAGTTTGGGTGTATGGCAAAACAGCGTTTGGTGTACGTGTCAAAGCGGCTTCATTAGCCAATTTCATGTAGGTAATGTTATCGGCAAAGTTGAAATTTTTCGTATTGGACGACATTCTTGTCTCTGAACGAAAACTAAACTTTGTTTTTCCATCCGTACCTGATTTTGTCTTGATAAGCACCACCCCGTTCGCACCTCTGGCACCATATACCGCAGCAGCGGCAGCATCTTTCAAAACCGAAAAAGATTCTATATCATCCGGTTGCAAACGAGCCATATCAGTAGAAGTAGATTCAATACCATCAATCAATATCAATGGATCAACTTTTCCGGATCCAAATGACCCCAAACCACGGATAAAGAAATCTGAATTATCAGATCCCGGTTCCCCACTTCGTTGGTACGCAATCATTCCCGAAACCCTACCTGCAAGCATATTAGTTAAGTTACTCGTAGGCCCTTTCAATTCTTTAGGATTAATGGAAGTGATCGAACTCACTAAACTCGCTTTCTTTTGCGCTCCACCAAAACCTGTAACTACCACTTCATCCAGCTTTTCAGAAGAAGACTCCAACACTATATTAAAAGCTCTAGTGTTTCCGATCAAAACTTCTTTAGGCTCAAACCCTAAAAAACTAACGACTAATACTTTAGAATTTTCATTTACGGCTAAAGTAAATTTACCGTCAAAATCAGTAGTTGTAGAAACAGTCGTTCCTTTTATGGATACTGTAGCTCCCGGAAGCGTCTCTCCATTTTTGTCCGTAACTACCCCACTAATGGTTCTTTGTTGTTGTTCAACTCTGGTTAAAATTGAAACGGTTTTAATATTCGCTTGAACCTGAGACAAAGAAAGAAACACCAGAAGCAGTGTCAATTTCTTTTTCAAATCAAAGTCCAAATGATAAAAATGCATTTTCTTTATTGTAATAAAGTTTTTCATACTTGGTTGTAATTTTTAATTTTTAATTAAATTTCTAAATACCCTAAATCTGTCTATATCTCTTTAATAAATTATGACAGACGAGTTTTATTGGCTTCCTTAGCTACGTCATAGGCTTTAGTTGGTTTTGGTCAGTTAGTCATTCGGTTTTGGTTGTTATCTTAAATGTATTATTTTTTCTATTAATGTATTTTTTACACTTTTAAAATTAAGCACAGTTATTTCCTATTTCATTCCAGTAACAAACATTCATAATAGGATGTTCCCCTGCAATTATTTTATCAAAATCAACTTTATTAAATCTGTTAAGAAAAGTGTTCCCCGATAAAATTCAGATTTGTAAAATAACATTGTTTTAACTTATTTAAAGAGTGGTAAATTGTCAAAAAAGGGGGGGATAAATGGTCATTTCTATTATTTTTACCTTTATTTGTAAGACAAATCATTAAATAATAAATTTCAGCCCAATTTTAATCATATTCCTTTAATTTAGGATTCATTAATTTTATAACCGCTAATTTATACTTTATACAAATAATTTCCTTATTCCTGTGAATAGTATCAATTACAAAAAATAGCCTTTAGAAAAACAAACCTCATTTTCTCAAGTCAAATGCAGGAGTTAAATATTACTAAAAAATTGTACCATCAGGCAGTACATATTAGGGAGACTAATGCTCAATATATGGAGTTTTTTTTGTGCTGTGGGTAAAACGATATGTATCTTTTATGACATACCTATGACAGTTGTGAGGATTTTAAAATGACATATTCTGCCAACAGATAGATGGTAACTAACGGCAAAAAAAAGAGCAACTTTAATTAAAAAGTCACTCTTTATTTTTTCGAACTTATAGTATAATGTGAAACAAAAATTTTAATCCAGTATAAAACTACACCTCAAAGTTATAGCCTTCGGCAATAAATTTATCAAACTTATCTTTATTGAATTTATAAAGGTAAGCTCCTTTTTTGGATCCTGATTTATCTTTCGTATCCGTTTTGGTTAAGATATCAAAAGAGATAATTTTCTTTCTGAAATTTCGGGAATCCAATTCTTTCTGGTATATAGACTCGTACAGTTTTTGAAGATCCTGGATGGTGAAGTATTCCGGTAAAAGATTAAACCCAATAGGTTGATGCCTGGCCCTGCTTCTCAGTTTTACAATAGCATCTTCAACCATTTTTCCGTGATCTAAGATTAATTCCGGAATTTCATTTAAATCAAACCATCTTGCGTCATATTGCTCTACAATTTTTTTATTAAATTCATCAATACGAACCAAACTAAAATAACCTATCGATATCACCCGTCTACCCGGATCCCTGTCAATATCCCCATATGTTTTTAATTCTTCCAGATATACATTTTCTAAACCTGTAGATTCTAATAAAATTTGTTTAGCACCGTCTGAAATCGACAAATCGTTTCTTATAAACGCCCCTATCAAAGACCAACAACCACTTAACGGTTCCACTTTTCTTTTAAAAAGGAGCAATTTTAAACTTTCAGAATCAAAACCAAAAATAATACAATCGATTGCAACTAAAATTTTTTGTTGCACATCATAAATCATTGCTGTTTCTAACAATTTCATATTCTCATTTATATAATTATTCATTATTTCTTACTTAAGCGAAAAATAATATCGACTTACTTACTTAAAAAACACTTGTAACATAAGTGAATATTAGGTAGAGAATTGATAATAGTGTAATCTAAAAAATTTAGATACATCCTTTTTCATTTCAATAAATTCTGAGCCTCAAT
>JAKFBW010000064.1:0-3361 GCA_036676965.1 Flavobacterium sp. | reverse complement strand
TAACAATAATAGTCCAAGTCTGAAGACTTGAACCAACATAAGCCACCGTAAAAGAATTTTACATATCCTCCAAAGAAAGGGCAAGGTATTCTTTGGAGTAGCCTGTTAAATAGCCATCAAGGATTTGTGATTTTTCTTTGAGTTCGGTCAAATTGATTTTGGCTTTGTTTACTTTGACTTCAGCAAAAAGAACTCGTTTTTCGATTTCATTAATGGCGACGATATCGATTTCATTTTGGTTTTTCTTATCCCAAAATGTCCCTATTTCAGAAAACTGCATACTCATCTTCAGCTTTTCGATAAAATACCTTTCGAGCATTTTTCCGGTGAATGTGGAATAATCACGTCTCACCAATTCTTCGACATATTGATAATTTCCGATTTCGACAGCACTTCTGTTTTTATAAACAAATCGAAACCAGAAGCTTAAAAAGTTGTCGGAGATTTCGTATTTGATTTGCCGGCTTCCTGATTTGGCGAAAATCGGTTTGATTTTTTTGATGATGCTGAAGTCATTTTCCAGTCGATCAAGATATCCTCCAACTCCCATTTCGAGGATAGATTCGATTTCGGGTCTGGAGGTTTTGGAAGAGGCGATTAAGGAAAGGATTGAGAAATACGTTGCATAATCTTTCCCAAATTCTTCAATTAAGACATTTTTTCCTTCCTCCAGAAAAAATGAATTTTCACGGAAAATGCTCTTTAGGATATCGTCGAAAGTAAAGGCCTGGTTCTGAACAAAGCTTTCGACGTACTTTGCCACTCCGCCGGTAAAGGTGTAGAAATTGAGTAAATCTCCGGACGAAAAGGCCGGATGATTGTCAGCCAAAATCTCTTTTAGCGTGGCTACATTAAATGGTTTTACATTGATTTTGGACGTTGCTCTGGAAAAAAGGGGCTCTTTTGAGTTTTCAAAAATTTGATTCATCATGGAATAGATCGAACCACAAAAGATCAGATTGATCTTGCTTTTTCCTTTTTTGGAATCCCAGATGTTCTGGATATCACTGAAAATCGAAGGATTGATATTCATAAATTCCTGAAATTCATCCAGAATAAGCGTGAAGGTTTTTGATTCCGAAAGCTCCATAATCCAGGCAAAAAGGTCTTTGATTTTGGTGATCTGCCCGAAAATATTCACCTGGAGTTTATCCTTTATCGTCTCGACAAATTCTTCACAAAGAAGTATTTCGCTTTTTCTGGCCACAAAAAGATAGACGGACAGGTTTTCCTCACTATCCTTTTTAAGAAGACTTGTTTTACCAATCCTTCTTCTGCCTGCCATCACGGTCATTTGTGCATTTTCAAGCGATTTCCTCCTGATTCGCTGTAGCTCAGCAAGTTCTTCTTCTCTGTTGTAGAATTTCATCTCAATTTATTGTACTGCAAATTACTGTAATGAACAGTACAATAAAAAACATATTGTCTAAATTATTCACTCCGCTATTCGAGAATTTGCAATCTCGAATCTCCTATCATGGGATTTTTAATCCGATAAAAACTACCCCTTTAGCACACCAACTTATACCCATATCCCCGCACATTCAGGATATGGATGTTTGGATCGTCTTGAAGTTTTTTGCGAAGCTTGGTGATAAATACATCCATGCTGCGGGCGGTGAAAAAATTACGCTATTCGAGATTTGCAATCTCGAATCTCATATCTCATATAATTGGATTTATAATCCGATAAAAACTACCCTTTCAACACACCAACTTATATCCATATCCCCGCACATTCAGAATCTGAATAGCCGGATCGTCTTGAAGTTTTTTGCGAAGCTTGGTGATAAATACATCCATGCTGCGGGCGGTGAAAAAATCGTCTGAACCCCAGATTTGTGTGAGGATCAAACTCCGATCGGTGATTTCATTTACATTTTCCAAGAGGATTTGAAGCAATTGGGATTCCCTCGAAGTGAGCGGAGATTCGATTTCGCCCAATTTCAAAAGTTGACGGGTCGGGTGAAACTCAAATCTGCCTAGAGCCAGCCAATCGATCTGAGCTTTTCTGGTTTTGGAGCGGTCCAGTTGGGCTTTGATGCGGACGATGAGCTCTTCCATGCTGAAAGGCTTTCGCACGTAATCATTCCCCCCATGACCAAAGCCTTTTACCACATCTTCGGTTTGGGACTTGGAAGTGAGAAAAATGATAGGAGTGTACGGATCGATTTTTCGGATTTGTTCAGCCAGCGTAAATCCGTCTTTCTTCGGCATCATCACGTCCAGAACGAGCACATCGGGCTTTTCGCGCTGATATTCCTCCCAGGCTTTTTGTCCGTCGGGGCATAAAATGACTTTGAAATCACGACTTTCCAAGCTTTCCTGAATGATCATTCCCAGCGCCATTTCGTCTTCTGCAAGCAAAATTCTGATTTTACTTAAGGCCATATCGTAATGAAAGTGGTGCTTTTCGGGGCAGTCTCGAGTTCGATTTTTCCACCGTGTTTTTCGATGATTTTCTTGGCGTAATACAGACCGATTCCAAAGCCTTTCACGTCATGAATATTGCCCTGAGGAATTCGATAAAATTGCTCGAATACCAGCTCCAAATGGAGCATCAAATCCACCAAGTCACTGACCTATCGATTCCAGACTCAGGCCAATTTTATGGATATTCAAAAACTTGCCCAAGGATTGGTACTGCAGGATTATAATTCGATTTTCCAGGGAAACCGGACATTGGAAAATGGTATTTTCTACAATCACACGCTCAATTACAATCATTTCGACATGTTTTCCGGGTTGAATTTCTTCGGAAAATATTAACTGGCAGCGCAAGCAAAATGAGCTGATCACCACGACCGACTTTGTGGGAATCAACCGGTTACTTTCGGTATTAAATGTAGAGCCTGTGAATGAAACTTTAAACGGGGATTTAAGGATGGACAAGCGATATAGCCGATTCAAATTGTCAGCAGGTGGACGATGGAATGCATACACGACCAATCTGGTTTTGGACGAAAATCCAACAAGGAATGAGCAGTTTTCTCAGATCTATGATTTCAAGGTTACTTCTACTTTTTTCAAGGTTTTGGAAGTGGATTTGAGCTATGCTTTCACCACCAATAAGTATAATTCAGGCGAGATCGAAAACACGTTTTCGACGCAAAGTCCAAAAGTGGAAATCGACCTTGATATCTACAAAGGGTTAAAATTGAAAGCTGATTATACCTACAATTCTTACCTAAATCAAGCAAGTGGAGTGAGGAGTGATTTTGAGTTTTTGAATGCTTTCCTCAGCTATCAGGGCAAAAAAAGCCCGTGGGAATTCAGACTGAGTGTCTGGAATATCCTCGATACCCAATCGATCCGGAGAGACAGTTTCACCGAAAACCTCATCAGCACCTACGCTTACCTC
>JAKFBW010000063.1:0-8008 GCA_036676965.1 Flavobacterium sp. | reverse complement strand
CTTTGGAAGCCCAAATTTCCGGCTATCCTGTTTATGACCGAGAATTACTTAGTTCAGAATTGTTGGAGAAAGCGGGAAAAGTGACTCTGATTGGAGATGCAGCTCACCCCATGAGCCCATTCAAAGGACAGGGAGCAAATCAAGCGTTGCTGGATGCACTCAAGCTGGCCCGGAGGATTTCAAGAGCATGCCGACCTTCATCTGAATGGAGAAAAACCGGAATAAGGGAAAGCGTATTGACTGATTTTGAAGCGGAAATGCTAGAACGCTCTGCTACCAAAGTGAAAGATTCAGCCGATGCTGCTCAGTTCTTACATTCTGATATTGTACTTTATGAAGGTGATGAGCCAAGGGGACGTTGTTTAAAGAAAAAAGACGAATAAAATTAAAATTATCTAGAATCCTAAAATTTTATCGCTCCACAGATTTTGGTTTTGATTCGTAAAAACAAGACATAAAAAAACTCCTTAATTTCTTAAGGCGTTTTTTGGTGGTTCTTACGGACCTGTTTATGAACCATTTTTTTACATGACTTAAAGAAGCAATAGTTTTATATTTTTACTTCCCTTCTGCAACCATCCCTAAAACATCTTCGCTTTTTGAATAGTTTTTTATTTTTTTATTGAAACTCTTTAATTTCTCCAGTTTTGTGTTTTTAGCTACTTTGGTTGTAGCTCCTTTCAATTCCTCTATTTGTTGTAACAACTCTCTCGCATCTCCATCACTTTCCAACTGCTCCGTCAACTCTCCTTTAAACGCTTTGTGCAACAACGCTTGCGGCAAAGCATCTATTTTTTGTTTTAGCGATTTGTATTGTTGCTCGATGACATCGGCTTTGGCAAACAAACTTTCTACACGGGTTACAATTTCTTGTTGTTCTTTGATTGAGGGTAAATCAATAGGAGTTTTACTAACTATTTCTTGATTTATTTTAGGCATATTTCCTGCTGTTCCGGAGGCATTATCTCTATAATACTTTCTAGTTTGCTGTGATGATAATGCATACATCAAAAAATTATTTAATATTGAATCATTAGATTTTATCTTCATCATTATGTCAGGATATATAAAATCAAAATCTTTCCCATCATAAATAGCAGATGTTCCGACATAATCTAGTGAATTAGATCTTTGAATTAATATATCACCATTTTTTAACCATAAGTGAGAATCTCTTTGAGGGATTTCAATATCTAAATATTTAATACATGAAGGATTAAATTTTCCAGAAGTTGTTGCAGATAATGTTAGACTTTTTACAGATGTTTCATACTCTACACCTTTTGGAGAATAACCATTTCTAGGTTTTTCAATTACCACATCCAATAAAATACATTTTTTCCAACTTTCCAATTCTTCCCCTTTCCTCCATTCCTCTGTCAACTTTCCATTAACCGCTTGTGTGAGCACTTGCTGACGAAAATCCTTAAGCAATAAAGGAATATTTGCCATACTGGTTTTTATGGTTTCTAATTGATTAAACATAGTGTCTAATTTCAACTATGCGGTTTTGTTCTGCGAGTGGTGGAAGGGGTATATTTATCGTTTCATATTCTTTGAACTTCAAGTTCCGTAGGTTATTACTACCTCCTTGATAATTTGTTATTTCACCAGAATTATAAAAGAATTGAAGATAATGATTTATGTAAACACTATTTATATTTTTTTCAATACGAACTAATCTCAAAAAGTTTGTACAAACTTTTGAAATATTTGGTTCAAACGAAAGAGCTTCGTTATCAATAATAACTGTTCTTCCAACTGGTTGTTCTGGCCCACCGCCTGAAATTTCTAATAATATATCTCCTAATTCTAGTTTTCTAGAAACTAAACTTGATTTTTTTGTTTTTCTTAAAGAAGCAGAACAACCTTTATCCCTTGTCCAATTTTTAATTTCACTTCCTCTAATACACAATACTTCAACAAAATCGTCATCTGGAAAATCTGTATCTTTTCCCCAATCTCCTCCAATCACATACGAAATTATCTGATTTAGTTCAGTTTCCACCCAATTTTTCGGCAATTGCTTCTCCACTAGTTTAATTCTTTTATCATCGCATTCAATTGCTCGGTAATACTTTGTAGTTCTACTAAAGCTTGCTTGGCAATGTCAATCGGTTCACCCAAATCGTCGCTGTTAGTTAATGTACTATCCGCAATCAATCCTAAATCCAAACTGTAGTTTTTCTTAGCTATTTCTTCAAGGTATATACAATTCCAACGATCATTTTTTATAGTTTTTCTTTTTTCGTCGGATACTAATCCATCATAGTCTTCTTCTACTTTGTCAAAAGGAATTCCTCCCGTGTAGGCCAATACAAAATCCTCAAAAGCTTTTTCGGTAAATGGTGTACGCTTTCCATAACTAGGTGCATTGGTACGCATGTCGTAAATCCACACGTTTTGTGTATTGCCGGTTTCGGTTTTACCACGCGTAAAAAATAACACATTCGTTTTTACTCCTGCGGCATAAAATATTCCTGTTGGCAAACGCAAAATGGTGTGCAGGTTGCATTTGTCCATCAAGTCACGGCGTATTTTTTGTCCGTCGCCGTCTTCAAACAACACGTTATCGGGTAATACTACTGCGGCTCTTGCTTTACCATCTTTCTTTAAACTACGGTAAATATGTTGCAAAAAATTGAGTTGTTTGTTGGACGTTGGAAAGGTAAAATCATCTCGTGTTGGGCGTTCCCCACCTTGTTTGGTTCCAAATGGAGGATTTGCCAAAACACCATCGAAATCCTTTAAGCTTTTACCAAATTCGGTCAAGGTATCGTTTCTATAGATGCGGCTTTCCATACCATGCAAGCGGGCATTCATCAATGCCAAACGGTGTGCATCGCCTACGAGTTCTACACCGGAAAAGGCTTCTTCTTCTTGGAATTTGCGTTGCTTATCATCGAGTTTGAAATAATCGTTGGTTTTGCTTTTTAAATAATGATCGGCAGAAATCATGAAACCAAAAGTTCCCGCTGCCGGGTCGTTCCAACGTTCGCCTACTTTTGGCACCATCAAATCGACCATGATGTTAATTAGTGGTCGTGGTGTAAAGTATTGTCCGGCTCCACTTTTTTTCTCTCCTGCATTTTTCTCCAATAAACTTTCGTAGATATCACCCATGACATCACGGTCATTTTCCTCGTACCAATCGAGTTTATCAATAGCAGTTACCAGGGTTCTAAAGTTTACCGGTTTACGCAAACTGGTTGCGGCATCGGTATAAATTTCTTTGATGCTGTCGCTCGTGGTTTTACTGCTTACGGTAACCAGGAATTCTCGGTATTTTGCAAAAGCTTCTGCATTGTCGTGCTCGTCAACAAACTTTTTCCAACGGTATTCTTCCGGGATGTGCTCTGAAAATCCTTTTACATCGGATAATTTTAGAAACAAAATATAGGTAAGTTCGTTTAGGTATTGGTGGTAAGTTACCCCATCATCACGCAAAACGTTACATAGGTTCCATAGTTTGTTAGCGATTTCTTCTGCACTCATTTTATTCGTTTTTAAGTATCTCGCACTTCGACAAGCTCAGTGTGACAAAATTTTTATTGTTATTCGTTTTTGTTGTTTATTAAATTGACTACCAGTTTGACCATCATGTCTTTTTCGTCTGATTTGCTTTCGGCAATCATAATGGTTATGGCTACTAGGGCATTGTCACCTATTCGTTTGTTACCATCTTCGTTTAGTAATTTGTTATTCATATCGAGGAAATACACAAATAGTCCTGCTGCAATGCGTTTGTTCCCATCGGAAAATGAATGGTTTTTGACGATGTAGTATAATAAATTGGCTGCTTTTTCTTCAAAAGTTGGATACAAATCTATTCCATCGAAGGTTTGATAAATGGTTTCCAAGGAACTTTTGAAAGATTGGTCTTTTTCGTTGCCAAATAAGTTTCCTGCTTTTTGGAAATCTCTCCAAATTATGATTTGCTGTATGGCGTTTTCATAAGTTAGTTTTTGGATTTCGGTTTCTTCAAAAGGCGTTTCAATCGTTAGCTTTTGGTGGTCGTATTTGTCTAAGGTTTCCAGCGCATAGGCATATTGCTCAATAACCCCCAGAATTCCTTTGGCTTCTACTGTCGTTAATGCTTCTATATTTCCTGCTTTTGCCGCAAGTTTTATGGCATTTTTTAAGTCTTGGAATTTGCCTGTTGCTTCTTGTAAGCGTTTTTCGTTTATGGCATATCCTTGTACTAAATAATCTTTTAAGCGTTGTGTTGCCCAAATTCTGAATTGTGTAGCTTTACCGGAGTTTACTCTGTATCCTATTGAGATTATCATATCAAGATTATAAAAATCAAGTGTTCTGGTTACTTTTCTTGATCCCTCTATTTGAACTGTTTCCATTTTGGAAATAGTTGCCTCCGGTTGCAATTCAGATTCTTTTACTATATTTTTAATATGCTTGTTTATGGCAGGTACCTCTGTTCCAAAGACTTCAGCAATTTGTTTTTGATTTAACCATAATGTATTATTATCAAATACGATATCTACTTGGGTTTCATTGTTAGCTGCTTTATATATAATTACATCTTTCATTACGCCGTATATAGATTATCGTTTAACACCACTAAAATATTCTCCAGTTCGTTGTCGAAAATTTTATTTAATCGAGTAAAACCACCTTCATTGCTGAATGGTGCTTTGTCTAAATCTTCTTTCGTTAAAACAGTTTCTGCCAATAATTGATCCTGGAACTTGTTGAGCCATTTTTGTTGGATTTTGTTCCAAGGTTTTAGCATTTTTATTTTGTTGACGGCGTTTTCGATACGCTGTTCGTGGCTTACCAAATCAGTATCCAAAGCTAATGTTCTGATGAACGAAATAATATCAGCTGCAATGTCTTCGTTTTTAGCATTTTTCCAAGCCGTGTGCAATGTCATGGTGTTGTAACCTTCTTGATCTAGCAACAGCTTTAGTTCTTTTAGTGATTTTCTGTCTAACTCTGAAGGTTTGGTACAAATTACGTTTAATGCCAGTATTTTATTTCTATTTTCCTGAATGAACGCCTTGAAGCCATCGATATAATCTTCTGGTTTATTGGCTTTGCCATAGCCACGTTCTATTCCTATGATTTCATCATGATGTTCGGAAACCAATTGCAGTTTGGGTTGGTATATTTTTTCATCCAAAAATTGCCATAAACTGGAATACGTGAAAATTACATTTTTAACTTCATTCTCATCGATGGATTTTAATAATTCGATAAATTCTTCTGGACTATCGCCTTTTGCCAAATACATAAATTGTTCAAGTGGTCCTTGATTTATTGTTTTTTTCTTGCGCTGTAACTTGGCAATGATTTGCTCTAATTGCCTTTTGGCACGTTCAGGTGTATCAATAAAATCTAATTCTTCTACCAATTTGGTAAATGAAATGCTTGGATTAGACACGGTTTGCATTTGGGTGTAACCTTCTAAAGCTTCATATACTCGAACGGCATCGTAAATACGGAAGCATTGTTTGTCTATTTCAGGACACAACCGCGTGGCACGACCTACCATTTGTTCAAATAAAATACGGGAACGCACTCTTCTTATAAATACTAAATTGGCAATTTGAGGAACATCAATACCAGTGGTTAATAAATCTACAGTCACTACAATGTTGGGGAATTTTTCGTTTTTGAAACGCTTGGTTAAACCTTCTACGTCATAAACATTACCCGTAATTTTCTCGATCACTCCCTCTGGAACGTCAACACCGATAGCTGCAAATTCTTCATAAAGCAACTGAACTATTAAATCGGCATGCGTATCTCTTACTGCAAAAATCAATGTTTTTTCGTCTCCATCAGGATCTATTTCCTGCACTAATTGTTTTATTACCGCTCTGTTGAAGGGTTCCGTAATTACCATTTTATTGAATTGCTCAATCTCAATATGCAATTCGTCTTCCAAAGCGGCAAGTTCTTCTATAGTATTGGTTTCAGCAATATATACTTTTGGTTTTTCTCCTTTTTCCCAAAGAATACCTTCTTCACTTAATTTGGTTTTTAATAAGTATGGTGGCTCATGGTCTGTTAGAAATCCATCTATAACTGCTTCCCGATAGGAATAATTGTGTACAGGATTGCCAAATATTTGAGTTGTATGTAAAGCTGGTGTTGCCGTTAGTCCAATAATATAAGTATTAAAATATTCAATTACCCTTTTGTACTGACCAACATAATCATTCTCATCTTTGAAAAACAAATCACTTTCGTCAATTTCTTTGTCTAAATTATAGCCTCTGTGCGCTTCGTCGATAATAATACAATCATAAGTATCGATAGGCAACCCTTCATTTTCTGAATAGAAAAGACGTTTGACCATACTTTGCACGGTTGCAAAATGTAAACGTGTTGTATCATCAGGAAAAGCAGTTTTTAACTCTTCCATTTTATAGACATTCGCAAAAGTATTTAAATCTTCGACTTTATTGTCTTTAAAGTTACCTAAAGCCTGAATCGCTAATAATCGTCTATCTGTTAGAAATAATATTCTTTTGAAACGATTTGCTTTTATGAAACGGTAAGCCAGCCCAATAACGGTTCTGGTTTTTCCTGTTCCTGTAGCCATTACCAGCAAAGCTCTTTTGTCTTCTGGCTGATTTATGATTTTGTTTTCAACCGCTTTTATAGCCTCAATTTGATAATAACGCAATCCTAAACCACTTGGCTTTTCCAAATAATCATAATCACTTTCAATTAATCGTGTATTGGCAGTTTCAATATTTCTTTCATACAAATCGAGTAAACCCTCTGGAGAAAACCATCCTCGTAGTGCGTCGGCACGATTGCCTTCTTTTCTAACATCTAAAAACCATATTCCACTTTTGGTTTTAATCTGCTCTAAATAATTACGACCATTTGTTGAAAAAAGAAAAGGTACTTTATAATTTTTCCAAGTTCCTAAAAAATGAAACTCATCTTTAGGAAATATGTGTTCGGCATAGGCTTTTGATTGATGCAAGTCTGTAGAAATATCTGTGACATATTTCTTAGCTTCTACAATTCCGTATAAAATTGTTCCAATAAACAAGGCGTAATCTGCCCATTTACTTCCACAAGGCCATTCGGCAATGGCTTTGTTTTTTCCTTTTTCGGGTAGTGATTTGTTCTTTTTGTAATTAAGCGAAATTGAATCACATTCCCAACCTGCTTCTGTCAATTGCTTGTCAATAAATAACTGTCTAGTATCTGCTTCATCTAAAAAGATATTATTGGCATTTTGAATTGCTTTTTCCTTACGTTTGGATATTATTTCGGGTGATGCGTTGAATGAAGCTATTTTTGTTTGATAATTGACTACCTCGTTAGAAAGTCTTTCTAGTTCCGAATTGAGAGTATCTATGGTGTTTTTTTGGTCATTTTCAGGAAGTACATATTCCTCTGTTTCCAGAAAATCATTTTCATAGGTTTCAAAAAACCATTTGGCTAGTTGGTAGCATTTTTTTAAAATAAATAGTGCTTCGGAATTGGTGCCTATTCCATCGTGACTGGCTTTATTCCCTGATTTTCGAACCGTATGAAGTAAATCTTTGATAACATCTGGGATACAGTTCTTGTAGAAAAGTTGGTTTATACGCTCTACTTGGTTGCCATCAAAAAAACTTAAATCTTCAAACTTCCAAATTAATATTGCCATTTTTTCTGAAAACAAACGAGATTTTGCAAGAGAAGAACTTGGATCAACGTAATATAGTTTCTCCGACAATTCACTGATTGTAAATAATTCAGGATACTTTATTTGCAAAAAAGAGAATTTTGATGTCATCTATTTTTTTGAGTTTTTTTACATTCGATAGGTATTCATTTTATTACTTACAAAGTAAAAAATACTATTATACAAACATACAGAAAAGGATTTGAAATTTATGTGGGGAAAAGTGTAATAGTGGATATGCAAACAAAAACTGCACATTTAGTTAAGCTACATTTTTGTAATTTATTTGATTGTTAAATTCTTCAATTGTTGCATAATTCAAAGCTGAATGTCTCCTTTTTCTGTTGTACCAAA
>JAKFBW010000062.1:0-23177 GCA_036676965.1 Flavobacterium sp. | reverse complement strand
TTGGTACAACAGAAAAAGGAGACATTCAGCTTTGAATTATGCAACAATTGAAGAATTTAACAATCAAATAAATTACAAAAATGTAGCTTAACTAAATGTGCAGTTTTTGTTTGCATATCCAGTTTTGTTGTTCAGATTATTATAGGTTTCAATGTTTATGTATTCGTATTTTAGAGCAAATTCAAGCCAAACATTAGTCTCTGAATTTTCAGCATCACTATCAGTGAGTTTGGTTATAAAGTGATTAGTGTAGTGTCTTTTTCGATATGCTTCGGCAATATTTGGAAACACTTCTTGAAGAGCGTCTGATTTGATCTGTGAGGGAATATTTCTCCTCTTTTGGAAACGATTTTGATAGTTGAAAAATTTCCATTGCTAATTCAAAGGACTTTTGAAAAGCTAATAATTCTTTAAAATCTATATTATTTGAGTTTTTTAGTTTGCATATTTATTCACTGTTTTCAGTATCGTAATGCTGTAGTAGATTTTTTTAAATTTATTTCTACACTGAAAACTGAAAACTGCGACTGAAAACTATTCTTCTAGTAGATCAGGTCGTCTATTCTTAGTATGCTCATACGCCATATCTTCTCTCCATTTGTCGATTTTGGCGAAATTTCCGCTGGTTAAGACCTCAGGGACTTTCCATCCTTTATAATCGGCAGGTCTTGTATAGATAGGGCCGGACAATAAATTATCCTGAAAACTATCGGTCAGGGCTGAGGTTTCATCACTCAAAACACCCGGAATCAATCGGATTAAGGTATCCGATAATACCAAGGCCCCCAATTCACCGCCTGACAACACATAATCACCAATCGATATTTCTTTGGTAATAAAATGGTCGCGCACGCGTTGGTCCACTCCTTTATAGTGTCCGCACAGGATAATGATGTTTTTATACATCGACATGGTGTTGGCCATTTTCTGGTTCAGGGTTTCCCCGTCCGGTGACATATATATGATTTCATCGTAATCTCTTTCGCTTTTCAAATGCGTAATACAAGCATCAATAGGTTGCACCGTCATTACCATTCCGGCACCACCGCCATAGGGATAATCATCGACACTTTTTTGCCTGTTGGTGGTGTAATCCCGTAAATTATGGATATGGACTTCCACCAACCCCTTGTCGATGGCACGTTTCATAATCGAAGCCTCAAACGGACTTCGCAATAATTCCGGTAAAACGGTAATAATATCTATGCGCATTTTTTCTTTTCTAAGTTGAGAAGCGCAAAGGTACAAAGTTTTCAATAGCAATTTCACGGACAATTTTCAATACCCAATAACCAAAATCTGTAATGTGATTTTTAGGAGCATTTTCCAGCTGTACACGCTATCACAAGAGGATGCCGTTTTCACCTGCCTGCCGGCAGACAGGTCTGGGCTGGGGTTTGATGGAATTATGGGGTTTGATGGATTTTTAGTGTATGGGATTCATTAAGAGCCTGTTTAAATTAATTTTGAAAAAAGAAATTTTCTTTTTCCCCGTCCCTAAAGGGCGGAAAATTTCTTAAAAATTCATCAAAATTATACCCTTTAGGGTTTGGGGAAATTAATTTTGATGAATTTTAAACAGGCTCTAAATAGTTGTAACTTTTTTGTGTATCGTTATTTCAGGACGGGACAACTAATTAATTTTAAAAAAAACCACTTCTGCCTGTTCGAAGTGGTTTTCTGCATTCTTTTTTGAATTACATCACAGGGATGTCTTTCCACTTTTCGGCAAGGGTTCCTAAGTTTGCCTTCATTAAATCATCAGGAGTCATGGCAATTCTAAACTCGCAATGCGCTTCAAAATTCAAAAACCAAGGCTCGGCAATAGATGGAATGGCAGATGCTTCCGGAACTTCAACAATCATGACGGCTCCTCTGCAGCCATCTTGTTCGGTAAAATAAATACTCTCCGGTTTGATATCATCTACAACACGTCCGATGATTTCACCCGCAGAACCGTTTCGAACCATTGTGTTGAAGGGTTCAATAGGACAGATAACGTTAACTATCATTTTCATGGTAAAAGATTTAAAAGATTACTGTCTTTAAAGGTACAAAATAATCAAATCAGGAATGGAGTGTAAATTATTAAATATCAGTATTTTGAAATTATTTTTGTGCTGTTGATTCTGATGTTTTGAATAAAAAGCAGTTGTGAAATATTTCCAAATCATCAAATTTCCAAATTGGTTATTTATTTTGTAATTTTGCCCTTCAATAAAAAATAACAATAATGGAAAACGGAATATATGCTAAATTCAATACCGCAAAAGGATCGATTTTAGTAAAATTAACCCACGATTTAACACCGGGGACAGTAGGGAACTTTGTAGCCTTGGCAGAAGGAAACCTGGAGAATAAAGTAAAACCGCAAGGAAATAAGTACTATGATGGATTGAAATTCCACCGTGTAATTCCTGATTTCATGATTCAGGGAGGATGTCCCCAGGGAACCGGAACCGGAGATCCTGGATATAAATTTGATGACGAATTTCACCCAAGTTTGAAACACGACCGTCCGGGAGTTTTGGCTATGGCTAATTCAGGTCCTGGAACAAACGGTTCCCAATTCTACATCACTCACGTTCCAACTCCTTGGTTAGATAACAAACACACTGTTTTTGGTCATGTAATCGAAGGTCAGGATGTGGTTGATGCTGTAGCGCAAGGTGATGTTTTAGAAACCTTGGAAATCATCAGAGTGGGTGAAGAAGCCCAGAAATGGAATGCGGTTGAGGCTTTCAGGACTTTTGAAGGTTCTCGTGCCAAGCGTGAAGCGGCTGAGCGTGAAGCGGCTGAGGCTGAAATGGAAAAATTAGCGGCTGGTTTCGAAAAAACAGAAAGCGGTTTACGTTACCAATTCATCCAAAGAGGTTCCGGTAAAAAAGCAGAAAACGGAAAAACAGTTTCAGTACATTATACAGGACAACTTCCTGACGGAAAAGTTTTTGACAGTTCATACCCAAGAAAAAAACCAATCGAGTTCCCATTGGGAAGAGGAAATGTTATCGAAGGGTGGGATGAAGGGATTGCCTTGTTGCAAGTAGGGGACAAAGCACGTTTCGTGATTCCATCTCATTTAGGATACGGATCCCGTGGAGCAGGAGGGGTAATTCCTCCAAACGCCACTTTGATTTTCGACGTTGAATTAATGGACGTAAAATAGTTCACAGTATTCAGTTTACAGTAATCAGTTGATATAAATTAAAAATCCCGTCTCGTTCTAAAAAGGAGATCGGGATTTTTTTATTTCTGCCTTCTACTTTCTGCCTTCTACTTTCTGCTTTCTAAATTCAACGTTCTGCCTTCTGCTTTCTGCAATCTGCTTTCTGCAATCTGCTTTCTGCAATCTGCTTTCTCAATATTTTTTCCACTTAATATTGCAGCCAATACTTGGTTTCTGGTCCAGGTTGATAATCCGATTGTATAACACTCCGTCAATGGCGCCTCGTAAATCATTTCCGCTAACCGGAATCCCATTTCCGGGACGGCTGTCGTCCAACTGTCCGCGATAGACTAATTTGTTTTGGCTGTCAAACAGGAAAAAATCGGGGGTGCAGGCGGCATCGTATGCTTTAGCCACTTCCTGGGTTTCGTCGTATAAGTAAGGGAATTCAAAGTTATTTTCGAAAGCATATTCCGTCATCAATTCGGGGCTGTCCTGTGGATATTCTGTTACATCATTACTTGAAACAGCAACAATTCCGATGCCTTGTACCCGATAATCATTGGCAATCCGAACTACCTCTTCAATAACATGGTGTACAAAAGGACAGTGATTGCAAATAAATATTACCAAGGTGCCTTTCTCTCCTTTGCTATCCGAAAAAGAAAACCACTCGGTGCTGAATGTTCTGTCCTGTAAATAAAATTCGGGAGCCATGGTCCCTAATGCTAACATGTTGGAGGGTGTTCGTGCCATTTTTTTAAATTCAAGTTTTTAGGTTTTAAAGTTAAGAAAAAAGAAATAGCCTGAGTCTGAATGAAAACGAAAAAAGATTCTCTGTATAACTCTTAAAGTAATGCTATTATTTAGAAATATAAAACAATCCAATTTTTTAGTTCTTTCTCCTTGGAGAGGTTCAATGTTATTAAGTTAAGGATTCGTCTGTTCGAGGCTTAATTTTTTACAAAAAAATCAATATAAAATGACGTTTTGTCTTTGTATTCAATTATAATTAAGATTGCTATGATTTTCGAGATTCAACTGTCCTTAGCTTCCGCAGTCGAGTGTCAAATGTTTGAAGAATACGTAAAAAGAAAAGCTGTTTGAGCGAAGCGAGTTCTTTTCTTTTAGACTCGAGCCGAAGGCGAACAGAGCGAAGCTAATTCGAAAATTAATTTGACCGACGAGGGAGCGAAGACTTGAAATCAAAGATTCATGAATGCCAAAAAACAATAAGAACGCATGAATATTTTTTTGTTTCTTTTTTGATCAAGCAAAAAAGAAAATTAGTAAGCCGAATTTTTTACTTTCAATAAAAACGTCATTGGTAGTTGGCTTACAATTTGCGATAGAAAATTGTAAGCCAGTATCGAAAACTCTAGTGTAGAAAAGGCTTCTCGATACAATTTTAAATAATAAAGCTATCACATTATCATTTAAAATCACTCGAAGTGACGACTAAAAATCCTTAGCTTAATGACATTGGGAGAGGGTTGAAAAAAAACTTTTTATATTTCCAATTGGTATAAGTTAAAGGGAGGATGTGTTTTTAATACCAATTATTTTGGTTCGAAATCAAAAACGAATTGAAAAAGTGCGTTTGAACATTTATTTTTTTGTGATTGGATGCTATTTTTTGACCAATTCGATGTTGGCATCTATGGTTATGTCCTCACTCACCATAGTCCCGCCTGCTTCTATTTGTACATTCCAAGTCAAACCATACTCTTTTCGATTAATTTTTCCCTTCAATTCAAAACCTGCTTTGGTGTTCCCCCACGGGTCTTTAGAGGTACCACCATATTTTACTGCGAGCGTAATAGGTTTGCTGATGTCTTTAATGGTAAGGTTTCCTTCCAATTCAAATTCCTGATTTTCGTTTTTACTGAATTTTGTTGAGCTAAAAGAAAGTGTCGGGAACTTTTCGGCGTTAAAGAAATCGGCACTTTTTAAATGAGCATCCCTTTTTTCATCATTCGTGTTAATCGAATTGATATTGGCGCTAAATGTAAATTTTGCGTTTTCAAAATTGTCGCCTGCCTCCACCGTTCCGGCTATTTCATCAAATTTTCCGGACAAGGTCGCTATCATCAGGTGTGTGTAATGGAACTGAATCACTGAGTGAACCGGGTCTATTTCCCATTTTGTATTTTCCATTTTGCATTTTTTTACTGTTATACATTCAATGACTAAAATAGTCAGATAAAGTTACGGGTTAAAATTTTGATAACAAACAGAATAGGCGTTTTTTGAAGTCTGTTTCTTTGGTGAAACGATATTTTTTAATCAGGAGCTGATTAGGATTAATAATTGACATTAAACTTATGCCCTAAAGATTTAAAAAATAGTGCATTATGCAGTTGAGGGTTGTTTTTTATACTTTAATCGAAAATGTGTTAAAAATAAGATTAATGTCTTCTTAATTCTATAAATTAGTTATCTGATTGATGAAAATCAGTCGATTCTATAGATATTCTTTTGTTCCTTTTTGAGAAATTTTGTTAAAAAAAGTTTTTCAAAATAAAAAAAATAGAACTCCAATTCTATCCTTTCCATTTTGCAGTCAAGTTCTAGTGTTCGCTGTTTTTATTATTTAAATTCAATACTTATGGATACATTTCTACGCAATTCCAAAATTTTTACCGTAGTTTTTTTTATTGCCAATATGTTTTTGGCAAATGTGGCTTTTGGGCAGACCGTACCTTCAGTAGCAACTGATTTACTGGATTACCCACCAGGTGCCACGGCTATCATAACTGGTTCTGGATTCCAAGCTGGTGAAACGGTTACCCTCCTTGTGGAACATGTCGGCGATGATCCCCTGGGAACCGATGAAGAGTACCATCAGCCGTGGGATGTTGTTGCGGATGATTATGGAAATTTTGAAACCTCGTGGTATGTGCCTACAGATGGTGATGCTCTTGGGGCAACTTTTCTTTTGACTGCCGATGGGCAAAGTTCAGAAAGGCATGCGGAATGGATGTTTACGGATGGGCTTAAAACTGATACATACCCATCTTTATTCGGTTTCTTTACCGGTGCATCTTCATTTTGTAAGGATGTCACGGCTACTGCAATTGGTGTAAGTTGGAGCACCACAACTTGTAATGGTAATACTAATGGGAGTAATACAAATATTGGAATTACAATAAAATGGTATAGCAATACTTCAAATTCTACTTCTGGTGGAATTGAAGTGCAATCTACTACTATACCCTCAGGAAGTGGATCTGCAACAACTTCTTCTTCATATACTCCATCTACAGCAATAATTGGGGATTTATATTATTATGTTACAATTTCTTGGTCTGCTGGTAATAATTGTGCAACGGTAGGTAGCATAACAACAAGTGCAACTAAAAAAGTAACCATAATTTCTTTACCAACACTTTTTGATGTTACTCATACTGGCTCACTCTGCGGAACAGTCACAATTAATTTAAGTGGGTCAGAAACTGACGTAAATTATCAATTAAAAAGAGGTGGTACGAATGAAGGCTCTCCAGTTCCAGGTACGGGTTCTTCACTAAGTTTTGGTAATTTTTCTTCAACAGGTACTTATACAGTCGTAGCAACCAATACTAGTACTACTTGCAGTTCTACAATGAATGGCAGTGTTGTATTAACAGGCGGCTCACCACCTACAGTTTATAATGTTACCGGCGGAGGAACATTTTGCATTGGTGGTGCAGGTGTTCCGGTTGGAGTTGATAATTCTCAAAATAATGTAAACTACCAATTGTACAGAGATGCTACTCCAGTTGGTTCACCTGTTGCGGGTTCAAATGGAAATGCAATTAGTTTCGGAAACCAAACTGTAGCTGGGACATATACTGTAATTGCCACCAACAATTCTGGGTGTACGAGTGAAATGACTGGGAGTGTGGATGTAACTATTTATGCAGTATTTACATCTGGAGCGATCAATACAACAGGCGAGACGATCTGTTATGGAGGCGATCCTGCATTGATAGGCAGCGCAACCGCAGCGAGTGGTGGAGATGGAAGCATAGTATATGAATGGCGTGCCGATGGAACACCGATAGCGAGTTCCAACAGTGCAACATACGATCCTCCATCAGGCTTGACAGCAACAACAGTATACACCCGTTATGCAAAAGACGGAACATGTAATACAACCTTCACTGTATCAACCGGCAGCTGGACAGTTACAGTGCGTCCTGCTTTTACATCTGGAGCGATCAATACAACAGGCGAGACGATCTGTTATGGAGGCGATCCTGCATTGATAGGCAGCGCAACCGCAGCGAGTGGTGGAGATCAAACGATCACTTATAAGTGGCAGTTCTCATTACTTGGAGACTTCACCGATGCAATAGACATAGGAAGCAGTGATGCAGCAACTTATGATCCACCAGCAGGATTAACAACCACCAGAACTTACCGTCGTTTGGCACATGATGCAACCTGTAATACAGATTTTGAAATATCAACAGGAGAATGGATGGTCACAATAAATCCATTACCAACATTATCAACAGCTGCTCAGGAGGAAGCACTTTGTCCAGGTAACGGTGCTGTAATAAATCTTACTGGGCTTCTTCCAAGTACTACTAATAGTATCACCTATAATATTGATGGCGGAAGTGATTATACCGCAACAGGAGTAGTGGCTGACGGATCAGGTAATGGCAGCTTCACAACTATCAACTTAAACTATGAAGATCATTATGGGAAGACACTTACAATAACTTCAATTACCATAACAAGTAATAATCCAAATTGCAGCCAGAGTTTTACAGAAGAAGTTGTACTGGATATTTTAGTACCAACTATAATTTCATCAATTACTCCAACCAAAACATCATGGACCTACGGTTGTGAATCTGCAACAATCACAGTTGCTGCAGATGGAGAAGGTTCATTAACATATGAATGGAAGCATAAATACTTGGGTGTTACCACAACAGTTGGAACAGACAGCGACAGTTATACAGTTCCAGAGTTAGCGGGTGCCGGAATTCATGAATATTTGGTGATTGTATCTGCAGAGTGCGGAACAGCAACAAGTAGTACAGTTACAATAACTATAACTCCACAGGAAGCCGATGCTGTTAATGACGGAGAAGCATATTATACCGGACCGTCAATAGCTTTTACAGCAAATCCTACCAGCAGTACTTCAACATTTACATTGTCTGCATTTGTTCAGAATTCTGATGATGTAAACTGCGGTGATATCGCTACAGCAAGGATTAGTTTCTCTTATAGAGTTGCTGGTGGTGGAGCATGGACAAAAGTGCCTAATGGACAAAATCAGCCTGTCAACTATGTGGATCCAGCAAATCCTTCAAAAGGAGGTACTGCTGCAGTCATTGCACAGCTAAATATTGGTAGTGGAACTTGTGAGTTGTACGATATCCTTGTTACAATCTCTGGAAACTATATTGGCTCTGAAGTAGAGGCACTATCGCAAATATCAATCACTAAGCCACAGCCAGGTGGGACAATTTCCGGTGGTGCGAAACTGAGCAATACAAGTTCAACAGGTAGTTCAACAGGCTTTGTAAAAGGTACAGGTGCATATAGATCAGAACTCGGATTTTTTGTAAACTATGCTTTGAAAGCAGGTAAAGCTCAGAATCCCAAAGGCAAGGTTAACCTTAAAGTTAAGAGTTATTATGACAGGTTTGGAAATCTTACAAGTGATGTACATCATTATAAGATCACAAGCAATGCTATAGCCAGCATGGCGATAACTGGTGCAAAAGCGACCTTTACATCAAAAGCCAATATTGTGGAAATTATTAACTGTGAAACTGGAGAAACTTCAGCAATAGAGGGTAATTGCACAATGGTATTGGAATTAGAGGACAAATCATGTGGTAATAATCAACAGGATTTATTAGGAATTGTAATCTACAGAAATTCAGGGGGTATCTGGTATTCTAATAATTATACATCTAAAGGTATAACAGCACCTACAACCATATATTGTGGAGATGTTTATGTATCAGGGTCTGGTATTACATGTGGTACAACTTCTTTGACAGCTAAAACTACTACCAATGCAGCATCATCTTCTAAAATTGCTATAGTTGAAACTCAAGCAGAAGAAATAACTGAACAAGCAACCGTTTTCAATGTAATGGTATATCCAAATCCATCGGTAGACCAGTTTACGGTTGCTGTAGAAGGAAGCAGTACTGAAAATGTACAAGTAGCCGTATTTGATGTATTGGGCAGGTTGTTAAAAGCAATTGAGAAAAAAGATGGGGAAGTAATCCAGTTTGGGGAGGATTTACCAACAGGATCTTACATTGCTAAAATAAGTCAGGGAGTTGAAAGTAAAACTGTTCAATTGATAAAAAAATAACGATACATTTAGGATTAAGCCGGCTCAATTTAATTTGGGCTAGCTTTTTTTAGCTAATTTTAAATTTAAGTTAAAAAAAAGGATTTACCGAAAGTATCGATTTTTAAAAAAGTAAATTTGATAGAACACAAAAAATCAGAATTATGAAAAGAAATGCAACCGCAGTTTGGAAAGGCTCCTTAAAAGAAGGAGGAGGGGTATTAACCACGCAAAGTAAAATCTTAGAAAACACCCAGTATTCTTTTAAATCCCGGTTTGAGGAAGGTATTGGTACAAATCCGGAGGAATTGGTGGCGGCAGCGCATTCGGGCTGTTTTACGATGCAGTTGTCGGCATATATCACTGAAGCCGGTTTTGAGATTGAAAGTATAGAAACCAAATGTGTTATTGATTTGGTGGAGGGCACTATTATCAGTTCCCATCTTACGGTACAGGCAAAAATAAAAGGAATTCCTGAAGCTACATTTCAGGAACTGGTGACTAAGGCAGAATCCAATTGTCCTATTTCAAAATTGTTAGATACTGAAATCTCTACTGAGGCTGTTTTGCAATAAAAAAGAAGGTTATAGTAAAAGGCTCAATTTACTGCTAAATTGAGTCTTTTTTTTGGGTTTAATGAGAAGGAATTAAATTGGAATGTCTTGATTCTGTTCCTTAAAATAGTGCTGAATCAAGGTGTTTAATTCTTCTTTTTTTATGGGTTTTGAAATATAATTATTACACCCAAATTCCATGGTTTTAACTTTATCTTCGGTAAGTGCATTGGCTGTTTGCGCAATAATAATGACCTCTTTGTTGAATTTTCGTATTTCATGGGTCGTCTCATAGCCGTTCATTTCGGGCATTTGAATATCCATCAAAATCATGTCAATATCGGGATGATTGCGGCAAAATTCAAGTGTTTCAACGCCTGTTTTTGTCCGGATTATTTCTTTTGCGAAGGATTGAATAGATTTACGAAGCAGTTTTGCCGAGATTTCATCATCCTCAGCAATGACGATTTTTAATTTTTTAATTTTGGCATCTACATCTTCCGTTGGGATTACCTCTTCAATAGTGTCGGAATCTTTTTCTTCCCAGTTGTAGGGAATGGTAAAATAAAAGGTAGAACCTTCTCCTTTTTTGCTTTCAACCCATATTCTTCCGCCCAGCATCCCCACAAAAGCTTTAGAAATAGATAGTCCGAGTCCGGCACCTTCTAAATTTCGGCTTATTGATTCATTGGTTTGTCTGAACCGTTCAAACACAATATGTAATTGTTTTTCATGGATTCCGATGCCGGTATCTTTTACAAAAAACTCTAATTCAGGGTGTTCTGGTTTGTCCGTTTTTAGGGTATAACCAAATTCAACAGATCCCTTTGAGGTGAACTTAATGGCATTTTTGACTAAGTTGGTCAGTATGGCATAGATTTTTTCAGTATCCGTTTTCAGCAAGGATTTATCCGTGGGTAATCCGTTTTTGAATAAAATTTGAACCCCTTTTTGATCGACCTCGGGTTTGAAGAATTTATAGATATATTCCATTTGGTCATTGATGTTGGTCTCAGAAATCGAGACCTCCATCAATCCGGATTCAATTTTAGAAATGTCTATAATATCATTGATGATATTGAGCATACGGGTACCGCTTTGCTCTATAATACTGATAAATTCCTGTTGTTCTTTTCCGGATAAGTCAGGTTCTTTCAGTAATTCGGCAAAGCCCATGATTCCGTTCATCGGAGTGCGAATTTCATGGCTCATATTGGCCAAAAAAGCCGATTTCAAACGGTCGCTTTCTTCTGCTTTTTTTTTGGCAATTATTAATTCGGCTTCATTTTTTTTACGTTCCGTAATGTCTTGAATGGTACCAATCATTTTTATGGGTTGATTCAAGTCATTATATTGCAATTCGCCTAATCCGTGTACCCAACATTCTTCCTGGTCATGCTGTCGGATAATTTTGTATTCTTTATCAAATTTAGATTTTTTGGCAATAACCTCTTTGGAGAAATACTCGTCCATCGGTTCTTTCCAGTCGGGATGCAGGATGGATACCCAACCTTGTGTTGACTTGTCGTAATGGGAATCAATTCCGAAAATGGTATTCAATATGTCAGAACTTTTCCAACTATTATTTTCAATATCCAAAATGTATGTCCCAAGATGAGCAATCTTTTGGGTTTCATTCAAAAACAGTTTACTCTCCTTAAGCATCTGTTCGGTATGCTTGCGGTTAGTGATGTTTCGGGCATGGGCGAGATGCACCATTTTACCATTCAACCGCATTGGGACTGCGTGGGTTTCTATCCATTTACGGTTCCCTTTAAGACTAACGATCTCAAATTCCATTTGTGCGGATTTGCCAGAGAGAACTTGTTGGTGCATGCGTTCAAATGAATCTTGGTATTCAGGAGCAATAATGTTTATTACCTTTTGTCCTGAAACTTGTTCGAAAGAGTCTGCTTCAATAATTTGTAGCCCGGCAGGATTCATTTGTATTAATAGTCCTTTTTCATCTACCATTTTAACGCATTCTGGCTCTGTCTCTATAATGGTTCTAAGAAAACTTTCGCTTTCCCTAAGTTTTACTTTAGTTAATTTATGGTTTTTAATGTCTATTTTGAGTGTTTTGTTTTTAGCTTCGATTACAAATAGAAAAATAAAAGCGGCTATCAACAATACAATCAAGATGATTGATTCGGTTACTTC
The DNA here is from genome assembly GCA_036676965.1 of Flavobacterium sp. GTDB lineage: Bacteria > Bacteroidota > Bacteroidia > Flavobacteriales > Flavobacteriaceae > Flavobacterium. The sequence goes on along the minus strand of JAKFBW010000062.1, from coordinate 10,981 downwards.
ATATAACAAGATGTGGTTCCATAATTCAGCATTGAAATCCATGGCAAAAACAGCTATGGTTTGGCCCGTTTGCTCATTTTTTATAGGAATCAGGACACTCACCCATTTACCCCATCGATCTGTTGCCGGTCCTATGATGTACTCTTTTCCGGTCCTAAAAGGTTGGTAATAGGCTTTGTCGGCTTCGGTGTATTGTTGCCCAGGGGGAGAGTAGTCTTTTGAATCTGCCGGCTCAGAATCGGCGGTGAAATATAATTTATTTTTTTTTTGAACATAGAGATAAGAAAATCTCGCTTTTGGATTCGCACCAATGATTGCCTGTAATGTTTTTTTTAAATTTTGATATTCGGGTTTTTCAATATCTTTCAGGTTTGTTTCGAAGGTTCCCAGTTTTTCTTTAGGCAATGTTGCTACAATAGATCGTGCAACTTGAATAATCTCTTCAGATTGATTGGTTTTGAATTTTGCCCAAGTATATTGAAGGTATATACTGCCTGCTATAAGAATTATAAATAACCCTAAATATTTTTTTAGTTTTATGTTTTTCATACTAAATGCCCTAAATTTTGGGTTAGGTTGAGTCAGATGCCGTAATTAAATTATATTAAATAAATTATTGTTAAATAAATAGCAATGTATTGTTTATGAGTATCATAATTTTTTAAATAGTGCAAACTTAGTGAATTTATTTGTAATAAAAGGCTTGGTTTTTTACTTTTAAAAGATCGTTTTTATGTGCGTTTTTCTATTGGTGTGAATTGCTCAAATCGTACGATGGTATCCTGATTGGAACTTATGATATCGCTATTGAATTATTGAAACCTTGGGGAAGGAAACGGAAAAAGGGACGGTTATTTAAAAAGCATCATGAGTGCAAGTACCATTGTAGTATTCATTTTTCCCCGAATAAAGGCATAAGACCTTTTCATTTGTGTTTTTACGGTATTAACGGAGATATCGTAATTCTCGGCAATCTCAGCATAGCTGTTGTTGTCTATGACATGGGAGATAAAAATATTCCGTCTTACTTCGGGTAATTGCTCCAGTAATTTCATGACTTTTGAGATTTTACTCTCGTCGAATTTTTCAAAATTTAAGGGCTCTTCATAATCTGGTATAGAGGTGTTTTTCTCTATAGAAATAATTTGTTTGTTTTTTTCTACGTATTGAAGACTCAAATTTTTAACCGCTTTTGAGCTGTAGGATTTGAAAGTTGACGTAATATTTATGTCTTGTTCTTTATTCCAGAAATAGATAAAAAATTCTTGCACAATGTCTTTTGCCGCATCTTTATCTTTGGTGATTTGAAAAGAAACCAAGGATAAAAAAGCAAAATTCTCTTTGTATAAGGCCTCAAATTTTTTTAAATCCTTAGCAGATGACATTTCTTATATATTTAGAAAACAGGTTATTTTATTGCATAGTTAGTTAAAAAAAAGTAATAAAAAAACATTGTTTGAAAAAATAAATACAAAATGCTGTCACCCTAAATTAACTTTTTTATAACATACTATAACGATTGAGTATGTATCAAATAAAATGATGTTATGGAAATTCCCCCAAAAGTGATTAAGGTTCTTCGAAAAATAAACGCAGAAGGAAATATTGACCTCGAAAAGCTGAAGAAACTAAGTGTCGAAGAACAAGAAGTTATTCATAAGCTATATAATGATGGATTGGTTGAGGAAGCTTTGGGTTTTATCGATGCAATGGATATTGATAAAAATTGGGAGGAATTGCAAAGTTTGCTTGAGCAACATTCCAAACCAGTTGTACCGTTATGGAAGAGATCCCTGAAATATGCAGCTGTTTTTGTGGGACTTCTTGGGATTTTCTTTCTTGTTCAACGCAACAGTAGGAATGAACCTGAAGTACAATTATCAGGAGACGAAATACAATTGGTTTTAGAGAATGGAGACGTTCAAATTCTAAAAGCGGACGGATCGGGTAAAATTGTGTCGAACAACGGTGAGGTTGTAGGTTCCCAAAAAGGAGCCGAGCTAAAATACAATTCTGATACCGGAATTGAAAAGTTAGTATACAATCAGATAAAGATTCCAAACGGGAAAACGTTTAATATAACCTTGTCAGACGGAACCCATGTTTATCTTAATTCGGGAAGTGTCCTGAGATTTCCTGTAAAGTTTATCAAAGGATTGAAAAGAGAAGTGTATCTGGAAGGGGAAGCTTTTTTTGAGGTAAGCAAAGATAAATTGCATCCGTTTATTGTCAACGCGAATGCGATTAACGTGAAAGTTTTGGGAACAAAATTCAATGTTTCTTCCTATGCTGAGGACAAAGAGGTAAGCACTGTACTGGTAGAAGGTTCGGTTAGTTTGAATAATGATGCCAAGCCAAACGAAAAAACAATGCTTACTCCGGGTTATAAAGGGGCTTGGAATAAATCAGGTTCCGGGATTTCATTGGAAAAAGTAGACACAAGCCTTTATACCAATTGGATGAAAGGGGAGATTATCTTCAAAAGCGTTGCGTTCAGGGAAATCATAAAAAAATTAGAACGTACCTATAATGTGAAAATTGTGAACAACAATAAAGAATTGGACGGTATCAAGCTCAGTGGCTCTTTTGATAAGAATATAGAATCTATAGGGGATGTTATGGAGGCCATGAGTAAAATACAGTCCTTTAACTACAAATTAACTGAAACCAATACAATACTAATAACCAATTAAACTGCCTATGAAATAAAAGTGAAATTGAAACGGATTACACTTTAAGAAAAAATCGGAAAATAGGATCAGTATTTCCCGATTTATAAAGTGAATCAAACGACCTAAAGAAATAAATCATTTAAAACAACCAAAAACAAAATTATGAAAAAAATAATTAAGAGGGATTTGGCATGCCCATATTTTCCTAAAATTAGTTTAAAGATGAAACTCACCACCCTTTTGCTATTAGTTTCGTTATTAAAAATTCAGGCCAGTACCTATTCCCAAAACACAAAAATTACTTTGAACGTAAAGGAGGCCACTGTAGAACAGATTTTTAATAAAATTGAAACCATCTCCGAATTTAGATTTTTATACGAAAGCGATAAAATCGATTTAAATCGCAAAGTTACTTTAGACGTCAATAGAAAAACCATTTCAGAGGTTTTACAATTAGTATTTAAGGGAACGGATGTGCTGTATAAAACCAATGACCGCCAAATACTATTAACGATAAAACCAAAAGTTCCTGCGGCAACCAAAGAATCAAAAACTTCAGTTATTAAAACGGAACAGCTTTTAGAGGTCAAAGGAGTGGTTTCAGACCAAAATAATATTCCGCTTCCGGGGGTAAATATAGTTATTAAAGGGACAATGGTAAGTACTCAAACTGATTTTGATGGTAAATTCTCCATTAAATCGGGGAATGCTAATGGTGTTTTAGTATTTTCTTATATGGGCTTTGTCACTCAAGAGATTGCAATTAAAAATAGAGCAACAATCAATATTACGCTATTAGAGGATGTAGCAACTTTGAGTGAAGTTGTGCTTATTGGGTACGGAAGTGTAAAAAGAAAAGATTTGACAGGTGCCGTTTCTACTATTAAAGCAGAAAAGCTTGCCGAAATTCCAACAAATAATGCCTTAGAAGTGTTACAAGGAAGAATATCTGGATTGGATATGACCAAAAGTGACGGACAGGCGGGATCAGGTTTGAGTTTTACTTTGAGAGGAAATAGATCTTTGAGTGCTTCAAATGCCCCTCTGATTTTATTGGACGGAATACCATATGGATCGGCAGAGGGGATTAATCCGTCTGATATTGCCTCTATTGATGTTTTAAAGGATGCTTCCTCAACCGCAATCTACGGGACACGTGGAGCCAACGGAGTTATTTTGATTACTACAAAAAGTGGAAAAGCCGGTAAAACAAAAATTTCATTTAACACCTATTATGGGGTGCAGGATGCCGCTGGATTAGCAGATATCCAAACGGGGGACGAATATGTTAAATTCAAAAGAGAAGCTTTTAGAACCCGAGGAATTACAAATGATGCCGCTATTTTTAACCCTGCTGAACTTGAAGCAATCAACAACAAACAGTATGTGGATTGGATGAGGGAAATTGTTAAAAGTGGTTCCGTAAAAAATTATGAAGTAAATGTAAATGGAGGTACTGAAAAGACTACGTACAGCATGTCCCTGGGGTTATATGATGAGGAAGGCCTTTTGAAAAATGACAATTTACGCCGTTACAATTTATCTGTAGGTGGCAGCCATAAAATTTCTGATAAAGTAAAGATTGGATCCAAGTTCTTTTTTACCAATCAGGATAACAATCGTAGATATGATCCGTTAAATCAAGCGAATAAAATCAACCCGTTTGGAGATCCATATGATGAAAACGGCAACATTATCTTATATCCCGTTGCCGGACAAAGTTTTAATATCAGTCCATTGGTAGATGAAATTTCAGGCTCTTATGTTGATAATTATGCGTCAAGCAGAGTTTTTAATTCCTCTTACCTGGAATGGAAAATTTTAGATAATTTAAGATTTAAAAGTTCGGCTGGTTTGGATTTTCAGAATAGTAGAAGAGGATATTATTTTGGGAAATATACAATTACCAGAGCAGGTAATGATTCAAAGTCAGGAATAGAAAATTCTAACCAAAAGAATTACACTTGGGAAAATATACTCACCTATTCTAAGAATGTCGGGAATCACGATTTTGATGTGCTTTTAGGGAATAGTTTAATCAGTAATCGATTAGAGACTTCAGAATCGTATGGGTTTAACCAAGCTTCAGAAACGACAACTTTTTACGATTTAGGTTCTAATACGAGTCTGTTGACGATGAATAGCGGACTTGTGGAGAGTAGTCTGAGTTCTTATTTTGGTCGTGTTAATTATAAATTCATGGGGCGTTACTTGTTGACGGCCAGTTTACGTGCTGATGGTTCTTCGGTATTGGCTGATGGTCACAAATGGGGTTATTTCCCTTCAGCCGCTCTGGGTTGGAGAGTAAGTGATGAATCATTTATGAAAGAAAATAAGGCTGTTTCAAATTTAATGCTCCGCGTTAGTTATGGTATTTCAGGAAATAGTGCCATCTCTCCATATCAAACCTTAGGTGGTTTAGGGAAAGTGACGTATTCTTTTGGTGAAACGGCTGCTTTTGGATACTATCCAAAAGATATTCAAAATCCGGATCTTTCTTGGGAAACAACTGCAACGACCAATCTTGGTGTTGATTTTAGTCTTTTTGACAGCAGGGTAAATGGAACAGTCAATTATTACATAAGTAAAACGAGTGATTTATTATTAGAACGAGTGTTACCACAAACATCAGGTTTTTCAAGTGTATTTGAGAACATCGGAAAAACTCAAAATAACGGTCTTGAAATTGAATTAAATACGGTGAACGTTGCCAGTACTACTCCAGGTGGTTTTCAATGGACATCAGGGTTGAACTTTTCGCAAAACAAAGAAAAAATTGTAGCCTTGTCAAGTGGAACGGATAGGGATTTAGGAAACGGATGGATTGTGGGACAACCTACCCAGATTTACTATGACTATCAAAAAATAGGTATCTGGCAGTTAGGGGAGGAAGCACAGGCAAGTCAATTCGGACAACTGCCTGGGGATATAAAAGTGAAAGATATCAACAATGACGGAAAAATTACACCAGAAGATGACCGTGTTGTTGTAGGTACTCCGCGTCCTGATTTCAATTTTGGATTATCCAATGAGTTCTCTTATAAAAATTTTAAATTATCTGTATTCTTGGTGGGACGTCAAGGACAAACCATCCGAAATGAGGCAAGCGGGAATTATAAGATTGATGGTAGGGAAAACGGACCGGTAGTAGATTACTGGACACCAGAGAATCCTACGAACTCTCATCCACGTCCTGATATCAATAAAAATCAAAACAGCTCTTATATGAGTACGTTATATTATGCCGATGGATCTTTCTTGAAAATCAAGAATATAACTTTTGATTATACACTAAAAGGCTCAAAAATTGAAAAATTGAAATTAGATAATATTAGATTTTATAGCTCTTTGTTGAACTACTTTACTTTCAGTAAGTTAAAACCTTATGATCCGGAAAGAGGAGGAAGTATTTCATTCCCAATGACTAAGCAGTTAATTTTTGGAATGAATGTAAATTTTTAAAGATTTAATTATGGGTAATCCTATGTAAATTAATGGGGTAGTTTTTAAATCAAACAAATATTATTTAAATAAACATATATTATGAAAAAAATATCTCTTATTCTAATGGCCTTCACAGTCATTGGTATGTTTTCCTGTCAAAATGACTTTTTAGAGGAGACTAATAAAAGTGGCTTAACGGCTGATAGTTTTTATAAAACAGAGACAGGTATCGAGGCCTTAGTGAATAGTACGTATACCCCGCTTCGTTTTTGGTACGGAAAAGAAGGTGGTGCAACATTATCGGAATTAGCGACTGACTTGTTTATTAAAGGAGGTGATACACACCATCCGGAAATTGGCGAACAGAATTCAAGTTTTAATAGTCAAAGTCCAGTCGTAGAAGTGTATTGGAGTCGTTTTTATGCCGCAATTAACTATTGCAATACGGCTATTCAAAAAATTCCGGAATCCCCTTTGTCAGAAGAACTTAAAAAGAAAAGATTGGGGGAGGTTCATTTTTTAAGAGCATTTTACAATTGGAAAATTGTTGAAATGTGGGGAGGGGTAACGCTTTCAACAGAACCAACGGTAGGCGTCGTAACTACTTCTACCAGATCATCTGTTGAAGAGTTTTATAATTTGATATTTTCTGATCTCGATATTGCTATTGCTAATCTTAATGGGGTGACCACTCCACAAGGAGGAAGGGTAACCAAGCCCGCTGCGGAAGCTTTCAAAGCACGTATGTTGTTAACCAGAGGAATGGATACTGAAGCTTCTCTTTTAGCGAAAAAGGTGATAAATGATTATAATTTTCAATTGTTTGATGATTATACAGCGTTGTGGAATATCAACAATAGTGAAGGGGCTACAAACTCTGAGGTAATTTTCTATGTTAATTATTCCGCAAATAATATTTTAAATACGGCTGATAGTCAATTTGACGGGAATAGCAAGGCGAATGCTTTTAGACCTGAAGGAGGAAATCAATTGCATTTGATGTTTACCCCTCGTTATGATTTTCATGCGGGAATGATTTTAGATATTCCAAACAGTATCGGTTTTCAACGATATGCTCCAACGAAACGTTATTTACAGTTGTTCAATTCTGATATTGACCAACGCTATAATGGGACTTTTAAAGAAGTTTGGAAACAAAACGGAGGAAACAAAGGGATTTATACTAATATGGTAACCGGAGATACAGCGGTTTACTGGAGCCATAAAGTTTTATCAAGTACCTTTAAAGCAAGCAAGGCTACAAAATATGAAGTGAAGGATATAAATGACCTTTATAAACCGGATCAATCTTTGGTTGACGTAAGGAATTTTATAGAAATGCACAAACATAACAGTACTACTGATAGAACGGCTATTTTTGAATTCAGAAGCAAACGTGATGCATTTGTCATTAGAATAGCTGAAATGTATTTAATTGTGGGAGAGGCTGAAATGAAATTGAATCACCCAGATATTGCAGTAGATTATATTAATAGGCTTAGAACGAAAAGAGCTGTGCCTGGTAAAGTAAGTGAAATGCAGATTGTCGCTTCAGATTTGAGTATTGATTTTATTTTGGAGGAACGCGCCAGAGAACTTGGAGGGGAGTTACTGCGTTGGTTTGACTTAAAACGAACTGGGAAGTTATTAGATTATGTAAGAGCATATAATCCAAATGCCACTGCAAATATTCAAAATAAACATTTATTACGACCTATACCACAGTCAAATTTAGATAGAATTACAAACAAAGACGAATTTCTTCAAAATCCAGACTGGTAGTAGTTAGAAAATTAGAAAAAGCCAAAAAAGAATATTATGCAAATAAAATTTTGTAATTACCATAGTGAAATCCCATTGGTATGGAAATCAAAACTATTTATGTTTACAATTGTTGGTTTTTTTTTGGTTGAGTGGGTTGGTGCCCAGTCTTTAAGAGGTGTCACGTTTATTCGTGACACTTCTTATTCAACCGCTATAGCCTATGAAAAGACCAGGAAAGAATTTCCGGATATCAAAATTGTAAAGGAATTTAAACAGGAATCCGTTAAGGAAAAAAGAGAGGTGACCTATTGTAAAGTAGGGAATCGAAAGTTGCAACTGGATGTTTTTTCTCCTGTAAAGAAAGCGGAAGTTTCAAGTACAGCCATTATCATTATTCATGGTGGCGGCTGGAGATCGGGCAACCGGACACAGCATTATCCCTTGGCGCAAAAACTGGCACAATTGGGATATGTGTGTTTTACTCCGGAATACCGGCTTTCGACAGAAGCCCTTTTCCCTGCGGCTATTTATGATGTGAAATCGGCGATTCGCTGGGTGCGAAAAAATGCCTCTAAGTACCATATTAATCCCGACCGAATTACAATATTAGGTTTTTCCGCCGGTGGCGAAATGGCGGCTTTTATGGGAACTACCGGAAATATGCCGTTGTTTGAAGGAACAAATTGTAATACAGCAACCAAATCCCAAGTGAATGCCGTAGTCGATATTGACGGAACCCTGTCTTTTGTTCATCCCGAAGGAGGGGAAGGGGACGACAGTAAGGGTATTTCTGCAGGCACCTATTGGTTTGGGTATTCCAAAAAAGAGAATCCGAAATTGTGGGAAGCGGCATCACCGTTGAGTTATGTGAGCGCCCAAACACCCCCGACGCTTTTTATCAATAGTGCGGTTTCGAGAATGCATGCCGGAAGGGAAGATTATATTAAGGTGCTGAATGAGCATAAAATTTACTCAGAAGTGCATACTTTCGAAGGGGCTCCGCATTCGTTTTGCCTGTTTGACCCTTGGTTTGACCCTACCGTAAACTACATCGATACTTTTCTAAAAACCATTTTCAATTAATACCAGTATTACATGCAAAGAGCAATTATCACTAAGGTTGTATTTCTTTTTTTAGCGTTCACCAATTCCGTTTTTTCCCAAACCGCCAACCCGGATCAATACAAATACACGTATACCGTTGCCCAGGATGGTAGTGGTGATTATACCACTATTCAGGAGGCTATCAATGTCATGCGGGTTTTTACGTTGAAACCGATTACGTTGCATATCAAAAATGGAGTGTATAAAGAAAAGATAGAATTATTCGAAAATAAAACCGATGTCCGGTTTGTTGGGGAGAGTGTGGATAAAACCATCATCACCTTTGATGATTATTCGGGAAAAGGAAAATTAAATACATTCAATTCGTATACGGCTAAAATATCCGGTAATCGTTTTGTGGCCGAGAATATCACTTTCGAAAATACGGCAGGAAGAGTGGGGCAGGCGGTAGCCTTGTATGTGGATGCAGATGAAGCCGTTTTTAAAAATTGCAGGTTTCTGGGGAATCAGGATACCATGTTTTTGGGAGGGGAAACGTCCAGACAGTATTTTGTGAATTGTTTTATTGAAGGAACCACTGATTTTATCTTCGGGCCGGCAACGGCGGTATTTCAAAATTGTGAGATTCTTTGCAAATCCGATTCTTATATCACCGCACCGAATACCCCAAAAGGCAAGGAATTTGGTTTGGTGTTTTTGGATTGCAAAGTGAAAGTAAGTCCGGAGGTCACTAAGGAATACTTGGGAAGGCCTTGGCGTTCTTGGGGTAAATCGGTTTTTATCCGTTGCGAAATGCCACAGCAAATTGCTCCCGAAGGATGGGATAATTGGTCGAATGTGGAAAATGAAAAAACAGCCTATTTTGCCGAATACCAATCTACAGGCTTAGGAAGTAATCCGAAAGGAAGGGTAAAATGGTCGCATCAATTGACCAAAGCGGAAGCAAAAAAATATACCCTTAACAACATTTTAAGTTCCAAGGTTAAAAAAGATTCCGAATGGTATAAAAAATGATTGTTGATTGGTAAAAAAAATAACAAAAGCTTTTATTTGGGCACACTTAACAAAAGGTCGCTCCGATGGAGCTTGTTTTTATAATATTATTTTATCTATAAACAGAAAGTCCCTCCGGGACTTTAAAACAGCTCCGTTAGGAGCGAAATGTTTGTAGAAATAATATTTCGGGTATGATTTTTAGCTCCATAGGAGCGAGCTGTCTAACTAAGAATTAATTTAAAAAGGCTCGATTTACATCAAATCGAGCCTTTTTTATGGTTTAGTGTTACCAAAGTTGGTGTACTTCGGGTTTGATATACTGCTCATAAATGGCATTCATGGCACTGATTTTTTCAGGGGTCAGTTTGGGCATATCATAAACGGACAGGTTCGAAAGGACATGACTTTCGCTGGATGCCCCCGGAATAATACAGCTTACCTCATTAAAACTCAAAATCCATTGCAAAGCAATCGGGGCTAAATTAGGTGTATCCGGGAATAAGGCTTTCAACGCTTCAACGGCTTTTAAGCCCAGTTCGTAATTGATTCCGGAGAAGGTTTCCCCTTTGTCAAAGGCGGCTCCGTCCCGATTGAAATTACGGTGGTCTTGGGCATCAAAAGTGGTTTTTGCACTGAATTTCCCTGTTAGCAGTCCGCTGGCCAAAGGAACCCTGGCAATGATACCGATATCTTTCTTTTGGGCTTCCTTGAAGAACAGTTCGGATGGACGCTGACGGAACAGGTTGAAAATGATTTGTACCGTCGTTACATTCGAATATTCAATCGCTTTTAAGGCTTCTTCCACTTTTTCGACACTAACACCCAAATTCAAAATTTTTCCCTGCTCTTTTAGGCGGTCAAAAAGTTCAAAAATTTCAGGACGGTAAAAAACCTCGGTGGGAGGACAATGCAACTGAATTAAATCCAGTGTTTCCAGATTCATTCTTTTCAGGCTGTCCTCGACGTATTTTTGCAATACTTTAGGCTGGTAGCCCTCATTCACATGCGGATTGATATGGCGCCCACATTTGGTGGCCACA
>JAKFBW010000061.1:0-2380 GCA_036676965.1 Flavobacterium sp. | reverse complement strand
TTATTGAACTAACAGGGGCAATTCTTCAAGTATGAAGGATTGCTTTTTTCTTATTGTACAAACGGTGCAGGAATGTGTAATAAGAAAGTAGTCATTCTTTAATGCATAGTAGACTTATACTGGTCAACAATGATTGGCATAGTCATCTGTTATTTTTTGATATTTTGAAGTTATTACACTTAAAACTTAAACTAATTTACGCATCCTAAAAATGAAAAAAATAATTCCCCTTTTATATGATTACGAAGAGGGGAATTAAGGGAATATCACTATAATAGTTTAGGTATTATTTTTTACGTCCAACCAGAGTATATCAGCTGCTTTTCGTCTTCTGAATATGCTTAAAATCAGACCTACTGCAATCATCTCCAACAATATATGTGAGCCTCCAAAGCTCATGAATGGCATGGCTACACCAGGTAAAGGTGATAAGCCCAGGTTTGTCAGGATGCTTAGTATAAATTGGCTTGCAAAGGTTACTGCCAACCCTATAGCCAGCATTTTACCATAAATGAAATTAACGCTTTTCGCAGCACTCAATATTCTCCAAATAAAAAACACAACCAATACGAAAGCAATAATCGCGGCTAACCAGCCAAATGAATAGATGATGTACGTGAATATAAAATCTGTATGTACTTCAGAAATTAAATTTGGGGTTAGATTAAGACTATTTCCAATAATATCAGATGCGCCTAATTTTTTAATATCCTTGGTATCGATCGATGTATAATTTTGAGATAGAATCAACAGGTTGAAGATTGGCCATATAGAGGCAGCTGCTGCGAATGTTATTGCTTGTTTAAGACTGGCTCTAGATCCAAACATAATGGCTGTGCAGCCAATAATACAAATGATAGAAGTTGCTATGGCACTTGTTGTTAATAACAATAAGATAGGTAATGCCAGAATACCTACTCCTAGCCAAGATTTTCGAGAATCATTCCAATTCCAAGAATGAAAGATTCCAGCAAAGGACATAACCAGGAGAAAAGGAGTAATTTCGGTAAAATTAATATTGGCAAAACCTAAGATTAAAAAAGGAACACCATCGACTCTAACACCAAAAAGAACAGTTATTAATAGAATTAGGACCGTTCCCGCATATAGGTGTTTGGAGAACTTTAATAACTTTCTATAATCAAACGTAGACAAGCTTAGCATCAGCAGAATTCCTAACAAGTAAAAGATAAGACTTTTATTAAATACTTTCATATCCTGAATCTCTGTAAAAGTAGAATGAAATTGTAAATAATACATTACTAGTAATCCAAACAGTGAAGCTATCATTACTGGAAGTATGGTTTTGATATCCATTGGGGCTTTATGGGTCTCGTTAAGCTGCTTTCCAAGCAACTTTACATCTCCCATACGAGCCAATGCTTGATCGATTGCCTCTTCTTCTGAGAGTCCAGCAAGCAAGGCTTCCTCTTTAAGTGTCTGAAGATGATCACTTATTTCAAGTTTTATACTAGAGTGTACATCTTTATTTCTTATTTGTTTACACAATTCTTTAATATATACTTCAAAATCGTTTTCTAATCCCATACGATTTTCTCTCCTTTCAACACTTCGTCCACTGCAGTCTTAAAGATTGACCATTCTTCTTTTTTTTCCTTTATAAATTCCTTCCCTTTTCCATTGATATTATAATATTTTCTCTTTCTCTTCCCGTGGCCTTCTTCCCAATAAGAAATAATCAGTCCTTTATCTTCAAGGGTGTGCAGGATGGGATAAATCGTTCCTTCTTTAAAACTAAAAATTCCCTCAGACTTCATTTCCAACTCTTTAATAATTTCATAGCCATACATTGGTTTTGAATTAAGTAGGCTTAAAATAAGAGTAGTGGTACTACCTTTTAGCAACTCTTTACTAATCTTCATAACAGTCTCCCTCCAATACATACTATTTCTATGCATAGTAATCATAGGTGTATGTTATATTACATATTTATGTGTGTCAATTCTTTTGATACAGCTTTTTGATTCTAACAAGGGTAATTTAGTAGAATCTACTCTAATCACAAGGAAATTAACCGCTTTATCAAAAATCATTCTCCCAGATCGGTGAACACCACTTGTATCATATTTATATTTAAGTATCTTAAGTACTAAAGGGAATAAGATGAAACTGATATTAAATTTATTTGTATTATTAAATAAGTGCGGTTTTACGAATACGGTTTTAGTTTGGAGGAGTGTTTTTACGAAGAAAGAAACAAAGAGAAAACTAAGTTTGATTTTATATAGGTTAACGTTAGTAATAGTTATTTTGTCCTTGGCTTTTAGTGTCGCTAAAGTAATCTATGATCACATAAATCTTCGAGGTTTAAACGAACAGGCAGGGATATTACTAATTGTTATGATTAGTGCATTACTTC
>JAKFBW010000060.1:0-58407 GCA_036676965.1 Flavobacterium sp. | reverse complement strand
GTTATTATTTACAACTGAAGCCAGGAACATTAGGGACTTCCTATGGTGCTGGATTATTTTATAAAGTAAATCAGATAAAATGAAATCGCCATTAACAACAAGTTTGCGCAAGCAAATGAAATTCGCTGAACACCTATGAAAAATATTAACTCAGTGAAGCAAACACCAATAAATAAAAAGACGATACCATATATGACCGCTAAAAAAACAACTTTTACATATATGAAATTGCCATTAACAACAAGTTTGCGTAAGCAAACACCTATGATTAAAAAAGCGATAACATATGTTACCTCTTAAAAAAATATAATTTAAACATATGAAAAAAGCAGTAATAGCATTTTTATTAAATGTAATTCTTTGTTGTAGTGCGTTTGGTCAAAAACCGTTGCGCCATTTTATGCAACCTCCGAATGTAATTAATATCATTCCCTATGGAAATAATCCGCAGGCGGGACACTATGTAAAATCAAAAGATGCCGAAATTTATTATGAAATATATGGCAAAGGGCAACCCATTGTAATATTACATGGTGGGTTGTTTGGTTCAACGATAGAAATGGCAAGAATTATAGATAGTCTTGCTGTTGATTTCCAGGTAATAGCTGTTTCTACCCGTGGGCATGGGAAATCTGAAATCGGAACCGAACCATTGACATTAGAACAAAGAGCCAACGATGTATTAGCGGTAATCCGTGAGGTAACCAAAGAAAAGGTAATGATTCTCGGATTTAGTGATGGAGGATTTACCGCCTATAAATTTGGCTCGATGTATCCTGATCGCGTAAAGAAAATGATCGTGATAGGCGCGGGTGTTTTATATCCGGGATTAAGGGATTTTAATTTCAACTTCAATCAAGCGATGGAAATGGATACAGAATTTTGGGCACAACAACGCGCCTTAATGCCAGAACCAAATCGCTTAGAAGAAGTGTTTAAACAGGTTTCCAACTGCTACAACCAACTTACCGTAGGAACAGCAGTATTAGGCTCTATCCAATGCCCGGTTTTAGTGATGGCGGGCGACCGAGACGAGAGCAACTCGGTTCAAAACGTACTCAATGCCGCTTTGTTGATTCCGAATCACCAATTAGCGATTATTCCAAATGCAGGACATCCTGCTTTTATTGTGAATTTTAATGCCGCCTGGGCTAGTATAGCTCCATTTATAGGTGAAAAATAAAACAATTTAAACATGAAAAAAGCACTTTTATTGAACATCCTTATTTTACAAGTTACGGGAATATATGCCCAAAAATTTACCTGGGAGAAGTACGAATTTGAAGCCGTAAATACCAAAGCAGAAATCGTCAATATGGACGGTGCCCAAGTATTAAGGGTGGAGCGAGACTTAATTGCCTCCCCTTTTGACGGGAAAAATATTGAGGCCTCAGTTGATGGGCCAACCTATGTCAAATTAACGAATGTTGACATGGAGAACGGCACGATTGAAGTTAAAATGTTAAGCCGGATTATGGAAAACTCCCCTTTTCCTGCTGCGCGCGGATTTATAGGGGTGGCCTATCGTGTCGACCAAGAAAATAAAACTTTTGATGCCATCTACCTTCGTCCAAGTAATGGGAGGGCCGATGATCAATTAAGACGCAACCATACCGTTCAGTATTTCTCCTATCCTGGTAATACGTTTAGCCGACTCAGAAAAGAAGCAAACGGTTTGTATGAGACCTATGCCGACATAGGATTGAACGAATGGATTGATGTGCGTATTGAGTTTCAGGATGAAAAGGCAGTTTTATACATCAATAACCAAAAATCGCCTTCCTTTATCGTTACTAAAATGCTGGGGACTTCTAAAAAAGGCAGTATTGCACTTTGGGTCGAAATAGGAACAATAGGATATTTTAAGGATTTGAAAGTAACCCAGAAATGATTGATTCTTAAATCCGATTATTTTCCGAAAAAGTAATTATTTAATTTTTGGAGGAATACCATTTAACGCATTAAAGCTTCATTTCCGTCAATTAAGAAAGAGCCGGTGATAAAAAACCTGACAGGGCAATATCAGGCTTTTCTATGTACAAAAATTAGTGATCACTTATTTTTCAATTCCTTAAAATTTCGAAAAAGAGCATCACTTTAATATAAAATGATTATCCGTTATTGGGTGTTGCAAATTGGAAAATCACTGCCCCTTCGTTTAAAATTAGTTAAATCATTTTTATTTCCAAATAATTGAATAAATTAGAGACCTAAAATAGTTACTATGAAACGTCGTCAATTCCTTCAAAGCACTGCCCTATTTTCTGTAGCATCTTTAGTAAATGCAAATGAACTGTTTGCCAAAACTCCATTAATCAATAAAACGGGCTTGGGTTTATTCTCCATACCAAAAATGTTAGAGAGTGACTTTGAGGGTGCTTTTGCGATGTTAGCTAAAATGGGATACAAAGAAGTGGAATGTTTTGGGCCCTATGAATTCAGTACTGAAAAAGCAAAAGCTTCGTGGAATGCTGTTACACCTCAACTCGGATTCAAAGGAAGTGGCTTCTTTAACAAAACAGCTTCTGATTTTTTAAAAGCCGCAAAATCAAATGGTATTAGTATTCCTGCCATGCATACTGATTTGGATACACTATCAAACAATATGGGTCCATTGGCGGAAGCCGCTAATTTAATCGGTGCAAAATATATGGTGCTTCCTTCCATTCCGGATGCTGAAAGAAAAAACTTGGACGATTACAAACGAGTAGCCGAAAAATTCAACTCGATTGGTGCTGAAGCCAAAAAAGAAGGAATTCGTTTTGCATATCACAATCATGGTTATGGTTTAAACAATGTGAATGGCGTTATACCATTAGATATTATTTTTGACCAAACAGACCCTGGCTTGGTTTATTTTGAAATGGATCTTTATTGGACAATAGCCGGCGGAGCAGATCCCGTTGAATTATTCAAAAAGCACAAAGGCAGATATAAAATGATGCACGTAAAGGACATGAAAGAAGCAAAAAGATTCGCAGGAGATGGCGGCGATGCATCACAATGGATTAGCCTTTTTCCATACATGACTTCATGTGGTGAAGGTGTACTGGATTTGCCTACAATACTTACTGCTGCAAAACAAAATGGTGTTGAGCATTTCTTCGTTGAACAAGATATGGTACAATCCCCTGAAATAGCATTGAAAAAAAGTATCGACTATTTAAAGTCACTTTAATAGAAATTCAATTCCTTATTGATTACAATCAAAATAATCTTTTATATAGGTTCTTTCCTATGCGGATTCTGTAAATAGTCAATCAAGGAAGACTGGCTATACTTCTGTCAATAGGAGAAGTTTTTTTAAAGACTTTACAGTAATGTAAGGTCTTTTTTGTTTTAATCATTTTCTTGTCAATATTTTTTGCCCCATTATCCAGTTTGCAATTTCATATAAAACAGGCATCAGACTTTTTCCGGTATCAGTCAAGGAATATTCCACTCTTGAAGGAAGATCCCCGAATTCTTTTCTTTCAACAAGTGAAAATGCTACCGGTACTTTCAAATCATTAGCTAATCCCTTATTAGATATAGCTGGTATTAATTGGTTTAGTTTCCCAAATCGTAAAGATTTATTACCAATACAATTTAGGAAAATAGGCTTCCATTTACCGCCAATGATGCTCATAGCTCTGGTTACACGACAATCCTGTGAGTTTTCAAAACGTGATGCAGAAAGTTAAACAAAATGTGGTGTTCAACCATTTTAAAAATTAGGGGTAAAATAAAGGAGTTATTCACTTTTTTTATTTTTTAAATTTCGATATTTACATATTAAAACAAATTAATTGATGATACGTAGACGATTTATTGGTTCTGCAGCTTTATTTGGAGTTGCAGGTATTATGGGCTTTGCAATACGTCCAAAGAAAAGATCATTGTTACACCATGTATTTTTTTGGTTAAAGAACCCCCAATCGGAGGCTGATAAACAGCAATTGATTTCCGGTTTAAAAACCTTAGCGGCAATTCCAACTATTCGTCAAATTCATGTGGGAATTTTAGCTTCGACTGAGAGGCGTGAGGTGGTAGATACATCCTGGGATGTTTCAGAGCTCTTGTATTTTGATGATGAAGCCGGGCAAAAAATATACCAGGACCATCCAATTCATCAGGCTTTTATAAAGAACCATTCTCATTTATGGGGGAAAGTAGTTGTTTATGATGCTATAGATGTCTAAAAGTTGAAGGAGTTGGGCTGTTGCCAATTAAAATGGAAGCACTACTAAAATAGGGGTTTCAAGATTTATTTCTTGAAACCATTTTTATGCAGAAATTAGATAAACCCGAAAGACAAAAATTTAGTACCTCAAAAGACCGCATTAAACAAAACCCTTGTAAATAATCACAGATGAAATGGATAACTAGAGAGCGACCTAAAATTGATCGAATAGCCAGTCCTTGGTTAATAAAAACTTTTGTAGATAAAGAGGCTGAATTTATTTATGTCCCGTTCAGCGAGGTTTTAGATAAAGCAAAAGAACTAGATGCCATTCCATTTGATATCCCTAATGTAGAATTTACACACTACAAAGAGCAAAGTACCTTTGACTACATTGTGAGAAAATATAAAATTGAAGATCCTGCCATTTTAATTATAGCAAATATCGTTCGTGGCGCAGACACAGACAGACACGATATTGCAAAAGAGTCAGCGGGACTTTGGGCAATTTCAGCGGGACTTTCCTATAACATTACGGATGACTATAAGTTATTAGAAACAGGAATGGTTATTTATGATGCGCTATACAGTTGGGCAACTCATTTACATAAACAAAATCATTTGCAAAATAGTCCTTTTGAAAATATGTTACATGAAGTATATAATAAAATTTTAAAAGAGAAAAAAACAAGCAATAAGAAAACACCTGCTTGGGTCAAAGATTTAAAAGCAATTATTCAGGATCAAATAGACAGCCAATTCACTTTTGACCTGAAAAAAATTTCCAATGACTTAGAGCTTAACTCTTCCTATTTATCAAGAGAGTTTTCCAAATATTTTGAAGACCTCAATTTTGGAGATTATGTTAGAAAATTACGAATCGAAAAAGCAATTACCCTTATTCAAAATTCAACCTATACCCTTACCGAAATAGCCTATATGACGGGCTTTTCGGATCAAAGTCATTTTACGAGAATATTCAAACAGAGTACAGGAAAAAATCCTTCTTCCTACCGGAAAAATTCCCAAAAAAGTAATCCAGATACAAAAGGTAAATAGCATCCTATTTATACCGCTATAGCATCATTAGTTTTGTTTCATAAATAAAAATGATGTGATACAAGTTAGATTTGCTATTCTTTTTGCTTTGTTGGCATTAAATACCGCTGTTTTTTCTCAGACTGCTTACCCAAAAATAACGGGTTATTTTGGTGTGGTTCATCCTATAGCAACTTTCAGTGAAGACGAAACTACTTTAAACTTTAAAGATTATTATGCCGTTGGATTTCCAACAGGAATTAATATTTGGAAAAACTCAAAAATTGGATTCTCTTTTGAAATAGTTCCTACTATAAAAGCAGAAGATGGCACTAGTAAAATGAATAGTTTGTTATTCCATCCCGGTATATTAGTAGCACTAGGAAACGGATACACATTTGCAGGTAGAGCCGCATTTGAAACGAATGGCAGATATGGCATAACTCCAGTATTCAACAAAACTGTACTAAAAAACACCAACAGCAGTTATTATGTTGCCATTCCATTACCGGTGCGGTTTGGCAATGAGCATCCAGCAACATTTGCTATAGGTTTTCAATTTGGTATCGCCTTTTAAAAACATTTTAAATTATTAGTCTTTAAATTTACCGTGATAAATCGATTTGACTGTACGCGTTAGTTCGAGTGTTTTATTAAAAATGCGATAGCTTTTTTTAATAAAACGTATCGAGAACCCTAACACTGTAAGCTTCTCGATACAATTTTGAATAGTAAAGCTGTCGCACTACTATTCAAAATCACTCGAAAAGACGGGGTGTTTTTTTATTACAGTAAAATCAAAAGCAAAATGGTATTACAAAATCACAAATTGAAATGAAGAATGGCGATACCCAATTCCATTAAAAAACAAATATTATATTCACATGAAAGAGAATCCGATATATACTTTAAAGGAATTAGCGTTTTATTTCCTGAAGTTAGGAACAATTGGTTTTGGTGGTCCAGTAGCATTGGTTGGCTATATGCACCGCGATTTAGTCGAAGACAGAAAATGGATTTCAGAAGAAGAATACAGAGAAGGTCTAGCTTTAGCACAATTAGCACCCGGCCCATTAGCGGCACAATTAGGGATTTACCTGGGATTTGCACATTATAGCTTTTTAGGCGCAACTTTGATAGGATTTGCCTTTGTTTTGCCTTCTTTTATAATGGTGGTATTATTAGGAATAGTGTATCAGTTATACGGAGGATTGTCTTGGATACAAGCTGTTTTTTATGGTGTAGGTGCAGCTGTTATAGGTATTATCGTAATGAGTTCTTATAAGCTGACGCTAAAGTCTATCGGTAAATTCAATTTAGTGTCTTTTAAAACGAATTGGTTATTGTGGTTGTTTTTTATTGTTGCCATAATTATAACATTAGTAACACAGCAAGAACAAGTCATGTTATTTGTATTTGCCGGACTTTTATATATGTTTGTCAAAGCACCTCCAAAATGTTTTAATAGTAAAACTGTCAATTCTATTGTTCTATTACAAATAGGCTTTTGGAACTATGAAAATACTACTCTTGTCAAAATTGCCGTCTTTTTTACGAAAGCGGGAGCATTTGTATTTGGAAGCGGATTGGCGATTGTGCCCTTTTTACACGCAGGAGTTGTAATAGAAAATCAATGGTTGACGGAACAACAATTTGTAGATGCAGTTGCAGTTGCCATGATTACTCCCGGGCCAGTTGTTATCACAGTTGGTTTTATTGGCTATTTAGTTGCAGGTTTTCCTGGAGCATTGATTGCGGCTTTAGCGACTTTTTTGCCGTGCTATTTGTTTACAATTACTTTGGCTCCATCCTTTAAAAAAATAGCACAAAATAAATCAATCAAAGCTTTTGTAGATGGCATTACAGCGGCTGTTGTTGGTGCTTTAGTGGGAGCAGTTGGTGTAATTGCATCCAGAAGTATTCTAGATATTCCAACAACGCTAATAGCTATTGCAACAATTTTTGCTTTACTTTATATTAAGAAAATTCAAGAACCTTATATTATTGCTGTTGCAGCAGTTTTAGGGATTATTATAAAATTAATGCTATGAACAGAAAAGATTTTTTAAAATCGGGTACATTGTTTGGTGCAGCGGCATTAGTGCTTCCTACTACCAATGCGTTTGCTAAGAATTTAGCGGACAATTCCATTGATAAATTAGTAGATGCAAACGGTAATTATATTCAGCAAACATTGCCCTATAGCGAAAGTTTTTTGGAGCCTTATATGGATGCTGAAACTTTGCATTTGCATTATACTTTTCATCATGGTGGAGCAGTAAAAGGAGCCAATAAAGATCTGCAAATGATAAAAAAAGCATTGGATGAAAACAATTTGGAAACCATTGATTTTTGGACAAAAAAACTATCTTATCATTTTTCGTCACATATTTTACATTCGATATTTTGGACAAACCTTACTAATAAAAGTATATCACCGCAGGGGGATTTACTAAAGCGAATTGAGAAAAATTTTGGGAGTTTTGATAAATTAAAAATTTTAATTGCTGCCACTTCTAAAAATGTAGATGGGAATGGTTGGGGAATTTTAGCATACCAACCTTACAGTGATAGTTTAGTGATTTTGCAATGTGAAAACCACGAAAAACTAACGCAATGGGGAGCTATCCCCTTATTGGTTATTGATGTTTGGGAACACGCCTATTATTTAAAATACAAAAATAAACGAACTGATTTTGTAGAGGCGCTGTTCAACATAATCAATTGGGACAATGTATCGTTAAGATTGAATGATGCCTTGAAACTAATGCGGTACTAAGATAAAAGCTAATTATTAGTGTTGCTAACCTTATTACACATCCAATTGAATATAAAAGTTGAGTAAAGATAATTCAATACCTATAAAAGCAGAAAGGCAAAATATCTCCTCCAAAAAAAATAATTTACTATATCGTCCTTTTTTTAAAACTCAGACGATATAGTAAATATCAGTAAAATTATTAGTCGCTTATTTCAACTCTAAAAAAGCGCCTCATAAGGTCTTAGTGTTGCTTTTTTTGATACCGTTGCGTAATTATTAATCAACACTTTTGCGTTTTTTAAGTTAATTCCAGTATTTGCAATAGCATTTTTGGCAGAAAAATTTAATAACACCAATACTTTTTTACCCTCTAATTCTCTGGTGTACGCATACACATTAGGATTGTTTTTGTCTAAAAGAGTGTTTTTTTGATGATGAAGCCGGGCAAAAAATATACCTAGATCACTACTTCATCAAGCTTTTATAAAGAACTGTTCTCATTTATGGGGGAAAGTAGTTGTTTATGAGGCTATAGATGTATTCTAGCTTTTAATTCATCGTTCTGTATTTGTAAGGGGAATAACCTACCCGTTGTGTAAATAATCGAGTAAAATGTTGTGGGTATTTGAAACCTATTTCATAAGCAATCTCACTAATTGACTTATTGATATCAAAAAGTTTTTCTTTGGCAAGATCTATCAATTTTTCCTGTATGTATTCCTGAGCTGATTTTCCGGTTTCTTTCTTCACCAAATCTCCAAAATAGTTTACTGACAAGTGAAGTTCTTCAGCAAAATGCCGTACCGAAGGTAATCCTAACGTTTGTGGTTTACCCGATTGGAAATAGTCGTTCAACAAAGTTTCGAACCTCACTAAGGCATCTTTATTAATGTTTTCTCTGGTTATGAACTGCCGGTCATAAAAGCGAACACAATAATTTAAGAATAATTCAATATTGCTCACAATTATAGATTTACTGTGTTTGTCAATTGGATATTCTAATTCATGTTTTATTTTGTTAAAACATTCCAAAACAATTTGTTTCTCTCTTTCAGAGACATGCAACGCTTCATTTACATCATAGGAGAAAAAATCATAGTCTTTGATGCGTTTAGCAAGTGAAGTTCCCCGTATTAGATCAGGATGAAATGCTAATGCCCATCCATTTGGCTGTATAATTTTAATATCCTTTTCAAACCCCAAAACCTGACCTGGTGCAATGAAAAGCAATGTTTCTTCTTGGTAATCATAATGGGTGCGCCCATATTTGAGTTCCTCACATTTCAAGTCCTTAAAAAAAATGATATAAAGTTCCGAAACGAAACGGGTTGCTGTTATGGGTTTTGACAGTGATTGGTCCAGAATACTTACCTTGGGGTGTAAGGTTTTTTGTCCTCGCTCAGAATTAAATTGTGCGATACTTTCCAATTTTACTATTTCTTTCATGATTTTTAAATTCAATTCATTCAAAATTAATACAAATATTTATTGCTTTTTTATTTTCACCTTTAATCAGTAATAATGGTAAGATATACAGTGATTTATATAATTTTTTTATACAAAATAGAAAGAAATTTGCATATCAGATAATCAAAGTAATTACTAATTAACAAGAAGGATTATGAAAGTAAAAAATTGGATTTTTACAGTAGCGATTTTTTTAGTTTCAATATTAATTGTACAGGCGCAATCGTCTACAAACAGTACGCAAAGTGCGGCAACAGAAAAGAAAGAGAAGAAATATCAGGCCCGACCGGGGAAAACACAAACTTTTGGTGCAGAGGCTTTTGAAGTATCTGATAAAACCACGCTAAGATGGTTGGTATGGCTGGTTTTTTTATCAATAGCCGCGGTACTATTTTGATGGTTGATCCACTACTGGAAGGTTTTGATATGCCCCTTTTGATAGATTTTCCCATAGCGCCAAAAGATGTTGTTCTATTAGATGCAGTTTTGGTTACGCATGCCGATAATGACCATTATAGTATTCCTACCAATCGCGACCTTTTGCGTGTAACAAAAGAATATCATTCTACAATATATGTTGATTCACTGATGAAAAATGAAGGTTTCAAATCATTTGGTCACACTATTGGAGATCAGTTTAAAGTAGGGCATCTAAAGATTAAACTGACTCCCGCTGATCATGCCTACCAAAATGCTTATCCGGGCATGAGTAAACGCGTCTTTAAAAATGAAGATGCATGTGGGTTTTGGATTGAAACACCTGATGGCACCATTTGGGCACCAGGCGATTCTCGATTGATAAAAGAACACCTTGAGTTCCCTGCGCCAGATGCTATTTTGTTTGATTTTTCAGATAGCGAGTGGCATTTCACTTTAGAAGGTGCGGTGAAAATTGCAAATGCGTATCCAAACACGCCGCTACTGCTTAATCATTGGGGATCAGTGGATTCACCTGATTTTGCACCGTTCAATGGTGATCCTGAAAAATTAAAAAAACTGGTGGTTAATCCGCAACGCATATATGTGCTTGTTCCCGGAGAAGCATTTACACTTAAAAAGATCAAGAAGTAAAGTGAAGTACGCGGATGCTTAGTTGGTAATCTGAAAATTTATAAAGAATAGCCGGTATGAAAAGATGGGTGGAAAAAGGGATCATTTGCCTTTCTTTTGAAGAAATTAAGTAAACACTAATATCAGAAATAATGAAGAATCAAGATGTATTATATCAAATTATAGCAATGATAATGATGACAACCCTTTTAAGCGGCAGTGTATTTGCTCAAAATAAGAATCTGGTCGTACGTATTGCAAAACTCGAAATTGATGTAGCCCAACTGGAAAGCTATAAAAGTATATTGAAAGAGGAAATGGAAACTTCGGTTCGTGTAGAGCCTGGAGTCCTTTCACTATATGCGGTATCTGATAAAGCTAACCCTGCCAACATCACCGTATTTGAGATATATGCCAATGATGATGCTTACAATACCCATATACAAACCACTCATTTTAAGAGATATAAGAATTCTACAATGGGAATGGTCAAATCCCTGGAACTCCTAAACACAGACCCTATTGCCCTCGAGATAAAGAAGAAGTTGCAATTGAAATAGTCGGTATTTTGCAAAAGTTAGATTGTAAGAGAGGGACTTTTTTTTAGTCTTTCATAAAGGAATGGTTGATGTTGTTCGTTTAAATTTAGTTAAAAGTCTAGTTTAAAATGAGTTCTAATTTTTTTTAAAGTGATTTAAATATTCTTTGTGTTTCAACGACGCATTATTTTTTTATATTTGGGAATGGTTTTTTTAGTTGTTTTTCTAAAAGCGGTTTTGAAAAAAGAATATCAATTTTTATAATGAATTTTTAACTTGAAAGAATGAAACAAAACAATCTCTCCGTCTGGTCTGCTATTTTATTATGTTCAATAAGTTTAGTCTCCTATTCCCAAAACACCGGCAATCAGAATACGCTGACTGAAGACGAAATAAAAGAAGGTTGGTCACTACTTTTTGACGGGAAAACAACCAATGGGTGGCACATTTACAATGAGGGAAATATCCAATCGGCTTGGTCAGTTGCGGGAGGAGAACTAGTATGTGATCCTAATACAGAGAACGTTGTTCGTGGAGATTTGGTTTCAGATAAAGCATATGATAATTATGATTTGACTTTTGAGTGGAAAATCACCAAAGGAGGAAATAGTGGTGTATTCATCAATGTTCAGGAAGCCGCCGAATTTCCAACAGCCTGGACAACAGGTCCTGAGTATCAACTGCTGGATAATGCAAATGCCTCAACCCATGATTTGAAAGACGGAAAGCGCTTATCGGGTTGCATTTATAGCTTGTCTCCATTAAAAAACAAGGTGGAGCCTAAAAAATTTGGTCAATGGAATACTTCCCGAATTCTTCAACAAAATGGCCAAATTACATTTTGGTTAAACGGTGTTTTAACGGGTCAGGAAGATATGAAGAGTAGTCGCTGGAAGGAGTTGGTTGCAGAAAGTAATTTGGGAAAATTCCCGTCTTTTGGGAAAGCAACTAGCGGTAAAATTGCATTTCAGGATTGGGCAAAGGGTGTTTCTTTAAGAAATATTAAAATAAAAGAGTTGAAGTAAGCGTTCATAATTAAAGAAAATAATAAGTAAAAGACTATCGGAACTGATGGTCTTTTTTGTTTTTTGTCTGGTAGGTAAAACGTTCTTTTGCTTGTGTTACCATTGTAAAACGGCTATTTTGAGTTAGTTATAGAGGTGTTTTAACACTATTTTTTTATTTCATTGTGTTATTGTGACGCATTATTTTATATATTTGAAAACATTTTCGTTGAAAACAATGAAAAGCGCAAAGACAATAGAGGAAATTATTCTCAACCAAAAATAAAATAACCGATTGTTAACTGAATCT
This sequence comes from Flavobacterium sp., assembly GCA_036676965.1. Taxonomy (GTDB): domain Bacteria; phylum Bacteroidota; class Bacteroidia; order Flavobacteriales; family Flavobacteriaceae; genus Flavobacterium. The sequence continues at coordinate 46,076 of JAKFBW010000060.1, read as the reverse complement.
AATTTAGCTATTTACATACCTAAAAAACAACCAAAATATGAAAAAAAGAATAGTATTACCTGCGTTACTTGTTCTTATTGGAACGCATTCGTATGCTCAAAAAAAATGGACAGAAACGCCTAAGGGATCTTATAATATCGTCCAAAACCAAGGAGGACAAGCATTAGGGTATTCACCCAAATCAGGAGTTAAAATAATACAAGCAGATGGTTTAGCTTTTAAAGATTTGAACAAAAATGGCACGTTAGATATTTATGAGGATTGGAGAAAACCGGTAGCGGAACGCGCCAAAGATCTTGCCGCTAAAATGACGGTGGAACAGATGGCCGGATTGATGTTATACAGCAGACATCAATCAGTCCCGGCACAGGAAGCAGGAATGTTTACCGGAACGTATAATGAAAAACCATTTTCTAAAAGTGGTGCAAAATCCTCCGATTTGTCGGATCAACAAATTGCATTTTTAACCAACGATAATTTGCGTCATGTGCTAATGACTTCCGTTCAAAGCCCGATAGTTGCGGCAGAATGGAACAACAACATACAAGCATTAGTGGAAGGGATTGGAATGGGAATTCCATCCAATAACAGTTCTGACCCAAGAAATGGAGCCAATAAAGATTCTGAATACAATGCAGGATCAGGGGGTTCCATATCACAATGGCCTGAGGAATTAGGATTGGCAGCAACATTTGATCCCGCTATTACGGAAAAATTTGGATCCATTGCTGCCAAGGAATACAGAGCCCTGGGAATTACTACAGCCTTATCACCACAGATTGATTTAGCCACAGAACCAAGATGGAATCGTTTTGTGGGTACTTTTGGCGAAGACCCAAAATTAGCAACGGATATGGCAAGAGCCTATGTAGATGGCTTTCAAACATCACCCAAATCAATTGATGTTTATGATGGATGGGGAAATCAAAGTGTCAACGCAATGGTAAAGCATTGGCCAAGTGGAGGTCCGGAAGAAGGGGGTCGTGATGGACATTTTGCATATGGAAAATTTGCCGTGTATCCAGGAAATAATTTTGAAACTCATTTAAAAACCTTTTTAGAAGGAGCTTTTAAATTGAAAGGAAAAACTAAAAAAGCATCGGCAGTTATGCCTTATTACACGATTTCGTATGGTCAGGATAAAAAATACGGTGAGAATGTTGGAAACGGATTTAGTAAATACATCATCACTGATTTATTGAGAAACAAATACGGTTATGACGGCGTGGTATGTACGGATTGGCTGATTACAGCAAATGAAGGAGCTACACCTGATGTCTTTGCAGGTAAATCATGGGGTGTTGAAAAATTAAGTGTTGCCGAAAGACATTACAAAGTTATGATGGCCGGTGTGGATCAATTTGGCGGAAATAATGACATTAAGCCTGTGCTTGAAGCGTACCAAATGGGTATAAAAGAACACGGGGAAACTTTTATGCGCAAGCGTTTTGAGCAATCAGCGGTTCGTTTACTTTTGAATATTTTTAGAGTGGGATTATTCGAAAATTCTTATTTAGATGCTAATGAGACCAAAGCAATTGTAGGCCAACCTGAATTTATGAAGGCAGGCTATGATACACAATTAAAGTCTATTGTGATGATTAAAAATCAAAACAACACCTTGCCAATCGCAAAAGGAAAGACCGTATATATCCCGAAAAGAGTTACTCCTGCAGGAATCAACTTTTTTGGTCAACCTTCTCCTGAAAAAATTGAATATCCGATTAATTTAGAATTGATTAAAAAATATTACACCGTAACGGATGATCCTGCTAAAGCTGATTTCGCCATCGTGTTTATCAAAAGTCCTATCAGTGGCGGATACAGCAGAGCCGATAGAGAAGCCGGTGGAAATGGATATGTTCCTATCAGTTTGCAATTAAAAGATTATACGGCAGTTGATGCCAGATCGCAAAGTATTGCTGCCGGAGATCCTGTGGTTGACCCAACGATTACAAACCGCTCGTATTTGAATAAAATGTCTAAATCAAATTCGTATCCGGATTTAAATACGATTCTGGAAACTAAAAAAGCGATGAATGGCAAGCCGGTACTGGTATCTGTAAATATTTCAAACCCAATGGTTTTTGGTGAATTTGAAAAAGAAGTTGATGCAATAGTGGGTGAATTTGGCATACAAGTAGAAGCTTTAATGGATATTGTTTCTGGAAAAACGGAGCCTTCTGGATTGCTGCCTTTACAAATGCCATTGAATATGTCTACGGTTGAAAAACAAATGGAAGATGTTCCTCATGACATGACTCCTTATGTAGATGCTAACGGGAATGTATATGATTTTGGTTTCGGATTAAACTGGAAAGGGGTAATCAAAGATGCTAGAACTGAAAAATACAGCGTTAAGAAATAATAAGATATAATAAATCTAAAACCCACATCAAACTGCTTTATTGGGATGGTGACGGATTTTCGATTTTTTACAAGCGCCTCGAACAAGGAAGGTTTGATTTTATTTAACATCAAGCATAATAATCAATCTAACTTTGTTCTTTAATAAGAAAACAAAAAATATGTCTATATTGAATAAAAGAAGATGCTTGTGTTTTATGGCGTTCTTTTGCTTACTAAATAGTTATTTCATTTTTGCCCAAGATTCTGATACTACAAAATCGCCTGCTCAATTTAGATTTAGCGCAGTAACTACAATCACAAATAATGGAATATCATTATTACCTACTTTCTCTTTGGGCAAACCGGCAGCTATTTTTGAGTTATCTATGGGGTCTAAAAGATGGAGTTTTGATCCCCAGTTCCGATTTTCCATGGAAGGGAGGCCGTGGTCTTTTATTTTTTGGGGAAGGTATAAACTTGTAGATGATAAAAAATTTAGACTAACTGTTGGAGCTCATCCAGCAATTTCATTTAAAAAAGAATATGTTACAACATTAAATGACGAACCCAAGCAGATTATGAATTCATATCGTTTCTTGGCCTCAGAATTTGCACCTAATTTGACTTTAACAAAAAATATTACCGTAGGAATGTATTTTTTATATGCTCATGGCTTAGATGTAGGCTCTACTGCCAATACTCATTTTGTAACTTTAAATAGTTCTTTCTCAAATCTGAAACTTTTTTCGGAAACCTATTTAAAAGTGCAGCCTCAGTTGTATTATTTAAAAATGGACAGTAAAGACGGGTATTACTTCTCTTCAACCGTAACCTTAACAAATAAAAAAGTCCCTCTTGCTATTTCGTCTGTTATCAATAAAGTCATTGATACAGATATAAAAGGGAAGGATTTTATATGGAATTTAAGTTTGATTTATTCATTCAACAACAATTATGTAAAAAAATAAGTATTGTTAGTTGTATATAACAGTCATTTACAATGTGTGTAATTGACACATTGTTTGTATGTTTGCAATTCATTTCTAAAAAAATTACAACTAAGTTCATTTTATGAATAAAACTTTACTACTAATTATTGCATCCCTTTTTTACACATTTACCCATGCGCAGTACGCCAAATTTGAAGTGAGTACTGGTGGGTTTTCTTTTATTCCAGCCTTTACCTCTGATGATCCTCATTTGATAATTAACGCCGGAACTAATGAACGCAAACGACTTTCTTTTCACTTATTGTCTACGATACGATTAAGTAATCTGGCTCCAAGAGGCGTTATTTTTATCTCTCGATACAAATTAATGCTGCATTCATAGTAGGAAATGATAATTAGGGAAGAGAAAATTTACCCGAGGCAACCTTTCGTATTGTTCCAAAAATGACCAACGGTTTCAAAATGACAATTGGACTCCTGTACTAATATCCAATCTGTTCCTAACTATATTTGAAAAAGGATTCAACTTTAATTAAAAAGTCAAACCCTCCTATTTTTAAATTACACACTTTACTGGATAGTGTAATTTTTGGCATATCTTTAAAGACGCTTCGGAAAATGTGTTTTCATAATATCGGCAACGGTTTCAAGTGTCAACAGTTTGCTTTTGAATTGGCATATTCAGAAAGGATCAGTCCTAAAACCTGTGGAGCTATAAAATTAGGGGTCAAGTACAAAAGTTGGGAATTAGGCAACACCATAAACGAAAAGAAGTTTTTGCAGTTTTTCAGAAATGTATCCTATATCAGCAAACCGTTTTCCGAAATTTGATTTAAAAATCCCTCATTCTTCAATAGTTCTCTATCCTCTATATTGACTTTAGTTACAACAAAATTCAACAACTCTCCTCTGTCATTTATTATAATATGAAGCTTAAATACGAAAAAATAAACCATAAAAGGCTAAACTGTTGTAGCAATGTCTTTAAAAAGTTTGTTCTTGGAAATACAATTGTTTTTTACAAACCCTAATAGGGCTAGAATCAATAAAAGACATACCAGCACAACTTACTAAAAAACAAGTTTTTGCAAAAATATTCATCGGTATAAAGACAGATTCTACAAACTACACAAATCGATTGTTTGAGACGATATTCGGAAATCCTTTTGTAAATGTTTCTGAATACAGATAATATAAAAGCACTTAAAACATCAGATAAATTGTAATTACTTCCGAAGTACTCTTTTGATTTTTTACTTATTAGTAATTATGGAAAAAGCTTTCGTTTTTTTTTTACAATATCCATCTACAAAACAAAATGCATCAGGGATTTAAAGTGATTATTGTTTAAATATCAGAAACTCAAAAACATAATCTTCCTACACTTATACTAAATTTCTACCAAAATATTGATCTAACTCTAGTAAAAAGTAAATTGACTATTGTTCCCAAGGGCATAGAGAAATTGGTTTGTTTTACCAAGAGACCATTTTACATGAATACCTTCCGAGTTCAAAGAGGTTTTAAAAATCAATACAAGATTGAAAGATTGATACAAGATTGAAAGATGTAACCGAGGATATTTTTCTTTTACTTATTGCTCTTACGCATAAAAACCCCACAAAAGCAATGGAATTAGGGATAAAATTCTAAAATTGAAAAAAAATGATACTGCATTGAAATTCATGGAAACGTTTTCAAAATAACTTTGGTTAGATTTCAAGCAAAGGACAAGCCCATTCTAAGTACTATCCAATAACCTATTATTATTTTGGTTATTGATACAGAGTACAATTCGATGTGGTTTATCACCTAATATGGAAAAGGCCTGACAGCGGTATAGTTCAAAAACTAGTGGAAATGGACATGGATTACTGATACTTAATATTATCCCTTCTATGTTATGAAATTTATATCAATTATTAACTTAAAACAAAATTTGAGATGAGATTATCATTTTATTTAATTACTGTATGTGTTTTTATGAGCTGCTCTGAAAACGGTAGTTGACAACTCCATTAAGAAACCTGAAAAAGTGATTAACAAAGTCCAATCACCAATGAATTAAATTTATAAACAGAAAAAAACAATTATGAAGTTTACATCAATATTTTCCATTTTAGTCGTCCCTTTCCTTATGTGGGGATGTCAGAGTCAGCAGATCGTCTCCGGCAAAGACAAAACACCTGAAGAACAGGCAGAAGCCTTACTATCAAAATTGAGCTTGGATCAGAAGATTAATCTTGTTGTAGGGATGGGAGAGTCAAGAGACGAAGGTTTAGTACAAAAGGTAATAGGTGCTGCGGGTAATATTCAAGATATTCCCGATTTGAATATTCCAAGGGTTGTGCTGGCAGATGGGCCTGCCGGATTACGCATTGAACCTGAAAGGAGCAGTACTGATGCCAAGCGATATTTTGCCACAGCATTTCCAATAGAAACAGCTTTGGCGGCAAGTTGGGATACTGACCTTGTAACTGGTGTTGGTAAAGCGATGGGGCATGAAGTAAAGGAATATGGGGTGGATGTATTATTGGCTCCAGGGATGAATATTCATCGCAATCCTTTAGGGGCAAGAAACTTTGAGTATTACTCTGAAGACCCTCTACTAAGTGGAAAGATGGCTGCAGCGATGGTTAACGGGGTAGAGTCAAAAGGAGTGGGAACCTCTATCAAACATTTTGCGGTCAACAATCAAGAAACCAACAGAACTACTGTAAATGTTTTGGTTAGCGAGCGGACACTTCGGGAAATCTATCTAAGGGGTTTTGAGATTGCAGTCCGGGAAGCCCAGCCATGGACTGTAATGAGTTCCTATAACAAATTCAACGGAATCTATACCTCGCAGAGATATGATTTATTAGGAGCAGTACTAAGGGATGAGTGGGGGTTTAACGGACTCGTCATGACTGATTGGTATGCAGGGGATGATGCCGTTGCTCAAATGAAGGCAGGTAATGATCTCTTGATGCCTGGAGTTCCTGCGCAAAAGGAAAGTATAAAAGAGGCAATAAATACCGGTAAATTAAGTGAAGATATCCTAAATAAAAATGTGAAACGCATTCTGACCTTGATTTACAAATCTCCTGCAGCACAGAAATATGCTTATTCTGATGCGCCCGACCTGAAAGCCAGTGCTCAGATTGCCCGTCATGCTGCCACACAGGGTGCTGTCCTTGTGAAAAATGAAAAAGCCTTGCCACTTGCTTCGGAGGTGAAGAATATTGCTGCGTTTGGAATAGGATCGTATGATTTTATATCAGGTGGTACAGGCAGCGGTGACGTAAATGAAGCCTATGTTGTATCTATGGTTCAGGGATTGGAAGCTGCAGGCTATCCTGTAGATCAGGAATTGAAAGGCCAATACGAGCAATATGTTAAAGATGAAAAAAACAGACTATCTAAACTGGAATGGTATGATAAGTCAAAACCAATTGCCGAAAAAACCTTAACTCAGGATCAGGTTAACGCAAAAGTCAAATCAACAGATGTTGCCTTGATTACAATTTCCCGTAACTCAGGAGAAGGAGCTGACAGAAAACTTGAAGGGGACTTCTATCTTACCGAAGTAGAAAAAAATATGATTCAGACTGTATCAGAGGTGTATCATAAGAATGGGAAAAAAGTAATCATGATTCTTAACATTGGAAATGTGATTGAAATGAAAAGTTGGGTGGATCAGGTAGATGCCGTATTAATTACTTGGCAGGGAGGTCAGGAAGCTGGTCATGCTGTTGCCGATCTGGTCTTGGGTAAAGTGAATCCATCAGGCAAGTTACCCACTACATTCCCGGAGAGCTATAATGATGTACCGAGCTCAAAGTATTTTCCTGGAGAAGAGATTCCGGGTGCAGAACCTATTCGTATGCAGGGGGTATTTGGTTTTGCAGTGCCTTCTGAAGTGAAGTACAATGAAGGGATCTATGTAGGGTATCGTTATTATCAGACCTACAATGTGCCGGTTGCTTTTCCATTTGGGCATGGGATTTCCTATACAGCTTTTTCAATAAATAATCTAAAAACCAGCAATAATGTCTTTAAAAAGGAACTGAATTTTGAAGTGAAGGTAACTAATACAGGAACTATTTCTGGTAAAGAAGTAGTCCAAGTCTATGTAGCTGCACCAGGCAAGGATCTGCATAAACCGGAGCAAGAACTTCGGGCTTTTGCCAAAACCAGAGAATTGACAGGAGGTGAAGCGCAGACCTTATCATTTTCATTATCAGCTCGGGATTTGGCATCGTTTGATACCAATCGAATGGCATGGATAGTTGAGCCAGGCACTTATGAACTAAGAGTTGGGTCTTCGAGTGCCAATATTAACCAGCTGGCGACATTTACTGTGACTAATGAAATAGTTATTGAGAAGGATTTGACCCGATTGGCAGAAGGGATAAAAATTGAGGAATGGAGCGGACCTGCCAATTAATTTGTAGTTGGGTTAGTCAAGGCCGGGTGAGTATATACACCCGGTTTTTTTATTTATTGACTAGCCTAATTGTCTTTATTTTTCCATAATATACAACAGGCAATATCCAACAAGTTGAACCAGTAAATTATTTTGTCAATCGTTAATCAATTTTTTTGTAATTTGTTCTGCTTATATTTACTTTTCCTAAATGACTTAAAATAATGAACTTAACAAGAATAGCACTTTTGATACTGTTTTCTATTGCATTATTCTCTTGTGAACCCACCAATAAGAAGAAATTTAAAATTGGGGTATCACAACCAACAATGAATGACAACTGGAGACGTACAATGTACAATGAAATGCAGCGGCAATTGTTATTCCATGAGGATATTGAATTAGTATTGAAGCATGCCGATCACTTACCAGATTTACAGGTCGCTCAGATAAAGGAATTGGTCAATGAAGATATCGATTTATTGATTGTTTCCCCTTCAGAATCAGAGCCTTTAAAATCAGTTATTGAAGCGGTATATGCAAAAGGCATTCCTGTCATTTTGCTGGATAGAAGAATAGAATCAGATCGATATACTGCTTATATTGGGGCTGACAACCGATCTATTGGTCAGGAGGTAGCCAGGTACACCTATGGGCTTATAAACGGCAGTGGAAGCATATTGGAATTATACGAAGCACCTCGGGTAACCGCATTTGCCGAAAGACATCTTGGTTTTCAATCACAAATCAGGAATTATACTGGAATTAATATGAACAGCTGTCGAGCAATACGATATGGCGGAAAGGTCGATTACATAAATCTTATCCAAAAAAATCATTATGACGTTGTTTTCTCGCATACCGATGTGGGAGCATATCTTGCCCGTCAGATTGCTGATTCTTTGGGACTTGCGGATGGAGTTAGTTTTATTGGGATTGATGGTTTGCCTGGGTCAAATGAAGGGCAGGATTATGTAGATAGGGGAATATTAAAGGCTACATTTCTTTATCCAACTGGAGGTGATATAGCCATTGATGTGGCGGCTTCCATATTGCGCAAAGAGCCCTTTCAAAGAGAAACCAGACTGCCGTCAATGGTGATTGATGCCAACAATGTAAAACTCATGCAGATGCAGGTAAATTCACTGACGGAGCTACACAACGATATTATAAGTCTGGGGGAAAAGCTGACTGTGATAAGAAATGTATACAGAACTGAAAGGGGACTTAATTATCTGTTGGCAGTGGTGATGTTCGCAGCTATTGCTTTAGGTGCGTATGCCTTCAAGTCCCTGGTGGATAAAAGAAGAGCCTATAAGGAACTGGCAACCATTAACGAAAAGATAGTCGCTTACTCCAATAAGGCAGAAGAAGCAACCCAACAGAAACTTAATTTCTTTACCAATATTTCACACGAATTCAGAACCCCCCTGACACTCATACTTTCCCCTCTTGAAGATTTGATTGAGCGAAAGGATTTGAGCTATGTGAGAAAAGAACATAACCTAATCAAGGTTAATGCTCTAAGACTTCTCAGGTTGGTGAACCAGATCATGGATTTCAGGAAAATTGAAGCTGGAAAAATGCAGATTCGTGTGACTGAATCTGATTTGGTGGCCTTTGTCGGAAAAGTGGTTGACGCTTTTCAAAGACCAGCCCAAAAAAAAGGGATACAACTGCTGTTTACCCATGAAATGGATTTAATCCCGCTCTGGTTCGATCGCAATATGCTGGATAAAGTCCTCTTCAACCTTTTATCTAATGCAATGAAGTTTACACCAAAAGGCGGGAAAATAAACATGAAAATGGAGTATAACCACCTGAAGGAACATGTACTCATTGTGGTGGAGGATTCGGGTATGGGAATGTCCGAGGAAGACTTGGAAAACGTCTTTAGTCTGTTTTATCAAGGCGAACAAAACCGTACTCTTGGAACGGGAATCGGCCTGGCTCTTTCCAAAGAGATTATTCAATTGCATCAAGGAGATATCTCAGTACAAAGTGTAAAAGGCAGGGGTACGCGCTTTGAAATTAAGTTAAAAACCGGAAAAGCTCATTTTGATGAATCCCAACTCACCACAGCAATGGACAATCAGGTGCTCGAAGATCCATCCATGATGGAATTTGATATTGCGGAAATACCGGAGACTAATGGGAATACGGATACTCAACTCAAAGAACATACGCTATTGATTATTGAGGACAATCCCGAACTTAGAAAATATCTGGTACAACGATTGAAGCAAAGGTATAACATTGTGGAAGCCGAAAGTGTGAAAGAAGGTATAAATAAGGCTCACGAGGAGGTGCCAGATTTGATTATTAGTGATCTTATGCTTAAAAAGGAAAGTGGTCATGATGTGATCAGGACACTGAAATCTGATGTTCGTTTCTCCCACATTCCTATTATAGTACTGACTGCAAGGGGAGACATTAACGAGCGAATTGAAGGAATAAAGCTGGGTGCAGATGATTACATTACCAAACCATTTAACTACAACCTGCTGGCAGAGAGAATTAACACCTTGCTAATCAGTCATCAAAAGTTGCGTGAGCATTACGCCATCGAGCTTCCTTCAAAGACACGTCAAGTTTCCTTATCGAGTTTAGACAAGAAGTTTATTAATCAGTTTGTTGCCATAGTGGAGGAAAATATTTCCAATCCGGATTTTGGTGTGAATGATATTTATCCAAACCTAGGTTTATCAAGGATACAGCTTTATCGAAAGGTAAAGGCGGTACTTGGGTATAGTGTAAATGATTATATCAATAGTGTCCGTCTAAAAAAAGCCAAACACTTGCTTACTTCATCAGAACATACTGTTTCTGAGATTGCTTACATGGTGGGATATTCATCCGCCCCCTATTTTTCTACAGCCTTTAAGAATCAATTTGGCATAACGCCGACCGAGTTCAAACAGACCTGAAATATTCGACTTCTTAACCAGTATTGAAAAACACTCTTTGGGTTTTTAAAGACGTTCTACAGGCTTTAGTACCAGACAATTGATAGAGTGCTATTAGTAAATACAGTCGCAACGAGCTTAAAGTAAACAAGACCTTTATGGTTTTTGTAGAGTACTGCCAAACAAAGCTTATAACCTGTGTTTGATTATTATTTAAAATTAATTTATTGCCTTTTAATTAATTGTGTTTTATTTTTTCCTGCAAGATTTTTAAAAACCTTGCTGGAATTCAAATCTCTTTGTAAATCAACTCTTAATAATCGAATTCAGGTTTATAAATCTATAGTTGAAAATGCGTAGGTATTATATCCACTTACGTATTTGCTCCACTGCGCAATCAAACCTTTTATAGTAAATACTAAATTAACCAAGTTATATCTGAACCTCTAAAGAACATAATAATATGTCTTTTAATGTTCGGGAATGCTCAAGCTATTTATTGTTTCAAAAGAAGATTGAAAACATGAATTAAAACCATTGCCATCAAAACGTTATGGAAGTAGTACGTTATGCAAAAGCAATATCTAATAAAAGTAAGCATCTTTGGTAAACTTATAAATCTTATTTAGGTACAACAGAAAAATTGAACGTTTAACAAAAGCTAGGTGCTTTAGGTATTGTGTCGTTATGGAAGCCATAGATTACTCCCAATCAAAGATACTTTGATAAAAATAAAGTTGAGATTTTATTTAAGAAAAATAGAACATATTCATCACAGGAAACACCTACACTGGTAAATGTTACATGGCATCGGTTTTGAACACTTACCCCGCTATGTTCACTCCTCCTCCACAGATGCTTCATTTTAACCAACCTACCCACTTAAGGTAAAGGACAATCTGAAATTGATTCATTTTTGAAAGATTGTGGAAGATTGTGAAAGAATTGAAATGTGCAGAATTCTATATTTTTATTTTATATATATTTTTTTTGTAAAAAAAATGCACAATAGCAATAAATCAGAGGGAAAATTCTAAAAACGAAAAAAATTGATACAGAATCGAAATGTGTGAAAACGTTTTAAAAATATCTTGCAGTTAAATTCATTCAATGGGCGACTGTCTTTATTTCATTTATAGTTGGTAAGGTGCTCCGGATTAACTGATCGGATATCAAAACCTGCCAGGATTTTGTTTGTAAGACCAGCATTCACCTAGCCTTCAAAAATAGGCAAGACCTCCATATAACGAATAACTAGCTAACTAACTATTAACCTTATAAAAAAGAACAAATTTATGAAAGAGTAACTATAAAATTATCATTGCCGAGTTGAACATATGGAATCACTCGAAGCTTCAGTTTTAGGAAAAAAGTTCATGCTGTAAGTATGAACTATAAAATGAATTATAAAAACAGAAATTTAGGATATGAAAAATAAAATAGTATTAAAAACATTATGGGGAATTCTCGCCTTGTTATTTTCTGCCAATGGTTTGTTGGCACAGCAAATACCGATAAAGGGAAAAATAACTTCCTCTGATGACAATCAGCCATTACCTGGTGTTACGGTAATTGTAAAAGGTGCAAAGATCGGAACCACATCTGATTTTGACGGTAATTATAGCATCAATGTGTCCTCTCCAGACGCAACATTAGTCTTTAGTTTTATGGGTTTTGTTTCCAAAGAAATTAAGGTCGGTGGACAGAAATCCATCAATGTTTCTTTACAAACCGATGTAGCTGCCTTAGATGAAGTTATAGTGGTTGGTTATGGTAGTAAATCTAAAACTAAGCTAATCTCGGCAGTTTCAACGATTGATGAGGAAGCTTTAAAAAGACAACCTGTACCTAATGTGAGTAATGCTCTTGAAGGGTTGGCTTCTGGGCTTTTTGTCCAACAAGGCTCTGGCGAACCTGGATTTAGTAACTCTAGTTTTGAAGTTAGAAACTTTGGAAGCGCATTGGTAATAGTTGATGGTGCCCCTGGAGATTTAAATCAACTAGATCCTAACGAAATTGAAAATATTTCAGTGTTGAAAGATGCCGCTGCTGCTGCAGTTTATGGGGTTCAAGGAGGTAATGGTGTCGTTTTAATTACTACTAGAAAAGGAAAAATTGGCAAACCCAAATTGTCCTATAGCAACCAATTTACATATACATCTTTTACATCTTATCCGGAATTTTTAAGTTCAGCAGATCGTGCAGAAATATTAAATGAAGGTTTAAGAAACGCGGGGCAAAGTCAGTTCTATACAGATGAGGAGGTCGGTTTATTTCGCTCTGGCGCAGACCCAATAAATTATCCCAATACAGATTGGAGAGATTTGGTTTTGAAGGATTGGGGGTTTCAACAACAGCATAACCTGAACTTGTCAGGAGGAACAGAAAAAGTTAAATATTTCGTGTCAGCTGGTTATATAGACCAAGGTTCCAATTATACGGAGGATGTACTGTCCTTTCAACGATATAACTTAAGAACTAATGTAAATGCCAATGTTACCGATAATTTAAACCTAACGGTTAATATGGGCGCGCGTAGACAAATTAATGAAGCCCCTGGATATTCAGCCTTCGATGTCTTTAGGGAATTAAGTAGGTCATTGCCTTCAGATTTGGCTTATTACCCTGATGGAACACCTGCAAGGCCTAGTACTACTCCCAATCATGTAGTTGAAGGGATGAGAGATTTTAATGTAGGTTATTTTAGAGCAAGTACTAATAATTTTGACGCTAAAATAGCATTGGAATGGGATGTTAAACAGGTTAAAGGTCTTAAATTAAAGTCTTATGCTTCATTGGTTTATGGTAATTATTTCAATAAATCTTGGGGTAAAAGTTTTGATCTTTTTACCTTAAACAGGCAAACAGGAAATTACGATGTATTTCGATCCACACCTCCTGGTTCTCCAAGTGAAACTATTCTAACCCAAGGTACAAGTTATAGTAACCATTATGTTTTACAAGAGTCGGTCAATTATGAACGCACTTTTGGAGACCACAATGTGTCTGGATTGCTATTAGCTGAAATACAAAAAATACAAGGCCAGGATTTTAATGCCAGCCGCCAAGATTTCCAGTCTACATTTATAGATCAACTTTTTGCAGGTTCTATAAAAAATCAAAGGGCTAATGGAGGTGAGTGGCGTGAAAACCGTTTAGGTTATATCGGTAGGTTAAGTTATGATTATAAGTCTAAATATTTTTTAGAATCTACATACAGGTATGACGGGTCTTCAAGATTTGCACCCGGTAATCAATATGGTTTATTTCCATCCATGTCGTTAGGTTGGAGACTTTCCGAAGAATCGTTTTTTGAACCTTTAAAAAACACGATTTCAAATTTAAAATTAAGAGCATCCATAGGAACAGCTGGTAACGATGGTACTTCGGCATACCAATGGTTGAGTGGATTCAATTATAATCATTTTTTTGTTATAAATAGTACAGCTATTCCAACAATTGACAATACCGCTTTACCAAATAGGGATATTACATGGGAAACAAGTACAACATATGATGTTGGCTTGGATTTAGATTTATTTGATAACGATCTTAAGTTTTCATTCGATTATTTTTTCAGAAAAAAAGAAGATGTTATAGCTGGAGCTAATGCAAGTGTGCCTAGTACCTTAGGGGTAGGTTTAGCGGCCCAAAATTTCCATGAATACTCAAATGAGGGTTTTGAGTTTTCGATTGACTATAATAAAAAAATAAACGACAATTTAAAAATTAGTGCCTTACTAAACTTTTCAAAATCCAGGGAAAGAGCAGTGTTTATTGATGAAACACTTCATGAAGATCCTTTTATGAGGGTAAATTTAACTCAAACAGGGGGTTTTACAGGTCTGCGCAGGGGTTATATTTCTGATGGGCTTTTTCAAAGTCAGGAAGAAATAGACCAATGGGCTGTACAAGACAATAGTGGAAATACAAGTTTACAACCCGGGGATGTAAAGTATGTCGACTTAAATGGTGATAATATAATTGATGTAAAAGATCAAAAAGTATTTGGCAACGGTAGTAAACCTTCTATGAACTATTCCCTGAATTTAGGAGCTGAGTATAAGAATTTTGCCTTATCGGTTTTATTAACAGGTGCAGCGGGGTATGACATTTATTTAGATGGTGAAGCCCAGAGCCCTCTGCGTAATGGTTTTAATGGGTATGATTATCAATTGGATTATTGGACATCAACCAATACAGGTGCTGCTTTTCCTAGAATAACAGATGGAGGTTTTAATGACAACAATTACAGGTACTCTGATTTTTGGTTAAGAAACGGTAAACATATACGATTTAAAAATATTAATCTAAGTTATACGCTTCCAAAACGTAAAGGGAATACAACGTTTGATGAAATAAAACTGTTCTGTACAGGGTATAATTTATTTGTCATCAAAAACTTTGATGAAGATTTTGATCCTCAAATTGGATCAGGTAATGGTTTTTATTATCCGCAAACTAAATCCATAACTTTTGGTATCAATGTATCACTCTAAAAAACTTACTATGAAACAATTAAATTCAATATTCGCAGCAATACTAACGGTTTTTTTTATGGTATCGTGCAGTGATGATTTCTTGAATCAACCTCCATTAGACAGAATAACGGAGCATGATGTATGGAACGATAAAAACTTAATGGATGCCTATATATTTAAAATTTATGATAGAATGCCATGGGATTATCTGGAAGATTTTGGAGGAGGATCTCAACGCGAGGCACTATCAGATTTAGCCAGAGGCACTTACTCTTGGACAATTTTTAATAATACTTTTAGACCTGGAAACTGGGGGACATCAAATAATACCTGGCCCTTAGATTGGTGGGGGTATGACGTTTTGTGGAAAATTAATTATTCAATAGAAAATATAGAGAAAACACCTACCAGTATTTTAACAACAGAAGAACGTAATAATCGTTTAGGAGAATTACATTTTTTAAGGGCATTCAGTTATTTTGAATTGGTGAAGCGTTATGGAGGCGTACCAATTATACTTGAAGCACAAGACCCGGAAACAACTCCGGAGGACGAGTATTTCCCGGAAAGAAATACTGAGAAAGAGGTGTATGAACAAGTATTGGCAGATGCGCAATTAGCTTTCGATTTATTACCGGATCACTGGACTTCGCAAAGAGGAAGAGCTCCAAAATGGGCTGCAAAAGCCTTAGAATCCAGAGCAGCTTTATATGCAGCCAGTATCGCAAAATACGGTACAGTACAATTAGATGGACTAGTTGGTATTCCTGCCACAGATGCTGATGCCTATTACCAAATATCATTAGCCGCTTCTCAAAAGATAATTAATGAGGGAGGATATCAACTATTCAATAAATATCCAAACGCCAGTGACAATTATGCGCATTTATTTCTTGACGAAACAGATGACGAGACGATTTTTATGAAAATATGGATTCCATTTGAAAAGGGTCATTCTTACGATTTGCATAATGTACCTTACAGTTACAGGGTAGATTGGGGCGGAAGTATGTCTCCTACAAAACAATTACTGGATAGTTATGAAATGTTAGATACTGGGTTGTTGCCAAGTGAACCTGGTTCAGGTTATGATGAAAATAATCCTTTTGAAAATCGTGATCCACGTTTAAAGGGTACTTTACTAACCAATAATGATATCTTTCAAGGCTTGCCTATTGAATTATGGTACGGCACAGAAACTAATGGCAATATAGATACCAATCGTGGTACAGGCGTAGGAAAAGATGGTTTAGGGATACATCCCGATGCAACAAAAACGGGGTTTTATATTAGAAAACATTTGCAAGACGGGGGAGCTCCGTTATTTATTAAAGAATTTTATTCCGGAACAGATTGTATCGTCTTCAGGCTGGGAGAAATATATCTTAATGCTGCAGAGGCTGCTATTGAACTAAATATGGAAAGCGCTGCCAGAGATTATATAGAACCAATAAGAACACGTGCTGGTTTACAACAAAACCTTCGTTTGGAATCCTACTCAGGATTGGTTTTAAGAGATCGCATACGTAATGAAAGAAAACTTGAAATGGCATTTGAAGATCAACGTTATTGGGATGTAAAAAGATGGCGTATTGCCACTGAAGCTTTAAGTATTCAAGTGGAAGGTTTGAAAGTACTTAGACATATTGATGGGTTTGGAAATAAAACATTTAGCTATGAAACGTTTAATGCCGAAGCAGAGAAAATGAATTTTTATGAGCGTCATTATTACTTGCCAATAGGTCAGGGTAGAATTAACAATAATAACAAACTGAAAGAGAATCCTCTTTACTAAATTTGAAAAGATGAAGACAATGAAATTTTTAAGCAGATTTTTGATGTTAGGAATTATTTTAATTTCTATTGCTTGTAGTAATGATGACAACTTTGTCGATAAGATTCCTACAAGCGAAGATGCAGCATTCTCATTTACATTTGATGAAGAAAACCCAAATAAAATATTATTTAAAGCCGCTCCTGGGATGGAAACTTGGTACACCCATTGGGATTTTGGTGATGGTTCTTCAGCAGAAGGATTAGAGGCAGGTAAAGTTTATCTAAAAAAAGGAGATTACGATGTCAGACTCAAGATATTTACCAAAGGAGGAACGGCAGAATCAATACAAACAATAGTTATTAATGAAGATTTTAAGGGGCCTAATATATTACAGAATGGAGAATTTAATGACGATGAATCTTGGACAATTCTGCCAATTGGAAGTAATGACGTCAGTGTTTCATTAGATAACGGAAATGCGCATTGGACTGGTGGTAACTGGGGACATACGGGTATTTATCAACCCGTTGAGATATTAGCCAATAACTTGTATCAAATTTCTATGGATATAAAAGGCGGGCCTTTGTCAGATTCTTGGTTTGAAGTTTATGTTGGAAAGGTAGTTCCAGAACCAGGTACAGACTATAATGATGGAGGTATAAGATTAGGATTAAATACCTGGGCAGGCTGTGGAAGAGAACCTTTTGAAGGAAACTTTGCAGAGATTAGTTGTGTAGGTACGGGTACATTTAAGTTTCCCACAGCTGGAACAGTATACTTAGTGATTAGAGGAGGCGGTGGGAATTATGGAGCCAATGGTGTTACAATTGATAATGTTGCCATTCGTTCACTTGAATAATTCTGAAACGCCCCGTTGGCAGTAAAATTTTCTGTTGAAATAACAGACCTTACAGCATCATTTTCAAATACTTCTACATAATAGTTAATATTGGGATTTTTGGAATGATGCTGTACTTAATATTGAAGAAAACCCGTCATATCTGTTAGAGACATTTGAAGTAAATCTTATTGCTTTTCTTTAACAAATTAGATATATGAAATAAAAATAAATTTAGAATTCTAGGTATAACAATCGAGATGAATAAGTTTATCGCAATTTACATGTACACTATTAAACACATATACTTATATATGAAATCACCATTAATCACAAGTGTACGCAAGCAAGCACCGATAAATAAAAAGGCGATAACATACCGGCTGTCAGCAGACAGGTTTGACCGCTAAAAACAAATTTTACATATATGAAAGCCATACATATTTTTTTTCTATTTATTTCGATAACCTTCCTTTCGTGCCAGTTTAAACCTAGTAAAGTAATCGAGACAAAAGCAAGTTTCAACGAACAGCACCGCCTTCAATATCATTTTTCTCCCAAGGAAATGTGGATGAATGATCCAAATGGTATGGTCTATTACGATGGCGAGTATCATTTATTCTTTCAGCACACACCTCATGCAACTACTCCGGATTTCCCAAAAATGCATTGGGGACATGCGGTAAGTACAGATTTGCTACACTGGGAAGAATTATCTCCAGCCATTGCACCCGATGAACATGGAGCCATCTATTCTGGAAGTGTGGTAGTTGATCATAACAATACGGCCGGATTGCAATCAGGAAATGAAAAAACGCTCATTTCCATCTTTACTTATAATCCAACGAATGGAATACAAAGTGAGGGAATGGCTTACAGTAATGACAGAGGTCGTACCTGGGTAAAGTATAAAAATAATCCTGTACTTCAAAATCAAGGCATTGCTGACTTTCGCGACCCTAAAGTCTTTTGGCACGAACGAGGCCAGAAATGGATCATGGCCCTGGCTGTGAAAGATCATATCGAGTTGTATTCATCCCCAAACCTTAAATCTTGGACCAAAGAAAGTGAATTTGGTCAATCCATTGGTGAGCATGGTGGTGTATGGGAATGTCCTGATCTGTTCCTCCTATCTGATGATAAGGGTGCAGAAAAATGGGTCATGCTAGTGAGTATCAATCCCGGTGGGCCAAATGGAGGATCAGCCACCCAATATTTCGTCGGCGATTTCGATGGGCAAAAGTTTACATCAGAGCATAGCGATACACGATGGCTGGATTATGGTCCCGATAGCTATGCGGGCGTTACCTGGTCGAATGTAGAAGGAAGAAAATTATTTCTTGGCTGGATGAGTAACTGGGAGTATAGTCAGGTAGTTCCAACCAATAAATGGAGAGGTGCCATGACGATACCCAGAACACTGGGTCTTGTAAAAATTGATGGTCAAACGTATGTGACCTCCAAGCCAGTAAGCGAACTGGGCAATCTCCACAAAAACAAGAAATCAAAAACGGAATTCGCAATAAACAGCAGTGTTAGCTTGTCGGAAACGTATAATATTCATTCCTCAAAATTTGATTTAAGTTTCACTATTGAAAACAAACCTTTCAAAATAAAGCTGTCGAATGATAAAGGTGAATATGTGCTGGTGGGTTATGATTTAGAAAGCCGCGAGTTTTATGTAGACAGAACACAAGCTGGAAAGACTGGTTTCAATAATATTTTTGGAAAGAAAAACACGTCAAAAAGAATATCAAATGACAACAATATAAAAATTCGATTATTGGCAGATGTAAGTTCGGTAGAGCTGTTTGTAGATGATGGAGAAGTTGTCATGACTTCCTTGTTCTTCCCTAATAGTGACTTTACCCATTTAGAGATATCAGCAGAAAACAAAGCAACATTAAAAAACTTTGAGATAAATGAAATGAAGACTATTTGGTAGATCCTGACCAATTATAATAAAAAATAAAAATAAAAAGAAGACATTAAGCCGCTTTGTTCTTTCCAAAATTTTAATATACGTACATGAAAATTATTCCGATGTTGAAAGTAAAAAAGATAGCAATAGCTCCTTAAGATAAAAATTTAATAAATGGAATACATGAATAATAAAATATTATTATGGTCAATTACTGCCTCATTAGCCGGATTCTTATTTGGATATGATACGGTTGTGATCTCGGGTGCTGATACAAAATTGCAAGAATTATGGAATTCTTCTGATGCGTTTCATGGATCTGTCGTTATGGGAATGGCTTTGTGGGGAACTGTTGTTGGAGCAATATTTGGAGGAATACCTACAAATAAGCAGGGACGTAAAAAAACATTACTCTTAATTGGAGTCCTTTTTACAGCTTCAGCATTAGGTTCTGCATTTGCCAATGATCCGATAACTTTTGCTGTTTTTAGATTTTTAGGTGGATTAGGGATTGGAGCATCAACTATTGCAGCTCCAGCATATATTTCTGAAATAGCACCTGCCAAAGATAGAGGGAGACTTGTGGCACTTTATCAGTTTAATATTGTTTTTGGAATTTTAATGGCCTTTTTGTTTAATTATTTTTTAAATGGATTAGGTGAAAATGCTTGGCGATGGATGATGGGGATTCAGGCAATTCCTTCGGTTATATATTCAATATTAGCATTGACAATTTCAGAAAGTCCTAGATGGTTAATTTCAAAATCTAGAAATGAAGAAGCTAAAGTAATATTAAAAGCCTTAAATCCAGATTCAGATGTTGATAAGATGTTGATTGAAATTAATACAAACAATGAAAAAGCTGATAAGCATGAAACTATCTTTAGTAAAAAGTATAGATTCCCTTTAATTTTAGCTTTCTTGATTGCTATGTTTAACCAGTTATCGGGAATTAATGCCTTTCTGTACTATGCACCAAGAATATTTCAGGAAGCGGGTTTAGGAGAAGATACAGCACTTTTGAACAGTATAGGTATTGGTGTCACAAATCTGGTTTTCACATTATTAGGGGTTTATCTTATAGACAGATTAGGTCGCAAAATCTTGATGTATGTTGGTTCTGTAGGATATGTACTATCATTAAGTCTTGTTGCAGCCGCATTTTTTTATAATTGGCAAGGAATAGCCGTGCCAGCTTTTTTATTCCTATTTATTGCATCACATGCGATTGGTCAAGGGGCAGTAATTTGGGTCTTTATTTCAGAAATTTTTCCAAATAATTTACGGGCATCTGGTCAATCTTTTGGTAGTTCAGTACATTGGATTTTTGCTGCAATCATTCCATCGTTAGTACCTATATTGTTTTCTACAGTAGGAGCTGCTGTGGTATTCCTGTTTTTTTCAATTATGATGATTTTTCAACTTCTATTTGTTCACTTCTTGATGCCAGAAACCAAAGGGGTGTCATTAGAAGATATTAGTGAAAAATTGGTAAACAGAAAACAAAAAAATGATGTTTCTATGTGTATAGAATCGTTACAGAAATTATAAATAATTTCTGTAACGGTAAGTTTAGATAGTTTGGTTGGTTTAATTATGTGGTTGAATTAAGGACGGGTTTTACTTGTCCTTAATTTTTAAAATTCAAGTAATGGAAAAAAACATGAATTAAATGTAGTTTGTTTTGGAGAGATTCTTTGGGATATCTTTCCAAAACACAAAAAAATTGGTGGTGCACCTTTAAATGTAGCATGGAGAATGAATTCTTTAGGGGTTTCTTCAACTATAGTCAGTAAAATCGGGAATGATGAAAATGGGAAAGAGATAATCAAGTATATCGAAGACCACAATATGAGCTCTGATACGATACAAGTTGATTCCAATTATGTGACTGGAGCAGTACATGTGATGATTAATGAAAAAGGGAATGCCTCTTATGATATTCATTATCCTTCAGCATGGGATAAAATTTCAGGAAATAATGACATTGAACAACAAATAAGTGAGGCTGATGCTTTTGTTTTTGGAAGTTTGGCTTGTCGGGACGAAGTAACCCGTGCTACTTTATATACTCTTTTAGATAAAGCAAAATATAAAATCCTGGATGCAAATTTAAGACCGCCTTATTACACAATAGATATTTTGATTGCATTAATGAATCGAGCAGATTTTATCAAGCTGAATGACGAAGAATTGGTTGAGATTAGTAAAAAAATGAATTCGCCATTTAATTCATTTGAACAAAATATTAAGTTTATTGCCGAACAAACAAAAACCAAACAAATCTGTGTTACCAAAGGTGCTTTTGGTGCAATTCTATTTTGCAACGGAAAATTTTATTACAATAGCGGATATTTTGTAAATGTAGTTGATACTGTTGGTGCAGGTGATTCTTTTTTAGCTACATTAATTGTACGACTACTAAGAGGTAAATCACCCCAAAAAGCTTTAAATTATGCCTGTGCGATAGGGGCATTAGTAGCGGCAGGTGAGGGTGCTAATCCTAAAATTACAGAAAAAGAGATTAAAAAGTTTATGATGGTTTAAAGCTTTTCAAAATACTTTATTACTTTTTATAAAATACTATAATAACGACAGAATAAAACTTAAAGCAATGGGATCGATATTGAATCGGTCTCATTATCATGAAATTAAATTATAAAATCGTCTAAACTTTTGGGTACAGTATAAACATGAAATAGCCTCATTTTTTTTGTCCTTACAGGTTAAACACAAGCCAAAAATTTCCAAAAACCTCGAAACCAACCCAAAACCTAAAGACACTCCGGAAAGTATGTTTTCATAATTTCTTCAACGGTTTCAATTGATAGCGGTTTACTTTTGAAACCGGAAACTTCGGAAATCTCTTCGGCACGTATTTTATCATCTGGATTCAAAGAAGTCGTAAGCATGATAATGATGATTTTGCCTTTTTGATTGTCTTCCAACGCATGGTAGGCTTCCAAGAATTCCCAACCGTCCATCACCGGCATATTGATATCCAATAACGTCAGCATGGGCTGTGGAAATACATCTCCGGCTTTTTCATATTCCCCTTTATTGGTAATGAAATCAAGTGCTTCCTTACCGTTTAATACGGTTTGCACATGATCGGCAATATCCGCTTTTTTTATAATCATTTGGTTAATGAAATTGGTCCCTTTGTCATCATCTACCAATAAAACACAATTGAGTTTCTTTTTCATAACTATCTTTAAAGTTTTTGAATTGTAAATTTAAAAGTACTGCCTTCCCCCAGCTTTGATTCAGCCCAGATGGTACCGCCATGCAGCTCGACTATCTTTTTACAGTGTGCCAAACCGATGCCTGTTCCTTCATATTCATCCCGGTTGTTGAGCCTTTTAAAGATGACAAAAAGTTTATGCATGTCTTTTTCATCAATACCAATAGAATTATCCTGAATAGAGAAAAGCCAGTTCTCTTTTTCTTCTTGGACTGCAATTTTGACTTCGGGGATAACATCTTTTTTTCTGAATTTTACGGCATTACTGATAAGATTCTGAAAAAGCTGTCTTAACTCGGTAGAATAGCCTTTCAATTTGGGCAAATTACCAACGCTTATTTTAGCTTTACTTTCTGCAAGGGTTATCGCCATATCCGAAAGCACATCCTTTACGATTTGATTGCAATCCACCTCAACTAATTGTTTTTCCCGGCCTATCCTGGAGTAATCAAGCAATCCTTTGACTAATTCCTGCATGCGTCTGGACGATTGGGATATAAAATCAATATAAATATCCCCATTCCCTTCCAATTTCCCGGCAAATTCTTTTTCAAGAAGCTCCGTAAAGCTTACTAAAGTGCGTAAAGGCTCCTGTAAATCATGGGAAGTGATATACGTGAATTGCTCTAATTCCTTGTTTTGACTTTTCAGTATTTGATTCTGTTTCGCAAGGGTTTTTTCTCTTTTTAAGATGGTTTCTGTCCGTTCTTTTACCTTTTGCTCCAATTCGAAATTCAATTTTTGTATTTCCCTGGAACGTTTGACAATTTCAACTTCCATCTCATTGACCTTTTTCTGTAAACCCAGAGTAATATTTTCATTCTTGGATTGTTCATCCTTTAACGTTATAAATTCGGTTACATCTTCAACCCGATGCACAATATAATCGATTTCATTTTTGGAATTGAAAATCGGGATGTTTATCGGACTCCAATAGCGCACTTCAAAAGTCCCGTCAGGCCTTTGTACATCATAGCGCTGAACAGCCATGGTATGTGTCTTTTTGTCTTTTAACACCGAATGGAGGGATTTGGATAGATTAGACACCCCGTCTGCACTCTTATCATCGGGATTGTCAGGAAAGACTTCGAATAAGTTACGACCAATCATTTCCTCTCTTTTCTTCATTGTGGCCCTTTCATAGGAATCATTCAAGGCCAAAATGGTAAAATCAGTCGATACAATTAAGAATAAGCTTGGAGCTGATAAAAACACTTTTTGGAAATCAATTGTATAGTCTTTCATATTTATTTTTTATGCTTTTTGGCTTACAATCATGTATTAGGGAAGGACTCTTGAAACAGGCTCTTTATTAATTTTGCCAAATGTAATTCCTGTCCCGAAGGAAATTTTAAAAACCCTTCGCTAAAATAAGAGTTTTTCTATTTAATTTCACATGTCTTTTAGCAATTCGACATTATTTTATACAATACCAGTATCGCAGCGTGCTCCAAAAACCATAAAAACCTGGCTTTTATGCGTATACAAACTAATTCTGTTTGTCAAAACCAGTTACAGTTGTTTGCATACGAATACTGTTTGGGAACAAGACTTCTGAAACAGGAAAAACTGTACCGTTATTGTCTAAAAAACTCCATCTGCCTCTAATATAAATTTGAGTGATTACGTTCTTATATGAATCGCTTTGCCTGACAAGAAAAGACTGAGCCGTAAAATCCAAATCAAAATTGTCTGCCATATTCCAGGCAAAAACAGGAACGACAATCAGCGTATTTTTTTTCAGGCGAATAAATATAAAGGACCTGTTGAATGAGGCAATAGGAGAAATTGTTTTCATCACCGTGGCATGAAAATTACAATCGAAACACCAATTAAACACATTATAAAATTGACTTTAAACAAAAAAAGACCACCTGGAAAATGACACTCCAGACAGCCTTAAAAAAAAACTACACTAAAAAAAATAATTCTACTTATTAAGTAAATTATTCCAAGCGGAATAATATTGTTCCACATCTGGATATTTCCCAGATACCAAAGAAGACCTTTGACCAAACAATTGTTGTACTTCTTCCAAGTTTTTAAAAATTCCTGCGCCCAAGCCAGCCAAATAGGCCGCACCCAAGGCCGAAACATCCGGCATGGTGCTTTTGATGACCTTGCTCGAAAGCAAATCGGCTAAGAACTCCATGACAAAATTATTTGCCGTAATACCGCCATTGACCATCAATTCCTGGACAGGCAGTCCGGTATCCTTTTGCATGGCTTCTAAAACCGCATTAATTTGAAACGGAATCGTTTCCAAGGCCGCTCTCACGATATGATTTTTTTTGCAATCGAAAGTCAATCCTTCAATCGAGGCTTTTCGGTTCATATCCCAAAAAGGCGCGCCCAATCCGCTAAAAGCCGGTACGATATACACCCCGTTATTATCCACAACGGAAATCGCCATCGCCTCTGTTTCCCGGCTTTCGCCAAAGAGATGCAATTCGTTTTTCAACCATTCGATAGTGGAACCACAAGAAACAATCACGCCTTCGAGAGCATAATCTACGCGTTCTTCCGTGCTCCAACAAATGGTGGTAATCATTCCGCTGGCAGATGATTTGGGCTTGTCGCCAATATTCATCAACACCGAACAACCTGTTCCCAAAGTCGCCTTGGCGGTTCCGGGATGCAGACAGCCTTCCCCGAAAGCTGCGGCATGCGAATCGCCAATCATGGCGGTAATCGGTAAGGGTTTTTCGAATAGTCCTTCAAAAAGAGATTCCCCATAATGAAAAGCCGATGGTTTCGGTTCGGGTAAATTTATTCCCGTCAATCCAAAAGTTTCAATTAATTCCTTGTCCCATTGTAAATTCTCCAAATTGAACAACAAGGTTCGGGAAGCATTTGTATAATCCGTTAAATATTGAGTTCCGCCCGTTAATTTATACAACAACCAGGTGTCAACCGTTCCAAAATAGGCTTCACCGGATTGTATCCTGTTTTTTACGCCTTCATTATTTTGGTTCAACCAAATCAATTTCGTTCCCGAAAAATAAGGGTCGATGATTAAGCCGGTTTTGTTTTTTACTTCGTCTGCAATTCCGTTTTTGGAATTCAAGTCTTCACAAATGGCAATGGAGCGTTTGCATTGCCAAACCACCGCAGGAGCAATGGCCTTACCGGATTGGTCCCAAACCACAAAAGTTTCCCTTTGGTTCGAAATCCCTGCCGACTGTATGTCTTCCAACTTTCCGCCTTTCGAAGTAAAATCAGCCAAACAGGCCTTTACCGAAAGCAGTACATTTTCATAAATTCCGTCCGGATTTTGTTCGACAAAACCACCTTCGGAATAATTGGTTTTCAGGATTTCGGTGGCTTTCGCCAAAACTTCGCCTTTGGTATTGAAAATAATGGTTTTCGTACTGCTCGTTCCTTGGTCTATCACCAGAATTAAAGATTGTTCCATACTCATTATTCGGCTTTTGAATTTGCTTTGTCAATCATTACGGCCAATAAAATCACCATTCCTTTTACGACCTGTTGCCAAAACGGCGATACGTCCAACAACACCAATCCGTTATTTAAAACTCCAATAATAATCGCTCCAAGTACAGTTCCAATAATGGTTCCTCTTCCCCCGGAAAGTGACGTTCCCCCAATTACCACCGCAGCGATGGCATCCAGTTCGTAACTCATTCCCGCATTGGGTTGCGCCGAATCGAGTCTGGACGTCACCATGATTCCACCGATGGCGGCGAGCGCACCCGCAAGGGTATAAACGATAATCTTTACTTTATCGATATTGATCCCGGACAATCTGGCCGCATTTTCATTCCCGCCAATGGCATAAATGTAACGTCCCAAAGCGGTTTTATTAGAGATAATCATCGCAGCAATTATAATGACCACCGCTATCCAAACCAAAATAGGAATCCCGAGAAACCAACCGGTTCCGATATAGGCAAAATTATCTCCGAGGCTCGAAATCGGATAGCCTTTGGTCCAAAGCATCGTAAACCCTCTGGCCACCGTAAGCATGGCAAGAGTGGCCACAAACGGCGGCACTTTAAACTTGGTGATGACCCAACCATTAAAAAAACCCAGAAAAGAACCCGTTGCAATTCCTGCCAAAATGGTTCCCAATAAGGTGAATCCAATAAAAAGATCATTCCCGGGAAAGGAAATTCCCGATTTTAAAAGCCCTGCCGCAACGGCTCCGCTAAAGGCCAAAATGGAACCCACAGACAAATCGATACCGGCAGTAAGGATCACCAATGTCATTCCGACGGAGATGCAGACGTTAACAGATATTTGCCTCAAGACATTCCAACCGTTATCGACAGTGAGAAATTTATCGGAGAGTATGCTTAGAAAAATACAAAGTAACAACAACGCGATGGTTGATTGAAATTTGGATAGTTTTGAACGATATAAAGCTATATTCATAATAGATGTAAAAGTTGTTTTTTAGCAGTCATTGATGTTATCATTACTTAAATGGTTTGTGGAATGGCGGCTTTCAAGATGGCATCTTCATTGGCATCAGCCGAATGGAACTCTGCCGTTATTTTGCCTTCAGCCATGACTAAAATTCGGTCGGAAACGGTTAAAATCTCCGGCAGTTCCGAGGAAACGACAATAATACCAAGTCCCGCTTCTGAAAGCGCTATAATCAATTTATAAATCTCATTTTTGGCACCAGCATCAACGCCTCTGGTGGGTTCGTCGAGCATCAAAACTTTGGGTTGGGTAGCCAGGCATCTTGCCAAAACGACTTTTTGCTGGTTCCCACCGCTTAGGTTTTTTACTGCCAAATGTGGTGATGAGGTTTTGATTTGCAGGGAATCGATGTACTTATCGGTCACCGCCATTTCTTTGCTTTTACTTAAGCAACCTCCTTTTTGGATGTCTTTTAATGTGCTCAACGTGATATTGGTCTTGACATCCAAGCCCAACACCAAGCCGTCTCTTTTGCGGTCTTCCGGTACTAAAACAATTCCGTACTGAATCGCTTCTCTGGGCGATTTTAATTTTACATTATTATTTTCAATGCTGATGGTACTGCAACAAGCCGAAGGATGCATCCCCAGAATACATTCTAAAAGTTCGGTGCGGCCTGCTCCCATCAATCCAAAAATACCGAGTATTTCCCCACTTTTTAAATTGAAATTCAAATTATCGAGCAACACCCTGTTGGAACCGTCTTTTTTGACCAATGTCAGATTTTCTACTTTCAGTAACTCTTCGTTTTGACTTTCCCGATGGCCTTTTTCGATAATTTTAATGTCACGCCCGACCATTTTTTTGATAATCAAATCATGGTTCACGCCTTCCATGCTTCCGGTTTCGGTAACACTTCCGTCCCGGAGTACGATATAACTGTCGGCGATTTTGAATAATTCATCCAACTTATGGGAAATATAAACAATGGCTTTATTCTCTTTTCTCAGGTTTTCGATAATGCCAAAAAGAATTTCCACTTCATGGTCGCTGATGGCCGAAGTGGGTTCATCCATAATGATAACTTCGGAATCGGTCAACAAAGCTTTAGCGATTTCCACCACTTGTTGTTGCCCCAATTTCAAGTCTCGAATAAGTGTTTTTGGATTTACGTCTAGCTTTAGTCGTGTCAAAAGTTCCTGCGTTTTCTGGTGCATTCCGTTTTTGTCCAAAAAGCCCCAAGTATTGACCAATTCCCTGCCCAAAAATATGTTTTCGGTGATGCTTAAATCGGGAATCAAATTCAGTTCCTGATGAATAATCGCGATGCCGCAAGCTTGTGCTTCCCTCGGATTTTCAAAACGCACTTCCTCACCCTTGTAGATGATTTTCCCGTCGTATTCCGGATAAACTCCCGACAATATTTTCATCAAGGTCGATTTTCCGGCGCCATTTTCACCAATGATGGCCGTGACCTTGCCCGGCAATAATTCCATCGAAACATCACACAATGCGGTAATACCCGAAAATTTCTTTCCTATTTTTTCTGCTACTAACATGGGCTATTTCGAATTAATTTCGAGTTGCAACGGAATAATTTCTATTTCTTCGGTCTTTGGTTCCGACTGGCTGAGTTCTATCCCTCCAACAAAAGACACCACATCACCTTCCTTTACTTTTGCAGTAAAAGGAGTCACGATTTCGGCTTTTATCAGTTTATTAATTTCCTCCGAAACATTATTCAAATCCATCGTGCTGCTGAAATCATCAATGGAAATCAGTCCCGAACAATCTCTTGCCGTATTCCCAAAAATATATTGGATGGCTAGTTTTATTTCGGTTCCCGAAGCAGTATTTTTAATCGTGATAAATTCCTCGTCGACAGCGGTTACTTTGCCTTCACCTTTTACAAAGAAATATTTGATATCTCCTTCGTTTTGAAAATGGCTAAAGTCTTTGAACGCCTTTTTGGAGTCTTTATTAAGTGTCGAAAGCAAGCCCGAAATTTCAATAGCCTTGTTTTTGGCAGCCGGGATTTTCTCCAAAAGATAGGTTTTGGCGTAAGCCTTTGCATCAAAAACAGCGGCTATTTTTGACACCTGCATTTCGCTTATCTTTTTAAAATAGATTCCGTTATATATCAACAACCCAAAAAAGAGAGTTATTAAAAAATACTTTATGATTTTCTGTAGCATGACCTAGTTATTTTTTACCGTAAGCAATGTACTTGTCAATGTTTTCTTTGGTAACCACCTCAACGGCAATCGGCAATTTTTTAGGAAAATCCTTTTTGCCCTTGAAATATTCATCGGCAAAAGTGGCGGCAGTTTCGGCGATAACTTTAGGGAATTGCATTGCCGTGGCCGTTAATTTTCCTTCCTTGATGGAATTAATCGCATCTTCGGCACCATCAAAACCAAAAACCTTTACTTTGTCTGCTTTGTTGGCTGCAACCAAAGCCTGATAGGCTCCCATTGCCATCGCATCATTTCCGCAAAAAACAGCATCAATATCCGGATGTGCCTGTAAAATAGATTCCATTACTTCCATGGCTTTGTTGCGGTCGAAATCGGCACTTTGTTGCGCCACCATTTTCAAATCGGGATAATTATCGACCAGGCTGTGAAACCCTTTCGAGCGATTCCAAGTGTTGTTATCCGAAACGATTCCCAATAACTCTACATAATTCCCTTTTTTACCTACTGTTTCCACGAACAATTTCCCCAACTGCACACAAGCGGAATAGCTGTCGGAAAGGATTTGGGAAGTCGCAGCATCAGTGGAATTAATTTCCCTGTCCATGCAAAAAACCGGAATGCCGGCTTCTTTGGCTTTGGTGGCATTCGAAACCGAACCCGCAGCATCGGTAGGATTAAATAAAATGGCGTCATAGCCCGAAGAAATCGCATTTTCAAAATGGTCACTTTCCAATGCCGTGTTGTTCTGGGAGTCAAAAATCTTGGATTCATATCCTAATTCTTTTGCTTTTTTGGCTGCAGTTTCCGCTAAAAAAACAAACCAAGGATTGTTTAACGTAGAAACTACAATGGCTATTTTTTTTGGTTCCTCCGCCTTGTCGGATTTTTTGCAGCTTACTAAGCTGGCCAATAGCACTAGGGCTAATAGTAATCGTTTCATAAAATTGGGTTGTTTTTTTGTTGTTAATAGATCTTTTTATTTCGAATACTAATTATATTTTTTTGATTAATTGAAGAGCCGTTTCGGTCAAACCTTCTTCAGAAATGCCGTAATGATTGAGTATTTCTGTTTGTGAACCCGTCACGGTATATTCATCGGGAATACCCACTATTTTAAACGGTTTATGGAACCCTTTTTCGAGTAAAAAAGAGGCACAGGCCTCACCCAAACCACCATAAACGCTGTGTTCTTCCACCGTCATAATCGCCGAAACTTCTTTGGAAAGTTTCTCCAGCAAATTATAATCCAATGGCTTGATGGTGTGCATGCTGACCACCGTCGCTTCAACATGATGTTCCTTTTTTAATTTATGAGCCGCTTGCAAGGCCGGATATACCGCTTCACCCGTAGCGATGATGGCCAAATCCTTTCCTTTGGCAACCACTCTTCCTTTACCAAACTCGAACGTATTCGTCTGGTCTTCGGTCAGCAGCGGCATGGCTTTTTTACCAAAGCGCATGTAAAAGGGCTTATTGATCTGGCTGGCTTGTCGGATAGCTTCTGCCGTTTCAAAATTATCCGCTGGAGCCACAATAATTAAATTGTTGATGGCCCGCAAAGCTGCATAATCGTGCAAACTGTGGTGCGTAGAACCCAAGGCGCCATAACTTACCCCGGCACTGATGCCAATCAATTTTACCGGATTATCAGAATAAGCCACGTCATTCTTGATTTGCTCGAATGATCGGGCCGTCAAAAAACAGGCAGGGGATACCGCAAAGGTTTTTTTACCGGTAGAAGCCAATCCTGCGGCAACGCCCACAAGCACTTGCTCTGCAATCCCTACCTCAATGATTTGTTTTGGATATTTTTTCCCGAAAGGAACCAGTTTACCCGAGCCTCTGGAATCGCTGGTCACCGCCAAAATATCCCGGTCATTTTCTGCCAATTCCTGCAATGTCGACGAAAATACCTCCAAATTGGCTTTGGCGTTATCCGCTGTAATTTCTGTATGATTTCCCATTAGTGTATAATCATTTGAATGATAAAATTATTGAATTGTGGCTGTTAATTCGGCAATAGCCAACTCATATTGTTCCTTGTTTGGAACACCGTGATGCCAACTGACCTGGTTTTCCATAAAGCTCACCCCTTTGCCTTTGACGGTATGGGCAATAATCAGATTGGGTTTGCCTTTTTCAAACGGAAGACTGTCAAAGGCTTCTTTCAGTGCTTTGATGTCATGCCCGTCTACGTGTTTCACTGCCCACCCAAAACTTTCGAATTTGGTATCCACCGGATCGGTATTGCACACATCGGCTGTTGAGCCGGTGATTTGCAAGGTGTTTTTATCGATGATGGCGCATAAATTATCCAAATTGTAATGTGCCGCGGTTAAGGCCGCTTCCCAGTTGGAACCTTCCGGCAGTTCACCGTCGCCCAACAGGGTAAAAACGCGATACGCTTTTTCATCGAGTTTTGCCGCAATGGCTGTTCCCACACTAATAGGCAAACCATGCCCCAAAGCACCGGTGTTCTGCTCGACCCCTTTTATTTTTCGCGTAGGATGTCCGATATAATGGGATTTGTATTTACATAAAGTATTCAAATCGTCTTCAGGGAAAAAACCTTTGTCTGCCAAAACCACAAAAAGGGCTTCCACGCAATGGCCTTTACTCTGAATGTAACGGTCTCTGTCCGGAGAAGTAAAAGTTTCCGGACTCACATTCAACACATCATTGTACAATACATTGATTACATCAATACCCGACAGACTTCCGCCGGTATGTCCGGCATTGGCTCCAACGATATATTTCAATATCTTTTGGCGGTATTGGTTCGATTTTTCTATCAATAATCCTTCATTCATAATGCTATTATTTTGATTTTGAATGGTTGTATACTTCCCAACCCATATAATTCCCAAGTGCTTCCTCAAGAATGTCCGCCGTTTTGGAGGCATTCATGACCACGTGATGTTCGAAACCGTTTTTGCACACATACTGCATCAAATCTTGCAATCCATCAATTTGGGCTACGGCCCTGTTTCCAAAAGTATTCAATGGATCATCGGTCAATTCTCCTTCTCCCAAATATACTTTGATGACTCCTTTTGGATCGTCGGTGGTAATTCTTCCATAAGTCAATGGAGAAGCAGGCGTGCGACCGTCCAATGCGCCGTACGTATTTTCTACCCCGACTGTGGTCCCTAAAATAGGTGCATTGCTTATTTTGATGTCCGGCAGGAATGATTTTGCCCAGTTTCCGCAATGGAAAAGCACGCATTTGGTATCGTCATCGGCATAATTGTTATTCCAATCTACCAAAGCACTTGGTGAACCCGAAGCCAGTTGCATCGCATACATCGTCAAAGTTCCCGTAACATCCACTTCGCAGGCACTTGGCAACATGTTTTCACTCATCATGCTCATGCTCGTACACACATTGCAACCATAATTTTTTTGCAACGAGGTCCAACATTGAATAGCCGTGGCGTCTAAAATATTGTGATCCATAAAATGCTTCAACACTACATCGAGTTTCGCAATTTGAATCATCGCTTCATCAGGCGTTTTTCCTTTTGGGGCATAAGCCAAAATTCTGTCCAAATGTTCTTTTACTTCTGGATGGTCTTTGGTTAGTTTGTTGGCATTTCCCAAAATTTCGGATAAATCCACGGTGGTTACAGAAATTCCGTTGCGTTGCAATATTTTCTCGCTATATCTTACGGTGTTGAATCCTCCTGGTCTTGCGCCAATGGCTCCAATTCTCACTTTTCGCAAACCTTTAACCACGCGACAAACCGCCACGAAATTGGTCAATTCATTAGCGAAATCCGGGTCTTTTGGATGTAAAACGTGCTTGTCGGTAAGCGTATATTTTATTCCAAATTGATACAGGTTATTACAAACCGAAATTTTGCCGCACCATGAATCTCTTCTTCTGGCAACATCCAATTTGGTCAATTCATCCGGATAAGCTTGAATCAAAACCGGCACATTCAAATCGGCCAATTTTAAAGTTTCGGCCACACCACGTTCGTCTCCGAAATTGGGAAGGATTACCAAAACTCCGTTGATTTCATCAGCGTGTTTCTTGAATAAATTGGCGCATTTTTGTGCGTCTCTAAAGCTTTCTACTCCGCCTAATTTAGTTTCTTCCTCATCAAGAATTATGTAGTTTAGTTTCAATTTCTCAAACTGTTCTATAACGTCCAATCTGGCTTCTGAAACCAATTTGTCCGGGAAAAAATCTCTGTTGCCTATAATGATGCCAATGCTTGCTTTCTGTTTCATGCCTATTAATTTTATTTTGCTACTATTAATTCTATTTCGTTGTCTTTGAATACTTGTTTGTCCCGTTCTTTTATCCCTGAATCGGTAATCACATAATCAATGAGCGATAATGCTCCAAGGCTGGCTAATGAACTTTTGCCAATTTTGGTGGAATCAGCGACTAAAAACGTGGTTTCTGCTGCATCTATCATTGCTTTTTTTACCACAATATCACTGATACTCGGATAAGTTAAACCTGCTTTTAGCGACAATCCTGCGGTAGCCAAAAAAAGTTTATTGACATTCAATCCCTTAAAAAAATCGGCTGCTTTTTGGCCTGTTAATGATAAAGTAGGCGGTTTGAATTCGCCTCCAGTTACAATGAGTTCAATGCCGGGTTCGGTACCCAGCATCAAGGCTATGTTTAAGGAATTGGTAATCACCGTCAGATTTTTGAAGCCTTTGAGTTTCTTGGCAATTTCGGTGGTGGTCGAACCGGAATCCAGGATAATGCTGTCGCCACTTTCGATATATTCGAGACATTTATTGGCTATCGCCTCTTTCTTGTCTAAATTCTCCTGATTCGACAACGAAAAACTGCGCACCTGATCTTCGATGTTTTTCAGATAGGCGCCGCCGTGTTCCCGGTACAGCAAACCTTCTTTTTCCAGTTTTTCCAGATCCTGCCTGATGGTCACTTCGGTAACCTTAAAGAGCTTGGCCAGGTTAACCACTTTGGCTGAACCGTCTTCGGCTAAAAGCTCCAATATTTTATCTTTTCTCTGATGAGGGAGCATACGTATTTTGATTTGAATGATAAACTTACTTTTGGAAGAAAAACAAAGAAACACTCTTTCGTTTATTTTCTTTTTCAAATATAAAAAGAATAAAACGAAAACAAACGAAAATTATAATTAATTTTTAATTCCATTTCACTAGAAACCAAACCATTAACACGAAACCCCCGTTTCACCCAAAGAAAAACGGCTGTTTTATAAGGGGAATATATTTTGTAAACCATAAAAAAAGCCTGTTTTTTTAGGAGTATCAAAAAAAACAGGCAGTTTAAAAATCCGGAACAGCTGGCGCTTTTGAAAACATAAAAAAAATAAACAACTGAATAACAATCAGATAAAAAAAATGGAACTGTCGTTTTTATTATTTTATTGAAAATAATTATATTTATTTAGAATAATTAAAAATAACTGGTTATTTTTGCACTCGATTAAAAAATGAAAAAATGAAATGCCTTAAAATTTCAATACAATAATATTCAAATATCTTAATGCACAACAAAATAGCCCTTAAACCAGTATCTATAATTGACAAAAAAATATTTCAACAGTTATTATACATACCCCTAAAGCCTATGCAAAATGAACCTATTCGATTATAAAGAAATCTATTTTTTGCTTTCTAAATACTGAACAATCCATATCTCTTACAATATTTTTTTAACACAATAAAATTAATTATGAAACAAACATTTTTTATTTTTTTATCTTTTCTAAGTCTTACTGTAACAGCACAGAAAGCCCTCATAAAAGGAAAAATCACCACTCCGGATGGTAAAACTGCCGAGTTTGTGAGCATTAATCTAAAAGGAACAAACAAATCAACACTTTCAAATGAGCAAGGGAAATACGAAATTAATAATATTGAACTTGGCGAATACACAATAGTGGTAAAATCCATCGGACATGAAATAATATCCAAAAACATTTCTATCCAAACACCGCAAGAGCTAATTATTGATTTTCAGCTACAAGAGAGCGAAACCTCACTCAATGAAGTAATTGTTTCGGCAGGACGGAAAAAGGAATCTATAGACGAAGTTCCGTCTTCAGTATCGATAGTAGGTTTAAAAGCTATTGAACAAAATTTAGGATTTACCTCGAATTTGGGCGATATTTTAGATAATAGGGTACCTGGGCTTGCCCCAAGCAATAACCTAAGTAGTAGCTGGGGACAAACCCTTCGGGGCAGAGGCATGTTGATAATGGTTGATGGTGTGCCTCAAAGTACACCCTTACGAAATGGTGCCATGGATTTAAGGGCTTTAGACCCTGCTGTCATAGAACGAGTAGAAGTGATTAAAGGGGCAAGTGCAATTTATGGTAACGGAGCAGCGGGAGGTTTGATAAATTATATTACCAGGACCTCAAAAACCAATCAAAAAATAAGCGGCGCAACCTCTGTAGCCTCTACAGGCTCTCTCACATCGCTCAAAAGCAGCATGGGAGGAAGAATTAGCCAATTGTTAATGGGGAGAATTGATAAATTTGATTATGTATTGAGTGGGGTTATCGAGCGCACCGGAGAATTTAAAGATGCTCAAGGTGATGTTTTGCCTCCTGTATATGGACTGGGAGAAACAGATTCATACAATGGATTTATAAAATTGGGATATAAATTTTTTGAAAACCATGCAGTCTCACTAAAATACAATTATTATAGCAGCCAGCAGCACACTGATTATGTTACAGTCAATGGTGATTATTCAAAAGGCATAAAAACGACAGCAAAATTAGGAACCACGGTTGGTGCCCCACAAGGTGTAAAAGGCAATCAAAACATTGATCTTCAATTTGTGGGATTAACAAACTTTAAAAAGACCTCATATGATATAGACCTTTACTATCAAAATGTAGACAACGTGTTTTTCCAGTCGGCCGCATTTGTAGATGGTGGGCAATCACGCATACTTTCTAAGAAAAAAGGGGCAAGATTTTTGTTCCATACACCTTTATTTTCTCAAGAAAATATCGATGGAGAATTAAGTTATGGTGTTGATTTCCAAAACGATATTACCTCCCAGCCATTAGTAGATGGGCGAATCTGGGTGCCAGAAATGAATATGTGGAACGTAGCGCCTTATGCTCAAACAAAGTTTAAAGTTTTTAATAATTTAATATTAAAAGGAGGTTTACGCTTTGAAAAAGTAAATATTGCCGTTGAAAATTATGCCACTTTGCCGACGGTAAATACCACTACAGGAGCAGTAACTCCATCTATGGATGTAATGGGGGGCGATTTGAAATACGATGCACTTATGGTTAATGCAGGACTTCGTTATAATGCCTTTCCCCTTTTCGAACCATTTGTTAGTTTTTCCCAAGGTTTTAGCGTGGCAGACGTAGGGCTTGCATTAAGAGCAGCAAGAGTAAATGACATTGAAAAAATTAATACCAAAGCCATCATCAATAATCACTATGAAGCCGGTTTTAGTAGCCAAATAAAAAAGGTGAATTTTGAGGCTGTTGGTTATTACAGTACATCGGACTTAGGGGTAAATACCGTCTATATTAACGGTCTTTACGAAACAGTGCGAGCCCCTGAGCGTATATGGGGATATGAATTTATTGTTGATGCTTCTGTAACAAAAAACTTAAAACTGGGGGCATCTTATGCTTTTGTTGAAGGAAAAATTGATAATGATGCCAATGGAAGTTTCGACGACGATGTAGATACCTATTTGGGTGGACAGCGAATCTCGGCTCCAAAAATTTCCGGAAATATTGATTGGCAAATAATTCCTTCCAAATGGAATCTTTTGATGCAATATACCCATGTTTTGAAACGTGACAGATTTGCTCAAAATGCAAAAGGATCCTATGACGCTTATAAAGGCCCTATATCTCCCTATAAAGTCATTAATCTTTCCACTTCATTTGCTGTCACAAAAGCGATTTCATTAAACTTAGGGATCGAAAACCTACTCAACGAAGATTACTTCGTAGCCCGTTCGCAATGGGGCACTTGGAACGATTCTTATTTTAAAGGCAAAGGCTCTTCTTATCGTCTCACTTTTAATTATAAATTTTAGGCAAACACTAATTGCCAAATCGCCCATAAAAAATATGAGAGGCGTTCGAAAATTACTTTCCCCTCGCTAACGCGAGGGTTTCCCCCCTTCCGGTGTTCGTTTGCAACGAGTACCTTCTTACTTATATTCACAAGATGAAGCGTTTGCAACGCGGCATATCTATATAATAATTTA
Source organism: Flavobacterium sp. (assembly GCA_036676965.1). Lineage (GTDB taxonomy): Bacteria > Bacteroidota > Bacteroidia > Flavobacteriales > Flavobacteriaceae > Flavobacterium. The sequence continues at coordinate 8,400 of JAKFBW010000060.1, read as the reverse complement.
AAAAAATTATTATATAGATATCGGGAGACTTTCGCCTTTACTTTGGAATAGATAAAAAAAGCAACTCAAAACAGCAATTTGAATTCAAAATCGAAAAATTGGTGCATAAAAAACTATCACTATGAATGGTTTTTATTGAGAAATAGGAACTTTTTGAAACTTACCGTTTTCCCCGCTGGCGGTGCACAAACGAGACTTTCGTAGCTGTTTTGACAGTCTGTTTCGAGTAATTTCCCTCACCCTGTTTTTTAGTAATATTTGGGAGTATTATTAATTTACATTATTTATCCGTAAATTAGTAAACGTTTTGTTACTAATTATTAATTAAAATTTTACTGCCATGAAAAAAATAAGCCTGTTTTGTTTGTTGTTGTTGGTTTCTATAGGATTTGTTAATTGTAAAAATGAGGAAAAACGAAAAGCCAAATTAGAAGCCGAAAAGCCTATTAATGTAGCTTGTTATCAAGCATTGTATGAAAAAGACACTATCGACTTAACTATTAACACTTTAAAAGATGGAAAAATTTCCGGAAAAATGGTAATGAAAATTTATGAAAGTCCAACAAACAATGGCGAAATTAAAGGAGAATTTCATGGAGACACCTTATTTGCAGATTATTCCTTTGTTCAGGGAAAGAAAGGCAAGAAGATGTTTAAAAACCCAATAGCCCTTCTGAAAAATAAGGACGAACTCATAATGGGGGACGGAAAAATTGAAAACTACATGGGGGCTTCTTATTTTAATAAAAACACACCCATAGATTTTGAACATGTAAAATATAAATTCAGAAAAGTTGACTGTGCTGAATAATGATTTAAAAAAACATTGAGAATTATTTCATTCTTTTAGCGACTGCCAAGGAGTATCTTTTCAAAATAAATTCAATAACATACTCAAAGTCAGTACTATTACACAACAATATTAAAAAGCACTTCGAGGGAGCAGGAATATTAATCTTCCGGTATTCACAGAACTTTTTATAGAAAAACAAGCCCCGCTTATCACAAATGTGCTTTTAGCGGGGTTTAAAATCCGATAAATTTCTGAATCGAAAAATCGGGGCATTGAAAAACCATTTCAGATTTAAATCTGAAACGGTTTTTCTAAATTATAAAAGCATTATTCCGTTTTGAATTAATTCACTAACACCACAGCTCCATTACAAGGAATGGTCACTTCAATTTCCTGATTCTTTTTCAATTTTGTAGTTGTTACTTTTCCATTCAATTGCGCATCATCGGCGTATTGTTTCAATTCAGTACCCGCAGCAATCATTGGGAGTTTTACTTTAATTTTAACGGTTTCTTTCTGGGCATTTATTCCGGCCACATACCATTTATTTCTTTGACGACGGGCCAATACGGCATATTTCCCTGGATAACCATCAATAAAACGAACCTCATCCCAAGTGGTAGGCACTGCTTTCATAAAATCAATAGCCCATTGAGGAGCATCGGTTAAATTATTTGGTGCCAAAGCAAAATGCTGTACCCCACTTTGAAACAAAACCGCCGTTGCCAAAGCATAAACATCCGAAGTCATTCGTTTGGTGCCTTTATTGGGCGTGTTTTTATCATTGTAAAATTTGTTCAGCGCACTTCCGCCAAAATCCATACTTCCAACAGTATTACGGATAAAAGTATGTAATGTTGCACTAAAAGCTTCCAGGTCACAGCTTCCTTGTCCAAAAGAAAGATTCTCACTTGCCAGAACCGCTTCGCTGGAAGCATAATTAGGATACATTCTTTCCCAACCGCGAGGCAGGGTAGTTCCGTGGAAAATAACCAGGATTCCATAATCGTTCGCGTCATACAAAATATCTTCGTACAACTTCATCGTTTCTTGTTTGTCTCCTCCAAAAAAGTCCACTTTGATTCCTTTAATTCCAACGCTTTTCATCCAGGCCATTTCCTTGCGACGGGCAATAGTGCTATTCATAATTCCTCTTGGGCTTTGTGGCGCATCATTCCAATGTCCATTAGAATTATACCATAAATACAAACCAACGCCTTTGCTTGCGGCATATTTTGATAAGGTTGCTATTTTATCACGCCCGATTTGGGTATCCCAAAGCGCATCAACCAAAACGGTTTCATATTCCATGGCAGCACTAAAATCAACATATCTCACTTGCTCATCATACACCGTGCTTTTGTCCATACCAATAATCCAACTCCATGAACCTTTGGTAAATTGGTATTTTTGAGAAGCCTCATAACGCGGTTTCACTAAATCAAAAGGAACTGTAGTTTCGACAATAGGCGCCAGTGTTTCTCCAACAGTAATCGTTCGCCATGGCGTTTCACCGGGAAGTGCAATCCCTGGAGCCGATGTTCCATTTCCATTATTTTCGCCTTCCATTGGAAAGCCGATAGTGTACAAGCCTTTGTCGCGACCAATCAATCTGCTGGCGCAATATTGACTGTCAACCCCAGTTTCCGAAATCAAGACCCAGCCGTTATTGTTAACTTTGAAAAGACAAGGAAACGTATAGCCATCGCCTTTGCCGTTTTCGCCCATAGCTGCATCTATTGTGTACGGAATCTCGTAACTCGGCATGGTGCGGGCATAACCCACCATCGCTTTACTTTGAGCCGAAAGGAATGTAGTTGTTCCTACAGGAAACAAGAACCCGGAGGCTTCCTCCTGAACCACAGCAGCAAGAGTTGCTTTTTGTGGATATACTTTGTACTTAAAAGCCACATCGTTATTGCTCACCCTAAAAATTATATCAATAACCGACTCTTTATTTTTTGTAAACGAAAATACCGTTTCATTGGCTACATACTGAACCTTACTTTGTTTGATATTAGGCAACTCATAGGTTTCCTCCATTTTATTTTGGATTGGCTTTTCTTTTAATTCCAATCCGGTGCTAAAATCCCCTACATTGGTTTTTAATCCAATAGGCGATGGTTCCAAAAAGAGCTTCCCTTTGTAAGAAACACTATAAGTTGGCGTTCCATTATTTACAGCTAAGTTGACAGTAAGTTGTCCGTCAGGACTGGTCATAACAGCTTGTTGCGCTTGCACAGTGACTGCAAAAAAACTAAGTATAAAAAAGCAATACAATGATTTAAGATTGATAAATCGACGTGTGTTTAAAATTGAAAGGGTCATTTTTTGGGTTTATAATTGGTTTAGAAAAAGCCAAAAATACCAAATATTTATTGGTTTCATAATAATAAAGTGTAAAATACACACTATTTATATAAAACAACGGAGCAGCTAATTAAAAGGCATAAAAAATCGATAGCGGGTCATGAAAAAGCTCCCGTTTTCTCTCCAAAATTATATTTTGTTCTCCTACTTTTTCTTGTCTTTACATTGTGGGCACGAGCGGTGGAGGAACAACATATTTAGAACTTTTGGTTTCAAATCTCTTTCTGGTTGGTATTAATTTCAGTTTTTCCTTTAGCCTATATATCCAACGCGCTAAACTATCAAGTTCTTTTGGAGCTTTGTGACTATGAACAGCAATCATTTTGTTTACAGAATCTTTCTCTATAAATACTGCGTAGGTAGTTCCGTCACTATAGTTTTCAAAGTATTCATCTTCAATTTTTCCAAGTTTAATGGAAGAAATAAGCTTAACTAATCTTTCTTCGTCAGCAACATTTAATTTCACGGCATAATTCGTTTTACCTCTTGGAATTTTTACGCTATCATAAATATCATTTGCTGACCAATGTTGTCTTACATATAAACTGTCTTTTGGTTTGTAGATAAGAGTATAACTGCTATGAAAAGTATCATTAAAACTAAACTCAAAGTATTTTATTGAATCTTTTTCAGACTTTCTGGAACAAGAAAATGAAATTAGGAGAAGAAATACCAAAGCAATATTATAAGTTCTATTTTTCACAGTCGTGGTTTTAAAACGGCATATAACCCCGCTAGCAGGGCTGTTATAGGCTGTGTTTATTTCTTTGGATTTTTAATCCCGATAGCTATCGGGATTGAAATTGTTATTTTTCACAAAGTGCTTTCAGCTTGTCGAGTGCTTTTGGGTAGGTCTGGTTCATATAAGTGAATAAATCTTCTGTTGTATCTAAGTCAACAGTAACGGTTGTAGCCCCATTGTTTTCTTCGAAGGTATAGTTTTCAAATCCGTTTGCCCATTTTTCTACTTCTGGTCCTTCTGTAATTTCCTTATCCGCTTTTAAAAGCCCATAATGTTGAATAGAAACAAATCGGTTGGGAATGTTTTCAACTATCTTGGAAACCATACCTCCCTTTTCTCCTTTCTCATCTACTCCAATAAACAGCATTTTATTTCCCTTGCCCCAACTTCCTTCATAGGTAGATGTAGGGTTAAACAAAGAAGTCCATTGTTCATAAGTTGATTTACTGTTAATACCAAGCATAAAATCATATATCTTGGTTACAGCTGCATTGATACTTACTTTGAATTGCAACTTTTTCATAATGTTAATGTTTGTTTAGATTAATCTTTCAAATTGTTATTATCAGCCATACTAGCTGTCGTTTTACCCCGCTCGTGAACAAGACACACACAGTTGGCTGCAGGCATGAATTCATTTACTTTAGAAATTCCTGATGTCCATAACTGATGATCCGGGTAATTTTCCACACTCCATCTTTTTTCTGCCAAATCTGAACGAATTTGGCTTCGCTGCTTAGCTTCTCTTGTTGTCCTTTCTCAGTAGCATAAAACCGATGCGTGCCAGTTTCTACAGCGCCATAATCTTTAATTGGATAAACTTCCAAAGTACCTTTTACGAGTTCCCTCCTTACTCTTCGTTCTCTTTCAAAAGTATTTTTAAAAGCGTCGATATTTTGGCTATAGTTGGTCACACCCCCCAAGTCATGGTAGAACTCAAGATTGTCAGACAGTAATATTTTTAATTTATCAGGATTTCGTGTATTAAAGGCGTCAAAAAAGAGGCTATCTAGGTAAACAATAGTATCGTATAAGTCTTTTGATACCGGTGAATGATGGTTTGAGTGATTGGTTTTATTAGTTTTTGATGTTGAGCAAGCAGAAACTAATAAGGTTATTGTCAGAATAAAAAACGTAATTATCTTGAATATTTTCATACTGTCTGGATTATTTTTTTTGAAAGAGCAGAGAGCCAGTGCTTGCAGCCAACGGAAGGACGCTTGGCGAAGGACGCCTTTTGGGAGTCTTTTGCCAAACGGCCAGTTGTAAGATGTTTTCCTTCCAAAAGTAGGAAAATAATTTTAAAGTTAAGCCCTTCTTTATCTTTTGTAGATTAATAATTTTACAAGTACAAAACCAATTTTAAATTAAGCCTAAACCCGCCATATTGCCAAATTGCTGTTATAGCCAGTGGTTATTCTTGCTTTTAGTTTGTTTCAAGCAACCAGCTAAAAACATTTAGGTGTTTTACTCCGCTTCTGTTTTGGGTAAAAGAATCTGTCGTGAGTAAATATTTTGGGTAGTTGTCGTTAATTTTTTCTAATGCGCCAAACTCACGTTCAACGGTACTTTCGTTTGTCATTTGCCAAGCTACTTGATAGTATTCGATGTCGCCTGTTGGGGATTTGCAAACAAAATCCACTTCAGTATTACGTGTTGTACCTGTCCAAATTTTGTTGCCTCTGCGTAGCAGTTCGAGGTAAACAACGTTTTCCAATATGTGTCCTCTGTCGGTGGTTCGTTCTTTACCTGCCAAAATATTCAACAAACCTGTGTCCACCAAATAATATTTTTCTTGTGTGGCGAGTTGCTTTTTACCTTTTAAATCGAATCGATTTACTTTATAAAACACAAAACTTTCCACTAAATATTCTAAATATTTTTCTACAGTGGCGTGATGTATGCTTTGTTTGTCTTGCTTTAAGGTATTTGAAATATTGCTTGGCGAAAGCGAATTGCCAATGTTTGAGGCTATAAATTTTACAATGTTGCCAAAAGCCCGTTTGTCATTTATTTGGTGGCGTTGCGTAATGTCTTTTTCGATTATTGTTGTGTAAATGACTTCCAAATATTCGTATATTTTATCGAAACCTTCTTCTCGTAATTCTACGCCTTTGGGCAATGATGTTTCGTTTACATAATCAAAAAATAAGGCTTCGTAATTAAGGTATTTGTTACTCGTGTCAATACTCCGTGCGATTAAGTATTCTTTAAAAGAAAAAGGCAAAATAGAAATTTCGATGTAGCGACCGCTCAATAAAGTTGCCAACTCACTACTCAATAAAAACGCATTTGAGCCTGTTATGTAAACGTCTGTGTTTTCAGTAGCAAAAAGCCCATCCACTAATTTTTCAAAAAGCGGAATGTTTTGCACCTCGTCTAAAAAAACATAGTTAGGCTTATCGGCTTGCAGTTTCTTTTTTATTTCAAAGTAAATGTCGTCCCACGTTTTATTTAAGTAATTTTCAGGCAACTCAAAGTTGTAGAAGTGAATTTGCCGTTTACCAACACCTTGTTTTAGTAATAGCCCCCGATAAAGTTCCAGTAGTGTACTTTTGCCAGACCTACGTAAACCGCTTACTACTTTTATAAGGTCTTTGTCTTTGTAAGACAATAGTTTTTCTATGTATTCTTTGCGGTTTGTGTAATTGTTCATAAGGCAAAGATATAAAATAAATTATCAAAAGTGGTTAAAAATGCAAGTTTTGATAATTTATATCTACCTAAATTGTTTCATAAGCGATCATGCAAATTATTGAAATGTCAAGTAAAAAAAGTAGAATACTTAACAATTTGAAAGGTTGTCAGTCAATTATTTCATTGTCATTCCCCGCTCGTGCCCACAAGGTTGACGAACTTGTAATCGGTTCCGTCCAACCCGGGTTTCATTGTTGGTGCTGCACACCCAACGAACCTTAGCTGTTGTAGGCAGTTTTTTTATGCAGTTATATATCTCAAAAATCTTCTTCCAGTGTCTGTGAATTTATAAAGCGCTTCAGGTTTATGAATAATATCGTATGATTCTAGTAAAGCAATTAGTTTAGTTATGTTTGCATCAGTCTGCATTCTGGTATTATTTTGAATTGATCTTGTTATATAATTAAAAGTATCTAATTCAGTACTGTTATTCATTATTCTTTCTGCCAACTTTTCGAGTTCCGAATTTGCATTGTCTGCCTTATCTGCCTTATCTGCTTTTTCTACAGTTTTGTCACTGTCAATTTGTTTTTTTAGCAATTCAATTTCTAAATTTTTATCTTGAACTAATTTTGAAAATCTCTCTTCTTGTTTAAGGATTTGTTCTCTTAATTCAATTGATTGTTCAACGGTTAATAACTGTTTACTTTCAATTAAATTTTTATGTTTAGATTTCCAGTTTTCAAAATTGATTGATAGCCAATATGCACCATTGGAAAGAAAAGGAATAATTGTCAGTAATATAAAAGTTGATATTAAAGGATAAGTTATCAGATAATGACTGTCATTATAGTTGGTAATAATATATTCAATTTTATTGATTTTTAATTTGCTTTCAGAAACAAAAAAACTTAAATATGGGATTTTCCAATTCCATAAAAGCCAAGAAAATATAAGAGTTCCAAATAGTGGACTTGTAGTTCGTTCGTATAAAATAGCACTAATCGATTTTTTTATTTCTTCCATAATTTTGAATTTCGTTACGTCTGTTCTTTAAAATTGCCTACAACTCGTTTATATGCGCATAAATTTTACCTTTTTATTCCAAAATGGCATGTTATACGCATGTTGTTTAGTTGTATTCTTGCGTTTTATTTTTAATCGCTTTGAACAAATTTAAAAATATTTCTTACATATAAAAAGGATTGATTCTTTTTTTTAAAGAACCCTTCTGACTCGTTTGATTATACCGATTATGTTTTTTTATACTAAAAAATTAATGTGTCAAAAAATCCGAAACAGCCGGGCACAAAAAAACCATCACTGTGGATGGTTTTTTTGAAAATTAGAGCCTGTTTAAATTTATTTTAAAAAAAGAAAATTTCTTTTTCCCCGTCCCTAAAGGGCGGAAAATTTCTTAAAAATTCATCAAAATTATGCCCTTTAGGGTTTGGGGAAATTAATTTTGATGAATTTTAAACAGGCCCTTATTAATTGTCAAAATTATTCTTTGTCTACATACAAATGGCGGATGATTTCAGAGATCAGTCCTGTCCAGCCGGTTTGGTGGTTGGCACCCAGGCCTTTCCCGGTATCGCCGTCAAAGTATTCAAAAAACAAATGGTTTTTATTGAAAATAGGGTCTTTTTGAAACTTATCGTATTCCCCATACATAGGGATTTTTTTGTTTTTGTCCGGAAGAAACAAAGACAACAAACGCATCGAAACGCCTTCGGCTGCCTCTTTTATGCCCATCATATTACCGGAATTGGTCGGAAACTCCACTTCATAGTCATCCCCGTAATAGGTCGAGAATTTCTCCAACGAATCGAGAATCAGGTAATTCATCGGAAACCAA
>JAKFBW010000059.1:0-58564 GCA_036676965.1 Flavobacterium sp. | reverse complement strand
TATTAGGTAGAGAATTGATAATAGTGTAATCTAAAAAATTTAGATACATCCTTTTTCATTTCAATAAATTCTGAGCCTCAATAATCACGGGAACATTGAGTAGTCATTATGTAAGTAACTCGAATTATCTTTATCAATGAAGGCACAGTTGCCTACAGCTCAATCTATTGCTAATCAAATGACAGTTGGTTGGAATCTAGGTAATACCTTGGAAGCAATGTGTGCTGAAGATGCTTGGGGAGGCTTTGTTAATCAGGCAACCACAATTGGATGAATGCCATGCCAAATGATCAGATTGCGAATCGTTTGATGATGGAGGTTCTCCTATCTGTTGGGACATAAACTAAATCCGGATGCTTTAACGGCATGGGTTATATTTGGACGGTATGTGGAGATCAACCAATGGAGATGCTGTAGGTCAGTGGACTTATAGTAACAACGATGCACAAAAATGGGAACGGGTGACAGTTGGGAAGCATATTAAATTAAAAAACAAAGCCACAGGAAAGTTTCTTGATGGCTTAGGCCTGCCTCAAAGTCCAGAAGGTACCATGTTAGGACAATGGAGCGATAGTAGCAGTTTTAATCAACAGTGGTCAATAAATTTAGTGGGTAGTTCGCAATCTCAATCTGCAAAATTGAGTTCATTATCTAAAAATGCTATCTCAGAAGAATCAAGCTTGCCGATAGTGTTATATCCCAATCCGTTCTCATCAACTTTCAATCTTAAAGTTGACGAACCTAATAAATAGATAATATTTCGATTTTTGATATGACAGGTAAGTTGATTGAGAGTATAGAACATTCTGAAGTCAAAAGTTCTATGTCAATTGGTTCTAACCTGAAACCTAACATGTACATTGTGCAAATTTCAGGAACAGAAGGGATAAAATTTTTTAAAATTGTTAAGAAGTAACGATTAGAAACCAACATGCTTTCACGTTGGTTTCTAATCGTTACATGTAGGAAATATATAAGATTGCAAAACCCGATAGATGAAATTATTGTAAAAACTAATTTCATCTATCGGGTTTTATTTTGAAATAAATTATCAGATGACTAAAAAATACATTCTCTAAAATTAGTACCGCCTTTTTTTTCTTTTTTTAGAAAACTGAAGCAAGTATAATGAAGTTATAGTTGAATTTTTTTTGTTTTTTTTCTGTAGTATATATATATATATATTAAATATTAATAAAAAGCACGAAAACGATACCCAATTGGATACATAAGGATATTAAACACAATAGAGGAAACAAATACTTTTGTAAGCTAGTTTAGAAAATTAGTTTACGATGACGAAGCTTTTGTTTTTCATATTGGAAATAGATTGTCCATATAAATTCATTATTAAGCTCTTAATATCTCATTAATGTTAGCTTGAAATATAAGTTGTAGATGATAAATATGTAATTTTTTGATAAAATTAATTGCTTCAATAAAATGAAAAAAAGTATTAAATTTTTACTGTTACTGATAATTACGGGAGTGACCGTGAAATCACAAAATGCCAATAAATTTTTTCCTGAAAAAGACCTAATAACCACAGGGATTTATTACTATCCCGAACATTGGAGCGAAAACCAATGGGAACGGGATATTAAGAATATAGCGGATATGGGATATGAGTTTGTACATCTTGCTGAGTTTGCATGGTATAAAATGGAACCTATTGAAGGCACATTCGATTTCACTTGGCTGGATAAAGTTGTGAATCTTTGTGTGAAAAATAACTTGAAGATAGTCATGTGTACGCCTTCGGCAACAACACCAGCATGGATGCGTGTTAACTATCCTGAAACGTTTATTATGGATGGACACTATATTCGCGCAGAGAATGGTACCCGAGGGTTAGGATCCACCGTTAATCCTAAATACCGCATGTTTGTCGGGAGGATTGTTGCTGAAATAGCAAAACGGTATGGACTGAACAAGAACGTGGTAGGATGGCAAATTGATAATGAACCACCGGCAATTGCTGATTATAGCCCAGATTCCCAAGAAGCTTTCAGAAAATGGTTAAAAAATAAATACCAAACCATTGCGGCATTGAATTTAGCTTGGGGAACAGCTTTCTGGAGTCAATGGTTTAATAGCTTTGATGAGGTTGTGATACCTAATACCAACTTAGTAGGCTGGTGGGGCAATAATCCCCATGCTTTACTTGATTTTAAACGTTATTCAGCAGATTGTCAGGCAGATTTTCTTGATTTACAAGCGGGGATTTTAAGAGAACATATCTTGGATAATCATTATATAACAACAAATTATACAGCTATATGTACCACTTCTGACTCAAGAAGAACAAACAAACTTGATTTTGCTGCTTATACGGCCTATCCTAATGGAGGGAGTAACAATATTGGCGAACAGGGTTTCAGATTAGGGGACGGTAAGGCCATTCTTTTTGCTTCAGAATACTATAAATCGGTTGGGGGTGTTTCAGGAGTTATGGAAATTCAACCAGGACCGGTTAATTGGGGAAATTATAATCCTTTACTATTACCGGGTACTGTACGTATGTGGCTATACCACACCTTTGCGGCAGGCGGTAAATTAGCATGCTCCTATAGGTTTCGCCAAATCAATTATAGTTCTGAGCAATATCATGCAGGTATCATGAAGCCAGATGGTGTAACACTTTCTCCTGGCGGTGAAGAATATATGCAATTTATGAAGGAGGTAAAATCACTTCGTAAGCAATACAAACCTAATAAAAAGATGCCTGAAAAATTGGCGGCAAGATCAACAGCCATTCTTTGGAATCTTGAGAATTATTGGGCTATTGATAGGCAAAAATTGACCCATCAATGGGATACATGGGGCTATCCTGTAAAATTTTTAGAACTATCCAAATCTTTAGGAGCTCCTTCAGAAGTGATTTCAGAGAAAACAGATTTCTCAAAATATAAATTTTTGATTGTGCCTGCTTATGATTTGGCAGATGCCGCTTTGGTTAAAAAATGGAAAAATTATGTAACTAATGGAGGGCATTTAATTTTAACGTGCCGTACTGCAACAAGAAGCCGTGATGCACATATCTGGGAAGGAGAATGGGCAGCACCAATCTCTGGTCTTATTGGCGCACATGTTGAGTCAACCGATATGCTTTCATCTTATAAAAAAGGAGAAGTTTTAATGAATTCTACCAATTATGATTGGAACAATTGGGCAGATTTGCTTACGCCTGAAAAAGGAACAGAAGTACTTGCAACCTACAATAACCAGTTTTACAAAGGAAAAGCCGCTGTTGTAAGACATAAAATTGGCAAAGGTTCTGTAACCTATATTGGTGTAGCTACTGATGATTCAAAATTGGAGAAAGATATTTTAAGCCAAATTTATAAAGATGCCGGAGCTACGACGGAAGACTATCCGGAAGGGATTTATACGTATTGGCGTGATGGATTTAATTTTTCGGTGAATTATTCATCTGAAGAATACACTATGAAAATTCCCGAAACTGCAAAAATCCTTGTTGGCGAGAAAACAATAAAACCTGCAGGCATAGTAGTTTGGACGGAATAATAATAAAAACAATAATAACCATTACATATTTATAAATGATTAAAAAAATCAAATTATTAGTTTTTGTTACTGGGCTTTTTATGAGCTTAAATACGTTTGCCCAATTGCCAACAGCTCCAGAGTTAGCTAAACGTATGCATGTAGGAGTGAATTTAGGAAATACATTAGAGGCCATTTGTGATGAAAATGCATGGGGAGCGGGCAAAACCTCGCAGAAATTGATTGATTCAATTAAGGCAGCCGGATTTAATACCATAAGAATACCCACGGCATGGTTTTGCCATTCGGATACCCTTACAAGTACCATAAATCCTCAATGGATAGCTCGTGTAAAAGAAGTAGTTGATTATTGCGTTAAAGATGACCTTTATGTAATTCTTAATATGCACTGGGATCAAGGGTGGCTAGAAAATAGGATAAATGCAAAACATCAGGAAAAAGTAAATGAAAGACAAAAAGCCTATTGGACCCAAATAGCGACCTATTTCAAGGAATATGATGAGCATTTACTCTTTGCAGGAGCTAATGAACCCAATGCTTCAAATTCACTTCAAGTGTCTGTCCTATTATCTTACTATCAAACCTTTATTGATGCCGTTCGTGCAACAGGAGGAAATAACGCATCTCGAACGCTCATTGTTCAAGGGCCGGAAACGAACATAGAGAAAACCCTTGAGTTGATGACTACACTGCCTACGGACAAGATTAATGACCGTTTGATGGTAGAAGTGCATTATTATACACCTTTTCAGTTCTGTTTATTGGATAAAGATGCCGCGTGGGGCAAGATGTTTTACTACTGGGGAAAGGATTTTCATTCCAAAACCGATGAGGAGCGTAATTCCTCCTGGGGAGAAGAAGAGCTTGTGGATTCCCTTTTTAATAGTTTGAAAACCAAGTTTGTTGACAAAGGAATACCGGTAATACTCGGTGAATTTGGGGCTTATCGTCGAAAAATTGATGATCCTGTAAACCAGGATCTCAATCATAAATCAGTGGAACATTTTAATAAATATGTGATAAGGAGCGCCATTAGTAATGGAATAATTCCTTATTACTGGGATACCCCAAGGAATTTATTCAATCGTAACACAGGCGAAGTATTAGATAAAGGAGTTATTAAAGCTATGATGAAGGGAGCAGAAGAAGCAAAAACAGATACTTATTCTAAAAAAACTAAAAAGTAATAAACCAGTTCTTCTAAGATTTAGTTTAAACTACAAACAAATAACTTAATGAGTAAGATTAAAATTTTTTTAACTGTAATTATTTATAGTTAATAGCTTTTCAGACACCTTTTTATTTAGTTCTAATTTAAAAACACAATATTTTATTAATTAATTTAACCATAATATTTTATGAATACATTACAATTAGCAGATTACCTAGTCTTTTTAGTCTATTTCTTCATAGTAGCTGGATATGGCTATTCCGTTTACATGCGCAAAAAAACAAAGTCGATATCGGCATCCCATGATTACTTTTTGGCAGAAGGTTCTCTGACTTGGTGGGCAATTGGAACATCATTAATTGCTTCCAATATTTCATCAGAACAATTTATTGCCATGTCAGGTAATGGTTTTAAGATGGGATTGGCCATTGCCACCTACGAATGGATGGCGGCGTTAACCTTGATTATCGTGGCCGTGTTTTTTATTCCAGTTTATTTAAAGAACAAGATTTATACGATGCCTCAATTTTTGAGCGAAAGATACAATGGAAACGTGGCGATGATTATGGCTGTTTTTTGGTTGTTACTTTACGTAATCGTGAATTTAACTTCCATTCTTTATTTGGGAGCCTTGGCCATCAATGGAATTTCGGGAATTGAAATCAATTTATGCATGTATGGATTAGCATTCTTTGCCATTGTCATTGCATTGGGCGGTATGAAAGTAATTGGATATACCGATGTAGTTCAGGTGGTATTTTTGATATTTGGAGGTTTGGTGACCACCTATTTGGCATTGGACAAAGTAGCGGAATTAAACGGACAACACGGAATGGTCGAAGGTTTCAATTATATGATGAATCAATCAGGAGACCATTTTCACATGATTTTCAAAAAAGACAATGCTAATTTTCCTAGTTTACCCGGATTGACGGTTTTGCTTGGAGGAATGTGGATTGTGAATTTGAATTATTGGGGTTGTAACCAATACATCACCCAAAGAGCTTTAGGAGCTGATTTAAAAACGGCAAGAAGCGGAATTTTGTTTGCTGCATTCTTGAAATTATTAATGCCGGTAATCGTGGTTTTGCCTGGAATTGCAGCTTATGTAATTTACACAAAAGGCGGTTTGCAAACCGAAATGTTGGGGCCTGACGGAATCATAAACCCAGACCGATCGTATCCAGTATTGTTGAACTTGTTACCAACAGGATTAAAAGGGTTGTCTTTTGCTGCCTTGACGGCTGCCGTGGTGGCTTCGTTAGCTGGAAAAGTAAACAGCATTTCCACCATTTTTACCTTGGATATCTTTAAGAAAAAAATTCAACCTGAAGCCACCGAAAAGAAAATGGTACAGGTGGGTAAAATTACAGTTTTAATTTCGATGCTTATTGCTGTGATAATTGCTCCTTTCTTAGGAATCGACAAAAAAGGAGGTTTTGAATTTATTCAAGAATATACTGGGTTTGTGAGTCCTGGAATTTTTGCTATGTTTATTTTAGGTTTCTTTTGGAAAAAAACAAGCTCCAATGCAGCTATGTTTGCTACAATTGGAGGTTTTATTCTATCAGTTATATTTAAGTTCTTACCACAATTTATGAATTTAGAATTTTTAAATGGTATCGGATTTTCAACTTTAGTAGAGCAAGAGGATAAGACGATGCTTTATGAAATTCCATTTTTGGATAGAATGGGTTTCGTTTTTGTGATTTGTATTTTATTGATGATTGCAATTAGTTTATTTGATGCTAAAAGACAAGTTAAAGTAAAAGGTTTGGAAGTTGACACAACTATGTTTAAAGTCAATAATGGATTTTTAGCTGGCAGCCTTATTATAATAGGAGTGTTAGTCGCTCTATATTCAGTGTTTTGGTAGTAAAATAATTTAAGGGTAAACCTAAGAAGCAGTCTTTTTTAGACTGTTTCTTAGGTTTAAAATAAAGTAATTGCAGCATTTTCTAATGGGGTTAAAAAAACGGCTAAGAATAGAGAATAATTTTTGAGTATTATTATTTCAAGGAGGGGCAAACTTATTATAATAAATGTTGGCTTCTTTGATATAGGAAACGATATAACAAACTAATTGATAGTTTTATATTACTAGTTAGTCATATTATTAACATATGCTAAGCATCAAGCAAATCAGACTCTATGCTATTGCATTTGCATTATTATGTATTGGAGTAACGGGATATGCTGTATGACAATCTTACCGTTTTGCAGAGTTACAACGACAAAAGGTGTATGTGTTGGACAACGGTAAATCGTTAATGCTTGCTCTCGCACAGGATGCTTCCATCAATCGTCCCGTTGAAGCTCGTGAGCATATACGCCGTTTCCATGAACTTTTTTTTACACTGGCACCAGACAAAAGTGCTATTGAAAATAGTATGAAAAGAGCATTTAATCTCGCAGATAAAAGTGCTTTTGATTACTATAAAGACCTGTCTGAAAAAGGCTATTACAATCGTATTATTTCTGGGAATGTACAACAGCGTATTGAAATAGATAGTGTGGTGTGCAACTTCGATAACTATCCCTATGCTGTAAGAACATACGCTAAGCAGTTTATTATTAGGTCGAGTAATGTAACCAAGCGAAACTTGGTTACATCCTGTTTCCTCGTGAATTCAGTTCGTTCGGATAACAATCCACAAGGCTTCAACATAGAAAAGTTCAATGTAATAGAGAATAACGATATCGAAATTATTGAACGTTAAAAACAGCTAAGATGAAAAAACTACAAGCAAACATGGATACTTGGTTTGATAAGCTAGATATGCAATGGCGAGAACTTCCAGTAAAGATACAGTACAAGTACCTCTTGTATTCTTTCCTAGGCTACCTGATTCTTACTATAGCTGTTATTCTAAAGGTTTGGTATGATACAGGAAAAAACAATCATAGTCTAGCTATCGAGTATATTGAAAATCCAGTTGTTAAAAAGAAAGAATCTGCTGTATCGTTGCAGGATTCATTGTTAAAAATCATAAAAAATAGAAGACATGAAAGAAAGTGAAAACAAAAAAAAATACAGTCTTTGTTACAGATGGCAGTTTAAAGGCAACTTCAGATGTATTACAGGGAGGTACAGAGAGCAAAATTGAAAAATTAAAAAAGCCAATCATTTTTGCGCTGATGGGTATTGTATTTCTAGGGTCTATGTATATGATATTTAAACCATCCGGGAATAAAAAAAAGACAGAAGATATAGGTCTCAACGATTCGGTTCCTCAAGCCACTGATATCGGTTTGCAGGATGATAAACAAAAAGCCTATGAGCAGGAAATATTGGAGCAAAAGAACCAAGAAAAACAAAATACGCTAACATCTTTGTCTGATTACTGGAATGAGAATAGTACAGATGAAACAGCTCAAGATGTTTCGGAAGTTAACAACGAAACCTATAATTCATTATAAGAAATAGTAATCCTTCTTTGAATAGTTATCGTAATGCACAGAATACCTTAGGTACTTTTTATCAGAGTGATAATTCCGAGACATTGCAACTGCGTAAACAACTGGATGAGTTAAAAGAACAACTGGCTAAAAAGAACGATGAGCCAGTCAATCCTATGGAAAGCCAATTGGAATTAATGGAAAAATTCCTGTCAGATGGCAGCAAAATATCTTCCAACAAACACGCTTTCAGGGGAACAGTCAAAGGAACAAAAAACACCACTTAGTTCATTAAGTCAAAAAGAAACGTTTGTTACGTTTACTCCAGCTCATAAAAATGCAGTTTCATCTTTATATAGAGAACCTACAGATAGCACATTTATAGCTAATTGGAGTGAAAATCGAAACCGTGGATTTTATACAGTAGGGAAAACTGAACAGCAAATGCAACCCAAAAATAGTATCCGTGCTGTTGTTCAACAAACACAGCTAGTTTCTGAAGAAAGCAGTGTTCGTTTACGCTTATTAGAACCTGCCAAAATAGGAAATAAAAAAAGCCTCATATTTCTATGAAGCTTTTCTAGTAGTCCGCCGCGGCGGATATGAGCCCTCCGGATTATAAGTTTATAATAAGATTTTGAATGAATTCTCTTCCTATTCCGGATTTTAAATATTTTTCTCTTTTCATAGCCTCAGATTTTGAATAGAAGAATTCGACATGAATCACTTTCCAAGGCCTGAATTTTAAAGTATATCCTTTTGTTTCAAGAAAATTATGAGATTTATATCTCCCAATGAGATTAGAAGTAAATCCCGTGTAATTCTTATTAAACTTTTCAGAATATAAAATGTAAACAACAAATTCCTCCATATTTTATAAAATAAAAAAAGCTCCAGATTTCTCTGAAGCTTTTATTTTAGTAGCGGGAACTGGACTCGAACCAGTGACCTTCGGGTTATGAGCCCGACGAGCTGCCTACTGCTCTATCCCGCGATATACGGTATTTAATAAATTAGTAGCGGGAACAGGACTCGAACCTGTGACCTTCGGGTTATGAGCCCGACGAGCTGCCTACTGCTCTATCCCGCGATATATTTTCAATTTGTGTTTTAGAACCTGTGTCCGCCGCGGCGGATATGAGCCCGACGAGCTTTTTGCTATTCTATCTTCACAAGATATTTTCAATTTGTCTATGTAAGAACCTATGTCCGCCGTGGCAGATATGAGCCATCTGATTTGGATGTTGTTTTGTCCTGCGATGATTCGGGTGCAAATATACGATGAAAATCGACACTTTCGACAAAAATTTTAAAAAATGTTTTATTTCGTCTATTGACTTGATATGCCTACCTTTGCAAAATAAAATACTATAATACATGTCACATAAAGCAGGTTTTGTAAACATCATAGGGAATCCAAATGTTGGGAAATCAACACTAATGAATGCCTTTGTTGGAGAAAGATTGTCTATCATTACATCAAAAGCACAAACAACCCGTCATAGAATTCTCGGAATTGTAAACGGAGAGGATTTTCAATTGATCTTATCGGATACACCCGGAATCATCAAACCGGCCTACGAAATGCAGGAATCGATGATGAATTTCGTAAAGTCAGCTTTTGAGGATGCTGATATTTTGGTGTATATGGTCGAAATAGGGGAGCAGGATTTGAAAGATGAAGCGTTTTTTAATAAAATCGTCCATGCCAAAATCCCGGTGTTGCTGTTGTTGAATAAAATTGATAATTCAAATCAGGAGCAACTGGAAGAACAAGTGGCTTTTTGGACCGCCAAAGTGCCTAATGCCGAAATTTTCCCAATATCGGCTTTGCAAAACTTTAATGTGCCGGAAGTTTTTCAAAGAATCATTTCCTTATTGCCGGAATCACCGGCTTATTATCCAAAAGATCAATTGACCGATAAACCGGAGCGTTTTTTTGTGAATGAAACCATTCGTGAAAAAATTCTGTTGAACTATAGTAAAGAAATTCCATACGCAGTAGAAATTGTAACCGAAGAATTTTTAGAAGATGACAATATCATCCGCATTCGTTCTTTGATTATGGTGGAACGCGATACCCAAAAAGGAATTATCATCGGACATAAAGGTGCAGCGCTGAAAAAAGTGGGGATGGATGCCCGTGTTGATTTAGAAAAATTCTTCGGAAAACAAATTCATATTGAGTTGTATGTAAAAGTGAATAAAAACTGGAGAAGCAACGCTAATATGTTAAAACGATTTGGGTATAATCAGTAATTCTTGGGCATAATTCGTTCTCGATACATTTTTTGTTTAAAAATCCAGTTGATTTATATTTTTCCAATTAGTGATTAATGTACCGTCACTTCGCTTTTGTTCTTGATCTCCTGAGTAAATCAGAATAGAATTATTTAATTTACTTAGGTTATTCCAGTATTTTAGATTCTTAAAGAAATCAGTATTTATCGTTTTAGATGATTTTATTTCTACTGGAATTAGTTTTTCGGCACCATCTATAATAACATCAACCTCGTGCCCTGTTTTATCTCTCCAGAAATAAAGATTAACAGCTACACCTCTATTTGTAAATTTTTTAACCATTTCAATAACAACC
The DNA here is from genome assembly GCA_036676965.1 of Flavobacterium sp. GTDB lineage: Bacteria > Bacteroidota > Bacteroidia > Flavobacteriales > Flavobacteriaceae > Flavobacterium. Next base: position 47,870 of record JAKFBW010000059.1, on the reverse strand, counting down.
ATTGTTTCGAAAATTGCTCCTTTTAGGGGATGACTTTCCAGTTGTATTGGATTAGAAATTCTTAAAAAAGAACAAACTGCTCCAGTATCATAAAAGTAAATTTTGGGTCTTTTGATTATTGTTTTATTAAAATTTTGAAAATGGGGTTTTAGTAAATAAATAATAAAACTGCTTTCTAAAAGTCCTATCCACGATTGAATAGTTTTCAAATCGACTCCAACTTCGTTGCTAATGGTGGTTAAGTTGAGTTCCTGTCCGGTTCTGCCAGCAAGAACACGCATGAATTTTTCGAAAATTAATAAATCCGTTACGTTTTTTATTTGTCTGACATCTCGTTCAATATACGTTTTTATGTAATTTGAAATCCAGTCTGATGGACTGATTTCTTGGTCGTAAATAGGTGGGTAAAAACCCTTGAATAATAGCTCTTCATCTGTTTTAGGGATTAAGTTTGCAGAAGCTAATTCTTTTACGGAAAAAGGCAATAGATTCAAATAAGCCACTCTTCCTGCCAATGATTGTGAAATGTTTTCCTGTAAAAGGAAATTGTTAGAACCTGTTAGAATAAACAGCCCTTTCTCATTACTATTGTCTAAAATTTCCTGTAAATAGGAAAACAATGAAGGTACGCGTTGCACTTCGTCTAAAATTGCTCCGTTGGGGATGTTTTGTAAAAATCCTCTTGGGTCTTCTAAAGCAAAATTTCTTATATCGGAATTTTCCAAAGAAATATAGGGTTTATTTGGAAATGTATTTTTAACCAATGTCGTTTTTCCAGATTGCCGTGGGCCAATTACAGCAATGGCTTTGAATGATTTGGCTAAACTTTCTAGTTTTGGTTTTATATCTCTTACTATCATTTTGTAAAAATATGGAAAAATATGGAATTTGATTCCATATTTTTCCTAAAATGTGTTTGTAGCCAATATATCAGAGAGTTTTGGGTATGTCTAATATGAATTTTTCGATAAATGGGATTAGAAGGCGAAATGTTTTAGCCCTGACAGTAACGGCATCCTTTCTAGCCGGTGTTCGGCTGGAAAGATATAGTGGATGGCGGGAATAGCTCCCAAAAACTTTAATATGAAACTCTCGACAAAAGATGTACCTTTGCAAAATATTTGAAATTAGATTATGAACAACATTGTAGCCATTGTAGGAAGACCAAACGTAGGGAAATCAACGCTTTTTAATCGTTTGATACAAAGAAGGGAAGCGATTGTAGATTCGGTTTCGGGGGTGACCCGTGACAGAAATTACGGAAAAAGCGAATGGAACGGAAAGGAATTTTCGGTAATAGATACGGGTGGGTATGTACGTGGATCGGATGATGTTTTTGAAGGTGAAATCCGTAAGCAAGTAGAATTGGCGATTGATGAAGCCGATGTCATCATATTTGTGGTAGATGTTGAGGAAGGGATTACACCGATGGATGAAACGGTGGCGAAGTTGTTGCGTAAAGTGACCAAGCCGGTGTTGTTGGCGGTAAATAAGGTAGACAACGCCATGCGTGAGAAAGACGCGATTGAGTTTTATAACTTGGGATTGGGGGATTATTTTACCTTCGCGAGTATTTCAGGAAGTGGAACTGGGGATTTGTTGGATGCCTTGGTTGAGGCGTTCCCTGAGAAACCAGAGCCTGTTCAAGAAGAAGTAGTATTGCCGCGTTTTGCGGTGGTGGGACGCCCGAATGCCGGAAAATCAAGTTTTATCAATGCCTTAATCGGTAAAGAAAGATTTATGGTTACGGATATTGCGGGAACTACCCGTGATGCGATTGATACCAAATTTGACCGTTTTGGGTTTGAATTCAATTTGGTCGATACGGCCGGAATTCGTCGTAAAGCCAAAGTAAAGGAAGATTTAGAGTTTTACTCGGTGATGCGTTCGGTGCGTGCGATTGAACATGCCGATATTTGTATCCTGGTTATTGATGCCACCCGTGGATTTGAAGGTCAGGATCAAAGTATCTTTTGGTTGGCCGAGAAAAACCGAAAAGGAGTGGTGATTTTGGTAAACAAATGGGATTTGGTAGAGAAAGATACCATGTCAACCCGTGATTACGAAGAGAAAATCAAGAAAGAATTAATGCCTTTTACCGATGTGCCGATTTTGTTTGTTTCGGCATTGACCAAACAACGTTTGTTGAAAGCCTTGGAAGCTACGGTTCAGGTTTTTGAAAACAGGAAACAACGTATTCCAACATCAAAATTCAACGAATTCATGTTGAAAGTGATTGAAGCCTATCCGCCACCGGCGACTAAAGGAAAGTATGTGAAAATTAAATATTGTATGCAATTGCCAACGGCAACTCCGCAGTTTGTGTTTTTTGCCAACCTGCCACAATATGTAAAAGAGCCTTATAAGCGTTATCTTGAAAATAAAATACGTGAACAATGGGATTTTTCAGGAGTGCCAATTGACATTTATATTAGAGAGAAGTAAAAAGAAAATCCCGAGTCATCGGGATTTTTTATTATATGGAGTATTTGTTTCTAAGCGAACGAAAGACAATATTAATTTTCTTCTTCATCTAACGTTTTCATCGGATGGTCTTCGTACCAATCTTTAAACGTTTTGGTGGTGGTGTAATGATCATGCAGTACGGTATAAACCATATACGGGATTAAAAAAACACCAATAATAAGCAAGTTCATCAGTATGGGCAAAGCAATACTGGTTTGACATAAACCTGCAAAAATAAAGACGTACGCTGTGACAAACCACACGAGCTTAATGGCAAAATTTTTCATGGCACAATCTTTTCTATTAAAGTTACGCCATCTATTTATAAAATAGAGTTAAGCTAGCACTAATTAATTCTTAAAATTAGGGCTTTAATGAGGTAGCGTCGTAATAGTTCTGGAAATTGATTTTTAGGGATAGTCTATTTCAGTTTCATTTTATGGATAAAGCTGAATCGGATAATATCGCGATTGTAAAAATCAACCCCACTGCTGCGTTTCTGGAAACTGTTCAAATAGCCCAATTCTATCGCTATGTTTTTGTTGAAAGCATAGTTTAATGCTGCGTAAATCCTGTTTTGGTCAAAGTTGTTTTTGATGATGTTTTTACCAAAATTGAACAGGATTTCATCATGAACAATGGCTTTCAATAACTGATTTTCTTTTTTCCATAAGCTGTAACCCGCTTGAAGGCGGTAGCGGATTCTCCAGAAAAAAGTCGTTCCCGGAAGCAGTCCGGTTTTGCTGGCATTATGCACAAAACGTTCTTCCAGTTGAAGCCTTTGATTCAATCCTATTTCATCAAAGGTCTCTTTCCAAGTAATGTCCTGTTGTCCGCGGTATTCCGGAACTTGGAAATCAAAAGAGGCTTCAGGGTCTTGGGTCGAAACAGAGAAATAGGCAAATCCGGCTCCGGTTTCGAGTTTGTCGTTGATTTTGTAACGCCCTTGTGCCCGGATGACAAAAAGATTTTGTTCAACGGGTTTTAAAAAGACCCTATTGTCAAATTCGGTATGCAACGACCATTTGTCGGTTAAGGTCAGTTGGTTGTAATAGCGTGTCCAAACGATGCTTTGATGGTCTACCTTTTTTTCGGTTTGGGCTTGGGAAACAAAGCCTCCAAGGAATAAGAAAAGAATTCGAATGATTTTCATTAAAAGCCTCGTTTAATTTTGGGCAAATTTACACAACACAAAATAAAAATAAGTGTAGATTAAACCTTTTCTGGATTTAGACATCTTATCTTTTTATTTACTAAAATATTCTCATGTCTAAAATCTATTCTTTTTTACTGCTGCTGCTGTGCTGTTATTCGGCCAGTGCTCAAAATGATGTCGCTCTCGAAGGGACCGTATTTGATATCAATACGCAAATACCCTTAGAATCAGCGACCGTTTATTTTTCTAATGTTAAAGATTCTACGGTAATTGATTATGCTACAACTGATAAAAACGGACTTTTTAAAATCACCACTAAAAAATATGATAAGCCTGTTTTTTTGAAAGTAAGTTATATGGGTTATCAATCCTATATCGAAGAGCAAAAAGGAATTTTAGAGAATAAGGATTTTGGGAAATTATATTTATTGCAAAATGTAAACGCCTTAGAAGGGGTGACGGTAAAAAGTGAAGCACCGCCCATTCGTGTCAAAAAAGATACGGTAGAGTTTAATGCCGCCTCATTCAAAGTGCGTCCGGATGCCAATGTAGAAACCCTGTTGAAACAATTGCCCGGATTTGAAGTGGATAACGATGGGAAAATAACCGTTAACGGAAAAGAGGTAACCCAGTTTTTAGTCAACGGGAAAACTTTTTTTGACCGGGATGGAGCCATGGCTTTAAAAAACCTGCCGGCCGAAATTATTAATAAAGTTCAGGTTTCGGATTTTAAAACCAAAAAAGAAGAATTGTCCAAGCAAGAGGCCAATTCAGAGAATTCCAGTATCAATTTGACGATAGATGAAGATAAAAACAAAGGTTTTTTTGGTAAATTCCTGGGGGGATACGGTACAGATGACCGTTACGAAGCCAGTATGGTGATGAATTTTTTTAGCAATAAACAAAAAATAAGTGTTTTAGCCTCTTCCAATAACATTAACTCCACCGGTTTTTCAATGGATGAGGTTTTTGATAGCATGGGTGGAGGAAGAAATGCCAGAGGAGGGAATACTTCTTCAGGAAGTGGTAGAGGGATTACCCAGTCGAATTTGGGCGGAATCAATTATACCGATGAATGGTTCAAAGGTTTTGATGCTACCGCAGGATATTCTTTTTCGAATACCAATACCCAAAATGACAGTAAATCCAAGCAGACTAATTTATTGCCTACGGGCAGTTTCTCTACTGAGTCGGAATCGAAAACGCAAGATGAAAATACGGCCAATAAAGTGAATCTGGAGTTTGAGTATAAAATCAATCCTACGACACGAATTGCCGTAGTGCCGAGAATAAACGAATCTCATTCTAATTCCAACAGTAATTCATCAAGTCTGTCCAAAGATGAAAATGAGGCACTTTTAAACGAAAGCATGTCCAAATCGTTCAGGGAAAATTCATCTTTGAATTTTGGGAATACCATCAATTTCAATAAAGCATTTACGAAAAAATCCCGCAATTTGAGTTTTGTGTTTACGAATTCAAATACCAATAGTGATTCAGATGCCTTGACGGAATCTAAGACGATTTTCTATAAAGACGGGCAACCGGATGATGAGCGAAAGCAAAAGAGCAACAATGAAAATACCTATGATTCGTACTCGGCAGATATTGAATATACGGAGCCGATAACCGATTCGTTGCGTGTTCGTTTTGGTGCCGATTTTGATTGGACGAAAGAGGTGAAAGATTTGAAAACATTCAATTATGATGAAACTTTAGAAACGTATTCCGATTTAAATGAGTCTTTGACTAATTTCATCACTTCCAGACAAAATTCGGTGAGCCCTAAAGTGGGATTGACTTTCGAGAAAAATAAATTTACGTTTAATTTGAATTCCAGTACTTCGATTATAGATTTTGATAATCATGCATTATACTTAAATCAAGTAACCGATTTAAATAAGAAATACGTTTTGCCTTATGGCAGGGCGCAAATCCGATACAAGTTGGATCGTTCCAAATTTATCACCTTGCGATATGATTATACAAATAGTCTGCCTTCGTCGGCTCAGTTGCTGCCGGTAGAGAATTTGGCTAATCCTTTGAATACGATAACGGGTAATCCTAATTTGAATCCGAACGAGAAGCACAGTGCCAATATCAATTTCAGGAATTTCGATTTCCGTACCCGTTCCGGTTACACTGTGTTTGCAAGAGGGGAATATAATAATAGTGAAGTGGTTTCCATTTCAGTGTATGACGCCAATAAAAAAAGAACGACAACTTATGAAAATATTGCAGGAACCTATACTGCGGCCGTTGGAGGGAATTGGAATAAAACGATGAAAATCGATGCACATACCATACGATACGGGATTGGGTTGAACGCGAATTATTCTTTTGATAAAGGGTTCACCAATGGCGTTTTGTATAATGCAAAATCATTGGGGATTTCTCCAAGAGCTTATTTGAATTATGATTATGGGGAAGTCTTGACTATCGCACCATCTTATAATTTGTCATACAATGAATCAAAATATGACAATTATGTAACGAATGGAAGCTCTAATGTGGTACACCGAATTAATTTGCAGACTACGAGTTATTGGCCGAAAAATTGGATTTTCGGAAATGATTTCGGATACAATTATAATTCGAGAATTGCCGATGGTTTTAAGAAGGATTTTTATCTGTGGAACACCAGTTTGTCGTATAGCTTTTTTGATAAAAACATGATTGCCAAAATAAAGGTGTATGATGTTTTGAATCAGAACCAGAGTAATTCCAGAACGATTTCACCTACGACGATTCGAGATGAGGAAAATACTATTTTAAGACGTTATGCGATGTTTTCGTTAACCTATAAAATCCAGGATTTTTCAGGTATGAAAAAACTCCCAAGAAATGAATATCGAGGAGGCGGGCCAGGTGGAGAGCCAGGAGGAGGAAGAGAAGGAAGACCAGGTGGTGAAAGAGGCCGTATGGAATTTTAAAATTTTAATAATAGAGGAATATAAAAAAATACCACAATACGTTAAAAAACGAATTGCGGTATTTTAGTTTTGAAGTATATCGTAATCACTATAATGTGTATCTCAAAGTAATTCCGTAGGTTCTTTGGTCTCCCAATACACCGGCATAATGACCTGCATTTCCTGCTGCGGGCAATAATTGTTCGTAATAATCCTTGTTCAAAATGTTGCGTCCCCATAAGAAAACAGAGAGTCCTTCGGAAGCACGGAAACCAACACGTCCATTAAGTAAGGCATAGCCATCTACTACCAGGTATTTTGAAGGAGAAGCACTGGATGAGAAAGAAGAACGATAGAATGAATCTAAGGCTAAGAAGAATTTTCCAGTATTTCCGAAAAGTTTTCCAGTATCGGATAAATCCCCTCCTAAAGTTCCTGTCCATTTTGAAATACCCGGCAAAACACTTCCTGAAACATCTTTAAATGAAACGGATGCTCCTGTTTCTTCCAGTGGTAATGGTGCATTTTTAAAACTTACATAGGTCCCTTCTGTATATGAAATCGCTCCATTGAATGTCAGGTATTTATTGGCTGTCACACTAGCATCCAGTTCGGCACCACGAACACGTACTTTTTCAGCATTGGCAAGATAACCGCGATTTACACCTAATTCAGCAGTTTGTACCTGTGTCTGATAATTGTTTATATCAGTATTATAAAGTGTAAAATTAAGGATGCTTCTGTTAAAAGGAGTCGTTTTTACTCCCGCTTCATAATGGTTTACTTCTTCTGGTTTTATTACCGCCAATTCAAGTATGGGTTGACCATTGGCAGTAGGCAGACCTCCTAAGTTAACTCCAACCGGTTTGTAGCTTTTTGAATACGTAGCGAAAGTATTGATACGGTCATTGGCTTTAAAAGCTACTGTTAAATTTCCTGAAAAGTTGGTGTCGTCTACATTAGTTTTAAAAGCCTGATCACTGTAAACTGATTTTTTCAAAGCAATAAGGCTAGGATCGTTTGTTTCAAGCCCTCCGTATGTTTTACGGTCATAGTCAATCTTTTTCTGGTCATAATTGTATCGTAATCCCGGTAATACGTGTAAACGCTCGGTTATAGCCCAGTCCAATTGGCCAAAAATAGCCCCACTGAAGGTGTTTAAATTAGATTTTGTTTTTATGCCATATCCGTCAAATAGTCCCGGTGTTTCCCATAGGGAACTTGTAGTACTTTGTGAAAAACGCCATTGGGCAGCACCTGATTCTTCAATGTGGTATGGGTCTGTTTTTAAATCTTGTCCGATAGCAAATATTCCTATCACTCCACTCAAACGTGAGGAGAACTCACCAGCATAACGAACCTCTTGAGACCATTGTTGGTGTTTTGAGGTTGCTTGTGATAATTGTAATACCGGAAGACCTGTGAAATCTCTATCATTGGATGGATCCCAATTCCAAAAACGCCAAGCCGAAGTAGAGGTAAGTGTACCGTTACCGATTTTAGTTTCTGTATTTAAGGAAGCTCCCCCTAAATCCTGTCCGGAACGCCAAGGAGTATCGTGATCTATTTTACGGTCAAAAGCATTCAAACTAGGAAGGGTATAATTAAGATCGGCGATGATAGCATTAAATTGTCGGTAAGCGGCACGTTGTGTTGGGGCAACACCCGCGATAACTTGTGCATATCCGTCAGGGCGTTGAATAGAAAGATCGGCGGCTAATGTGATAGCTGTATTTTCTGTTGGTTGATACAGCAACTGACCTCTAATTCCCTGGTTGTTCAAGTCATTTACTGATTTTCCAGAGGCCACATTCTTTAGTAAACCGTCGCGTTGTGTTCCGGAGAAAGATAATCGACCGGCAATTTTTTTGCTAAGGGCTCCAGTGATGGAACTTTTCGCCTGAAGGAATCCATAATTTCCGTAGCTTAATTCGAAATTTGCTCCCGAAGTAAAACTTGGTTTACGCGTAGTTACGTTGAAAGCTCCGGCAGTAGTGTTTTTACCAAACAGGGTTCCTTGTGGACCGCGAAGTATTTCAATACGTTCAACATCGATGAAATCTAAGGTAGTAGCTGCTGGTCTGGCATAATAAACACCATCCACATAGAAACCAACTCCCGGATCGATACCATCATTGGTAAGGCCAAAGGTAGAACCCAGTCCACGAATGTTGATTGTTGTGTTTCTTGGATTTGAAGAATACAATTGTACTGAAGGAACCAGTTCTTTTAAGCGGTTTACGTTGAAAGCCCCTGCTTCCCCAGCTTGTTTACCGCTAACTACTGAAATAGGAATAGGTACATTTTGTGCTTTTTCAATTCTGCGTCGGGATGAAATAACGACTTCAACCAAAACGTTGTCTTCAGTGAGTTTTATTTCTAGAGGGGTATCCGGGTTCTCGTTGATTGTAACCTCTTCGGTTTTGTAACCAACATATTGTATAAGAAGGGAGAAAGGAAGTTTTTCTCGGGTTTCAATAGAGAAATTTCCGTTGGCATCTGTTGTTGTATTGTATTTAGTTCCTTTCAAAAGAACATTGGCAGCTGTTAGCGGTTGGTTTTGACTGTCTTTAACGTTTCCTTTTACTGTGCTTTGTGCGTAAGAAGCAGAGAATATCAGTAATAGGGCTAAAGTTGCAATTGATTTTGTATAAATAGTTTTCATATGTGTATTATTTATATATATTATATGTAATTAGTAGAATTTTAAAATAATTTTTTTAGACTAACACCTACACATCATGCCTACACTATACTTATGGCTGATTTGGGTTTTACTTTTTTGATCTGGATTATCCGAAAAAATGAATTTTGTCTGATACGTTTTCATATATGTGAAATTTATTTGTTAGTTGTCATACCTGTCTGCCGACAGGCAGGTTTATCTGTGATTGCTTGCGCAAACTTGTTGTTAGTGGCAATTTTATATGTTTAATTTTTTGTTTATTAAATAAGAGTTCATTTCGGATGCAAATGTATAATTAATTCTATAAAATTAGTAGTGTTTAAAATATATTTTTTTATTTTTCTACCAATGAAGCAATAGTAATCCCTTCCATAGCTTCTAAAGTTTTCTCTCTAATAGCTATTAATCCGTGTCTTAGGGCGCATTCCGACTCGCTTTTGCAATCGGAACAAGGCTCGTAAAAATTTAAGGAAGCACAAGGGAGTAGGGCGATGGCACCGTCAAATAATCGGTGAATATCTGCCAAAGTGATGATGTTTTTTGATTTCAGGAGGTAATAACCACCAAATTTCCCCTGTTTACTGCCCACAAAATGACCTCTTTTCAGGTCTAATAAAATCTGCTCCAAAAACTTTTTTGGGATACTGGCACCTTCGGCAATTTCTATAGTTCGGGCAATATGACCCTCTTCCTTTTGTGCTAAATAGAGTAGGGCTTTAAGAGCATATTTAGTTTTGTGTGAAAGCATATTGTGTTTGTTGGTGTATTTCAGCTAAAATTAGGGATAAAGATAAATAATTTTACAGATGAGTCAAGTGATTTTACTGTAGTTTTCTAATTACAGCTTTAAAGTGTTAAAATAATTTATCCGGATTTGAAGAAAGTTATAATGTTTACCCTTGTTTTTATTTATTAGGAAAAATAATATGTTAAATTTTAAGTAAGAAATAACTCAAGATGATTTAAAAGAATTAGATTCGCTTTTGTTTTTTGTAATTTAACGTAGTATTTTATTTATGGAAAAATTTTACGGTCTCTTTTTTTTAGTGTTTTTTAGTTATTCATTATTGGCTCAGAACAATATTATTGTTAGTGGAAAATTGTTAGATAAAAAGTCACAACTTCCTATTGAGTCAGCTACTGTTTATCTTTCAACTATCAAAGACTCAACGGTAATTGATTATACCATTTCGGATAAAAACGGAATTTTTAAATTGGAGACCAAAAAAATCACCAAGCCTTTTTTCTTGAAAATTTCTTATATGGGTTACCAATCCATAAACAAGGAAATAGATGAACTTTCGGAAAGCAAAGATTTCGGCGTCCTGTATTTAGAAGAAAACGAAAATGTTTTGAGTGAAGTTGTGATTAAATCAGATGCACCTCCCATTCGAATTAAAAAAGATACGTTAGAATTTAATGCTTCTTCTTTTAAGGTTAGGCCAGATGCTAATGTGGAGACTTTATTGAAACAATTGCCAGGAGTTGCTATTGATGAAGAAGGAAAGATTACCGTGAACGGAAAGGAAGTAAACCAAATTTTAGTGAACGGAAAACCATTTTTTGATAAGGACGGGAAAATTGCCTTGCAAAGTTTACCGGCTGATATTATTAATAAAGTTCAGGTGAGCGATACTAAAACCAAGCAACAAGAATTGAATAAACAGGCTGCTACTTCTAATAATGCGAGTATTAATTTGACTATTGATAAAGATAAAAACAAAGGACTTTTTGGAAAAGTCATGGCCGGAATGGGAACAGACAATCGGTATGAAAGCAATGGTTTACTCAATTATTTTAAAAATAAAAGAAAGGTAAGTATTCTAACGTCATCCAATAATATTAATTCTCCAGGGTTTTCGATGAATGAAATTTTTGACAATATGGCGGGAGGCAGAAGTAGGAGTGGGATTTCCTATGGAGGGAATTCTTTTTCAACAAATGGAGTGCGTTTTGGCGGAGGAAATGGAATTACAAGATCAAATATGCTGGGGTTGAATTATACAGATGAAATAATTAAAAAAATGGATGCCAGCAGTAGTTATTTCTTTACCAATTCGAATACTGAAAATACAAGTTCAAATAGGTCAACAACTTTTTTACCAACAGGGAATTTGTATTCAGAATCGAACGGGAAATCCAATAACGAAACGAATGGACATAATCTAAATCTTGAATTTGAATATAAAATAGATTCGATGGCCACAATTGTTGTTTCACCAAAGTTTAATAAGACGAAAACCAATAATTGGAATGAATCTTCCGGTAAATCGTTTAATACCAATGGAGATTTAGTGAATGAAAGTGCAAGCACTTATTCAAATGATTCGAATAATAATAAGTTTTCGAATTCTGTTTTTTTGAATAAACGATTCAAAGGCAACAAGCAATTTTTAGCGATTCATTTTGAAAATGAAAACAATAAAGAGGAGTCTTATGGCGTAATAACCGATACGATTTTATTTAGTACAGCTACTGATGAAGATATAAAAAGAAATCAAAATGTGATTAGTAAAAATGCAACGGATAATTACCATGCTAGTTTGGAGTTTTCAAATAAAATAACCGATTCATTAAGTATTGATGTTGGATTTGATTTTAGAGCTAATTCTAATTTGACCGAAAGAAAAAACTATGATCTTAATACTACTTCGGAAAGATATACTGATTTTAATGCCGCACAATCCAATTATTATACTTCTGATAATATCTTTTTGAGACCTCAATCGGGAATTAAAATTCAGAAGAAGAATCTTAATTTCAATTTAGACGCAGGTCCGTCTATCATGAGGCAAAATGCATATTCGAGTTATGTGGGTCAAGGTACCCATTTGAAAAAAAACTATGTAGTACCTTTTGTTAATTTTAATTTTAGATACACCTTGTCTAAATCAAAATCCATAGGAATGTACTATGATTATAGGGTTGATTTACCTTCGGCGAATCAAATTTTACCAGTAAAAGATGTTTCAAGTCCATTGAGTACTTTTATAGGGAATGAAGATTTGAACCCCAATAAATCACATTCGGTAAATATCAATTTTAATAATTATGATTATGCAAGTCGCTCCGGTTTTTATCTGTATTTGTCGGGTAATTATTATGACAATCAATCCGTTTATTCGGTGATTTATGATAAAGTAAATCTTAAAACTTCCAGAACCTATGAAAATGTTTCGGGAAATTACTCGATTAACGGAGGAGCCAGTTGGGATAAGACCATAAAAAAAGAGAGTGATATTTATAAATTTAGTATAGGTAGTTATGGTAGTTTCCGATTCAATAAAGGATTTATTGATGGTGAAATCTTTGAATCTAATACGGTGTCGTTGTATCCTCGAGCCAGTTTTACGTATGAAATAGACAAGGTTTTTACGCTTACGACCAATTATAATCCTACCTATAATATTTCTAAATATGTTAATTATACCATCAATTCAACCTCTAATACGGTACATAAAGTAGAACTGCAAACCACCAATTATTGGGGTAAAAATTGGGTTTTTGCTAATGATTTTTCCTATACCTACAATTCTAATATAGCCGATGGTTTTAAAAAGGATTTTTACTTGTGGAATGCCAGTTTGGCTTATAGTTTTTATAAAAGTAAGCTCACTGCAAAAGTAAAGGTGTATGATATTTTAAATCAGAATCAAAGTGCTTCAAGATACATTTCGCCTAATGGTATTTATGATTATGAAAATACGGTTCTAAAACGCTATCTGATGTTTTCATTAGGGTATAAGATTAGTAAGTTTGGAGGCAAAGAAAAGAAATATAAGGAACGATTTTAAGCAAACAAATAAGCCACTTCAATGCGAAGTGGCTTATTTGTTTTTTTAATATGTTTTTTGTCGAATAAATGGATTCTACCAGTCTCCACCGGAACCGCCTCCGGAGAAACCGCCTCCGCCAAATCCGCCACCGAAACCGCCTCCGCCAAAACCACCGCCAGAGGAGCCTCCTCCGAAGCCACCACCGCCACTATTTCGGCCAAGGCTGCTCAGAATAATAACATCCAACAGGCTCGGTCCGTTAAAACCGCCGCGGTTTCCTGAATTGCCTCCGCTGCCTCCGCCTCTGTTTTTAGACATCAGAACCAAAATGATGATGATAATTACGATAAATGGGATGATAGGAAAATCTTTTCCTTTCGTTTGCTTGCGTTCGCCTTTGTATTTGCCCTTGAAAACATCAATAAGTGCATCGGTTCCTTTATCAAGTCCGGCGTAGTAATTGCCTTTTTTAAACTCGGGAACAATGATATTTCGGGTGATTTCCCCGCCAATTCCGGCAGTTAGTCGGTCTTCAAGGCCATAACCGGGAGAAATCCATATTTTTCTTTCAGCTTTAGCCAATAAAATAAGAACACCATTGTCGTCTTTCTGGGTTCCCCCAATTCCCCATGCGTGTCCCCATTTCGGGGTAAGGATTCCAATGTCTTCCCCTTTCAGGCTTTCGATGGTAATCACTACAATTTGTGTAGTGGTGGAGTCGGAATATTTAATGAGTTTTTCTTCCAGTTGTGCTTTTTCGGGGGCACTTAAAATCTTCGCATAATCATACACCGAAGTTTGAAAACTTGGTTTTTCAGGAATGTCAAATTGGGCAAAACTACAATTGAAAGTGAAAAACGCCAGAAACAACAAGGTAAATTGAAAAATTCCTTTGGAATTTGGACCCGACCCGCCACGGCGGGGAACAGGCGAAGCAATTTTGATTTTGGAAATTTTCATTATTTATCCTTTAGATATTTCGTTTGATAATTCATTCGTGTCTCCGTGTTCCCAAGGAAAGTAATGTTGCAGTCTTTCACCGGCTCTCAAAATACCGTTGATTAAACCTTGCTTGAAATGTCCTTCTTTGAATTGTTGTACCATGATATCACGGGTACAATCCCAAAAATCACTTTCAACAACATCGTTAATCCCTTTGTCTCCACAGATTACAAAAGTGCGGTTTTCGACGGCAAGGTAGATTAAAACGCCATTTTTGAGTTGGGTTTCGTCCATTTTGAGTTCATGAAAAACTTCCATGGCGCGATCAAAAGCGTCCAGGGAAGTGGTTCTTTCGATGTGAACCCGAATTTCGCCAGAAGTATTTTTTTCGGCCACGCGAATTGCCTCGACAATTTCCTGCTCTTCTTCCTGGGTTAAAAAATTTTCTACTTTTGACATTTGTTTTATTTTTTAATTCCTTTTAAAAAGCCCCTCCATTGGAGGGGTTGGGGAGGATTAGAATTTTACTTCCACAGGTTTTTCGGCCCCTTCAACAGCTGTAAAATAGGCTTTCTCCTTGAATCCAAATACTCCTGCAAATAAAGAGTTAGGGAAGGTTTTGATGTGGGTGTTGTACGGTTTCACCGCTTCGTTGAAACGGGTACGGGCAGTCAGGATTTGATTTTCTGTACTGGCTAATTCGTCCTGTAATTTTAAGAAGTTTTGGTTGGCCTTCAAATCAGGATATTTTTCTACCGTAACCAATAAACGGGATAATGAACTGCTTAAACCGCTTTGGGCAGAATTAAAAGCAGCCAGTTGTTCCGGAGTGATGTTTGTAGGGTCAATCGTTGTGGAGGTTGCTTTGGCACGCGCTTCAATAACGGCGGTCAAAGTGCTTTTTTCGAAATCGGCGGCTCCTTTGACAGTGTTTACCAAATTGCCAATCAAATCATTTCTTCTTTGGTAAGCGGTTTGTACATCCCCCCAAGATTGCTCTACGGTTTGACTCAAAGTTACTGCCGTGTTATTAATTCCTTTAACCCAGCTATAAATACCAATAATTAGAACTGCTGCAATAATCCAAGGTAAAAATTTTTTAAAATCCATGTTTCTGTTTAATTTAAAGTTTAATATTTATTGTTTTAATTTATTTCAAAATTGATGTTGCTATTGTTTTTTTGAATTTTGTCATTGATATTGAATTTTGCCATTGCCATTGCCATTGAAAATTGCCATTGCCTATAGTTGATTTTTAATGTTTGTCAATTGTGTTTTGATGGTTTCCAGTTTTCGGATGATTTCAAACTTATCCAGGGTTTTCTTTTGTCCTTCTTTCAGGTGGGTTTTGGCCCCTTCGAGCGTAAAACCTCTTTCTTTTACCAGATGGTAAATGAGTTGCAGGTTGGTGATATCTTCCGGGGTAAACATTCGGTTTCCTTTGGCATTCTTTTTAGGTTTCAGAATGTCAAACTCGCTGTCCCAAAAACGGATGAGTGAGGCATTTACATCAAAGGCCTTGGCGACTTCGCCAATGCTGTAATATCTTTTATCTTTAGGAAGGTCAATATGCATGTTTTTATATTTTTTATTCTATAAATTTAATTTTCAATGGCAATATCAATGTTCAATCTTAATTCTAAAATCTGCTTTCTATCCTCTAAGATATAAAATCATTAATCAAGAGACTGATTTTCTTGGTTGGCTAATTTCGAAATGGCCACATATTCCACAGCAGAGATGTTTCCGTAATAGAAATTAAGCGGGTTAACGACCCGTTTGTCCTTGTGTACTTCATAATGTAAATGGGGTGCTTCGGATCTTCCGGTGCTTCCCACATAGCCAATAATATCCCCGCGTTTTACTCTTTGACCGGCCCTGCAATTGTATTTGCTCAAATGGGCATACAAGGTTTCGTATCCATAACCATGCCGAATGACAATATGATTCCCGTATCCCGAGGCCGTATTGTCAGCCCGTGCGATAACCCCGTCACCTGTGGCAAAAATGGGGGTTCCTTTTTTGGAGGTAAAGTCCATGCCCTTATGCATTTTTCTGGCTTTGGTAAAAGGATCGGTCCGGTATCCGAAACCGGATGCCATGTGTTTCAAATTTTCATTTCGGACTGGCTGAATGGCAGGTATGGCAGACAGTAATTTGTTTTTCTCTTTGGCCAGTTTGATAATATAGTCCAGTGATGCCGATTGTATGGCTAATTGTTTGGTCAGCACATCGACTCTTTTGGTGGTATTCAAAACCAATGTAGAATTGTCATATCCTTTCAATTCGGCGTATCGGTTTTTGTTTTTAAAACCGGCTTTGCGTTCTTCCTCAGGGATTGGTGCCGTATTAAAATAGGTACGGTATAAGTTGTTGTCCCGGTCTTCAATCGACTCGATAACATTGTCCAGCTGGTCTATTTTTTTATTCAATAAGGCATAATTCAACTTCAGATTTTCAATTTCCCGAAGGTGTAATCGGTCTTTTGGGGTTTCAAAATAAGGAGTGTTTAATAGTATGATAAAACTCAAAACGCCAAATAGGGCAGAAGCCAATAAAAATAAAGCCACAAAGCCAAATTTCCGTCTTTTCTTTACTTTTATTTTTCGATACGCCAGATTTTCGGAATCGTAATAATATTTTACTTTCGCCATGTTTTAAAATAAACTATTTTTGCACACTGAAAAATGTTAGTCGAACAAATTTAATAAATGTTTCATTTGTTTTGTCCATTTTTAGAATAAATAAAATAATGTGCCTTATTCCAGCTGTTCGTTGCAAGTTCTCGGTTAGCACTCTTTTTTTCTAAGGAATCCGCAGGGGCTTCCTCCGGTTGCTCTGCCGCTTCAAGAAAAAAATAGATTGCTAATCCTCGAAGCTTTTCACTACCATCCGGGGCATAAACAACTAGTAATAAAGGGCTTAGGGCAAAAATAAATTTAAAAACTTTGTGCCTTAGCGCCTTAGTGGCAAAAAAAAAAATAAAAATGAAATCACAAGACATTCGCAAAGCGTATTTACAATTCTTTGAAAGTAAAGGGCATTTAATTGTTCCTTCGGCACCTATTGTTCTAAAAGACGATCCAACCCTGATGTTTAACAACTCAGGGATGGCACAGTTTAAAGAGTATTTTTTAGGAAACGCCACACCTAAAAGCAATCGTATTACCGATACGCAAAAATGCCTTCGTGTTTCAGGAAAACACAATGACTTGGAAGATGTAGGTTTTGATACTTACCATCATACCATGTTCGAAATGCTGGGGAACTGGTCTTTTGGTGATTATTTCAAAAAAGAGGCTATTCCGTGGGCTTGGGAATTTTTGACTGAAGTGTTGAAACTGGACAAAGACCGTTTGTACGTTTCTGTTTTTGAAGGCAACGAGGCGGAGAATGTACCTTTTGACCAGGAAGCTTTTGATATTTGGAAACAATTCGTATCCGAAGATCGTATTATCCTTGGAAACAAAAAAGACAATTTCTGGGAAATGGGGGATCAGGGACCTTGTGGGCCATGCTCAGAAATTCATATCGATTTGCGTACAGATGCTGAAAGAGCTGAAGTTTCAGGTTTTAGTTTAGTAAATGCCGATCATCCGCAGGTAGTGGAAATTTGGAACAACGTATTTATGGAATTCAACCGTAAAGCCGATGGTTCATTGGAAAAATTACCGGCACAACACGTAGATACCGGAATGGGATTTGAGCGTTTGTGTATGGCTATGCAAGATGTAACTTCTAACTATGATACCGATGTTTTTACACCGCTTATTGAAAAAGTGGAGCAAATCACCGGATTGAAATACACTTCAAACGAAATAAAAAATATATCTGAGGAACAGAATAAAACCAATATTGCGATTCGTGTAGTTGTGGATCACGTGCGTGCTGTAGCCTTTGCTATTGCCGACGGACAGTTGCCATCTAACACTGGAGCAGGTTATGTAATTCGTCGTATTTTGCGTAGAGCGATTCGTTACGGCTTTACTTTCTTAGGTACTAAAGAGCCTTTTATCAATCAATTGGTTGCTGTTTTGGCAGATCAAATGGGGGAGTTTTTCCCGGAAATCAAAAAACAACAGGTTTTGGTGACGAATGTGATTCGTGAGGAAGAAGCTTCTTTCTTGAGAACCTTAGACCAAGGATTGCAATTGTTGGAAAATGTTGTGGCCAATACCAAAGGAACGGAAGTTTCCGGAGTGAAAGCCTTTGAATTGTATGATACTTTTGGTTTTCCAAAAGATTTAACGGCATTGATTTTAAAAGAAAAAGACATGTCGTTTAATGAAGCCGAATTTGATGCTTCGATGCAGGAACAAAAAAATCGTTCCCGTGCCGCTTCTGAAGTTTCTACTGAAGATTGGAATTTCTTATTTAGGGATAATGATGAAATTTTTGTTGGATACGATGATGTAGAGAGTAAATCAAGAATAACTCGTTACAGAAAAGTCGTTAGTGAAAAAGATGGAGTATTATATCAAATTGTTCTTGATAAAACGCCATTTTATCCCGAAGGAGGTGGACAAGTTGGTGACAAGGGAAGATTAGAATTTGACGATAATACGTGGATTCCTGTACTAAATACTAAAAAAGTTTATAATTTAATTGTTCATATAACAGAATCATTACCAGAAAATTTAGATCAAGAATTAACAGCAAGAGTAAGTAGTTCAAGAGAGAAGTCTGAAAAAAATCATTCTGCAACTCATTTATTGCATCAAGCTTTAAGACAATATTTGGGTTCTCATGTCGAACAAAGAGGTTCGTTTGTTTCGCCTGATCATTTAAGATTTGACTTTTCTCATTTTAGAAAAGTAACAGATCAAGAAATACAACAAGTTGAAGATTTCGTAAATGCAAAAATTAAAGAGCGAATAGAATTAGAGGAAAAAAGAGAAGTTCCAATAGATGAGGCAATTAAAAGTGGAGCAATGGCTTTATTTGGTGAAAATTATGGTAACAATGTTCGTGTAATTAAGTTTGGTGAAAGTATGGAATTATGTGGAGGAACTCACGTGAAAAATACGGCTGATATTTGGTCTTTCAAAATTGTTTCGGAAGGTGCGGTTGCCGCAGGAATCCGTCGTGTTGAAGCAATTACAGGCGATGGCGTGAGACAGTTTTTTGCTTCACAGGAAAATAATTTAAATGAAATTAAAGCAGCGCTTAAAAATCCACAGGATTCATTGAAAGCGGTTCTTTCACTTCAGGAAGAGAATGCCAAACTGAAAAAACAGTTGGAAAGCTTACTGAAGGAAAAAGCTAAAAATATGAAAGCCGAATTGGCCCAAGAATTACAAGAGATAAACGGGGTTCAGTTTTTGGCGAAGCAAGTCGACTTGAATGCAGAAGGAGCCAAAGATTTAGCCTACGAATTAGGGAATTTAGGAAACAATTTGTTTTTAGTTTTGGCTACAGCCGAAGAAGGAAAACCAATGTTAAGCTGTTATATTTCTAAAGAATTAGTGGCTGAGAAAAACTTAAATGCAGGTCAGGTGGTTCGTGAATTAGGTAAGTTTATCCAAGGAGGTGGCGGTGGACAACCGTTTTTTGCTACCGCCGGAGGTAAAAATCCAGCCGGAATTTCGGAAGCTTTGTCAAAAGCAGTCGATTTTGTGAAATAGAACCACTAAAAGATATTTTTTGAAGAAATAAACCTACAAAGTTTTGATAATTTTGTAGGTTTTTATTTGGATAGATACTAGCCGGTACTTTTTAACGAGTATTTGGGTTACTGATAGAAAAAAACAAAATAATGGTGTAAATCCTTAGTAACTTTACCCGAACTACTAAAATGGTGTTTTTTAGCAGTTTGAATAAAATTCTTTCCAAGATAATAGAAGTACGTCATCCAATTTGTCGTTCAGGAAGTGAGTAGTTGAAAATTGTATTATGAAAAATATAAATAAAATATTTTGTCTCTTGTCTTTTATCTTGCTGTTTTCATGTACCGGAGATAAAGACGGTAAAGTAAAATTGTTAAAAAAACTGGTGGAAACTTCAGCAGACGGAACGGCAAAAACCACTTTGTACCAATACAGGGGCAATGAAATCGTGAGTATTGATGGAAGTCAGACGCATACGGATTTTACGTATACTAGAGGTCTGATTTCAAAAATGCGAACCTTAGATAAAACCACCAAAAAGATAACGACGCTGGATTATACGTATGATGAAGACCGCCTGGTTAGTGTTGTTTCTTCAGATCAATATAAGATCAGTTATGTTCATAATTCTGACGGAACGGTTTCTTTTGAAAAATGGACCTTGGTTTCCGGAAATCCTGATAAAAAACTGTATCACGGGACATTGATTTTTAAAGACAATAATTTCATAAAAGAAACACGCACATTAGACGATGCGGCACCGGGGGTAGTGGCTACCCATAGTTTAAGTTTTGAATATGATGCCAAAAATAATCCGTTTTATTTTATAAAAGGATTTGATAAGTTGTTGGATCAAAGGAGTTTAATTTCATTGAATAATAGTTTAATCAGTGTGGTTACTTCAACAGAAACCAAGAACGGACAAACGATTTCTGCGGCTAATTTTTATAAAAACACCATCACGTATGACGAGGAAAGTTATCCTAAAGAAAAGGTTTCCGAAGCGGTTATGCCCGAAAATGGTAATTCAGAATATTTGAAATC
Source organism: Flavobacterium sp. (assembly GCA_036676965.1). Taxonomy (GTDB): domain Bacteria; phylum Bacteroidota; class Bacteroidia; order Flavobacteriales; family Flavobacteriaceae; genus Flavobacterium. The sequence continues at coordinate 27,282 of JAKFBW010000059.1, read as the reverse complement.
GGAGTATTTTTACTGAAAATTGCCGTATTTATAACAAGACACCACATGCAATTCAGAACCCCAATTCCTATTCCTAAAAGTGATTATCCCATAGATTACCAGTCGAAAGTGGTCTCTTTAGGTTCCTGTTTTGCAGAAAATATGGCGGAGCAATTCCACTATTTTAAGTTTCAAAATAGTTGTAATCCTTTCGGGATTATATTCAATACCGTTTCACTGGAAAAAATCATCAAACGTGGGGTTGAAAAAGACTATTTTACCGAAAAAGATATTTTCTTTCATAATGATTTGTGGCATTGCTATGAGGTGCATTCCGAATTGTCCCATCCCGATAAAGACCTTTTTTTGACACAGCTCAATGCCTTGGTGGAGGCTTTTTGCCTTCAGATTTCGGAAGCATCACATGTTATCATTACCTACGGGACTGCTTGGGTGTATCGTCATATCGATAGTGCTAAAATTGTAGCCAACTGCCATAAAGTACCTCAAAAACAGTTTGTAAAAGAACTGCTTTCGGCAGCAACCATTGAAAAATCGATTCAAAATTCGATGGAACTTATTCAGAAAATAAATCCAGATTGTAAATTTATTTTCACCGTTTCTCCTGTACGTCACATCAAAGATGGCGTTGTCGAAAATCAAATCAGTAAGGCGCATTTAATTTCGGCAATTCATCAGGTTTTAGGGGATTCAGTTATCTGCAATCTAAAATCTGCAATCTATTTTCCGAGTTACGAAATCATGATGGATGAACTTCGGGATTATCGATTTTATGCCGAGGATATGTTGCATCCAAGTGTTGTAGCAGTTGATTATATTTGGCAACGTTTCAAGGAGACTGTCATTTCAGAAACCGCTTTCGTCATTATGGAGGAAGTAGAAAGTATCCAAAAAAGTTTGGCCCATAAACCGTTCAATCCCAATTCGGAAAGTCATTTGAAATTTCAATCGAAATTGAGAGAAAAAATCACTAAATTGGAATCTCAATATCCATTTATGAAATTTTAGATATGATTAAAAAAATACTCATTGGCATAGCAGTTGTCGTGGCTGTCGTTTTGCTGTTCAAATTTTGTGATTTCAAGAAAAGCGATGAAGATGATATGAGTTACAACACCAATCTCATACAACAACAAATTGTAAACGTAGGGAAACTGGTTGTTACCGAAGGGCATTTTTCGGAAGTCATTACCTATAAAAATCAGGCAAAATACTTGATGGATATGATTTCGTTCGAAAAGAAAGCACTCATTGTGGTCAATGCCGATGTTATGGTGGCTTATGATTTGCACCAGATGAAATACGATATTGATGAGAAAAACAAAACCATCACGATTTTAAGTATTCCCAAAGAAGAAATAAAAATCAGTCCCGACATTCAGTTTTATGATGTGCAACAGAGTAAGCTGAATCCGTTTACCGGGGAGGATTACAACAAAATCAATAAATCGGTGAAGGCCAATCTGGCGAAGAAAATAGAAAAATCAACGCTGAAGTCAAATGCCCAAAACCGACTCATCAGCGAACTTTCTAAAATCCTGATTCTGACCAATACCATGGGCTGGAAATTGCAATACGAAGGCAAAGTAATTGAAAGTGAAAAGGATTTGGGACAGAAAATAAAATTGTAGTTTCGGGTAGTTAGCCACGAATTCATGAATTATTAAAGTTATAACCTGTTTGCTAACGAGACTAAGTTTATTATTTAAACCACAGATTCAACGGATTTTACAGATTTACACGGATTAAAAATAACAACATTTAGAATTATATATTAATCTATTGTCAGTTTGAGGCTTAATTTTTCGCCAAAAAAGAAATATAAAATGACTTTTATATTTGTATTTAATTGTAAATAAAACAGTTGTGTTTTTGCACTTAGCTGTCCTTAGCTTCCGCAGTCGAGCGTCAAATGTTTGAAGAATACGTAAAAAGAAAAGCTGTTTGATCCGCCGCGGCGGAGAGTTCTTTTCTTTTAGACTCGAGCCGAAGGCGAACAGAGCGAAGCTAATTCGAAAACTAATTTGACCGACGAGGGAGCGAAGACTTGAAATCGAAGATTCATGAATACAAAAAAACAATAAGAACGCATGAATATTTTTTTGTTTCTTTTTTGATCAAGCAAAAAAGAAAATTAGGAAATCCTATTTTTTTTACTTTCAATAAAACGTCATTGATAGTGTATTATTAAAAAATGTGATAGCTTTTTTTAATAAAATGTATCGAGAATCCTAACATTGTAAACTTCTCGATACAATTTTAAATAGTAAAGCTGTCGCATTCCTATTTAAAATCACTCGAAGTGACGTGGTGTTTTTTTTATTCCAGTAAAATCAAAAGCAAAATAGTAAAATTCGTGGCTTGAAAAATTACATTTCTTCTAATCCAAAAATCAAATCCAGCCCATCCGTAATCAAATGCGCCACTTCCGGTCTTTTTATTTTTAGATTCTCAAGATAGTCCAACACTTTTTGCAATAGCTCTTCCTTTTTTCGGTCTTTCAACAGTTCAACGATTTCAACGGACAGCAACCAATCTAGGGGATGGTTTTGCCGTAGATTTTCAAAAACAGGAGATAATGAGGTGGTCTGGTCATTCGATTCCCGAATCATCCGAACCGTTTGGTACAGGATTTCCAGATCATCCCGTTCTTCCGTGTGTTTGGCTTTGATGGTTTTGCTGGACGGCACAGGTGAAATCCAATCAAAACTATCCGTATCGGCAGGTCCCGAAAAAGCCGAAATGACTTGTTCTCCCACTGCCATATCATAAATCCCCCATTCCGGGCGGAACAATATCGTCTCACCGTGGGTTACGGTACAATTCTTAAAATGGATCAGTATGATTTTGCCTTGCCGGTTTCGGGTTCCTGTGATGATTTCCCCTGTTACGGTGATATCGCCTTCAAATGTTAACACGGCTGTTTTTCCTTCGTAGATGTGGTAGGCCTGCAAATCTATCGGACTCATGTCTTCAATCGCGAGAGTAATTCCTCTGAGTTTCCCTATCGGACTGCCAAAACCATTTGGGTGTTTCGCAGTGCCGTGTCCCACCAATTCTTTTTCCCGATAAGCCAAGGCGGTTTTTCCGCTGGTCTGAACATACACCGGTTTTCCTGCAGCCACAATCACTTGGTTGAAAACACCCGAAATCTGTAAGCCCGTACTCAGCTCGATGGTGCCCAAGGCGTTCGATTGAATCAGTTTTTGGATTCCGGATAATCCCCCGGTTCGCAGTGCCATGCCGTTGGCAAATTCCTCTAAAACCTGGTTCAGATAGGCAAAATCAGGGGTGACATACAACTGCGGCTGTGGTTTCGTAATATCAAAATTTTGCCGGGCTGCGGAGATATCATAAGGGATTTTCTTCACCTGGTCGGTCATGCACCAGACACTTTCACCAATAGAAGACAATAGTCCGGCACCATAGATTTTCGGGTTGTCGAGAGTGCCAATCAATCCGTATTCTACCGTCCACCAATGCAGGTTTCTGATTTGGGACATCTCCGATAATTCGCCTTGGGTATTTTGTAAATCTTCGACGGCTTTTTCGGCTTTATCAATGGCTTCTTTTGGCGTGCCTTCGGCTTCTTTCAAAATTGAAAGCAGCCGGATGGCTTCGTACATCTTATAATCTTTATCAGAGGAAATCGCCTTGCAGCCTATTTCACCAAAACGGCGCAAATATTCGGCATATTCGGGATTGGCAATTATGGGCGCATGGCCGGCACCTTCGTGAATGATGTCCGGGGCGGGCGTGTATTCGATATGTTCGAGTTGACGGATATCCGAGGCAATCACCAGCACCTGATACGCCTGAAATTCCATGAAAGCGTTGGGTGGAATAAAGCCGTCTACCGCTACCGCCGCCCAGCCAATATCGGCAAGAATGCGGTTCATGCCATACATACTGGGAATATGGTCAATCTCGATTCCGGTTTTCTTCAAGCCTTCCAGATAGGAGGGATGTGCCACTTTCGAGAGGTAATCGACGTTTTTGCGCATCACATACCGCCACACCGCCTGATTGATGGGCGTGTAGTCGCTGTACTCCTGCGGCCTGATAAATTGCTTCAGGTGTTTGGGCAATCGATCGAGTAACGGATTGGTTTCAAAAGTGGTGTTCATGGCGAAAAAGCTAACGGTATTGTAAAATTACGGGTTTCAGTAGGTTTCTCTCCGTTGTTTTCTATGTTTGATTAGAGGAAGTAAATTAATTCCTTCCGGCATTCCTGAAATACTCAATTTTATAGTTGAACATTTCGGCCATGTTTTTGGCGCGTAGTTTGGCTTCTTCGGCCAAAGGGCCTGCAAAAAGCGCGTCGGTCGTTGTGGTAAAAATTTCCATCCAGCGTTCAAAATGTTCTTTCTCTACCGGCAGTTGTTTGTGAGGCGGAAACGGGCTGCCGGAATAGGTGTGTTCTTCCAATAAAATGGTTTGCCAGAAACGGTACATTTTTTCCAGATGTTCCGGCCAGCGGTTGCCTATTTTTTTATTGAAAATAGGTCCCAACACTTCGTCCTTTTGTATGTTGTCATAAAAAGTATTGACCAAAAGTTGGATGTCGGTTATGGTGGTGATGTCTTGGAGTGCCATGATGTTTGTTTTAACTTGCTGGTGTAAAAATAGTGCTTTTTAGCCGATGAGCTGGGTGAAAAGGGCCGGATTTTCATTGAGGTATTCGAATTCAAATCCTCTGGTTTTCATGTTTTTTTTAATGGACTTAATGTCTTTCCGGTTTTTTAATTCTATTCCCACGACGACCGTTCCCACTTCGCGATTGGTTTTCTTGTTGTATTGAAAATAGGTGATATCATCATTAGGTCCCAGAATGTCATTGACGAATTCTTTTAAGGCACCGGGGCGTTGCGGAAACTGGATTAAAAAGTAATGCATTAATCCTTCATACAGTAACGAGCGTTCCTTGATTTCGGCTGTTCGCTCAATATCATTGTTACTGCCACTGATGATGCAAACCACATTTTTGCCAACTATTTGCTCTTTGTAAAAATCGAGGGCGGCAATGCTTAAAGCCCCTGCGGGTTCTACGACCATGGCTTCTTCATTGTACAGGCGCAAAATGGTGGTACACACTTTTCCTTCGGGAACGAGAATGATATCGTCGATGTTGTTTTGGCAAATGTCAAACGTAAGTTTACCCACTTGCTTTACGGCCGCGCCATCCACAAATTTATCGATGGTGGTCAGTGCGACGTTTTTGCCTTCGGCCAGGGCGGTTTTCATCGAGGGTGCCCCCAGGGGTTCGACCCCGATAATTTTGGTGTCCGGACTCAGTTTTTTGAAAACGGTGATGATTCCGGCCGCCAATCCGCCGCCGCCTATTGGAATAAAGATATAATCTATAGGGTGTTTGAAAGCGTCCAGGATTTCTAAACCTATGGTGCCCTGCCCGGCAATGACTTTGGCATCATCAAAGGGATGGATGAATATTTTGTGGTTTTGGGTAGCGTCCTTCATGGCGGCCGCAAAGGCATCATCAAAGGTGTCGCCTATGAGCACAATCTTCACATAGGATTTCCCGAAGAGTTGCACTTGTTTTATTTTTTGCTTTGGGGTCGTGACAGGCATGTAGATGGTGCCCTTTATTTTTAACAAATTACAGGAATAGGCCACGCCCTGGGCATGGTTTCCGGCGCTGGCACAAACAATTTCATTCGTTTTCTCGCTTAGGGAAAGTGTACTGATTTTGTTGTACGCCCCCCTGATTTTATACGAGCGGACGATTTGCAGGTCTTCTCTTTTCAAGAGTATCGTGGCCTTAAATTCTTCCGATAAATTGAGGTTTTCCATCAAGGGGGTTACGGGAACTACCGTTCGCAATTGTTCTTTGGCGGCTAATATTTCATTAAATAAATCCATAGTGTGTGTATTAATAAAAAAGCCCCCCAGTTTTTTTGGGAGGCTTAGAAAATTAGGTATATCAAATACTTATTTACATAACACCTCGCCACTATTGTTAATAACAATAAGGGTTATACGAATGCTAATGTGGTTTAAGTGGTTCATTTTTTTATAAATTGTACTGTAAAAATACGGATAAAAATCATTTGTTTCTAAGCCTGGACTGTAATTAATTTGAAAAATAATACCAAACACATTTATAAATTAATCTGAAATTTTATTGTATTATGCCGATATAGTTTGAAAATAGTACAAAGTATTGGACTATATTGAAAACATAATCGGTATAATTACCGCAAATTCGCAAATTGTTTTTTTATCAATGTGTTTAATTTGCGAATTTGCGGTAAAATTTTAACTAGCCTAAAATTAAAGTTATGGGCTTTGCTTTTTCAGTGTTTTATCTTTTTGCTTCAGATGGTGGGTATTGAGCCAAAATTTTAGCTACAAATTCGTTGATTTGTTTTTCTTTATTGTTTCTGTTTTCTATCAGATAACCAACGCCTTCCCCTTGCCAAACCAATTCTTTTTTCTTGGCATCAATTAAATCAATGAATAAGGTGCCTTCGGTAGAGGAGGACACATAGTTTTGTCCGCCCCAAAAATAAGGATTCCATCCCCATCCCCAACCGTAACCCCATCCGGCGTTAAATTGGGATACGTCAAGACGTTCTCTTTCCTTGGTTTGAAAACTCACTAATAAATCAGGGTTTTCGCTCTTGGTCATTCCTTTTTTAGTCAATTCGGCATCAATGGCACGTAGGATTCTTTTTTTATCCAGTTCAGAAATTTGGACTTTATCAATTCCTCTCTTGTGAAAGGCATAGGTTTTATAAGGGCTGAAATCTACATTTTTATCAAAATCAGAATATACTTTTACCGAACTGCAGGCAGCGAGAACGAAAAGTAATAATACGGGAATGAATTTAAAGACTTTCATAGTGTAGGTGTTAAATTATTATTTGAAATAAAATTACATTAAAATATTGATTAGTATTGTTTTATAACCTGATTAATACTGCAATAATCATACCATTTAATGTTGATTTTACGTACAATAAATGACCTTAGGGTTGTTTTTTGATGGTGCCTGTTTTTTTGTCAAATCCATAGGGACAATGGCGACAGCCACTTTTACAGCAATAGCCTCTTTTGAGGTGGTATTTTTCGGTGAAACATTTGTAGCCTTCGGGAGTATAATAGAAATCTTCTCCTTCTGTTAATTTATTTTCATTATTTTGTTCTGTCATAATGGGTATGGGTTATTTTTAAAGGGATGGTTTTTAGCACCAACAGCCTGACCCCAGTACAAATTTATATGTTTTACATCGAATGATTCTATTTGTCACCAAATATTTAATACCCAAAGGCTATCGCGGATTGGCGGCATTTCCTTTTATCTTTGTGAAAGATAAGGAAGACGGTCGGGATACGGTTTTTATCAATCATGAAAAAATTCATTTGCGGCAGCAGCTGGAATTGCTGGTGATTCCCTTTTTTATATGGTATGTATTGGAATATCTTTTTCGTTTGATGCAATACAGAAAAGCCCATCTGGCGTACCGAAACATCAGTTTTGAACGGGAAGCTTATGCCAATGAATTAGATTTTGGGTATTTGAAGAAAAGGTCTTTTTTAAAGTTTTTACATTATTTAGATAAGCACATGATAAAAAATAAATAAGGTTGATTACAATTAAATTATTTATTATAAATAATCTAAACCATATTTGAAAACACTAACAGATTTTTTTTCATATTTTTTAATTTTCTTACTATTTCATCTATATAATTACCTGTTTTATAACACTACACAAAGGTGATTATTGTTAACAAAATTTCCTAGATTGGTATAATATTCCTAGTTTCTATATTAAAACCACTAAATTTAATTGCTTTAAAATGTTTCTATTTACCAACTTTTTTTTATAAAAGCCATTGTCTGTCAGGTTTGTTGAATGATACGATGTGTACCTTTGAACCAGATTTTTTCACCGGAAGTTGAGTTGTATTTTTAATGTAGTGCTGAAACGACTTTTTTATGTGATTGCTGTTTATTTTGGTTCCGTTAAAATTAAAACCACACAATATATCTTGAGCAAGATGTTTTTTTAGTCTATTTTATTTATGTGATTACGGCAATTTTTGTGGGAATATTTTTTTAAATAGTTGGTTTACAGTATCTTTGTTTACGGATAGTCTAATTATTTGTGAATTTTAGATTCAAATCGGGTATAGTTTTCAGGAAGGCAAAACCTACTTTTGGTATATATACTATAGTCCTACTGCTAAATGGATTGAATCGGTTTAGATTTTGGATATTTCATACAATTATTGTAAATGTTAATTTACCCTATTTGAGTCGTATGTTTAAGTAATACTATTCTTAGTGTAAAGGCTTAAATAGCATTGGGATTGTAAAATGGTGGTTATGTTCAAAATTATAGGATTTGATTACTATTTACAGTTGTATTATTTGCTTCATTTATACGTATTGTTTAAATATACTTAGATCTTTATTTTGCCTGATTTTTCGGTTGTAAACAGATGTTTTTTTGTCAGGTTTTGAAAGATGAATTAAAAATAAGAGTAAAGAATTGTTGAGTATATGATCTCGTATGTCAATCCTTAAAAAAACCCAAGATTTCGATTAACTATTAATCCAAGTGAAGAATTTTATTTCAATTATAAAAGCAGTTTTCGTTATATTATTAAATTGATATAACGAAAACGATTGCGATTTTTTTTAAAAAAATAAATCCAAGATTTTTACTGCTTATAAATAAAAAACACGCATTTTGTCGATAAAAACTGCTTTTTATCGATTGTTTTAAGTAAATTAGCCTTGTTGATTAAAAAAAATATAATTAAAAAAATCAATTTTACGAGAAACGTAGCTCCATTTTTTTTGGATATTAATTCATCTCGAATAGAAATGCTACAACTATGGATGTTTCGTTTGTGATTGGGTTTTAAGGAATTGATTTGTTCAAAAAAAAAAAATAAGGAGTTGGTGGTTTTTATAATTTTGAATATGAAAGCGGTTAATGTGGCGGTGAATTTCAGTGTTCTTACTTTAAAGAGTATTTTTCAGATGCCTTAATTAAGGTTAATGTATATAGTGCCAAAATTGTTTTTTGATAAAGAGAGGAATAATTTTAAATAAGTAAAAATACTTATATTTGCAGAAGAAGTACTTATAAGTATTTTTAGGTTGGTTAAAATTTCATTTTTTGTCAGTAATTTGATTGTTATTCGCCTGAATTATAGGATGAATGTATAATTTAAATAAATTCTTGGAATCAAAAAGTAATTCTTGTTTTAATGATATTAAGATTAATCACAGAAAAGCTATTTCTGAATTTGATTTTTCCAATGATAAATAATCTATTATGGCTGATAAATTTGAGTTCTACATTAAAACAGGGCAATCCACTAAAATTGGTGTTTGGGAATTAAACTTGGAAACTAATATCCTTTATTGGGATGGGGTTACGAGATATATACACGAAGTTTCGGATGATTTTATTCCTAAAATTGAAAATGTATTTGATTTTTATGCTGGGGGCAAATGTCGGGATAAAATTAAACGGCTTACTGAAAAAGCTATACTTGAAGGAATTTCTTTTAATGACAAGTTTCAAATCATCACGGCCAAAAATAATATAAAATATGTAGAAAGTATTGGTCAGATTGTATTCAAAGATGGAAAACCAAGCCGTTTATCTGGTACTTTTCAAGAAATTACAAGGGAGCAGATTTTAATTAAAGAACTTGAAAAATTCTCTTCCGTTTTTTCCAATATCAATGATGCCGTATTGATTACTGAAGCAGTACCGCATGATAAATCAGATCCAAAAATAGTTTATGTAAATGAAGCATTTACCGGAATGACGGGCTATACTGCGGAAGAAGTAATAGGCAAAAGTTCACGAATTTTGCAAGGTCCAAAATCAGATAGAAATGAACTAAAAAGATTGGATGATACCTTGATAAAATCGGAATCTTGTGAAATTACCACAGTATGTTATAAAAAAAGCGGTGCAGAATTTTGGGTCAACTTAACAATAAGTCCGGTAGCAGATGAAATGGGTTGGTTTACCCATTGGATAGCTATCGGAAGAGATATTACACAACGTAAAAATGAGGAGTTGCAAGAGACCCTTTTTGCAGACATCAGCCGGCTATTTAATGAACCGGGCACATTAAACCTGATATTAGATAAAGTTTTAGATCGGCTGGTCGATTTTGGATATTTCAGTATAGCGGAAGCCTGGTTAATCAGTGCAGATAAAAAGAAAATAAACTTAGTTTCTAAATATTGTGAAACAGATGCTTCACGGATTTTTTACGATGAAAATAAAGAACTGAAAAGTTTTGCCAAAGGGGAAGGTTTACCCGGGACTATCTGGGAAACCAAAACCATTCAGCTTTGGCAGAATATCAGGGAAGAGAATAGCTTTATCCGAAGAGATGCAGCTAAAAAAATGGGCCTGCAATCCGCTTACGGGTTGCCTGTTTTTTATAATAATGAAGTGATAGCCGCTTTTGTGTTAGGATTAAATTCAGATGAAGATCTTATTGAAGACTTTTCTGTTTTGTTTGAAAACATAGGGATTCTTATTGGGGCTGAAATTAAACGTAAGCAATTGGAAGAGGAATTGAGCCAGATATTCAGTTTTGCACCTGATGTCATTTGCATAGCAGGTTTAGATGGGTATTTTAAAAAATTAAATGCGGCGGCCTGTGTACTGCTTGAATATACTGAGGAAGAACTATTGGCAGTTCCGATTTCTGAATTTATCCATTCTGAAGACAAAGTAAAAACTGCTGAAAAATTCGAAGATTTATCTAAAGGAGTAGCTACAATTTATTTTGAGAACCGGTACATCACTAAATCTGGAAAAATAAAATGGTTGGCATGGACAACTTCTCTATCTTCTGAAGAAGGATTCTTTTTTGCGGTAGCAAAAGATATTACGGAGAAAAAAAATCTGGATTTTTTGATTAATAAAACGAATACCCTGGCTCGTATTGGTAGTTGGGAGGTAGATCTTGTTAATAACAGGACGTACTGGTCTAGTCTGATTAGAGAAATTTATGAGGTGCAGGAAGACTATGTGCCGGATTTAGAAATGGGTATTAATTTTATTAAAGAAGGGGAAAGCAGGGGAATTATTAGCAAAATAATTGAAGAGGCTATTGAAAACGGCATTCCATTTGATGTAGAATTACAGATTGTTACCGTTAAAGGAAATGAAAAATGGGTAAGAGTTATAGGTGAAACAGAATTTTCAAACAATAAATGCATAAGAATTTACGGTAGTTTCCAGGGCATTGATAAAAGGAAAAGAGCGGAGTTAGCAGTTATAGAAGCGCTGCAAGAGAAAAGTACTATTCTCGAAAGCATAGGTGATGCTTTTTTTGCCATTGATAAGTCCTGGACGGTTACTTATTGGAACCATCAGGCAGAAAAACTAACAGATATATTAAAAAATGAAATAGTTGGGCATTATTTATGGGAGGTACTCCCGGATAGGATTAATTCCGAATCTTACAGAAAATACCACGAAGCTACTGAAAATAATCAGATAGTTCAATTTGAGGATTATTATGCGCGTTTCAATAAATGGTTTGAAGTAAGTGTTTATCCTTCCAGTAACGGTTTATCAGTTTATTTTAGGGATATTACGGAGCGTATACAATATATTAAAGCAATAGAAAAGCAAAACGAAAAACTGCAACAGATTGCCTGGACACAATCACATGTAGCAAGGGCTCCGTTAGCAAAAATGATGGGTATTGTAAGTCTCATTAAAGAAATGGATAGTACATCCTCCGAATTTGAGGACTTATTGAATCATTTTTTTGATTCCGGAACTGAATTGGACAAGATAATAAGAAACATTGTAAAAAAAACAGAACGTATTACTATTAAAAAAAATTAAAATTAGATGAATTTTACTGTAGCGGTTGTAGATGATGACAATATAATCCTTTTTCTGCATAAAAAAATTTTACAAAAGGAAAAGTTTCAAGAATCCCCCCACACTTTTAATTCTGCAAAAAAAGCATTGGATTTTTTTGATACAATTCATGATAGTGCCAAACCCATTTTGTTATTTCTGGATATAAATATGCCCGTCATGAATGGTTGGGATTTATTGGAGGTCATTCATCAGGAGAATTTTGAGAAAGAAGTGCATGTTGTAATGGTGACATCGTCTGTAGATGCATCCGACAAAGAAAAAGCGTTCTCCTATTCCAAAGTTATTGATTTTGTCGAAAAGCCATTAGATGAACAGGTGTTGCAAAGATTAAAATTAAGGTTTTTACAATCATAAATTAGAGTAAGACAAAAGAATGGTCTTTTTTGGACAGCCTCTCTGTTTTTATCCACTTAATCTAAGTTGTAGCTGTTTAGTATGATTTTTATTGGTCTCAAAAACAGTTAAAACTATGCGTTTTTAGTGCATTTCCCTTTCAGGTTCTAAAAACTTAACCACAAATTTAAAGAAAGTGGTCGGACTTTTAGTTTTGGTAGACCATTAATAATATTAAAACGCAAATAATTTAGAGCCTGTTTAAATTTAATTGAAAAGATTTCTTATGTCAGTCTGAGCCTGTCGAAGACCTCGTTTTAGATAGTAAAAAAAACTTCGACAAGTGTGACAGAAAGATTGCACGAATAACGTATTTGAATGAAATTTAAACAATCTCTAATCGCAGCCAACGGGTTATATATAAAATTTTACCTTTGTAAAAAAACAACTCAGCTTGAATCAGTTTGTATCCATAGCGTTTCCCCATAACATTTCCGTATCTGTCAAACGGGAGGATTTACTTCATCCTTTTGTGTCGGGAAATAAATTCCGAAAGCTGAAATACAATCTGCTCCAGGCAAACGAAGAAAATCAAACTACATTACTCAGCTTTGGCGGAGCCTTTTCCAATCATATCGCAGCGGTGGCTTTTGCGGGTCAGGAAAACGGATTTAAAACCATCGGAATCATTCGGGGCGATGAGTTGGGGGATAAAATCAATGAAAATCCAACCTTGTCATTTGCCCGGAACTGTGGCATGCAACTGGAATTTGTTTCTAGGGAGGAATATCGATTAAAAAGCGAGACAACATTTTTAGAAAATTTAAAACAAAAATTCGGCGATTTTTATCAGGTTCCCGAGGGAGGAACGAATGCCTTGGCTGTAAAAGGCTGTGAGGAAATTTTAACCGACGAGGATGCCCAATTCGATTATGTGTGTTGTGCGGTGGGAACGGGAGGCACGATTTCGGGAATCATCAACAGTATTATTTTACCGCATCAAAAAGTTTTAGGATTTCCAGCCCTAAAAGGCGATTTTTTAAAAGAGGAAATTCGTAATTTTGCCACCAACGAAAATTGGGAACTCATTTCGGAGTATCATTTTGGCGGTTACGGCAAAGTCAGTCCCGAATTGATTGATTTTATCAACCGGTTTTATGCCACGACGCAAATTCCTCTGGATCCTATTTATACCGGGAAAATGGTTTTTGGCGTTATCAATTTAATAGAACGAAATTATTTTCCTGAAAACACCAAAATCCTGCTCATTCATACGGGTGGAATTCAAGGGATTCAAGGGATGAATATCAAATTAAAAAACAAACATTTACCAACAATAGCTATCGATGTTTAAAAAAATCCTACTGTTATTCCTAATCTTAGCTTTGGTGAGTTGCAACGCATCGAAACCGGTGGTTGTAACTAAAAAAAGTGTTTCTTATAAATCAAAAAGAGCCGTTTCGGCAAAAAAATCCCCAGGCCGGAGCAAAAACAATACAACAAAAGAAACCATTGAATCAACTTCGAGAAGTGTGGTGACCAGTGATGTAATCAATAATTATGTTTTTGATTTCAAGGATATTGCCATGAAAAACATGAAAGAGTATGGGATTCCGGCCAGTATTATTTTGGCACAGGGAATATTGGAATCAGGGGCTGGAAGAGGTGATTTGGCGGTAAATGCCCACAATCATTTCGGAATAAAATGCCACAAAGATTGGACAGGGGCCAGTGTGAAACACGATGATGATGCCGAACAGGAATGTTTCCGGAAATATAATGACCCGGGAGAATCGTTCAAAGACCATGCGGTTTTCCTGACCGGAAGAAGCAGGTATACCACTTTATTCGATTTGCCAAAAGGGGATTATAAAGCCTGGGCAAACGGATTGCGTGCAGCGGGTTATGCCACGGATCCCCGATATCCTGAGAAACTGATTTCCTATATCGAACGCTACCATCTGGATCAATATGATTCCCAGGTCTTGGGACGTAAATACACCCCTTTTGCACATAAATCGATAAGAATAGCTTCGGCAGATACTTCAAACGGAGCCTATTATGAGGTGCAAAAAGGAGATACACTCTATTCGATTTCTAAAAAATTCAATCTTTTGGTAGCCGAATTAAAAGAAAAAAACAACCTTTCCGAAAATACATTAGCTATCGGGCAAAGACTGATAGTAAAATAATACGCAAATTATAAATTAAGATGTTATATAAAAGAAGTAGTCAGCTTTTTATTGAAGCAGAAAAAGTAATTCCGGGAGGCGTAAATTCACCGGTACGAGCATTCAAATCCGTAGGAGGAACCCCCATTTTTGTCAAAAGTGCCAAAGGAGCCTATTTGTATGATGAGGACGGAAACCGTCTGATTGATTACATCAATTCCTGGGGACCAATGATTTTGGGACATGCCTATGCGCCGGTGGTGGAAGCGGTAATCGAGAAAGCCAAACTGGGAACTTCTTTTGGAATGCCAACCGAACTGGAAACGCAGATTGCGGCCTTGGCAGTAAGTATGGTGCCCAATATTGATAAGATCCGATTTGTAAATTCAGGTACCGAAGCCTGTATGAGTGCCATCAGACTGGCGCGTGGATTTACCAAAAGAGATAAAATAATCAAATTTGCCGGTTGTTACCACGGGCACTCCGATTCGTTTTTGATTCAGGCAGGAAGTGGAGCCATCACTTTTGGCTCACCAAACAGTCCGGGAGTTACCGTAGGGACTGCCAAAGATACCTTGTTGGCTACCTACAATGATTTAGAGAATGTAAAGACTTTAATTGAAGCCAATAAAAATGAGATTGCCGCAATTATTGTGGAGCCGGTGGCAGGGAATATGGGGTGTATCCCGCCAAAAGAAGGATTTTTGCAAGGCTTGCGTGACTTGTGTTCGGCTAACGGAATCTTGTTAATCTTTGATGAGGTGATGACCGGGTTTCGCCTGGCGAGAGGTGGGGTTCAGGAATTGTTTGGCATTGATGCCGATATCGTTTGTTTCGGTAAAGTAATAGGAGGTGGTTTGCCGGTAGGTGCTTTTGCGGCACGTGCCGAAATCATGAATTATCTGGCGCCTCTGGGGCCGGTGTACCAAGCCGGAACCTTGTCCGGAAATCCGTTGGCGATGGCAGCAGGATTAGCCATGTTGCAAGCCTTGGATACTGACCGCGAAATCTTTCAACGTTTAGAAGAAAAAACAGCCTATTTGGCAGCCGGAATAGACCGTGTTTTAAAAGCAAATAATATCGTTTTTACCATTAATAGGGTAGGTTCGATGATTTCGGTGCATTTTGATGCCAATCCGGTATTTGATTTTAAAACAGCGGCCAATGGCGATAATACCACTTTCAAGAAGTTTTTCCACGGATTGTTACAGGAAGGTGTTTACATAGCCCCGTCGGCTTATGAGACTTGGTTTATCACCGATGCCTTGACTTACGATGATTTAGATTTTACGATTCGTGCGATTGAAAAAGTAGCCCAAACATTATAATGTAAAAAAAACTTCCGGCGTAAACCGGAAGTTCTTTTTTAATTTTCGTCATTCCCTTGTCCAGATCCCTGACCGTCTCTATCACGACCACCTTCTCTATTCCAGCCCATAGCACTTCTGCGCTCCTGTTGTTGTTTTTGTATCGCTTCCCATTTGGTAATTTGTGCAGGTGTCAAAATACTTTTTATTTTTTCTTGGTTTGCTTTTTGCTCAGCCATCATTTTTTCTCTCATTGCAGTACGATCTTCTTTTGAAGCTTTATCAGCTGCTGCTTTTCGATCAGCTCTCATCGCTTCTCTTTTTGCAGTTTGTTCTGCAAGTATTTCTTTCAATTGCTCTTGTTGTTTTGAATTTAAGTCAAGTTGCGAAGTCAATCTTTTTAACATAGCTTCGTTACGTTGTTCTGGTGACATTCTTTCCATTCCGGCTCTGTCTCCTCTTTGAGGCATGTCATTTTGGTCTTGTGCGAAAGCGGAAACACCAACCACTAATAAGGCGGCAAAAATTATTTTTTTCATTTTTAAAGTTATGGGTATAAGACTGCAACAGTTTGAAAAAGTTTAATCGTTAACAAAAGATTATTAAAAATCTGATATTTATCAGATTTTTTAAAAAAGGGTGTTCTATCTTTGTAGCGTGAAAAAAATCGCTGTCATACTCATTTTAGCCCTGTTTCTAAAACCGTTTTTCCCGGTTATAGACTACGTGGTCAATTATGAGTATATCTCCAAGGTACTTTGTGAGAACAAAGAAAAACCGGCGATGAAATGTAACGGGAAATGCCATCTGATGAAAGAATTGGCGAAAGCTTCCGAAACCGAAAAACCAATTTCTTCCGATAAGAAAGCGGTTGTAAATACAGTAAACGATCTTTTTGTCGAAGAATTACACCCATTGGATTGGGTGATTTTTGACACCCATACCAAACCTTCCCTGGATACAGCTTATGCGAATTTATATGCCCATCTGAATTCCCATGCTATTTTTCATCCGCCCATTATCCTTTCTTAATTTTTCAAGTTTATAAGCACCGTTGTCATTTACTTTAGGGTATATGATAATACTACTGTTGTGCTGTATTCCATTTAATAAAATAAGAAATGAATAATGAAAAAAGTATTATTTACCCTTTTACTATTGGGGCAAATTGCTGTTGCACAGAATAATTCTCAAAATAAAAAAAACAGGCTTTTGGTAAAAGACACTGTCCAAATCGAAAATCTTACCGAAGTTTTCGTTACAGCCAATCGTTCGGCTACACTGCGAAAAGATACACCGGCAGCTGTTAGTAAATTATCTGCCAAAACGATTGATGAAACCAAAGCGGTGGCACTTTTTGAAGTTGTCAATAAAACACCGGGCGTATTAATGGTGAATCTGGGCAACGAACAACATATGATGTCTATACGCCAACCCATGACGACCAATGCCTATTATCTGTATTTGGAAGACGGTCTGCCTATCCGGCCAATGGGGATTTTCAACCACAATGCGCTATTGGAAATCAATCAGTTTAACCTTCAAAATATTGAGGTTGTAAAAGGTCCGGTTTCCTCTTTGTACGGTCCCGATGCAGTGGGTGGTGCCATCAATTTAATATCATTAAAACCTTCGGTTAATCCGGAATTTAAGTTTGGAATCCAAGCCGATCAATGGGGTTATAAACGAATCCAGGCCGCCGGGGGCGCGACGATAGGCAAAGTTGGTTTTCATATCGCAGGAATTTCCAGTTTACAGGAAAACTCCTGGATGACTTTTTCGGATTATAATAAAAATAATCTCAACGCCAGAATCGATTATCATATCAATTCCAAAACCCGATTAATAAGCAATACGATGTGGGGGAAATATTATTCGGATATGAGTGGCAGTGTGAATGAAGACGCTTTTCACAATCGAACGTATAAGAGTACGACTGATTTTACCTATAGAAAATCAGATGCTTTACGCACCAAGCTGACATTGGAGCACGACTGGAATGCTAATGCCGGCAGTATGGCAACTGTGTATTACAGGGACAATAAATTGGGACAAAACCCTTCGTATGGAATTCGATGGACAACCGGAAATACAACGGCAACCGGTGAAGTAAATTCCAACAATTTTAAAAGCTATGGCGCCATTGCCCAGCACAGTCAAAAATTCGATTTCTGGAACACTAAAATCGTTGGAGGGGCATTTTATGATTATTCCCCTGTTAGTTATTGGGCTTATTTGCTGAATCTTAAAGCCTACTTAAATCCCGGAGGGAAAACGGTAAGTTCTTATGAAATTAGCTCGGAACGTCCCGATATAAAATTAGCTAACTATACCGCCGATATTTTTAACACCGCCGGATTTGTTCAGATGAGTTTCAATCCAATCGAAAAGCTGGTGGTGACAATGGGTGTCCGATACGATAATATGAAAGTGGATTATGATAATGCGCTCGATGCCTCTACCGGAAGCAAAGTCTATGATAAACTGACTTTTAAGGCTGGGGCCAATTATAACCCATCGCAATTTATGGGGGTTTATGCCAATTTTTCACAAGGATTTGCGCCTCCCGGGATTACCTCGATTTTCAGGGCCAAATCCGGAACGGGGGGAAATACAGGGAAGCCGGCTGAGTTTTACTATAATTTAGAACCGGCTACTTTTGATAACTATGAAATTGGGGGTTGGTTTTCGATCCTAAAAAACAGATTGAGTTTTGATTATGCCGTCTATTATATGGAAGGCAAAAATGAAATAATAAGCGTTCGTTTGCATGACACCTCTACAGATTACCGTTCTGCCGGAGAAACCAGACACAAGGGAGTTGAATTTGGAGCTAATTACAGGCCTTCCAAACAATGGAATATTCGATTGGGAGGAACAGTTGCCGAGCACAGCTATATCGATTTTAAAGTTTCGGATAATCCTGCCGATGTCCTGCAAAATTTAGATGGAAAGGAAATGCCTGCTGCACCCCGATGGTCCGGAAATTCTGAAATCAGTTATTATCCCCATTGGCTTCCTAATTGGAGAACTTCTGTCGAATGGCAATCTGTTGGGAGTTATTACCAAGACCAAATCAATACCGTAAAATATGATGGTTACAATCTGTTTAACGCCAGATTGGGGTACCAATATAAAAACCTGGAGTTTTATGTCAACGTAATGAATCTGACGGATAAATTGTATGCCTATAATGTTTCAAGAGGCAATGCCACAACAGCACAACCTAGCTATACGGCTGCTGCGCCAAGGACTTTCCTGATAGGATTGCAATATCATTTTTCATTGAAAAAATAAAAAAAGAACTAAAAGTTACATTTGTTTTCGTCAAGTGTAGCTTTCAAAATAGATTATTATGGAACAAAATAATAAGAAGAAAAAATCCAAAAAAAAGGATGCCAAGTTTATAAAAAAACTAAAACAAAACATCTATTCCTGGCACAGAATAATCGGAATTGTTACGGTTATCCCGGTTATTTTATGGTGTTTGTCGGGAGTGATGCATCCGTTTATGGCTCATTTTTTCAAACCCGAAATTGCCAAGGAACGTATTGAAAAAGTATCCATCACACAAGATCAATTGCCACTGTTTGTACAAACGGTTTTGACTCAGTATCAAATTGAATTCATAAAGCAATTCAGGATTGTCATTTATGGATTGTTTTCAAAACAGTTCCAAAAACAATTAAATACCAATTAAAATTCGGGTAATTGGAGACGGAATCATCGCAAAATAGAAATTGCAGTGGCATTTGTGGCTTTGACTTTTGCTTTAAGCGGCGCCTATCATGCGTTTTCAAAACTCAAACCGAGCACTTTGTCCCAGATGGTTTATGAGCCGGCCATCGCTGTAAAGGATATAAACATTCGGGATTTGGTTACGGTTCTTTTGGCAATGGGTGTTTTAGTGGTTTGCCTATTGGGATTGGTATTGTTACTGAAAAGAAAGTAGGATTAGATATTCTAATATGGTGGTTTATCAACGTTAGGGTATTTCTTTCAATGATACGTTCCGCTTATGTTTCATAAAACCACCACGATTTTCGTTTCGGTTGATAGATTGTTGAATAATAAGGAGTCCGGTGGTCACCATATTGTTCAGTTCATATAAGGAAACGTTGGTTTGGTGGTTTTTTATTTGGACTGCAAGTTCATTTTGGAGTCCAATGAGTTTTTCCCGGGCGGCAAGTAAGTCTTCTTGATTCCGAACAATACCGGCGTTTTGACGCATCAATTGCTGTAATTGTGCTTTGGCCGTTTGCAGGTATGCGGTATCGATTTCGGGTTTGTTTTGAAAATCCCAAGGGGTATTTTTAGGAAAAGTGAGGGTTTGGGTTGAATCGGTTTCGGCCAAATAGTGAAATATGGCATCCGAATAGACTAAGGCCTCCAGCAAGGAATTAGAAGCCAACCGGTTTGCACCGTGCAATCCGGTTCGGGAACATTCGCCGCAGGCCAATAAGTTTTCGACAGTGGTTTTCCCGTTTTGATCTACCACTATACCGCCACAAAGATAATGTTGTGCAGGAACCACCGGAATCCAATCTTTGGAAACATCAATGCCTCTGTTTTTACATTGGGTATAAATCATAGGGAAATGATCTTTAAAAGCTTCTGAATCCAAATGGGTACAATCTAAATAGACATAATCGTCCCCTGATTTTTTGAGTTCCGAATCGATGCTTTGCGAAACGATATCCCGGGAAGCCAATTCGCCCCGGGGGGCATAATCCAGCATAAAGCGGATCCCTTTTTGGGTTCTCAGATAAGCTCCAAAACCACGAACGGCTTCCGAAATTAAAAATTTAGAATCGGTAGCATTGTCATACAAAGCCGTAGGATGAAATTGAATGAATTCCATGTCCGTGATGTTGGCATTGGCGCGATGTGCCATGGCGATGCCGTCTCCTGTGGCAATCACCGGATTGGTGGTGTGTCCGTACAGATGTCCTATGCCTCCTGTGGCAAGTATCGTAAAATCCGAATAAAAGGAGGTGATTTTTTTGGTTTTTTTATGGAGCCCGTGGGCGCCATAACAGTGTTGGTTCTCCACAATTAAATCGAGCGCAAAATGATGGTCCAGAATGCTGATGTTTTCTTTTTGATGGGCTTGTTCCAATATGGCGCGTTCAATTTCGTAGCCCGTTTGGTCTTTGTGATGCACCACCCTGTTTTGCGAATGTCCGCCTTCCTTGCCCAAATCGAAATTACCACTTGGGTTTTTGTCAAATTGCGCGCCCCATGCAATCAGTTCTTTCAATCGTTTGGGACCTTCGCTAACCACCATTTTCACGACCGATTCCTCACACAATCCGTCTCCGCAAACGAGGGTGTCGTGAATGTGTTTCTGATAGGAATCTTCTTTTTCGTTTAGCACAATGGCAATACCGCCTTGTGCATATTTGGTATTCGATTCGTCATCGGTTGATTTGGTAATCAGGGTAATTTGTCTTTCGGGAAACCGTTCGGCAAGTTTTATGGCGAGGGTCAGTCCGGCCACTCCCGAACCCATGATGAGGTAGTTTGTGGTAATCATTATTTCGAAAGGGCTAACATGCGTTCAATTGGGACTAAGGCTTTTTTTCTGATGGTTTCCGGAATCTCAATGGCCGGGCTTTCCTGCAACAGGCAATGATACAGTTTTTGCAGGGTATTCATTTTCATATACCCACATTCGCTGCAAGCACAGGTATTGTTTTCGAGAGAAGGTGCCGGAATCAATATTTTATGGGGAACCTCCTGTTGCATTTTATACAGGATTCCTACTTCGGTGGCGACGATAAATTTGATATTGGCATTCGTTTTTACATAATCAATCATTCCGGCGGTGGAGCCGATATAGCTTGCGGTTTCCAGGATATGGGTTTCCGATTCGGGATGCGCGATGATTTGGGCATCGGGATGTTCTTTGTGTACTTCAATGAGCTTGTCCAACGAAAAAGCTTCGTGTACCACACAGGAACCGTCCCAAAGCAGCAGTTTCCTTCCGGTTTGTTGACTGACATATTTACCTAAATTTTTATCGGGAGCAAAAATGATGGGGGTTTCTTTCGGCACCGATTCGACAATTTTAATCGCATTGGATGAGGTACAGACAATATCGCTCAGCGCCTTGATTTCGGCCGAACAATTGACATAGGTGATGACGATATGATCGGGATGGCGATCTATAAATTTTTTGAAGGCATCCGGTGGGCAGGATTCGGACAAGGAACAACCGGCTTCTAAATCGGGAAGGATGACTTTTTTATCAGGATTCAAAATTTTTGCTGTTTCGGCCATAAAATGCACACCGGCAAAAAGGATGATATCGGCATCCACTTTCATGGCTTCCTGCGATAACCCCAAACTGTCTCCCACATAATCAGCGATTTCCTGGATGGCATCTTCCTGATAATAATGGGCCAGGATCACGGCATTTTTTTCTTTTTTTAAGGCAAGTATCTGCTCTTTCAAACGACTCATTTCTTTCTTTTTTGGATTCGATATTTTTTAATAACCCTTGAAAATACAGACGGTTATAACCGGCAAAAGTATACTATTAAAGCTCCATAGGATATGATAAATATCAGTTTTTATCCGAATTGCTTTCCCGAAATTTGTCCCCTAATAGAATACATAAATTGACGCATGACAACAACTAAACCGTTACATACTTTTCATATTCCAGTGATGGGATTGGCTTACACCATTGACAGTCCGATTCGGGTGGCGAAGTATGGTATATCATCTGTGATATCCATTATAGACGATGATTTGATCGAAAAAATGAATGCTTTTTACAGCGAAAAATTCAATCTTCCGTATCAGGAGATTAGTCAAAAGATTCATGATTACCGGGCACAACGCATTACCAACTATCTGAATTTGGTGGATATCATCGTAAAAGAGAAATTCGAAAGTTTCAAAAATGAATTGGTCGAAAGTAAATTGGCCTTGTCCAATTACATTGCCATGCTGCCTAACAAGTCGGAGATCAAACAAGGCTTGCAAAACCTGATGGATGAGGGAAAAGAAACGATCAAAAATTATATCGAAACGAATCTGACTCCCGGTGCCATTGATGTGAATATCATGACCAAAATCGATAAAGACAATTTCATCAAAGGCGAGCAATTGCCTACCGAATTCAATGATGCGCATGCCTCACTTCGTGGGTTTGCCAACAGTAATCTGACTTCTTCGGTGGTGCTTTCGGCAGGGATGAATCCAAGATTGTACAGTTATTTTGAAAATTTCGATGTTTTTTTTCCGGATAGTAACAACAATTTGAAGAAGAAAATTATTCTCAAAGTGAGTGATTTCCGTTCGGCGATGATTCAAGGGAATTTTTTGGCTAAAAAAGGGCTTTGGGTTTCGGAATACCGAATCGAATCGGGATTAAACTGTGGAGGACATGCTTTTGCTACTGACGGTTTTTTGCTGGGACCCATTTTAGAAGAATTCAAACAAAAGAAAGAACAATTAGTGCAATCGGCTCACGATTTGATGGTAAAGGCCTTGTCGCAAAAAGGAATACACGTTCCTGAAACGCCATTGGAATTGAAAATTACCGTTCAGGGTGGGGTGGGTACCGCCGAGGAACACGATTTTCTATTGGATTATTATGAAGTAGATTCAGTAGGCTGGGGCTCACCGTTTTTATTGGTTCCCGAAGCGACTTCTGTTGATCCGGAAACCCGAAAATTATTGGCCAATGCCAAAGAAGACGATTTGTATCTGAGTCATATTTCGCCTTTGGGAATCCCATTCAATACCTTGAGGGGAACCACCAATGAATTCCTGAAACAAAAACGCATCCGTGAAAACAAGGCGGGAAGTTCCTGTCCGAAGAAGTTTTTGGCATTGAGCAAGGAATTTGGAGCCGAAGGAATTTGTACCGCTTCCAAAAAATACCAGGAAGTAAAACTGGTAGAGCTGGAGGGTAAAAAAGACAGCCTTTCCGCCGAAACTTTCGAAAATGCCAAAAATAAAATAACCGAGAAATCCTGTCTTTGCGTCGGTTTGGCCAATGCGTCTTACTTGGAAAATGACATTAAAATCAAAGGGCAGTCACAAGGAGTGGTGGTATGTCCCGGACCGAATATGGCGTATTTTGACAAGGAAGTTTCCCTGGCTGAGATGGTGCAACACATTTATGGAAATGCTACGGTAATGACCGATGCGAAGCGTCCGAATCTGTTTGTCAAAGAATTGAAAATGTATGTTGATTATTTGAAAAAGGAAATCGAAACGGTTTCGGCAGAAATCAATGCGGCCCAAATAAAAAAATGGAATTCGTTCAAAACAAATCTGTTGGAAGGGATTGAATATTATCAAAATTTACTTAATAGTACAGCCCTTTTTGAAAATACGAACACAACAATACAATCGCTGTTGTCTTTTTACAAAGCCGAATTATCCAATGTTGGAATCCCGAAATTGGAATTGGTTTAAGTTCAGCTCACTTTATTATACATCAAAAACCCGCTTCAAATATAGAAGTGGGTTTTTGATTTGATATCAGAATTTGAATTTTAAAAAAAGTTATTCCTTTTTTATATAGGGTAGTATTTTGTCGCTAAGATAATTCCCAAAGACTTGATTGGCATCAAAATTGAAGTGGCCAATGGTTTGTGTTGATTTCCAATAATAGGGATCGATGCCTTTTTTTCTTAATTTATTTAAGGCTTCTTCCGTTTCGATTATCGGGATATGGTAGGATGTTAGTTTCGATTTCAGCGTTTGGTCGGCATTTTCCCTGAAAACAAAAACCGTTTTCTCCTTTGCCATTTCAGCAATTATTTTCAGATATTGTCCTGACAAATGGTCAAAGGGTTTACTCGGAATTCCTTCAAAATAATCGATGGGATTCCCGGTATAAAATTTATCAAATAGTATCGGGAAAGCTTGCCCTCTTCGAACTAACAGATAGGCATCAAAAGCAAAATTCAAGTAGGAACTATTATCGATTAACGGTTGAATTTTTTGGTATACCTGATACGATTTGGAGCGATTTGGTATAATGGCTAATGTATTATTTTGCTCTGTTAATGCTCTGCTGTTTAAAATTCCTTCGGGCTGAAAAACAAAATCATAACTGTCAAAAACATAAACAAATAAATCGATGTCGAATTTTTCGGCAAGTCTTTTTTTTCTAATGTACATTTCCGGGAGTACCACATTACTAATTCCGAAATTTAGCACTTCAACTTTGAGTTTTGATCTCTTATTTATGGATTTTTCCAGTATTCTCGAAAAATGGTAAGGCCCGAAAACTTGAAAGCCTTCGGTAAATGAATCTCCAAATAGGGCAATTCTAAACGTATTTTCTTTTTTAGTACTATTCCCTATAAATCCGTAAGGGTTGGTTTTTCCCATATAAAAACCTTCTTTTATTTCATTTATGGGAACATTCGATTGGTAGGTTTTACCAATTTTAGGATCCAATGTTTTATAAGGAAGTTTGATCTCGCTGCATTTTAAGAACAATTCTAATACAAGAACCATCAGACCAAATCCAACTATAAAACTGACTATTTTATAACTCCATGTTCTCAAAATTGAAAATAGATAAAAGGTGATGATTTTTTTGTCAAAAGATACAGTAAACTCACGAAAAACAGACTGGATGTCACTCCAAATGCAAAGGCTTGATTCTTGAAATGGGTAAAAATAGCGTCATTTTTATACTTAATTTGTAACCAGTCAATTAAAAATAAAATACTTCCATAGGTGAGAATCATTTTTATAAAGCGACCATAAAAATCGCCTAAATCCATAACGGATAGCTCTTCTAAAAACAGATGCAATTGTGGCAAACCGGTTAACCTGAAAATAGCCCAACCAATGGAAATTGCCATAAAAGTGATTGCACTATTTAGATATTTAGGCAGCGTAATAGATGTAGTGGTATGGTATATAATCAACAATAAAGCATGGTACAAACCCCACAGGATATAATTCCATCCAGCACCATGCCACAATCCGCCCAGTAGCATTACAATTAGTATATTTCGATATAAAATAAATGTCCCTTTTCTATTTCCGCCCAAAGGAATATACAAGTAATCCCGTAACCAAGTCGATAAGGAAATATGCCATTTACTCCAAAATTCTTTGATGTTTTTGGCGCTATAAGGTTGCTTAAAATTGATCGTTAATTCGATGCCAAATAGCTTTGCCAGACCTCTGGCCATATTTGAATATCCTGCAAAATCAGCATAGATCTGAAAAGTGAATAATACAACAGCACTTAAAATTTCAAAGGAAGAATATTTAGTCAAATCAAAAAAAATGGCATCTACCATTCTGCCACAAGCATCTCCAATCATTGTCTTCTGGAATAATCCAATAGAGATTAAGAAAAAACCATCTTTTAACTGTGTTTTAGACGGACTTAAAGCGGAGGATAATTGAGGGAATATATAGTTAGCTCTTTGTATGGGACCGGCAATTAACTGGGGGAAAAAGCTCAGATATAGTGATAAGTCAACAATTTTTGTAGTGGGCTCCATTTGTTTTTTATATACATCAACTAAGTAGGCAATGGCTTTAAAAACATAGAATGAAATACCGATAGGCAAGATAAGTTGTAAATGAAACGAAGCTATTGGGAATCCTAAAAAATTAGTTATCTGCTCAAAAGATTCCATAAAAAAATTAAAGTACTTGAAGAGAGCCAATAGCGACAGGTTGAAAATAATGCCTATTGTGTGCCAATGTTTAAATGATTTTGTTTCGTTTCGGATGCAGAGGGCAAAATAATAATTACTGATAATACATAGTAGCAAGATTCCCAATAATTCCCAATTCCAATACCCATAAAAGAAAAAACTGGATAGTACAAGCCAGTATTTTTTAAAAAGGACATTTTTTAAAGAATAAAAAACGCTAAGTACTATGAAAAGGAAAATAAAAAAAATAAAACTGTTGAATAGCATTTACTTTTGTTTGTGAAATACAAAGTACGTTAATTTTACCTACAAAATGAGTGAAGTCAGTAAGTAATTTCAGAGCCTGTTTAAATTTATTTTAAAAAAAGAAATTTTCTTTTTCCCCCGTCCCTAAAGGCGGAAAATTTCTTAAAATTTCATCAAAATTATACCCTTTAGGGTTTAGGGAAATTAATTTTGATGAATTTTAAACAGGCTCTCAGTTTTTCAGGTCGTGTTTCAAGCTTTTTTGTTTTTCTAAATGAAATTGAAACAGTTGCCATTGAAGTCAGCTTTGCTTAAATAAAAAATGGAATCCCGAAATTAATCGGAATTGGTATAAAAAATCCAACTCAAAAATAAACCTCGTTTATCCCAAATCTTAGGATAAACGAGGTTTTCTGTTTTTCAATGCAGAGTACAAATCAATGCTTTGGGGAAGGTTATCATCCTCATCTGATTTTTCGATCTAATTTTATGTTTGTAATGGGCTGATAAACCAATGGAATTTGTTCTATTTCGACATCGGATTTTTCTAAACCGAATGCTTTCTCATCACTTACCCCCAAACGTTTCAAAAAGAAATAGCCATTTAATAAAAGTCCTTCACGCAAAGCAAATTCGTTTTCGATGGATAAAAATTTCTC
>JAKFBW010000058.1:0-58618 GCA_036676965.1 Flavobacterium sp. | reverse complement strand
CGCAAGCAAATGAAATTCGCTGAACACCTATGAAAAATATTAACTCAGTGAAGCAAACACCAATAAATAAAAAGGCGATAACATATATGACCGCTAAAAAAACAACTTTTACATATATGAAAAATAAAGAAAAAAAAGCCAGTGTAACCTGTTTTGGAGAAGTACTTTTTGATGTTTTCCCCTCTCATCGAAAAATTGGCGGTGCTCCTTTGAATGTTGCATTAAGACTTGCTTCACTTGGAATAAACACTCAAATAATAAGTCGTATAGGTGATGATAAAATAGGACAAGAAATTTTAAGTTTTATAAAGGCAAACAAAGTAAACACTAATTTTATTCAAACAGATCCCGTGTACAAAACGGGAGAAGTCATAGTCCGCTTAAACGAAAGAGGTTCTGCCTCTTACACCATTAATTATCCTGTTGCCTGGGATAAAATTGAGTGCAATCCAGAAGCGGAAAACGCAGTAAAAACAGCTGATGCATTTGTTTATGGGAGTCTGGTTTGTAGAGATGCCATTTCATTCCAAACTTTATTGGAACTAATCAATTATGCAAAATACAAAATATTTGATGTTAATTTACGCGCGCCTTTCTACAAGAAAAAAGTGCTCTTCAACCTGATGATTCAATCTGATTTCATAAAATTTAATGATGATGAATTATACGAAATAAGTCATTTTTTCAACTCCCCATATCATTCATTAGAACAAAATATCCGCTTTATAGCAGAACTAACCAATACCAAACATGTTTGTGTAACAAAAGGAAGCCATGGAGCCGTTTTGTACTATAATGAAAAAATGTACTACAACAGCGGCTACCACATAAATGTAGTCGATACCGTTGGAGCTGGCGATTCGTTTTTGGCTGGATTAATCAGCAAATTACTAACAGAAAAAGACCCTCAAAAAGCAATTGATTTTGCCTGCGCATTAGGGGCACTAGTAGCCGGAAGCGAAGGGGCAAACCCTAAAATATCAAATTTAAAAATATCCAAATTCATGAATCCCGTACAAAAATAAATGCCCCCTCGGATTACTCAAGCATCTTAAAAATGAAGAAACCGTCCATAACCACAACAGAATTACTTACCCTGATTTGTTTACTGATGTACATCTCTTTAAACGCCCAAGAAAAAATATCCTTTTTGAGAAAAAACGGTGGAAAGGGCAAGTTGTTTGCCCAATTCACCCTCGTTCTTTCAAAGATTCTAACGGTGATGGTAATGGAGATTTAATTGATGGAAATTCCAAAGATATTGCTTATGCCAGAACCGGAAAAAAACATACTTATTTGATTGTTTCGAATATGTCTGGCGATAAAGTAAATTTTGAACTGAATCCAAAATTCAAAAAATCACGAATCAGTCATCGCAAATCAATTGGTTAAAAATGAATCATTTAGCGTCATTACCCTGATAAGCCCGTCTATACAAAAGTAAATAACACTTAATAATTACAGAAAATGAATTTACAAATAAATTATATCAGATGCCTGAAACCAAATTATGAAAAGCCGAAACCTATAATCTAAATGAACAATCAACATAAATTTAATCTAATAAACACCAATGAAACCAATTCACTCGCTATGTTTAAGTGCCTTAACGCTATTATTTTCCAGCAACACCATGAATGCGCAAACTAAAAAAAATTTAATTGTTCCCTCCAAGGATGCCAAATGGTGGAAAGAAGCTGTTGTATATCAAATTTACCCTAGAAGTTTTAAAGATAGTGATGGCGACGGAATTGGCGATTTAAAAGGAATTATTTCTAAACTTGATTATGTAAAAAGTTTAGGAATTGATGCTGTTTGGCTGAATCCGATTTATACTTCCCCAAATGACGACAATGGTTACGACATCAGCAACTATCGTGAAATCATGTCTGATTTCGGAACCATGGAAGATTTTGATTTGTTACTGAAAGAAATGCACAAACGAAACATAAAACTTATCATGGATTTAGTGGTGAATCACAGTAGTGACGAACACGAATGGTTTAAGCAATCCAGAAGTTCCAGAGACAATCCTTATAGGGATTATTACCATTGGTGGCCCGCAGAAAAAGGGAAACCACCTTATAGATGGAGTTTTTTTGATGTAAACAGCGATGCTTGGAAATACGATCCCCAAACCGATTCCTATTACCTTCATTATTTTTCACAAAAGCAACCTGATTTGAATTGGGAAAACCCAAAAGTGCGAAATGAAGTATATGACATCATGCGTTTTTGGCTTGATAAAGGAATTGACGGATTTAGAATGGATGCCTTTCAGTTTGCCTCAAAAGATACCACCTGGCCTGAACTTCCCAAAGGTTTCGAAAAGAATATCATAAAATATTATGGGGTTGGCCCGCATTTACATGAGTATTTACAAGAAATGAATAGAGAAGTTTTCAGCAAATACGACATCATGACCGTTGCCGAAGGTGCCGGAAGTTCTCCTGAAGACGCTATGTTATTTGTAGATCCCGACAGAAAAGAATTAAATATGGCGTATCACTTTGAAAGTGTAGATATTGGAAAACATGTAAAAGATTTTGGTCTGGTAAAATACAAAGAAATTTTTTCTAAATATGATGAAGTTTTTAAAGACAAAGGATGGCTGTCTATATTTCTTGCAAATCATGACCAACCGAGAATGGTCAGCAAATTTGGGAATGACTCTCCTGAATTTAGAGAAATATCCTCAAAAATGCTTTCTACATTCATTATGACAATGCGTGGCACACCTTATTATTACTATGGAGATGAATTAGGAATGGTGAACATCCGTTTTGACTCTATAGATGATTACCATGATGTGGATACCCGAAACAAATATTTTGGATTAAAAAACCGTGGCGGGGATTTAAAAGCATTTTTAGAAGAACAAAAACAAACCGCCAGAGAAAACGGAAGAACTCCTTTTCAATGGAACACCACTCAAAACGCAGGTTTCACAACAGGGACACCTTGGCTAAAAGTAAATTCTAACTATAAATTCATCAATGCAGAAGCTCAGGAAAAAGATCCAAATTCAGTATTAAATTATTTTAGAAAATTAGTACAAATTCGAAAAGAGGAACCGACACTCATTTATGGAAAATACACGCTATTAGACAAAGAAAATCCAAATGTTTTTGCTTATTCCCGAGAATTGAACGGAAAAAAAATGTTGATCTTATTAAATTTTTCAGAAAAAACAGCTTCATTCAATTTAGGCATGTCACTAAATAAGTCTACCATAGTTTTAGATAATTATTCTAATACTAAGAAAATAAAACATGACACTTTACGTCCATATGAAGCCGCAATAATAGAACTCAAATAACACCCAAAAGATAATTTTAATTTAACTGTTTGACAGAAATTGTTTTACCATAAATAAATTGTAAATTAGTTTCTATCAAACAGTTTTTATTTGTTTTTTATTATTAGAAAATCAAAATATGAATAATACTACTCTAAAAGAAATTGCCAATCAATTAGGAATATCCGTAACAACCGTTTCTAAAGCTTTAAAAGGTTACTCAGATGTAAGTGAAAAAACCAAAAAGGCAGTTATAGAATTAGCAAATCAATTAAATTATACGCCAAACAGCTTCGCGGTAAACTTAAGGACAAAGGAATCCAAAACAATAGGCTTAATAATCCCAACCATCGTTCATCATTTTTTTTCAAATGTAATTGAAGGAATTCTGGAAGAAGCCGAAAAAAGGGATTACATGGTCATTATTTTACAGTCAAACGAAAAATTTGAATTGGAAAAAAAACAAATTAATCTTCTATTGAATAAAAGAGTTGATGGTATTTTAATCTCCTTGTCTAACGAAACTGGTGAATTTAATCACTTGAATACCGTTCTTTCCCGCAATACTCCTTTAGTTCTTTTTGATAAAATTGCAAAAATTGTTAACTGTTCAAAAGTAATGATTAATGACCGAAAAGCGGCTTATGATGCCGTTTGCTATCTTATAAAAAAAGGGTATAAAAAGATTGCGCATTTCAGAGGTTCCTATCTACCCCAAAATTCTATTGATCGTTTTTTAGGATATAAAAAAGCATTGGAAGACAATAATATTCCCTATGAGCCTTCTTTAGTTTTTGTATGTGAAAACAACAACGATTTTAAAGACGGCTATGAAAATGCTAAAAAAATAATCAATGAAAATCTAAACATCGATGCCATATTTGCAGTAACTGATTTAGTTGCTATTGGAATTATAAAATATTTAAATGAAGTAAATATTTCAATTCCAAACCAGGTCGCTGTCTTAGGTTTTAGTAATTGGTTTATGTCAAGTGTCATATCACCTGCCCTTTCAACGATTGATCAACCAGGATTTGAAATTGGAAGAAAAGCAGCGTCAATTCTTTTCGATGAAATTAACTTAAAAAAGAATAATTTACCTATAATTTTTCAGTCGGTTGAATTAGAAACAACATTAATTGAACGGGAAACTACATAAAATTGAAACTTTGTTAATCTTATTTCATCGTTTATTTTAATAAAAAAAACAATCCATATGATAAAAATTTATACCTTGGTATTCGGAACTGATGGTGGAAATTTATTTAAACCAATGTAAGTCTAATAACTAAGTCCATTAAACCACTAGAAACTTATACATGAAAGAGATTACTCTTAAAGAAATTGCCTCAAAATTAGGGATTTCAATAACAACTGTCTCCAAAGCCCTCAAAAATTATCCAGATGTTAGTCTCAAAACCAAAAATGCTGTTATTGAATTAGCACAAAAATTACATTATACCCCCAATAGTTTCGCAGTAAATTTAAGGACAAAAGAATCCAAAACCATTGGTTTAATTATCCCTGAAGTAATGCATTATTTCTTCTCGAATATAATTAATGCAATTATAAATGAGGCAGAAAAAAATGGCTATTTGGTTATTATCCTTCAATCTAACGAAACATTAGAATTAGAAATAAAACAAGTCGAACTACTCATAAACAAAAGGGTTGACGGAATTTTAATATCTCTTTCCAATGAATCTAATTATGACGATCATTTAAAAGAAATAGTCAACAGAAATATCCCTCTTGTGATGTTTGATAAAATAGCCAAATTGGCTAAATGTTCTAAGGTAATCATTGATGATCAAAAAGCAGCATTTAATGCTGTCCAGCATTTAATTGATAAAGGTTGCAAAAAAATAGCCCATATTCGTGGCCCAATAAATCCTCAAAACTCCATTGACCGTTATATTGGATACAAAAAAGCATTAGAAAAAAACAATATTATTTTTGATCCAAAATTAGTTTACACCTGTGAAAAAGTTAGTTTTGAAGAAGGATATGAATTTGCCAAACAAATAGTGGAAGATCATCCCGATATAGACGGAATTTTTGCAGTAACTGATTTAGTTGCCGTAGGATCTTTGGCCTATTTTAATGAAAAAGGCATAAAAGTCCCGGAACAAATAGCTCTTATCGGCTTTAGCAATTGGTTTATCTCACAGGTACTCACACCAAAATTAAGCACAATTGACCAACCAAGCCATGAAATGGGAAAAATAGCTTTTGAATTATTATTAGAAGAAATGATTTGCCATAAACAAGGAATAGACTTTACACCAAGAACCGTAGAATTAAGCACAAGCGTCATTGTTCGGGAATCTACAATGAAGAATTAGATTATTCTAAAAAATCAATATTCCTCTTCAAACCCTCAAATTTTGTTCTCTTAACCGCCGAATTTCTGAAAACAGCCCTAAAAGTTTCTTCGGTAATTTCTTTCCAATCTTTCTTAGACATAGAGAGTAACTCCGGATTGGGATTAAATAAGGGTTCACTGTGCGGTTTTGAAAATCGATTCCAAGGACAAACGTCCTGACACACATCACAACCAAAAATCCAATCATCAAACTTGCCTTTCATTTCCTGGGGAATATTGTCTTTCAGCTCGATTGTGAAATAGGAAATACATTTGCTCCCGTCAACAATATAAGGAGATACGATGGCCTCGGTAGGACAGGCATCGATACAGGCGGTACAAGTTCCACAGTGATCCGTAACAGGATTATCGTAATCTAAATCCAGGTCGATAATCAACTCGGCAATAAAATAGAACGAACCTGTTTTTTGGGTTAACAGATTACTGTTTTTACCAATCCAACCCAAACCACTTTTGGCTGCCCAGGCTTTATCCAGAACCGGAGCCGAATCGACAAAAACACGACCTGAAACCTCACCAATGGTTTCTTGAATGGAAAACAGTAATTCTTTGAGTTTTTCCTTGATTACGAAATGATAATCCTGACCATAAGCGTATTTCGAAATCTTGAAGGAATATTGATTTTGTAATTCGGCTGGATAGTAATTTAACAACAAAGAAACAACGCTTTTGGCATCATCCACAAGCAAAGTCGGATTAAGTCGCTTGTCAAAATGGTTTTCCATGTAAGACATCGTTCCGTTTCTGTTTTCATTCAACCAATTTTCTAAACGAGGCGCTTCTTCCTCCAAAAATCCGGCTTTAGATATCCCACAAGATAAAAAACCGAGGCGTTTAGCTTCGGATTTTATAAATTGGGTATGTACTGATTTAGAAATAACAATATGGTTTAGCGGTTCGTTATAGCCCTGATGGTAGCAACATCCTATTATGGTGGTGTTTTCCAGAATAGATATAGCGGACAGCAGGTTAAAGCTTCAAAAAAAAATTACTCAAACAATCCTTTTTGAATATTGGCATTGATTTTTCCTAAATGCTTATAGGCCTTATCGGTGACTTCCCTGCCTCTTGGTGTTCTCATGATAAAACCTTCCTGAATGAGAAAAGGTTCGTACACCTCCTCGATGGTTTCACTACTTTCGGAAACGGCTGTCGCCAAAGTAGACAAACCAACAGGACCGCCTTTGAACTTATCAATAATCGTATTCAGGATTTTATTATCCATTTCATCCAAACCATGCGCATCTACATTCAAAGCTTTTAACGCATAACGCGAAATTTCGATATCGATAGTTCCATTGCCTTTTATCTGCGCAAAATCGCGCACACGACGCAATAGCGCATTGGCAATACGCGGTGTCCCTCTACTTCTACCGGCAATTTCGATAGCCGCTTCGAGCGTAATAGGCATATTCAAAATATCAGAACTTCTTTCTACAATGGTCGTCAACAATTCGGTTGTATAATATTGCAAACGGGAGGAAATTCCGAAACGGGCACGCATCGGAGCCGTTAAAAGACCGGAACGGGTTGTAGCACCAATCAGGGTAAATGGATTCAAATTAATCTGAACCGTACGGGCATTTGGACCCGATTCGATCATGATGTCAATCTTGAAGTCTTCCATAGCCGAATACAAATATTCTTCGACAATTGGACTCAAACGATGAATCTCATCGATAAACAAAACATCCCTTTCTTCTAAATTGGTCAGAAGTCCGGCTAAGTCACCCGGCTTATCCAAAACAGGCCCCGAGGTGATTTTGATACCCACATTCAATTCATTGGCCAGGATATTAGCCAAGGTAGTTTTTCCCAATCCGGGAGGACCATGAAAAAGGGTATGGTCTAAGGCTTCGTTTCTTTGGTTGGCCGCCTGAACAAATACTTTCAGATTTTCCAATATCTGATCCTGACCCGCAAAATCATCAAATGATAAGGGTCTCAATTTTCTTTCGAAATCAAATTCTTCCGAATTATAACCTTTGGTAGTAGGATCTAAGTTTTCGTTCATGCCACAAAGATAAGATAAAGTTATAAGTAAATAAAAAATGCCTTTCCGGATTAGAAAGGCATTTTTAACTATTTTTAAAATTCTAGTGATGTAAAACTTCTTCACCCGGTTTCATCGGTACATTTTGAGGAACAAAATCTTCATCGTGACCTGGATTACTGTAATCATATGGCCAACGGTGTACTTCTGGAATTTCTCCCGGCCAGTTACCATGCATATGTTCTACTGGTGCTGTCCACTCCAATGTATTAGATTTCCATGGATTTTGTACTGATTTCTTACCGTAGAAAATACTAACAAAGAAATTGTATAAGAACACCAATTGGAAAGCCCCACCAATTAAAGCAAACGTCGTAATCAATACATTTACGTTTTGTAAATCATCAAATAACGGGAAATTTGTATTTGTATAATAACGTCTTGGTAAACCTGCCAATCCGATGAAGTGCATCGGGAAGAAAACTCCATAAGCACATATTGCAGTTACCCAAAAGTGAACATAACCTAAGTTTTTATTCAACATTCTTCCGAACATTTTTGGGAACCAGTGGTAGATTCCAGCAAACATTCCGTATAGAGCAGAAATACCCATTACTAAGTGGAAGTGAGCCACAACGAAATACGTATCGTGAACGTTAATATCCAAGGTACTGTCCCCAAGAATAATACCTGTCAAACCACCGGTAATAAAGGTAGAAACCAATCCGATAGAGAATAACATGGCAGGATTCAACTGTAAGTTACCTTTC
Source organism: Flavobacterium sp. (assembly GCA_036676965.1). GTDB lineage: Bacteria > Bacteroidota > Bacteroidia > Flavobacteriales > Flavobacteriaceae > Flavobacterium. The sequence goes on along the minus strand of JAKFBW010000058.1, from coordinate 50,171 downwards.
CAAAGTGTTGTGATGTAGTTAAATGCTTTTACCGCTGATGGAATTGCAATCAATAAAGTCGTAAAGGTAAATACCGACCCCAAGAATGGATTCATTCCCGAGATAAACATATGGTGACCCCAAACGATTGTTGATAAAAATGCAATTGCAAGGATAGACATAATCATCGCTCTGTAACCAAAGATTGGTTTACGCGAATTAGTCGCTATAATTTCAGAGGTAATACCCAAAGCAGGTAATAATACGATATAAACTTCAGGGTGTCCTAAGAACCAGAATAAGTGTTCAAATAAAACTGGAGATCCACCTTGATAGTGTAAAACCTCTCCGGCAATATAGATATCAGATAAGAAGAATGAAGTCCCGAAACTTCTGTCAAAAATCAACAATAAAGCTGCAGACAATAATACCGGGAAAGAAACGATACCAATAATAGCTGTTACAAAGAAAGCCCAAATAGTAAGTGGCAATCTTGTCATAGACATCCCTTTTGTTCTAAGGTTGATAACCGTTACCACATAGTTCAAAGATCCCATCAATGAAGATGCAATAAAGATAGCCATAGAAACCAACCAGAGTGTCATACCTGCACCAGAACCAGGAATTGCCTGAGGCAATGAACTCAATGGCGGATAAATAGTCCAACCTGCAGAAGCTGGTCCAGCCTCAACAAATAAAGAACAAATCATGATTACACTTGATAAAAAGAATAACCAATACGAAATCATATTCATAAATCCAGATGCCATATCCCGGGCACCAATCTGTAGCGGAATCAATAAATTACTAAAAGTACCACTCAGACCAGCCGTAAGTACAAAGAATACCATTATAGTACCGTGAATAGTAACTAAAGCCAAATAAATATCATTAGCCATTACTCCGTCAGGAGCAAATTTATCACCAAGTAAAACATTGAATATTTTAAATGATTCTTCTGGCCATGCCAATTGCATTCTAAAAAGCATAGACATCCCTACACCTATGATTCCCATAATAATACCTGTTATAAGGTATTGCTTAGCAATCATTTTATGATCAATACTAAAAATATATTTAGTAATGAAAGTGTCTTTATGGTGATGTTCGTGTTCGTGATCGTGTCCGTGATCGTGACCTTCTGCTGACATATTTGTATACTTTAAATTTTCTTAATAATAATTATTTCATGGCAATTTTAGAAACAGCTGCCGTATCATTTGCTTTCAAAGAATCATTTACTTCTTCCCCTTCAGCAGGTGCAGTTTCTTTTGAAGCTTTTACCTCTTTTACCAAAGTAGATTGCTCACTTAACCATTTTTTATAATCTTCCGGTGTATCAACTATAACTTTCATTTGCATGTTATAGTGAGAAGCCCCGCAAATTTTATTGCAAAGCAATAAATAATCAAATGTATAAGGATCTAAAGGTGCTTCACCTTTAGCAACCAATGCAACACTTTTCTTTGATCTGATGGCATTAATTTTAGAAACTTTTTCAATCATGTATGGCAATTCTCTGTATTCTGCAGTAGTATAAATTGGCTCGAAAGCAAATTCAGTAACCATACCAGGAACGCAGTTCATCTGAGCCCTGAAATGTGGAAAATATGCAGAGTGCAATACATCCTGAGATCTCATTTTGAAAAGAACTTTTTTTCCTTTTGGAATATGTAATTCAGAAACCACAATATCATCTTGAGCATATGGATCAGCCAAATCAACCCCTAAAGTATTAACACCTTCTATTAATCGAACGTTTGCTTTACCCAATACGTTGTCATCACCGGCATATCTTGCAGACCATTTAAATTGTTGTGCATACAATTCAACAACAATAGTATCTTCATCTTCATCAACAAACATAATGTTTGTCCAAGCATACAATCCGTAAAGAATCAAACCTGCTAAAACTACCGCCGGGATAACACTCCAAATTGCTTCTAATTTATTGTTATCCGCAAAATACAAGGCTTTTTGTTCTTTTTTACCTCTGTATTTAAAAGCAAAATAGTGTAATAAAACCTGAGTGATTGCCTGAACAGTGAAGATTAAAACCCAAGTGATATTCATCAAATTATCAACTTGACCTCCATGTGCCGAAGCTGGTGTATGAAGCACTAAATCTCCCCAAGTGTACAAACCGTATATTGTAAAGATATAAATGAAAGCCAAAAAGCCAAACATCAAATAACCTTGCACATTATTATCGTTATCGGTCGCAACTTGTGAATTGTCCGGACTAGACCCTACCTGGGTAAGATCAAAAATCTTCGTCAATTGCCATAAAGCTACAGCCAATAAAACTAAAACTATAATTACCAACAAACTTGTCATCTGTTTATCTCTTTAAATATTAATAATGAAAATGTTTACTTTCTTCTATAAATGGATTTCTTTTTGCCAACAAAGGAGCTTTAGACAATGCAGTAAACACAGCATAAATAAATAAACCTAAGAAGAAAAGAACGGATGAAATTTCTGAAACCCCAATAAACCATCTGTCTCCAACAGTTCCTGGCATAATCATATTAAAGAAATCAATATAATGACCCGCTAAAATTACGATACCTGCCATAACCAGAATCCAAGTGATTCTTTTGAAATCGGTATTTACCAAAATTAATATTGGGAAAAGGAAGTTCATAACTACAGCTCCGAAAAACGGAAGGTTGTATAATTCAATTCTAGTTACGAAATAAGTAATCTCTTCCGGAATATCAGCATACCAAATCAACATAAATTGTGAAAACCATAAGTAAGTCCAGAAAACACTGATACCGAACATGAATTTAGCTAAATCGTGGATATGGCTGGTATTTACAAATTCTAAATAACCTCTTGATTTCAAATACAAGGTTACCATTGTAATCATAGTAATACCACTAACAAAGAAACTTGCAAACACATACCATCCGAACAAAGTACTGAACCAGTGAGGATCGATAGACATGATCCAGTCCCATGACATAATTGATTCTGACACAATAAAGAAAACCAAGAATCCGGCAGATAATTTGAAATTCTTTTTATAAAAAGTATCATCATTCGATTCATCTTGAGCTAAACAATTTTTAGCAGAATAATATCTGTATAAGTTCCATCCTAATAAAAATATTGCAGCTCTCACAATCCAGAAAGGAAAGTTCAAATAACCTGATTTTGCAGCTATAAGTTCATCATGAGCAACAACTTCAGGATCTAACCAGGTGAATAAATGATTAAAGTGTAATCCACATAATATAAGGATAACGAAGAAAATAGCAGATCCAAAAGGCAGATAAGCCGTAATTCCCTGCATTACTCTAAACAACACAGGAGACCATCCGGCTTGCGCCACTTGTTGAATTGCATAGAATGCAAGTACTCCCATTGCAACAAGCATAAAGAAAATACATGCTACATACAAAGCAGCCCATGGTTTATTCTGTAATTGGTGTAAAACATGATTTAAATGTTCGTTGTGTTCAGCAGCTTCTTTTGTTTCTTCACCATGAGCCTGCTTCGCTTCAGAAGAATGAGCTCCTACTTCAGATTTAGCTTCTTCATGATGTACTGCGCCATGACCACCGTGACTCTCTGCTGCTAAAAGATTTTCAACTTCATGAATATCTTTGGGTGCACTATAAAAACCATAACCTATTCCCAATAGACCAACTGCCATTAAGACTAAAGAAAAAGTTTTTAATTTATTTGAAAATGTATACATATCTATTACGATCAGTTTGTTCAACAATTATAATTGGCTTTTTAGTTTCAAGACATAGTCAGCAACTAACCAGCGCTCGTGTGCACTTAATTGGTTCGCATGAGAACCCATTGCATTTAAACCATAAGTCTCAACATGAAAAATACTCCCTTCAGTAATCACCCTGTCTTTATAACTAGGCACACCCAAAAATTTCTCTCTTTCCACTAATTTACCTTTACCGTCTCCAGCTGCACCGTGACAACTGATACAATAAATTTCGTAAAGTTCCTGCCCTTTACCAGAATTTCTGTCAAGAGAATCTAAAGGAGATTTAAGATTGGCTTTTGCCAACTCGTAACCGGCAGTAGAGTTTTCGTACTCATAAGGTTCAAAACCTCTATTGATAGTTCCTTCTGCAGGAAGTTGTCCTTCTTTTCCATTCTTAAATGCATCCGATTCAGAATAAGTTTCATAACCTACTGATTCATACATGTTCGGAAAATATTGATAATTTGGCGCTGAATTATTATGACAAGAAGCTACTAAAATAGTAATGCCTAATAATAGTGTTATTTTATATATCCTTTTCATATCTAGATTAATGCTTTTCTATTACTTTAACTTCTACAGCTCCTGTATTTTTGAAAAAAGAAACTAATTCTTCTTCATTGTCTTTAACAGCCACTTCCATTAAAAAATGATCATCTGTAGTTCTCACATCCGGATTCTCTGCTTCTTTGAAAGGCCATAATCTACTTCTCATATAAAAAGTGATAACCATTAAGTGAGCAGCAAAAAATACTGTCATCTCAAACATAATAGGCACAAAAGCAGGCATGTTTTGAATATAACTAAAACTTGGTTTACCCCCGATATCCTGAGGCCAATCCTGAATCATGATAAAATTCATCATTGCTGTTGCAACAGATATACCAATGCAACCATAAATGAATGCACAAATAGCTAATCTTGTAGGGGCTATTCCCATTGCTTTATCCAAACCGTGAACAGGAAATGGAGAAAACACTTCTTCAATATGATGATGGGCAGCTCTAGTTTTTTTAACTGCATTCATCAATATATCATCGTCATTATAAATGGCGTAAATTACTTTATTACTCATGATGTGAATCTTTATTTGCTTCTCTTTCTCTTATGTAATTATCTCCAGTCGCTTTTAATATTGTTTTTACCTCTGCTTGAGCTATAACAGGGAATGTTCTGGAATACAATAAAAACAATACAAAGAAGAAACCAATTGTTCCGATGAAAATTCCAATATCTACAAATGTTGGAGAGAACATCGTCCATGAAGACGGCAAGTAATCTCTATGTAAAGAAGTTACAATGATTACGAAACGCTCAAACCACATCCCTATGTTTACCACAATAGATATAATAAAAGAGAACATGATACTTGTTCTTAATTTTTTAAACCACATAAACTGAGGTGAAAATACATTACAAGTCATCATTGACCAATAAGCCCACCAGTAAGGCCCTGTAGCCCTGTTCAAGAAAGCATATTGCTCATACTCCACTCCTGAATACCAAGCAATGAATAACTCAGTAATATAAGCAACACCAACTATCGAACCTGTAATCATAATAATGATGTTCATTAATTCGATGTGCTGTAAGGTAATGTATGCTTCAAGGTTAGAAACCTTTCTCATAATTATAAGCAAGGTATTTACCATTGCAAACCCAGAGAAAACCGCACCAGCCACAAAGTAAGGAGGAAAGATTGTTGTATGCCATCCTGGAATTACTGAAGTGGCAAAGTCCATCGATACAATGGTATGTACCGAAAGCACAAGAGGAGTCGCTAAACCGGCAAGAACCAAAGATACTTCCTCAAAACGTTGCCAATCTTTTACTCTACCACTCCATCCAAAACTTAAGATAGAATAGATTCTTTTATTAAAAGGTGTAATCGCCCTGTCTCTCAACATCGCAAAGTCAGGCAATAATCCAGTCCACCAGAAAACCAATGATACCGAAAGATACGTTGAAATCGCAAAAACGTCCCAAAGTAACGGGGAGTTAAAATTCACCCAAAGAGAACCAAATTGATTTGGTATAGGTAAAACCCAGTAAGCCAACCATGGACGTCCCATGTGGATAATCGGGAATAAACCCGCTTGAATTACCGAGAAGATAGTCATAGCTTCCGCAGAACGGTTAATCGCCATTCTCCATCTTTGACGGAATAATAATAATACTGCAGAAATCAAAGTTCCAGCGTGACCGATACCAACCCACCAAACGAAGTTCGTGATATCCCAGGCCCATCCAACTGTTTTATTTAATCCCCATGTTCCAATTCCTGTAGATACGGTGTAAATGATACAGCCCAATCCCCAAAGGAAAGCTGTTAAAGCGATTGTAAATACAATCCACCAATGTTTGTTGGCTTCTCCTTCAACAGGCGCAGCGACATCTACTGTTACGTCGTGATATGATCTATCACCTATAACTAAAGGCTTTCTAATACTAGAGTCGTATATATGAGACATATTCCTTTATATTGATTTTTAATTTATTTCTAAGTATTTCTAACTTTAACGTGATAAACCACATTTGGTTTCGTTCCAACATGCTCCAACAAATGATACGATCTTTCGTCAGCAGCTAATTTAGCAACTGCAGCTTCAGTATCATTAACATCTCCAAAAACCATTGCTCCGGTAGAACAAGCATTTGAACAAGCTGTTTGAAACTCACCGTCAACTACAACTCTACCTTCTCTTTTCGCTTTAAGAATTGTCGCTTGTGTCATTTGGATACACATAGAACATTTCTCCATAACTCCACGAGAACGAACATTAACATCCGGATTTAAAACCATACGTCCTAAATCATCATTCATATGGAAATCGAATTCACTGTTATTGTTATACAAGAACCAGTTGAAACGACGTACTTTATACGGACAGTTGTTTGCACAATAACGTGTACCAACACATCTGTTATAAGCCATATGATTTTGACCCTGACGGCCATGTGAAGTAGCAGCAACCGGACAAACTGTTTCACAAGGTGCGTGATTACAGTGTTGACACATTACAGGCTGGAATGAAACCTGAGGATTATCTCCTGCTTTTTCCATTTCGTTAAAAGTAGACAATGAACTAGACAAACCTGCGATATTTTCTTTTCTCTCATTATCCCCTTCAAAAGTACTTTCAGAAGAATAATATCTGTCAATACGCAACCAGTGCATATCACGACTTCTTCTTACTTCATCTTTACCTACAACAGGAACGTTGTTCTCTGCATGACAAGCAATAACACAAGCACCACATCCTGTACATGCATTTAAATCAATAGAAAGATTAAAGTGATGTCCTGTAGAACGATCGAATGAATCCCATAAATCTACTGAAGTGGCCTCTACCTCTTTGTGATCCAAAGATACCATTGGCACTTTATTCCAGTCTTTCGCATCTTTAGTATTGAAGATTTCCAAAGAAGTTTCTTTGATAATATCCCCTCTACCCATTAATGTTTTTTGACCTTGAACACAAGCAAACTCATGTTCTCCGCTAGCCTGAACTAAAGTAACAGACTGTACATCATTAAACCCTTTATATAAAGCGTAAGCATTTATACCTACTTGCATTTCTTCTTTTAACGCCGCTTTACGACCGTAACCAAAAGCCAAACCAACTGTTCCAACCGCTTGACCTGGCTGAACAATAACCGGAACGTTTTCTAATTTCAATCCCTCAGCAGTAGTAACTGTAACATAACTACCGTTCAATCCTCCATTAGCAACGATTTCATTAGACAAACCTAATGTTTTTGCATCTGCATTTGAAACCGTCACATAGTTATCCCAAGATACTCTTGTGATTGGATCAGGAAACTCTTGCAACCATGGGTTGTTTGCCTGTTGTCCGTCTCCCATACCTGTTTTGGTATATAAAACCAACTCCAAACCTTGGAATGTTTTTGCTTTTGACAAAGCAGCAGCTGCACCAGCATAATCTGCTGTACCTCCAGACACCGCTTGAGGCGCACCAACAAAAACACCATCATGCAATACTTTATTCCAAGTTGAACCAGAAATGATTGATACTGAATTTGCTTTTATATAATCATAATACGCTACTGTCGTTCCATTCAACGACAATAACACCTCTTGAAATTGTTTTGTATTAAACAAAGGACGAATCGTTGGCTGAGTTAAGCTATACGTCCCTTTAGTAAGAGTTAAATCTCCCCAAGACTCTAAATAGTGAGGTGCAGCAGCAGCAATCGTAGTCACTGACGCTGTTTCATCTTCTTTTAGAGAAAAAGAAACTGAAGTATCCACTTTTTTAAGACCAGCCACGAATGCAGCAGAATCAGCTAAAGTATAAACCGGATTAACACCACTCATTATTAAGGTATGAACACTACCTGCATTCATATCACTTACTAATTGAGCTACTTTTTGATCAGAACCTTTTCTTATTTGTCTTGTTCCAACAGTACTGAAAGCTTCACTTGCCAATACTTGGTTAATAGCCAAAACCAATAACTGGGCATTTTTATCCTGAATACCAGAAACCAAAACACCTTTGGATCCGGCAGCTTTTAATTGTTGACCCGCTTTAGTCACTTCAGCTTTAAATTTTTCATCCAAAGACACCGCAACAGCAGAACCGGTAATAATATTATATAAATGTACAAGCGCTTGTTTTTGATTAGCAACAGACATCGGCAAACGTTTATCTGCAGCAGCACCTGACAATGTCATATTTGCTTCTAATTGGAAATGACGTGACATTTTTCCGTTTTTCGGAATTCTGCCTTTCGCATAACCCGCGTCATATCCGCCACCTTGCCAATCACCTAAAAAGTCAGCTCCAACAGACACAATCAAGGAAGCTTTTGAAAAATCATAATCAACCAAAGCTCTTTCACCATAAACAGCCTCAAAAGCATCTAAAGCTTCAGAAGAAGAAACCGCATCATACATTACATGTTTAGCAGTTGGATTTGCAGCAATGAATTCACCAATTAATTTTTCAGCAGAAGGGCTCGCCAATGTATTGGTCAATAACACTACCTGACCTCCTTTGGCTTTAGCCTCAGCAAGACTTGATTTTATTCTAGTCTCAACCGCAGACCAAGTTGCATTTTTAGCTTCAATTTTAGGTTCTTTCAGACGCATATTATCATACAATGACAATATAGACGCATGAATTCTTGCATTAGCGGCAAATTTCGCCCCAGAAATAGTATTATTATCTATTTTAATAGGACGCCCTTCACGTGTTTTTACAAGAAGATTTGCAAAATCAAAACCATCAAATACAGAAGTAGCATAATAATCCGCTACCCCAGGAATGATTTGTTCCGGTTGCAATACATAAGGAATCGACTTGTGTACAGGCCCTTCACAAGCTGCTAAAGTTGCAGCAGCTGTACTAAACCCAACGTACTTTAAAAAATCACGACGTGAAGTCGAAGAAGATGCCAACGCATCATTATTCCCCAAGAATTCATCTGTAGGTATCTCTTCAACAAACTCGTTATTTCTAAGCGCCTCAACAATAGAACCATTTTCTAGTTCCTCAACACTTTTCCAGTATTTTTTGTTTGATGACATTGTATATAAATATTAAAATCTTAATAATTTGATTAATAGTGGCATTTACCACACTCTAAACCTCCCATTTGAGCAGCAGTCAATTTGTCAACTCCGTATTTCTTAGAAAGTTCTTCGTGTATTTTAGCATAATACTCATTACCTTCCATTTTTACGTCAGTTTTTCTATGACAATCTATACACCAACCCATTGTAAGAGAAGCAAATTGTTTTTGAATTTCATAAGTCTCCACAGGACCGTGACATGTTTGACATTCTATGCCAGCAACAGTAACGTGTTGCGAGTGATTAAAATAAACAAAATCAGGTAAATTATGGATACGCACCCATTTTACAGGCTGAGTTTTTCCAGTGTAAGACTGAGTTGTTTTATCCCATCCCACAGCAGTATAAAGCTTTTGGATTTGCTCGTCATAAAACGCTTTGCTATACTCAGGAGTAGCGGTAGTCTCAGCCACTTCAGAAATATTTTTATGACAGTTCATACAAACATTCAACGAAGGAATTCCGGCATTTTTACTCACACGAGCCGCAGAGTGACAATATTTACAATTGATTTCATTATCCCCGGCGTGAATTTTATGAGAATAATGTATCGGCTGAATTGGCTCATAGTTCTGATCCACACCTACTTGCATCAAGTATCCATAAACAAAATACCCACTAGCCAACAATAAGAATATTGACGTAACCAAAACCAAAAATTGATTTTTCACAAAAGCCTTCCATATAGGGGTCGTAGCCTTCTTTGGAGCCAGCTCAATACCATTGTTTTTCGCTACTTTAGTCAAAACCTTGTTTACCATAAACAACATCACTACCAAAATGGCCATCACAAGAGCAAGAGCAACTAATATAATATTACCCGAAACACCCGCATCCTGACCAGCATCTCCAGTTCCGGCAGCAGCCGTTCCAGCCGCAGCGGCAGGAGCTTCAGCTTTAGGCTCTGAAGTATAAGCAATAATATTATCCACATCCTCAGTAGACAACTGAGGAAAAGAAGTCATTACAGCCTTATTGTTTTCTTCAAACAACTTCACAGCCACAGGATCACCTGATTTAATCATATCAGAACTGTTAGCCACCCACTTGTAAATCCACGCCATATCATGCTTAGCAGAAATCCCCCTCAAAGCAGGACCTGTAGACTTCGCATCTAATTTATGACATGCCGCACAGTTGGCATTAAACAGTTCTTTACCCTTAACCGGGTCGCCACCTTGAGAAGCTTCAGGGGCTTCAGCAGCAGCTGCAGGAGCAGCATCTTGTGCAAATGAAGTAAAGGAAAAAGTCAGCGCTAAAGCAAAACTGAAAAATAATTTCCTTAAGATCGAATTATGGTTACCCACCTTTTTCATATAGTATAATGATTATCTACTAAAAATTGGCACAGTTTTTTCTATACGGATATACAGAAAAAAGCAGTCCCTTTATTATAAATTTCGACAAAAATACGACTTATGTACTATTCTCAAAACCCTAAAATAGCCTTGAATTCAATTTATATTAATTCTAAATAATATTTTTTAGAATCATTATTCCAATAAGTACTATTTTTGCATAAAAACATCCACATTATGAGAATTTTAAGAATTAATTTGATTCATTTTTACACCTTTTCACTAGGTTTTTTTGCCCTTCAAATGAGCGCTCAAGACCAAAATATTAACATTATTCAGGATCCAAAATTCGAACAATTGCTGAATGAAAAAAGAAAAATCAACAATGCAATAGCTGTAAATGAGCTATATAAAATACAAGTATTCAGCGGCAACAGTGAAAAAGCAAAAACAACATTAAGCGAATGCAAACGGGATTTTGAAAATCTGGATGCTACCATCATTTTCAACACACCCAATTATAAAGTTTGGGTTGGAAATTTCAAGACCCGAATTGATGCCGAACGAAATTTGATTGAAGTCAAGAAAAATTACCCTAATGCACTTATCATAAAACCTCAAAAATAATTTTATTTTAACAGAAAATTGTTACGATTGAAACAAAAAAAGCAACCCATTACAGGTTGCTTTTTTGTTAAACCGTGTTACAAACGCTACATATATTTTTGAATTTCGAATCTTAAAATAAATTCGATTTTTTCAATACAAATCTGTTTTTAGAACAGCTCCACTACTGGCATTTGTGACCAAACTTCTATATTGACCAAGCCATTTTGATGTTAACCCTTTTTTCAAAGGAACAAACTCCGCTTTTCTTTTTGCAATCTCTTCATCACTTAAATTCACGGACAAAATATACTGATCCACGTCAATATGAATCTCGTCACCATCTTTAAGCAAACCGATCATACCACCTTCGGCAGCCTCAGGACTTACGTGACCGATACTTGCCCCGCGGGTCGCCCCACTAAATCTACCATCAGTGATGAGTGCCACTTTAGCCCCTAAGCCCATTCCCATAATCAAGGAAGTTGGCGCCAGCATCTCCTGCATTCCAGGACCACCTTTTGGCCCTTCGTATCGAATAACAACCACATTACCCGCCTTTACTTTACCACCCGTAATTCCGGCAATAGCTTCGGGTTGACCGTCAAAACACACAGCAGTTCCCGTAAAAACCCTGTCACCTGTAATTCCGGCCGTTTTAATAACCGCACCTTGTTCCGCCAAATTACCGTACAGAACAGCCAAGCCGCCAACTTTTGAATACGGATTGTCAATCGTGTGAATAATATTAGTGTCTTTGATATAAGCATCTTTAATTTTTTCCAATACCGTTTCGCCACTTATCGTAAGGTTCTCCAATAATATATTATCACCTCTTTTGATCATTTCTTTCATCACTGCATTTACACCACCCGCTTTATTGATGTCTTCCATATGAACGGTTGACAAGCTTGGAGAAATTTTTGCGATATGGGAAACTTTTTTGGAGATACTATTGATGTCCTCAAGATTGAAATTAACATCAGCTTCTTTGGCAATTGCCAACATGTGTAAAACAGTATTCGAACTTCCTCCCATGGCCATATCTACAGCAAATGCATTTCTTACCGCCTTTTCATTTAGGATGTTTCGAAGTTTAAATTTCTCGGTTAACGCTTTGTCTTTGGCAATTTCACAAATCCTTCTCGCGGCACTTCTATAAAGTTCTTCCCGCTCTTTGGTCAGCGCCAAAATAGTTCCATTTCCAGGGAGTGCAATTCCCATGGCTTCCATAAGTGTATTCATGGAGTTTGCCGTAAACATCCCCGAACAACTTCCACCACTCGGACATGCATTACACTCAATATCTTTCAACTCTTCATCATTCATTTCACCCGCCTCATATTTACCAACAGCTTCAAATGCAGTAGCAAGATCAATTGGAACACCATCTTTGGTATGTCCTTTTTTCATGGGTCCACCACTTACAAATATAGTTGGAACATCCACACGCAAAGCCCCCATTATCATACCCGGAACAATTTTGTCACAGTTTGGAATAGCTATCATCGCATCTAATTTATGCGCATTCATAACCGTCTCGATAGAGTTAGCAATAATCTCTCTTGAAGGTAATGAAAAAAGCATCCCATCATGCCCCATAGCAATACCATCATCTACTCCAATGGTATTGAATTCAAAAGGGACACAACCATTTGCTTTGATCTCCTCTTTTATAATTTTGGATACTCTATCCAAAAAAAAGTGTCCCGGGATAATCTCTATAAATGAATTGGCAACACCAATAAATGGCTTATCGAAATCTTCATCAACCAATCCTGTTGCTCTAAATAATGACCTATGAGGTGCTCTTTGATACCCTTTTTTTACTTCATCACTTCTCATAATATACCTTATATATACTTTAAATTTGAATTATTCTATTTTCGGCCAAAGATAGATAATCTTAAAAATATAACCTGAAATCAAAAACCAAAATTCATTTTTAAATTCGTCATGTCTTTAGCTTTTGATTTAACCCAACCCTCGCTTCCAACTAACTGCAGCGAAAAAACTCTTAAAAACAAAAAATCCCGATTGCTCGGGATTTTTATAAAATTATAGATAAAATACTATTTCAATTTTTTCTTGATAGCCACTTCATGATAAGCTTCAATAATATCTCTTTCTTCGATATCATTAAATCCTTTGATTTGAATACCACAATCGTACCCTTTAGCCACTTCTTTCACGTCATCTTTGAAACGTTTCAAGGCAATCAATTCTCCTTCATGAACCACCACTCCGTCACGGATAACCCTGATTTTAGAATTTCTGGTAATCTTACCATCCATAACCATCGAACCGGCAATAGATCCCACTTTAGAAATTTTGAATATCTCCCTAATTTCAGCAGTACCCAGTATTTCTTCTTTCATTTCCGGAGCAAGCATTCCTTCCATCGCATCTTTCAAGTCATCGATTGCTGCATAGATAATAGAGTAGTAACGGATATCGATTTCTTCTTTATCAGCCAACTGTCTTGCATTACCTGCAGGACGAACATTAAATCCGATAATAATCGCATCCGATGCAGAAGCCAACATAACGTCGGTTTCAGTAATCGCACCCACTCCTTTATGTATAATATTGATCTGAATTTCTTCGGTAGACAACTTAGAGAACGAATCAGACAATGCTTCAACAGAACCATCCACGTCTCCTTTAAGGATTACGTTCAATTCTTTAAATTGACCTAAGGCAATACGACGTCCAATTTCATCCAATGTGATATGACGTTGTGTACGTACGGATTGCTCACGCATTAATTGAGAACGTTTAGAAGCAATTTGTTTGGCTTCTTTTTCATCTTCAAAAATATTGAATTTATCCCCCGCAGTTGGCGCACCGTCAAGTCCTAAAACAGATACCGGTGTAGATGGACCTGCCTCGGTTACCGCATGACCTCTTTCATCATGCATGGCTTTAATCTTTCCATGATGTTTTCCGGCCAACATATAATCTCCAATTCTAAGCGTACCATGTTGCACCAATATAGTAGAAACATATCCTTTACCTTTATCTAAGAATGCCTCAACTACAGTCCCCTGAGCTGCTTTATTTGGATTAGATTTCAAATCTAAAATCTCTGCTTCCAATAAAACTTTTTCCAACAATTCTTTTACTCCGGTACCTACTTTAGCAGAGATATCATGTGACTGGATTTTACCTCCCCAATCTTCAACAAGTAAATTCATACTTGCCAATCTTTCTTTGATTTTTTCTACGTTAGCATTTGGCTTATCCACTTTGTTTATCGCAAAGATAATAGGTACACCAGCAGCCTGGGCATGACTGATTGCCTCCTTGGTTTGTGGCATGATGTCATCATCCGCCGCAATTACAATAATGGCGATATCGGTAACCTGTGCACCACGGGCACGCATCGCGGTAAACGCCTCGTGACCGGGAGTATCAAGGAATGCGATTTTTTGACCGTTATCCAAAGTAACTCCATAAGCCCCAATATGCTGTGTAATCCCTCCAGATTCCCCTGCGATTACGTTTTCTTTACGGATATAATCCAGTAAAGAGGTTTTACCGTGATCGACGTGACCCATTACGGTAACAATCGGTGCTCTGAAAACTAAATCTTCTTCTTTATCTTCAACCACCTCAATGGCTTCTTCGATATCAACTGTTATGAATTCAACATCATAACCAAACTCATCCGCAACAATGGTCAATGTTTCAGCATCAAGACGTTGATTCATCGTCACCATGATTCCAAGTGACATACAAGTTCCAATCACTTTGGTAATTGGCACATCCATCATGATAGCAATTTCACCTACGGTTACAAACTCGGTAACTTTGATGGTTTTACTACCTTCTTCCAAGGCTCTTTGCTCCTCATCCGATTTTTGACGGTGCGTATCCCTTTTGTCTCTTCTGTATTTTGCCGCTTTGGATTTTCCTCCTTTTTTACCTTGAAGCTTCTCTAAAGTTTCACGGATTTGGTTTTTTACCTCCTCTTCTGTAGGCTCCACTTTAGCTACAATTGCCGGACGGTTTCCTTTTACAAAACCTGGTCTTGCACTTCTATTGGCATTAAAACCTCCACCACCTGTATTAGGCGTAATCTTATTAGGATTTGGAGCACCAGGAACTCCAGGAGTTGCTGGCGGTCTTGGAGCACCCGGTTTCGGGGCAATCCTCTTGCGTTTATTTTTATTGGCATTATTAGCTCCAGCAGCACCCGGCACACCAGGTTTGTTTGGAGTAATTTTCGGCTCTTCCTTTTTCTTTTTAGGCTTATTGAATTGAGATAAATCAATCGTCTGTCCGGTTAAAGTTGTTCCGGATAATTTTTGATATTGTGTAGTTATGGCTTCCTCTACAGGTGCAGCATCCGTTTTAGGAGCTTCCCCCTTAACAACAGGGGCAACCGGCTTAACCACTTCTTTCACAATCTCTTCCTTAGCCTCTTTCACCACTTCTTTTCTTTCAACAACAGGAGCAGCAACTTTTTCAACTACAGGTTCTTTTACAACAGGTTTGTCTGCTGGTTTATCTGCAATAACTTCAGCTTTTACAGGCTCGGCAGGTGGTGCTGGAACTTCAGAAATAGCCGGTTTCTTAGGATTAAGATCGATTTTCCCTACCTGAACAGGTCCCGTAACAACAGCTCTGGCCTTGATGACTTCTTGTTGTTTGTGACGCTCTTCATCCTGCTTACGTTTTTCCTCAATCTCTTTTTCTCTTTCTACACGTAAAGCCTCTTTCTCTTTTCTTTTCTCTTCCCCTACTTCTTTCGAAGCCTCTTTATTCCCTCTGTCGCCCGCAAATTGACCGCACAAGACATTGTATACATCATCAGAAATCTTTGTGTTTGGATTTGACTCAATAGCAATCCCCTTATCCTTAAGATAATCCACAGCTCTTTCTAAAGAAATATTCAATTCCCTTAAAACTTTGTTTATTCTAATAACTCTCTCTTCAGACATAAAACCTTTTTAATATTACCTATTTTGTTGTGTTGTTGGAAGCATCGAATTAATTATCAAACTCTTCTTTCAATATTTTCATTACATCCAGAATTGTTTCCTCTTCCAGGTCTGTTCTTCTAACTAAATCTTCTACGTCTTGTTTCAAAATACTTTTTGCAGTATCCAATCCGATTTTAGCAAATTCTTCGATTACCCATTCTTCGATTTCATCTGAAAACTCTGTTAATTCAACATCGTCTTCATCAGCAGTAGCACCGGCAACATCTCCTTCACGGATTACATCCAATTCATAACCGGTCAACAAACCTGCTAATTTAATGTTATGCCCACCTCTACCAATTGCTTTCGAAACCTCTTCCAACTTCAAAAACACTTCTGCTCTTTTGGTTTCTTCATTTATCTTAATAGAAGATACTTTAGCAGGACTCAATGCTCTTGTTATATACAATTGAATGTTACTGGTATAATTAATAACATCAATATTTTCATTTCCTAATTCACGAACGATGCCGTGAATACGGGAACCTTTCATTCCCACACAAGCCCCTACCGGATCAATTCTGTCATCATAAGAATCTACGGCTACTTTTGCTTTTTCACCAGGAATTCTCACAACTTTCTTAACCGTGATTAAACCGTCGAATACTTCAGGGATTTCTTGTTCAAATAATTTTTCCAAAAACTTATCTGAAGTTCTTGACATAACAATTTGAGGTTTATTCCCTTTCAATTCCACACTTTCAATAATTCCACGAACATTATCCCCTTTACGGAAAAAATCAGACGGGATTTGTTTTTCTTTTGGCAAAACAATTTCATTTCCTTCATCATCGACCAAAATTACAACTCTTGGACGAACATGATGTACTTCTGCCGTATAAATATCTCCAATAATATCTTTAAATTGTTTATAAAGATTTGTATTGTCGTGTTCGTGTATTTTAGAAATCAAATTTTGACGCAATGCTAAAATAGCTCTTCTTCCTAAATCTATCAATTTAACCTCTTCAGAAACCTCTTCACCAATTTCGAAATCGGCTTCAATTTTTCTCGCCTCTGTCAATGTAATTTCCTCATTTTCAAAATCCAAATCTTCATCAGCAACGATTACTCTTCTTCTCCAAATTTCCATATCTCCTTTATCAGGATTGATAATGATATCAAAATTATCGTCTGAACCGTATTTTTTCTTCAATGCATTTCTAAATACATCTTCTAAAATTGCCATAAGCGTTACACGATCAATAAGTTTATCATCTTTAAACTCTGAGAATGAATCGATTAATGCTAAATTTTCCATGCGAATCCTTTAATTAAAATGTTATTGTAACAATTGCTTCTTTTATGTCTACATAAGGCAATTCGAGTCTTTTTTGAACCGTCTCTTTACCTTTTCCTATCTTTTTCGGCTCTCTTGCTTCCCAAGACAAAATTACAAAATCATCATTAGCATCCACTAATTCTGCTTCAATAATTTCTGTTGCCGTTTTCACTTTCAATGTTCTGCCAATATTTTTCCTGTACTGCCTGATATTCTTCAATGGCGAAGAAACTCCGGCAGAGGCCACTTCCAGAGAGTAATCCTGCTCTTCCCTGTCTAAATTGCTCTCTACTGCCCGACTGATATCAATACAATCCTGCAAAACAACTCCCTGATCTCCGTCTAAAGTCACAATAACTTTAAAAGCATCTGTAATAGTCAGATCTATCAAAAAAAGCGATGGCTTTTGTGATAATGCTTCCGCTAACACCGTATTTACTTTTTCTTTAAATGTCATATTTTTATAAAAAGAGGGGACATCTAGTCCCCTCATTATTTAGATTTTAATAAATAACGGTGCAAATATAGTGTTTTTTTACGAATCAAAAATAATTGATTACTGTTAAAATATTTCTTATCTTTATCTTAGGGTAAAACAAAGATTTTTCCCATAATTAAATCTTTCTAAACATGAAACGAATCCTAGTTCCAACCGATTTTTCAGCACACGCAGAAAACGCCCTGAAAGCAGCCGCACAGATCGCTAAAAAAAACAATTGTGAAATATTCTTACTTCACATGCTGGAGGTACCAAGCCAAATGAATGACGCCATCACTGGTGCTTCAGGCATTCCGGAAGTCATGTTGTTTCTACAGAAAGCCAAAGAAGCCCTCGAAAACACCAAAACAAAAAACTTCCTCAAAGGCATTGAAGTTTCAGCACATTTGAAATTCGAAAAAGCCCATGACGGAATTTTAACATTCAGCAAAAAAAATAATATAGATTTAATCGTTATGGGGTCACATGGAGTCTCCGGCATCGAAGAAATGCTGATAGGTTCGAATACCGAAAGAGTCGTTCGACTATCTGAAATCCCTGTTTTGGTCATAAAAAAAGACACTACCGAGTTCAAAACCTCCCATTTTGTTTTTGCCTCTGATTTTTCAAAAGAAATCAAAAAACCATTTAAAAAAATGATGGAATTCGCCTCTATTTTTGATGCCCACCTTCACTTAGTCATGATTTGCACTCCAAACAGCTTCAAACCAACCGCACTTTCAGAAAAAATCATACAAGAATTTGTAGCCGATTTCAATATCAAAAACTATACTACCAGCATTTATAATGATGTCAATATCGAAAAAGGGATTATTAATTTCTCTAATTCGATTAATGCCGATTTAATTGGGCTTTGCACCCACGGCAGAACAGGACTGTCCCATTTCTTTACCGGAAGTATCAGCGAAGACCTCGTAAACCACACCCGCAAACCGGTGATTACTTTTAAAATATAAAAAACGCCTGAATCAACCCAAAAGCTGAAAACAGCGAAACCAGACTTAGTTGTTAAGTCCATCTTATTAGCCACCGATTACACTGATTCCCGCAGATAGATTAAAAACCCAACTTATCTGACTCACAAGAATCCGTATAACCAGTGGCTAATTTTTTTAATGCCCTGACCACTCCTCATCAACAAACAGCATTTCGCGCTTTTCCTTTTGGAGAACCGTCCTTCACTCCTTAAACGACTCACAATCAAACTATAACGTTATCGTATTTTTATCCCCTTAACTTGCCGCCATAAATCAAAAGTTTAAAATAAATTTTTATATTTACGAGAACTCAAAATCATTGATTTTGATTGCAAAGCGACACTATTTATCATCCGAAAACCAACCTTCAATACCCAAATCATTCATGAATAAAAAAGCATTCCTATTTGACCTGGACGGCGTAATCGTAGATACGGCCAAATACCATTTCTTAGCCTGGAAAAAAATTGCCGACCAATTGAATATCAATTTTACGCAGGAACACAATGAATTATTAAAAGGAGTCAGCCGGGTACGTTCGTTGGATATTATTTTAGAACTGGGAAAAGTCGAAGCGTCACAAGAAGACAGGGAAAAATGGTTGATTCAAAAAAATGAAGATTACCTGTCGTATCTGGTCGACATAAACGAAAGCGAAATCCTTCCGGGCGTGTTTCCCATTTTAGATTTTTTGAAAAAGAACAAACAAGGGATTGCCTTGGGATCGGCGAGTAAAAATGCCAGACCCATTTTAGAAAAAACGGGCATCCTTCCGTATTTTGACGCCATCGTTGACGGGAATGATGTTTCGAATGCCAAACCGGATCCCGAAGTTTTTTTGTTAGCCGCCAAAATGCTCGGTATAGCACCGGAAAAAGCGATTGTTTTTGAAGATTCTGTAGCGGGGATTCAAGCGGCCAATATCGGAAAGATGATTAGTGTAGGTATAGGGGAAGAACAAATTCTGCACGAAGCCAAATACATTTTTAAAGATTTCACACACATGGATACCAGCTTTATCAGCAAATTAATTAAAAAATAAAACCGGAATCCAACTAGTATTTTGAGATTACTATTGTTATAATCACTCTTTTAAAACCTAAAAAAATGAATCAGAATTATATACAACCGGACAACTGGTCTATCATAGAAGAAGGATTTGACAGAGAGCGCGTAAAATCATCCGAGAGCCTTTTCAGTATTGGGAACGGCGCGATGGGACAACGTGCTAATTTTGAGGAAAAATATACCGGCGAAACGTTTCAGGGAAGTTATATTGCCGGGATTTACTATCCGGACAAAACCAAGGTGGGCTGGTGGAAAAATGGCTACCCAAAGTATTTTGCCAAAGTCCTGAATGCACCCAACTGGATTGGGATTGACATCGAAATCAACGGAGAGACTTTAGACCTCAACACTTGCGCTTCGGTGAAAAATTTCCGTCGCGAGTTGAACATGAAAGAAGGCTGGTACCACCGCTCTTTTGAGGCCACATTGCAAAACGGAACCGAAATAGCCGTCCATGTATGCCGCTTTTTGTCTTTAAACCTAGACGAAGTTGGCATCATCAAATACGACATTACGCCATTAAACACCGATGCCAAAATAATTTACAAACCCTATGTAGATGCCGGAGTGACGAACGAAGATGCGAATTGGGATGAAAAATTCTGGGAGCCGCTGGACGTAAAACAGGCAGACAACAGCGCTTTTGTCACCGCGCAAACCTTCAAAACCCACTTCAAGGTCACTACTTTCATGCACAACAGCCTGACCGAAAACGACGTTGAAAAGAAGATTTCACCTTCGTTTATTGAAAAATCACACGACAGCATTCAGTTTAGCTATGAAGCCAATGTAAAAATGGCTACGAAATCCAGTTTTCAAAAAATCGGGGGCTACACCGTTTCCCTCAATCACGCCGACACGCTTTTGGCAGCCGAAAAAGCAATCCAACAGGCGGTAAGCAAGGGCTATAAACAATTACTGGAAGAACAAATTGATGCCTGGGCCAAAATCTGGGAAATGTCAGACATCACCATCGAAGGCGATGTCCAAGCACAACAAGGCATCCGATTCAATATTTTTCAACTCAACCAAACCTATCTCGGCAAAGACAGCCGACTGAATATCGGCCCCAAAGGATTTACCGGGGAAAAATATGGTGGATCGACCTATTGGGACACCGAAGCCTATTGCATTCCGTTTTACATGGCCACCAAAGACCAACAGGTAGCCCGTAATTTATTGACCTATCGCTACAACCAACTCGACAAAGCCATCGAAAATGCCCAAAATAATCTGGGTTTCAAAAATGGCGCGGCCTTGTACCCGATGGTGACCATGAATGGCGAAGAATGCCATAACGAATGGGAAATCACCCACGAAGAAATTCACCGCAACGGTGCCATCGCTTTTGCCATTTACAACTACCACCGCTATACCGGCGACTATTCGTATATCCCCGAAAAAGGATTGGAAGTCCTCATTGGGATTGCGCGTTTTTGGCAACAAAGAGCTTCTTTTTCGACCCAAAAAAACCAATATGTGATTCTGGGAGTTACCGGCCCAAACGAGTACGAGAACAATGTCAACAATAATTTCTACACCAATTATATAGCCAAATGGTGTATCGATTATGCCTACGAACAAATCCTGAAAGTGTCGCTCGAACATCCGTCAGACCACAAGCACATCATCGAAAAAGTGAAATTATCGGATGCCGAATTGAAAGAATGGAAAAAAGTCGCCAACAACATGTATTTCCCAAAATCGGAAGAACTGGGTATCTACCTGCAACAGGACGGCTTTCTCGACAAGGATTTGGTCACCGTAAAAGATTTGGATAAATCACAACGTCCCATCAACCAAAAATGGTCCTGGGACCGGGTCTTGCGTTCGCCCTACATCAAACAGGCCGACGTCTTGCAGTGCTTTTACTTTTTTGAAGACCATTTTACCAAGGAAGAACTGCGACGCAATTTCGACTATTACGAAGCCTTTACCGTACACGAAAGCTCCCTTTCGCCTTGTGTCCACTCGATTCAGGCGGCGGCGCTCGACAAGATGGAGATGGCCTATGCCTTTTACCTGAGAACCTCCCGCCTCGACTTAGACGATTACAACAAGGAAGTCGAAGAAGGCTGCCACATCACCTCGATGGCAGGCACCTGGATGAGCATCGTGGAAGGTTTTGGCGGCATGCGCATCAAGAAGGACAGCCTGCATTTCTCGCCTAAAATCCCGAAAGAATGGAAAGCCTATTCCTTTAAAATCAATTTCAGGAACCAGATCCTTAAAGTAGCCATCACGGCCACAGCCACTTCTTTTTCCCTCGATGGTGACGAAGATTTGACCCTGATACTCAACGGCGAAAAAGTGATTGTCGCTCCCAATGTCATGGTCACCGTATAGAACAAAAAGTTTTAAAGCATTAGGGAATTAAGAAAATTAAGCGTAGGCTTGAAAAACTAAATTCCTTAATGGTTTTCTTTTTTAGGAGCAGCCCGATGCCGGTTTCTAAGAACAATCCTTCCCGCTTTCGGCTTTATCTCGCAGTCCCGTCCCGAGGCTTCGGGATCGGGACTGCGAGGATATCGCCTCTATCGGGGCTAGAAATAAATTTTGGCGTTTTGTAAGATACTTTTGCTATATTTGAAAAAAAGCAAAACAGCTTATTTCTGGCTGGTAAATATGAATTACCAATCAATTTTAAAGCAGAATTAAATTAACCACATTATGAGATATCAACTTTATACGATAA
Source organism: Flavobacterium sp. (assembly GCA_036676965.1). Classification (GTDB taxonomy): domain Bacteria; phylum Bacteroidota; class Bacteroidia; order Flavobacteriales; family Flavobacteriaceae; genus Flavobacterium. The sequence goes on along the minus strand of JAKFBW010000058.1, from coordinate 27,441 downwards.
TACTATTTTCTTTAATTATGACAAATAAAAACATATATAGTCAAAAAAACAAAAATCACATTCCACACGGAACGATACTTGTAGCTGTTATTTGCAAGGATGGAATTCTATTCGCAACAGATTCACGTTCGTCATTTACAATTTCAAATATTGATTCAAATGGAAAAAACAATGAGAATGTATACGCATATATGAATAACGACAAAAAACTATATAAAATTGAGGATTATTTAATTGCTGTATCTGGTTTATCGATGTTTAATAAAAAGTATATAAGAGACTTAGTATCTGATTATAATGTAACCTATAAAAAAAATCTCAAAATTGAAGAAGTATTTGATAGTTTTTTAAATTTTTTAATAACTGAAAACAATTTATCTAAAACAGAAATATTTAATGAAAATACATTTATCATTGCTGGATATGAAAATTCAAAACCTAAAATAATATCCCAACAGAAAGAAGAAAGAAATATTGGTGAAGACATTGGAAGAATGTTTTACTCAGATATTTTATTTAAACAATTTATAAAAGTTAATCAAAATACTGAATTAACATGTTTAAATATATGCCCAGTAATTGAAAAAGCAATCAATGATTATGCTGAATTTAAAAACGATTATAAAGTAGGTGGACCTATTGAAATAATTCAAATAAAACCTGACAATACTCATTTATCTTTAAGAAGTTTCAAACCTAATAATTACAAAACTTATAAAGAAACCGCCAACGCTATATTTAATAGAGAAATTGAAGTACACTATCTTTTTCCTGAATCAGAAGAAAAATTAAAATCAACCTTAATAGAAGGGATTAAACTAGGTTATTAAAAAAACTACTTGTAACTGTTAAGGTTACCGACAACTCGGATACCCAATCATCCCGATCGCTCAGATATACACAACAGTTAACGCGGATTTTTTTTTTCGTACCCGCAAAGATTGACAACTCTCAAAACTTGAAATACTGGCTAAGATTCTTCCTTCGTCAGAATGACAAGATTGCGGAAACTGAAACTCAAAATGTAGTTCTTTTCAAGCTACGGTAAACACAGTTTCATTTCGAGAAAAGAGAAATCACATAATGAATGCTTATGTGCCGACAACGATTAAAAAAAAACACTTCTTGTTTGCAACAAATGAAATAAAAAAAACGCTATGAAAACAGAATTCAAAGAAGAACAAAAGTTTACCCAATGGTGGCTGTGGTTGATTCTAATCGGGACTGGAATTTTTCCTATCATAGGAATGTACAAACAACTCATTCTAGGAGAAAAATTTGGAGACAAGCCCATGTCTGATTTAGGATTAATCGTGTTTTCGGTATTTATTTTTGGCATAATAGCCCTGTTTGGGTTGATGCGACTGAAAACCGAAATTGACCAAAAAGAAATCCGAATGAGTTATACTCCGTTTATCAAACGCAATGTGGAATGGAAAGATATCCATTCGGCGAAAGTTGTGAATTATGGATTTGTCGGCGGTTGGGGCATCCGACTTTGGACCAAATACGGAACCGTGTACAACACAAAAGGAAACAAAGGACTTGCGATTGAATTAAAAAATGGAAAACGATTTTTAATCGGAACACAAAAAGAAGCGGAATTGGAAGAACTGATAAAACGATACCAATAGCCCTAATCGCTCGGATATCCACAACAGTTAGCACGGATTTTTTTTAGGTTCACAACGATTGTCAACTCACAAAACTTGAAATCCTAGCGGAGATTCTTCCTTCATCAGAATGACAAGATTGCGGAAGCAGAAACTCAAAACACAGTACTTTTCGAACCACAGTAACCCCGGTTTTCATTTCGACAAAAGAGAAATCACAAATAAAGACTTCAAAGATTGACAACTCATAAAACCCATAAAACTTGAAATACCTGCTAAGATTCTTCCTTCGTCAGAAGGACAAGATTGAGGTTGCTGTTGAGTTTAAAAATAATTTTTTCCGAAGTATATATCTTGCAAATCACTGCCACAAACTTGTCTTCCCGAAGAATGAGGGAACTCCACAAAAAAAGTCACGCAATCTAAATTACATTCTTTGAGAAAATACTAAAAGAGATTCTTCCTTCGTCAGAATGACAAGATTGCGGAAGCAGAAACTCAAAACACAGTACTTTTCGAACCAAAGTAACCCCAGTTTTCATTTCGACAAAGGAGAAATCACATAATAAATGCTTCAAAGATTGACAACTCATAAAACCCATAAAACTTGAAATACTGAATACCATTCTTCCTTCTTCAGAAGGAAAAACTTGCGGAAGGCATAACCCAAATATAAAATGGGATTAAACTATTCTGCTTTTATATTCGTATTTTTGGGTTTTAGCAATACCTACATGAAAGCAAAAAACCACCTGCCAGTCGAAAGAATCGAGCCCCCGTTTTGGTTTGCAGGGATGCATAATCCGGAAGTACAAATCCTGTTTTACGGCAAAAACATCAGCCAGTATTATGTGGCGACCACCGTACCCCATATCATTACCAAGGTTACGAAAACAAACAATCCCAATTACCTGTTTGTAACCATCACTATCCAAAAAGACTTTGCGCATGAAATCATATTCATGTTCAAAAAGAACAACAAAGTCGCTTTTACCCAAAAATACCAGCTGCGGCAACGCCGGGAAAATGCGGCACAACGCAGCAGTTTCGACTCCTCGGACAGCTTTTATTTATTGATGCCGGATCGTTTTGCCAACGGCAATACAAACAACGACAACGACAAATGCACCAACGAAAAATTCAATCGGGCACTGCCCGGAGGCCGACACGGCGGCGATATCGAAGGCATCATCCAACATCTGGATTACATTCAGTCGCTGGGCGTCACGACCATTTGGAGCACCCCGCTTTGCGAGGACAACGACCCCGTGTTCTCCTATCATGGCTACGGACAATCGGATGTGTATAAAATAGATCCCCGATTTGGAACCAACGAGGATTATGTCCGTTTGGCTGCCGAAATCCATAAACGGGACATGAAACTGGTTATCGATTATGTCACCAACCATTGGGGCATTGAACACTGGATGTTTAAAGACGCCCCCACTCCCGACTGGTTCAACCAGTTTGAAAAATACACCCAGACCAACCATAAACGCAGTACACTAAGCGACAGTAACGCCTCCCAATACGACAAGGATATTTGCCTGAAAGGTTGGTTTGCCCCTGCCATGCCCGATTTGAACATCACCAATCCGTTGGTATTGAAATACCTCATCCAAAATGCGATCTGGTGGATGGAATATGCCAATCTGGACGGCATACGGGTAGACACCTACAATTATGCTGACCCACAAAGCATGGTACAATGGACCAAAGCCATTTTAGCCGAATACCCTAATTTGAACATCATTGGTGAAATTACCCAACGCAATCAGGCACTCCTCTCCTATTGGCAAAAAGACAGCGCCATCGGGAGAATCAAAAACTTCAACTCCCAATTACCCGGCATCATGGACTTTGCCTTGGGCGATGCGCTACAAATGGCTTTTAACGAAAATGAAAGTGATTGGGGCTTGGGCATGACGAGAATCTACGACAATTTTGCCAATGATTTTCTGTATCCCAACGTAAACAATCTGATGATTTTTGCTGAGAATCACGACAGCAAACGCCTCAACGAAGTCTACGGCAGTGACATCCGGAAATACAAAATGGCGATAGCTGTATTAGCTACGGTTCGCGGAATTCCGCAGTTGTATTACGGTTCCGAGATTGGAATGGCCGGCAACCAGTATGAAGGTGATGCCGCTATCCGACAGGATTTTCCCGGCGGCTGGGAAGACGATGCCAACAATGCGTTTACCAAAGCGGGAAGAACCCCGGAGCAACAGGAATATTTCGACTTTACCGCTGCGCTCTTTACCTGGAGAAAAACGAAATCCGTAATTCATTCCGGGAAAATGACGCATTATATCCCCAATAACAATGCCTACATTTATTTTCGACACAACACCACCGAAACCATCATGGTGATTTTAAACAATATGCCCGACCCGCAAACCATCAAAACCAATCGGTTCAAGGAAAATATCGGTCCTTTTAAAAAAGGCACCGATGTGTTAACAAAACAATCCTTCGACATTAAAACGGAAATCAGCCTAGAAGCCAAATCGGTTTTGATTTTAGAATTGGAGTGATTTTTTAATTCTAATTTTTCTTGTTCTCGATACAAGTCACTTCGATGCTTAATTTTCCACAAAAAAGCAATACAAAAACGATGTTTGTTTTGTCAGGCTGAGCTTGTCGAAGCCCTTATTAAACAAAAACGTCAATGGTAGCAGAGTCCGTAACATTATTAAATATAGCATCTCGACTTCGCTCGATGTGACAAAAGCTTACCCTAAAGATATCTCTAAACAGTATAAACCTATCTCTCTATTTAGCTCATTAATTTCAAAGCTGTTCGATAAGCTGTATTTCTATAGCCGTTTTTTATTTTACCTTTACAGAAAATTAGTAAAATGCTCAAGATAGGACATCGCGGTGCCAAAGGATACGAACCGGAGAATACGCTAGGCAGTTTTCAGAAAGCCATTGAACTGCAAGTGGAGGGCATTGAACTGGATGTACATTTGAGTGCCGACAACCAATTGGTGGTTATTCATGATGCCACCATTAACCGGACGACCAATGGAAAAGGTTCTGTCAAAAACCATACCGCTGCCGAATTGCAAAAACACCAGATTCCTACTCTGGCCAACGTATTCGATTTGGTTGACAAAAGATGCTGGATCAATGTAGAACTTAAAGGAAAAGGAACCGTAAAACCCGTTGTGGAGCTTATTGAAAAATACATCCGGGAGAAAAATTGGGCTTACGACCAGTTTATCATTTCCAGTTTCAAATGGGGATTTTTAGAGGAAGTTGCCGCATTAAATCCAAACATCCCGATTGGTGTTTTGACCGAGACAGATCTAGATTCGGCGATAACTTTTGCCAAAAAAATAAAGGCAAAAGCCATCCATCCTGATTTCACTTTGCTTACCCAGGACAACACCGCTGCCCTACAAAAACAAGGATTCCTGGTTTTTCCCTGGACGGTAAATGACCGGGACGACATTCAGAAAATAAAAACATACGAGGTAAACGGAATCATCACGGATTTCCCTGACAGAATATAAACCATTACAACTTTATTAAAATTTAAAACTTTGACCAACTTGTTTTACATCACAATATGAACCAGAATTTTGATATCATAATCGTTGGCGGCGGGGCAGCCGGTTTTTTTACGGCAATCAATATCGTTGAGAAAAACAAAAAACTGAAAGTCGCCATCCTCGAACGCGGAAAAGAAGTCTTGTCCAAAGTTCGTGTTTCGGGCGGCGGCAGGTGCAATGTGACCCACGCCTGTTTTGAACCCAACGAACTCGTGAAATTTTACCCCCGTGGCGAAAAAGAATTGCGCGGCCCTTTTCATCAATTTTGTTCCGGCGATACCATCGAATGGTTTTCTGCCCATGGCGTGGAACTCAAAATAGAAGACGACGGAAGAATGTTTCCGGTATCGAATTCCTCCCAAACCATTATCGACTGTTTCCTGAAAGCCACGCAGCAATTGGGCATTAGTGTACTTACGAGCCAAAGCGTACAGTCTATTTTCAAAAAAGAAAATTGCTGGCAAATTGAAACCCAAAACGAAAATTATCTTGCCGAAAAACTGGTCATGGCTACCGGCAGCAATCCCAAAATCTGGGAAATGCTGCAACAGCAAGGGCATGCGATTGTCAATCCGGTGCCATCCTTGTTTACGTTTAACATCAAGGATGCCCGAATCAAAGAATTACCCGGAGTTTCAGCACTTGCCACGGTAAAAGTCAAAGACACTAAACTCAGCTCAACAGGGCCTTTATTAATAACGCATTGGGGCATGAGCGGCCCGGCGATTTTGAAACTATCGGCTTGGGGAGCGCGTATTTTACATGACAAAAACTATCAGTTTACGATTTTCGTCAACTGGCTCAATGATATAGACACCGAAGAAGCCGAACAGCTATTGAAAGATTTAAAACAAGACCAGGCCAAAAAAACAGTTTCCAAAAAATCCCCTTTTGAACTCACGAACCGTCTTTGGGAAAGTCTGGTTTTGGCTTCTGGAATCACCCCGGAAACCAAATGGGCGGATGTATCCAAAGCGCAACTTCAGAATCTGGCAAATCAGTTAACCAAAGGCACTTTTCAGGTAAACGGCAAAAGTACGTTTAAGGAAGAATTTGTAACGGCCGGCGGCATTGATCTCAAGGAAATCAACTTTAAAACCATGGAAAGCAAACTACATGAAAACCTTTATTTTGCAGGCGAAATCGTCAATATTGATGCGATTACAGGGGGATTCAATTTCCAGAATGCCTGGACAAGCGGGTTTATTGTCGCTAATGCGATTTAGTACCTCCTATAGATTAATTAACAAGAATTTACATGTTTACTAAGTTTTCATTAAGACGAATCTAATAATTTTACTTTCAGTTTATTAGACCAAAACCTATGAAAGTAAAACTACTTAGTATCTTACTCCTTTTCATTTCTCCATTTATTTTTTCACAAACAATAAAAGGCAAAGTTCTATTTAATAATTACGCAATTCCAAATGTAGATGTTGTCAATGCCAACTCAAAAATCCTTACAGTCTCTGATCCTAGTGGTAGTTTTTCAATTACTGTAAAAGCAAATGATTTACTTGTATTTGTGAATAAAGAATACGAACTAAAAAAACTTACAATTACTCCTGAAATCATTAATAAAAATAATTTACTCGTTGAATTAATATTAAAACCAGAAGAATTAAAAGAAGTAGTAATCACTAAAATGCCGTCTATTAAATTAAGTTCGGATGCAAAGTACGAGCAAGGAAAACTGGATCAATACGGTTTAAAAAAATCAGCATACACTCCAAAGGTTATTGGTGTGAATATGGGAACAATAGAAAACGGAATGGATTTTATGCGTATTGGGGGCATGATAGGAGGATTATTTAAAAAAGAAAAGGAACCAATAATTACTTTTAAAGACTTAGCTAAAAAAAGTTGCGATCAAAATTATTTTATAAATACCTTAAAATTAAAACCAGACGAAATAGAATTATTCCTTGATTTTTGTGATGCTGATCCTAAGTCTAAAACAATAGCAACTTCAAAAAACGTATTAAGTACGATGGATTTTTTGCTAGAAAAAAGTATTGAATTCAAGAAGACACACGCTCCTTAACAATTCTTTTATATTGATTTTTGATATTGACATTGACATTGATATTGCAACTCTATCGGTTCAACCACCAGATACTTGCATTCAACACTGTGGCAAAACTCACCCAGGCCAAATACGGCAGCAATAAATAACCCGCAATTTTGTTGATTTTAGCAAACTGCAAATAGGTTTCATAAATCATCAGCCATAAAATAATTATTTCTAAACCGGCTAACATCGGATTCATCAAACCGAAAAACAAAAAGGACCACAAGGCATTCAAGGCCAGCTGAATGGCAAAAAACAACAAAGCTTTTTTTACGGCTTCTTTTTCTGACTCTATTCGATTCCAAACCAATCCGGCGGCAACCCCCATCATCACGTACAACATAGACCAAACTGGTGCAAAAATCCAATTGGGCGGATTAAAACCCGGTTTTATCAATGTAGGATACCAAGTGGCGATACTGGAACGGGTTACCATTCCGGAGAAATAACCAATAGCCAAGCAAGTAACGACAACAGTCAAAATTCGGGTAATTTTATTCATTTCTTTAAAATTGTTTTAAACCATATAAATCATATACGTTTCTTTAAGCACTCATAAGTTAAATCAACGTATATGTGAAAATTGTGAGCCAAATTTACTCAAAACTTTTTTAACAAATTAGCACTGATTTTTTCAAGCGGCGAATGCACGAAAAGATAACCGCAAATTCGCAAATTAAACAAAACTCCCTTCAAACCATTCGTAAATTCGTGGCGATAAAAAGCACTCCAAACCTAAACGCAAACAAGGCATCCTGAAAAATTTGCGAATTTGCGGTAAAAACCATTTCACCCCCAAACAAATAAACCAAAAAAAGTATCTTTGCGTAAATTTTTTAAATTCATGATTGCAGCAACCGATTTTATCCCCTCAGCATATTCCCACACTATCGAAAAAGGTCAATTTCAATGGAGTGCTCCCAGCAATATTGCTTTAGTAAAATATTGGGGCAAAAAGGGAAATCAGCTTCCGGCCAATCCTTCGGTGAGTTTTACATTGAATAACTGTAAGACGATTACCAAACTGACTTTCGCCAAAAGACACTTCGACAAGCTCAGTGTGACGGCTTCAAATTTTTCCTTTGATTTGCTTTTTGAAGGAAAACCAAAAGAGGATTTCAAGCCAAAAATCCAAAAATTTCTGGAGCGAATTGAAATCTACCTGCCTTTTCTGAAAGACTATCATTTTACCATTGATACCGAAAACACCTTTCCGCACAGCTCTGGAATCGCTTCTTCGGCCTCGGGGATGGCAGCCTTGGCGATGAACTTGATGAGTTTAGAAAAAGCCTTAAATCCGGAAATGACCGAGGAATACTTTTACCAGAAAGCCTCTTTTTTGGCCCGTTTGGGTTCCGGGAGTGCCTGCCGAAGCGTAAAAGGTGAAGTCGTAGTTTGGGGCAATCACGCTAATATTCAGGGAAGTTCCGATTTATTTGGCGTTGCGTTTCCGAATGCGATCCATGAAAATTTTAAGAATTTCCAAGATACGATTTTGCTGGTTGACAAAGGCGAAAAACAGGTTTCGAGCACCGTAGGCCATGACCTGATGCACAACCATCCTTTTGCCGAAAGGCGGTTTGCACAGGCTCATGAAAACCTGGACCAACTCATCGCTATTTTTGAAAGCGGAGATTTGGACCAATTCATCAAAATTGTAGAAAGCGAAGCCCTGACCCTGCATGCGATGATGATGACTTCGATTCCGTATTTTATCCTGATGAAACCAAACACTTTACAGATTATCAATGCGATTTGGAAATTCAGGAATGAGACCCAAATTCCGGTTTGTTTCACGCTCGATGCCGGTGCCAATGTGCATGTTTTATATCCGAACAAAGTCAAAGAAACCGTGTTACAATTTATTCAAGACGAATTAGTTGGCTATTGTCAAAATGCGCAGTACCTTTGCGACGAAATTGGGACAGGTGCAATGCTATTGTAATTTTTGTATCTTTAATAAAATTTTAGATCATGAATATTCAATTAGAAAAATTAGAATTGATAAAATTATTGGCTGAAACCAATGATGAATCTATTATTACATCCATTAAAAACATCTTTAATTCAAAGAAAAAAGATTGGTGGGATGATTTGACTGAAGAGCAAAAGCATGAAATAGAAGAATCTGAAAAAGAAATTGAAAATGGAGATTTTTTTCTCTATGAAGATATAATGGCAAAACACAGATAATGAGAAAAATTATATTTTCGCCTCGTTCAAAATTTCAATTAGAACAATTGCTAGAATATTTAGAAACCAAATTTTCAATTTCAACAAAGAAAAAATTTATTTCAAAACTTGACAAAATTATCGAAATAATAAAGAAAAATCCCGACACTTTCCCTTGTTCAAATAAGAATAAGACGCTTAGGAAGTGTGTCATTTCAAAAACAAACAACTCTTTATTATAAATTTAATACTGAAGAAATTCGTCTCTTATCACTTTTTGACACCAGACAAGACCCAAATAAAATAAAGAAAGACATTAAATAAATATGAAAGGACCATTATTTTATTCAAAAATATTACTCTTTGGAGAATACGGAATTATCCGCGATTCCAAAGGGCTTTCGATTCCGTACAACTTTTATAACGGAGCGTTGAAAAAAAATGAAAATCCTTCGGCCGAAGCCATGGCCTCCAACGCCAGTTTGAAACGCTTTGCCAATTATCTGGAAAAATTACACGCCGAACAACCCGACTTGGTTACTTTTGATTTAACCACCTTGCAGAACGATGTCGATAGTGGAATGCATTTCGATTCCAGTATCCCACAAGGCTACGGAGTGGGAAGCAGCGGTGCCTTGGTAGCCGCCATTTATGACAAATATGCCCAAAATAAAATTACGGTTCTCGAGAATCTTACCCGTGATAAATTATTGCAGTTAAAAAATATATTTTCCCAGATGGAGAGTTTTTTCCACGGAAAAAGCTCCGGTTTAGACCCTTTAAACAGCTATTTGAGCATCCCAATTTTAATCAATTCAAAAGACAACATTGAGGCTACCGGTATCCCAAATCAAAGTTTTGACGGAAAAGGCGCTGTATTCTTGTTGGATTCAGGCATCATCGGGGAAACTGCCCCTATGATTACCATCTTCATGGAAAACCTGAAAGACAAGGGATTCCGTGCCATGTTAAAAAACCAGTTTGTAAAATATACCGATGCCTGTGTCGAAAATTTCCTTGGCGGAGACATGAAATCCCTGTTTATGAACACCAAGAAATTATCCAAAGTAGTCCTGAATCATTTTAAACCGATGATTCCGGAACAGTTTCACGGGATTTGGCAACACGGTATCGACAGTAACGATTACTACCTGAAACTATGTGGTTCCGGTGGTGGTGGCTACATCCTTGGTTTTACCGAAGATTTGGAAAGAGCCAAAATCGCCCTTAAAGATTACAAACTCGAAGTAGTATACCAATTCTAAAAAAAATCCGTTCAACCAACAAAGAGAACGCAAAAAAAGCTTCTTCCAACAGAAGTATTAATTAAAATACATTTCCATGCTAAGCAGGCAGCACAGACTTTTATTGATGAAAATTATAAGTTTGTTCTCTGTGGTGAGAGGATACAATATCCCTGTCATTATTTTGGCGCAGTACCTTTCGGCCATCTTTATTTTGGCCCCCGAAAAAAGGCCGCTCAGCATTGTACTCGATTTCAACCTGTTTATCCTTGTTTTTTGTTCGTCGCTGACGATTGCTTCGGGCTATATTATCAATAATTTTTACGACAGCAAGAAAGATTTAATCAACCGTCCCAACAAATCCATGCTGGACCGATTGGTGAGTCAGCAAACAAAACTGAAGGTGTATTTCTCGTTGAATTTTTTGGTTGCCCTAATTGCTTTTTACATCTCCTGGCGCGCCTTATTGTTCTTTTCTGCCTATATTTTCCTGATTTGGTTTTACTCCCATAAAATAAAAAAATACGCCATCATTGGCAATCTGACCGCCGCCTTACTGGCCGTCCTGCCTTTTTTTGCCATCTTATTGTATTTTTACACTAAATTCTCCTTCGAGGAAATTGAAAGCTACAAAAGACAGCTTGCCGTCATCGTGGCACACGCCACCTTCCTTTTTTTATTATTACTCATCCGGGAAATGATTAAAGATTTTGAAAACCTGAAAGGGGATTTGATCAATAATTACCAAACAGTCCCTATTCTCTTTGGCGAAACCGTTGCCAAACAAATCATCACGGCACTGACGATAACCACCATCGTTCCGGTATATGTTTTAATCGATATTTACGATGTGGGTTATATGGACATTTACTTTTATGCCTGTCTGATTGTCCTGATTTTCTTCCTGCTGTATTTATGGAAATCCAACAGAAAAGGGCAATTCCTATTGCTGCACAACGTCTTGAAATTCCTTATCGTCGCCGGTGTTTTTTGTATCGTCCTCATCAACCCAAGCGTATTGTGGCACGGCAAAAAATTATTGCTGTCGATTTGATTTATATAGCTACTCGTTACAAACGAGTACTGGACGGAAAACAAACCCCACCTTTGCAAATGTACTTTTAGCTATCGTTCTTTACTTTCTTTTGAATATCCATTTTATTTTCGAGTCGTCTTTCGGATAACTTTCTGTACACGATTTCCCTTCACAAAATCCAATTGACCATCCTGATGGTAGAGTATAAAAATATCCCCAACCATATTCTTCCGTTAAACTTTGCCTTATATTCAATGGCAATTCTGACAACTTTTTTCCAACACGAATCCCCTCTTTAGTAACAAACTTATTATCGCTAGTCTCTAAATAAATGGTATCACGATTTTTCAGCACTAAATCAAAATTGACCGCATTAATTTTAACCGCTTCAGCTTTTGAAATTTGACCACTTGATATTAAAATCATTTTACCTGGCTTTTTTTCAATTGTGTCATTTTGTCCAAAAACATTTATGGCTAATAGTAGTAGAATTAAATTGAATTTCATTTTTTCTTTCTGTTTAATCGTTGAGTTCTGAAAATGACGGATGACACTTGGCACTACAGCGGGTTTGGGACTAAATTATGCCCTATTTTCGGATTTGCCGAATCTTCCAAATACAAAACCATTTTTCCATTAAGCCTATTGCCCCAATCCGTTTTAGCAGTTATGGGCTGGTTGTTTTTGTCGAAATTATGATTTAACCGAAAATTTTCAAGTTTCTGTTGGCTAATTCCAACTTTTCACGCTTCTGTTTTCGCAATCAAGAGTTATTCATTGATGATAGGAGGAGGAACAGGAAACATTTTATCAAACTTATCAAATTTTATTTTCCTATCTATCAGTTTTAACTGTTTGTAAATTTGCAAATTATCCATCCACTCTTCAAATTTCCAAAACTCTTTCGGTCCTTTATGACCGTGTAGCATTATTCTTTTATTGTCAATTGAAAAAGCTATTGTTGTTCCATCGTTTATTTGATTATTTAATAAGACAGAATCCTTGATAGGGAATTTAAAATCACAGATTAAACTATCTAATATTTTTTTCTCATTCTGTTCGAGTACAAAATAGTGTAAACCTTTTTTTCCAAAAGGATAATAATCTAAATAGTAAACTGTATCTGAAGAATTAAATTTTAATCTATAACTCGTTTTAATATTTCCTTTTGAATAAGTAAAGTTAGTAAAGCAAGTTTCCTTTTCCTTTTCGCAACTACAGAATAAAACTAATATTATTATTGAAACGAGTTTTTTCATTTTTGAAATATTATTTTTTACCAACTGTTTGTTTTCTGATTGTTTTCATCTGCGTAATTTCGGCACAACTAGCCCATAACGTCTTGGTACTACAGCGGGTTTGGGATTAAAAATGCGTAATCTTCGGATTTGCGAAATCATCACAAATACAAGACTATCTTCCCATTAAGGCAATTGCCCAAATCTCTTGTGAGCAAGTGTTAGCGGTTCGGCTTTGTTTTCAGCCATTCATTTCTTGTTATTCTAAACCAATTGTGTTCAACTCCTTCGTAGTCAAAAGTTTCAATTAAGGTTAATCCCGATTTTTGTAAAACATTTTTGGAGCCTTTATTTTCTATATCACATATTGCATAAACTATCTCCGTTTGTATTATTTCAAAAGCATAATTTAATGACGCAAAAGTTGTTTCCGTTGCTATTCCTTTTCCCCAATATTTTTCAATGAATCTGTATCCTATTTCATAAAAATCGATATGATTATTCATAGGTTCTTTTATTAATTTTAAGCCTGACCAACCTATAAATTCGCCTGTAAATTTATCAATAACTGCCCAACGTCCAATTCCATTGTCAATATATTGCTTATGTAAACTTTCAATATTTTTTCTGACTTGTTCCTTATTTTGAACAGGATTTTTACCTAAATAAGTATGGACATTGGGATTGCTATCTAATTCGAAAAGTCCATCCTCGTCTGTATATAAAAATTCCCTTAATATTAATCTTTCAGTTTCTATTTTAATATTCATTTCTGATTTTATATTTTTTTCCGTTTTTTTGGTAAGCTGACCGCTAACTTGCATATCCCAGCCATAAAATGGCTCCAATCCACCCGATTGGGGTTTACTTTATGCCACAAAATCGCCGTACTCCGTTTGTCAAATATAGCAAAAGTATCTTACAAAATACCAAAGTTTGTCCGTAGCCCCGATTACTTCACCTAATATTTATTATAATTGGAGTTCAGTGAACTTCGTTTGAAGCGGCATCCTTTATTGCCGGGGTTCGGCAATAAAGACAGAGCGGATAGCGGGAACTGGCTCCCGAAAATCAAATTAAAACACATTTAATTAAGCAGTTATCGTTTTCTGATTATCGAAAATCGTTTCCCAATGATATAAATAGTATCTTTGCACGCTCGAGGGCTAAATAGTCCGAACTGACGAAGTAAATTATAGATTATTATGAACAACAAGGAAGGCAACAATAAAAGAGGGGGTTCTAGACCAAACAGTTCCAGACCAAGCTCTAACAAGCCAAAACCTGCGATGCAAAAAAGGGCACAAGGGCCTAAAAAAAAAGTAAAGATAACTGCGAAAGCTGCTGAAGAAGCTGCCAAAAAAATAGAGAAAAAGCCCAATCAGGCCCCTAAAAGAGCCAAGGCGAAAGACGAAATCCGTTTGAACAAATACATCGCCAACTCTGGGGCGTGTTCCCGTCGTGATGCCGATATCTACATTCAATCCGGAAACGTAAAAGTAAACGGAACCCCTGTGACCGAAATGGGTTATCTGGTAAAACCGGGTGATGTCGTTAATTTTGACGGTGCCGTTTTGACTCCGGAAAAGAAAGTCTACATTTTGCTGAACAAACCTAAAAACTTCACTACCGCTCTTGACGAAGGTCAGGAATTTCGTAATGTTTTGGAATTGGTAAAAGGTTCTACGACTGCCAAAATTGGAGCCGTGGGACGAATGGACAAAAACACTACCGGATTGTTATTGTTTACCAATGACACCGATATGATTCGAAAATTCAGCTTACCCAACCAAAAATCATCTAAAATCTATCAGGTTTCCTTAGACAAAAACTTGAAATTTGAAGATTTAGAAAAAATAAGCAAAGGATTGGTACTCGACGGACACCGCGTTTTTGTAGAGGAAGTAAGTTATATTGAAGGAGAGGCAAAAAGCGAAATCGGATTGAAATTACGCTCTTCCAATGTAAAAGTTGTACGTTCTATTTTTGAACATTTTGATTATGATGTATTGCGCATTGACCGTGTTGCTTTTGCCGGTTTGACTAAAAAGAATCTCCCAAGAGGAAACTGGAGATTGCTTACCGAACAGGAAATCATCAACTTGAAGAACACCTAAAAAACTTCTTTTGGAAACCATAAAAAAATCCCTTTTCGACTTGAAAAGGGATTTTTTTGTTTTTATACTTGCTTTGAAAAATACTCTTTGAAAATGGCAGAAATCTCAGATTATTTCTCCCGCAACCGGTAAAGGTCATGAGGAGGTTATTAACCAAATCCCTCCTCATAACAAATGTACATCTGTGTAAAAAACCGCACTTACTTTACCTAACTTTTACTGTAACCTCGGTAGCTTTCAACCAAGGACTTGAGAACTTCACTGTTATGGGTTCATCACCTCCTGTTGCCTGAACATAAGCAACCAGATGGCCGTGAAACACACGCTGAACATTGTCTGTATAATCAGTCATATCACTGTTATTCCCTGCTTCCAATCCTAACAAAATCCCTGAACCGCTTACCACACAAGTAACTTCGTTATCCGAAAGCATCACAGGCAAACCTTTTTCATCAAGCACTTGTACCAGTATTTTGGCAACTCCTTTTTGCTTATCGATAGTGATATTTTTTTCATCAATGACTAAAGCACTAGGCTGTTGAGAAGATTGTATTGCATAACGGCTCACTATTTTATTGTCTTTGCTAAGTCCTATGGCTTCTAATTTCCCGGATGCAAAAGGTACATCCCAATAAATAATCCCGGTTTTTTCATCGTATGCTTTCTCTTCGCCTACCACTTTTCCGTTTAATTCCAGACGGGCTTTAGCGGCATTGGTATAACAAACGACCCTAACCATCTGTTCTTCTTTGTAATTCCAAATAGACCAGGCATCTTTAGAAATATTTGTTGGTTTATTCGTCACATATGTCCCGGCATAAATCATAGGTTTCTCTGACCATAATGACTGACGGAAATAGCCTCTTGGCTTTATAATCCCAGCAAGATCAACCAATCCCGAATAGAATCCTCTCGAAGGCCAGCTTCCTGATTCCCCCAAATAATCAATACCTGTCCATAAAAATTGCCCAAAAATATGTTCATTGTTTTTCACAGCTAACCATGGCTCCATATCATGCACATTCTCACTACCGAAGATTACCCTGTTAGGATATTTTTTGTGATCTGACTGGTATTTACTTTCCGTATAATTGTATCCCGTAATATCTAAGGTTCCCGGATATTCTGTTTCGTTAGACATCGCTACACCTGCAAGTCCTGCTGTGGTAGGACGCGATTTATCGTATTTTTTTACCGCTGCCACCAGTCGTTTGGCGATAGCCCCCAAGCGCATCGCATCCGGTGCGTCTTTTTTGTAACCACCATAAGCAGCCTGTGAAAATCCGGTATTTTTATCTCCATCCAATACTGGGTGTGAATAAGGATCATTTGGATAATCGACTTCATTCCCAATACTCCATGCAAATACCGAAAGGTGGTTTCGGTCACGACGCACCATATCTTCTAAATCCTTCTCGGCCCAATCGGCAAAAATATCATAAGAGCCTTCAAAACCTGGAACACCTACATTCCAGCCTACTAACCATTTGCGTTTTGGAAATTCCCATTCATCATAAGCCTCATTAAGCACCAACAACCCCATTTCATCACAAAGTTCATAAAAATCCGGAGCTTGCGGATTATGACTCGTACGTATGGCGTTTACCCCGATTTCTTTCAGCGTTTCCAATCTGGTTTTCCAAACTTCGCGAGGCACGGCAGATCCTAAAACCCCGGCATCATGATGCAAACAAACGCCTTTCATTTTCATCCATTTGCCATTCAGCGCAAAACCCTTATTGGAATCGAAAGTGAAAGTTCTGAAACCGGTTTGTGTTACCGTTTTATCTATTGCTTTTCCGTCTTTAAAAACAGTCGTTTTTAACTGATACAGATTTGGATTTTGTAAATCCCATAACTTAGGATTTTTTACACTTATTTTGGTTGCCACCTTATTGCTTTGATTCGCCGCTACAGCCACTTTTTGGGAACTTTTAGCAACCACTTTTCCGTTGGCATCCACCAGTTCATTTACTACGGTCAGATTCGCTTTGGCAGCTGCACCATTTTCTAAATCTACTTCTACATTTAGAATCCCGGCAGCTTTATTAACTTCAGGATAGGCATACACTCCCCACTGTGCAATATGCACCGGATTGGCATAGACTAACCAAACATTCCTATAAATCCCTGAGCCCGAATACCATCTTGAATCGGCACTTTTACTGTGATCGACGCGAACGGCAATGGTATTTTCTTCTCCATATTTTATCAAAGGAGTTGCATCATAGGCGAAAGAAATATATCCGTTTGGCCGTTTACCCAGAGATTGGCCGTTAACAAAAACCTCACTTCTGTTATACACCCCTTCAAAATACAAGTATACTTTTTCACCACTTTTACTTTTAGGAATCGTCAGGTTTTTTCGGTACCAAGCAATTCCTCCCGGAAGATAGCCCGTAGCACTGGCCAAAGTAGGGCTCAACTGCCCTTTTACACTCCAGTCGTGCGGTAAATGGATAGCTTGCCATTTGCTGTTATCATAAGATTTATTTTTAGCTTCCGGTGCATCTTGTAGGGCAAATGTCCAGTTATCATTAATTTTTTTTGAATCCCCAAAGGATATCTGACTAAAAACAGACAAATAGGATAAAATTAAAAAGGATACCAGGATTTTTTTTGTAAACATTATGGGCATTTTTTTATGAATTAAACAAGTAATAATATCAGCAAACGATAAGCCTTTTTTATGAAAAACAAACAACACTATTCTTTGTTTATGATTCATTTTATTCATACCAATTATAACTGTCCTTAAACAATAAACAATTAAAAAAGCTTGTATGAACAACATAAATTAACTCAACAATGTTGTTTAATTTATTTAATGCGGAATGTAAAATAAGGTAAAAGAAAATCGTTGAAAGGGGGACAAATCAGCAAAAATAGGGTGTAAAAACGACCTTTTAAGCCCAAATATCTTCATTTGCAACCACAACAACCTGTAAACAGCACAAAGAACAAAATTATGAAGCGTGCAATTCACCTTCTAACTAAATAAGTTGATACAACAATTCTTTATTTATTCCAGTCCGCTTTTAAAAACACAAATAGTACTAATCTAATGACAATATCTCAATAGTTCTGTTGAGCAACCGAAATAAAATAGTTGCCTAACATTTTGACATAACAAAACTTATTCTTTTTAAAAATCCAAGCATTTTTACTTCCAATTAGCTTAAAAAACTATTTTTGGTTCTATATGAATTGGAATTTAATGCTACTTTTATTCTTCCATACTGATAATAAAAGTATTTTTACTCCCTATTTAAATAATCCCTCTTTTTTGGAAATATAAATTACAAAAATGAAAAAAACTCTTTTACACCTTATTTTATGTCTGCTATATGCCGGCACAATTTATGGTCAAGATGTGAAACAACAGCACAAATCAATTGACAACATACTTACTTTTTATTTATTGGACTTCGAATCCGGTTTATCAAATAATGTAATAACCAGTATTGAGCAGGATGCGCTTGGATTGATATGGATTGGCACTACCGAGGGATTGAATTCTTATGACGGAACCCAGTTTATGAGATACAAAAAAAATTTCCAAGACAAAAACAACAGCCTTATTACTAACAACATTACACAAGTTAAGACAGACAAAAAAGGCAATTTATTAATCGCCGCCGACAAAGGCTTAAACATATATGATCTTAAAACTGAAAAATTTAAAGTTTTAAAATATCAAAACAAGCAACTTGACAATTCTATCAGTTGTTTTCTAATCGGCCCTAACCAAGAACTTATAATTGGAACTTATAACGATGGTTTGGGTATTCCTGTTATTGATAAAAACCAAAAAATAAAATATTACGTCCATCAATCCAATAATGCCAACTCCCTTTCGTCCAATAAAGTTTCCTGCATGGCTTCGCAAGGAGATTCTATCGTATGGATTGGCACAGCTGACGCAGGATTAAACAAATTTAAATTATCATCAAAATCCATACGCAGAATACCCTACGGCAATAACAAAGCATTATCGTCTGAAGCTATCAATACCCTTCATACGGATTATAATGGAAATGTATGGATAGGAACCAACAAGGGACTACAAGTAATAACCTTCAAGGGAGACACTTTAAGTTTAAACGCCTCTTCCGTTCCCGGCAAAGGATTAAGTGATGATATCGTTTTGGCATTTGAAGAAGATAATCAGGGCAATATGTGGATTGGAACACGTAACGGCGGATTAAATATTCTGAACAAATCATCATTACTGTCAAAAAAATCGAATTTATCTATAAAATGGTTTTTGCCCAAAGGAGACGGCTCCAGCGTTTTTAACAGGACTGTATCTTCTATAAAAATGGACCGTGAAGGAAACATGTGGATTGGAACCAGTACCGGATTGAATTTTGTCAACCCAAAAGGAGAACCCATCAAACACTTGTATAAAACTATCGACAATCCAAACGGATTGGGGCATGACCGGATTGGGGCATTTGCAGAAAAAAAAGACGGCAAAATATGGGTTGGCACTGATGGCGGAGGATTGGATTTATTTGATCCCAAAACCGGAAAATTTAAGCATTACACCCATCAACCGAGCAACCCTTCGAGCATCAGCAACAACTATATTCTTTCTTTACATGAAGATAAAAAAGGCAGGGTGTGGATTGGTACGTATCAGGGAGGTTTAAATAAAATGAATCCCGAGACAGGACGTTGCGAACATTATCTTCAAGGAAGTACCGATCAAGGAAGTGACGTACGGGTAATTTTTGAAAATACCGACGGACAAATTTGGGTTGGAACCAATCGCGGTGGATTATACCGATACATTGAGGAACAAAATAAATTTATATACATAGAAAGTATAGGAAAGAAAGACATCAGAGACATAAAAAAAGCCAACGATGGTTCTTTGTGGCTGGCTACTTTTGGAGATGGCATCATCAACTACAATCCTAATAATGGAAAAATCACCTCTTATTATATGGGTAATACCCGAAACATGCCCAGCAATGTTATTTTCTGTGTTTATCCGCTCCGAAATGGGGAAATTTTGGCCGGAACGCGCTATGGCGGTTTGATAAGACTAAATCCGAAAACTAAAACCATAACCAATTTTACTGAAAATGATGGATTGAGCAACAATACCGTCTGCAGTATCTTAATGGAAGATGAAAACAATTTTTGGCTAGGGACTGCCGAAGGAATCAGTCACTACAATTTAAAAACCAATACCGTTGAGAATTTAAATTCATACAACAACATACAACGCAGCGAATTTAATTTCGGTGCTGCACTCAAGGGCAAAGACGGATATTTATATTTTGGCGGCAATAAAGGCTTCAATCAGTTTCATCCCCAAAACCTAAAAACGGAGTTTAAAAAACATCAAATCATATTTAAAAATCTGCAAGTAGCGTACAAAAAAATCCCTATTACACCGGAAGATGAAGATGGAATTTTACAGCAGTCGATTTCCTTTCAGGACCATATTACGTTGAATTATGACCAAACCTTATTCTCTATAGATTTTGGATTGTTGAAATTTCCAAAAGCACAAAACATTAATTACTCTTATAAGTTAGAAGGCTACCAGAATCACTGGATAGACCTCAAAAGTGCCGGTACCGTCAATTTAAGCAATATTCCCCCCGGTGATTATACCTTGAAAGTAAAAGCAACCTTAGGCTCGGGCAAAGAAGTAACCAAACAATTATCCATTACCATTACCCCCCCTTTCTGGAAGACAATTCCAGCCTATATTTTATACCTCATCCTAATTGGAGCTTCCTTATATAGCACTGTGATCTACTATTCCAATCATATCAATCTGAAAAACTCCCTTTTGTTTGAGAAGAAACAACGTCAACTGGAGCATGATTTTAATGAGGAACGTATTCGTTTCTTTACCAGTTTTTCACACGAACTACGAACCCCGTTAACCTTAATCCTAGGCCCTATTGAAGATTTGGCTAATGAAATACAAGACAAAAAGCAGCATGACACCATGCTTTTGATTAAAAAAAATGCGAACTACCTGCTGCAATCCATAAACAAGCTTTTGGAATTCAGAAAATCTGAAATCGGATTAAGTGACCTGGTAATCAGCCAATACAACCTTTCTTCCATCTTAGAACAACTTACCGAACATTACCTGTTGATGGCCGAAAAAAAAGGAATCGCTCTCACGCTTTCCTTACCTGAAAAAGAGGTGATGGCCTGGTGTGATTTAGAAAAAATTCAGATTATTGTAAACAACCTGCTTTCGAATGCCTTCAAACATTGTAAGGAAAAAGCAAGCATCAAGGTAACCTTATCTGAGGATGCAGATCATATTACAATCACGGTAGCAGACAATGGATCCGGAATTGATCCAAAAGATATCAACCATATTTTTGAATGGTACTACCAATCGAAATCCTTGGGCAGAAAAAAAGGCTCGGGAATTGGACTTGCATTATCCAAAAGTTTCGCCGAACTCCACAAAGGGGAAATACGTGTGGAAAGCAAACTCCATCAGGGTTCCGTTTTTACCCTTTCTATTCCAAAAGACAAATCCTTATTTGCCAGTGTTCCCCATAAAATCACTCCGCCCGATTCGGAAAAAATGGAAATTTCCTCTCTCAATGCCTGGAGTCCGACATCCCTAAAAATGCCCGAAGAGAAAAGGGTAACAAAAGTGGATCTCCATGAGGAACGAGTGGTTTTACTGTTGATTGACGACAACCGCGATATATTAAAATATTTAGAAGGATTATTAGAAGACGATTACGACATCATTTATGCCGAAAATGGTCAGGAAGGGATTGAGAAAGCCATTCAATACGTTCCGGATTTGATTATTTCAGATATTATGATGCCCCATAAAAGTGGAATTGATTTATGTGCCATTTTAAAAAAGGAAATTACCACTACCCATATTCCCATCATATTATTGTCTGCCAAAGACAATATAGAAAGCATCAAAACAGGCTATGAAAAAGGAGCTGATGATTACATTGTGAAACCTTTCAACAGTGAAATCCTGCGTTCTAGAATCAAAAATCTCTTGGATGGGCGACAATTATTGAGAAACTATTTTTTAGGCCTTGAAGAGCCGCTCCAAAATTTTTCTAAGGAACAGTCTAAGCAACTCGACAAAGAGAAAGAATTTTTAAGAAAACTGGAATCGGTTATTCTGGAACAGCTTGGGGATGAAAAAACCAACGTGAATGCTATTGCCTTAGGTATCGGTATGAGCAGAACGTCCCTATTTAGAAAAATAAAAGCCCTGTCAGGAAAAAACATCAATGAATATGTGACGATGGTAAAAATAAAAAAAGCGGCCGCTCTCATTAAGGACGAAAACTATACCATCATGCAAGCCACAGCCGAGGTAGGTTTCAATGACATCAAATATTTCAGGCAATTATTTAAAAAACAGTTTGGAGTAGTCCCTTCAGAATACAAGAAGAATTAAACCAATTATATGGATTTATAACTTAATTCAAAATATAACCAAAAGTGGGTATTGTACAGCTAAATGGATTTTTATTCCTTTGGATTCCCAAATCTAATGTACAATACCAAATTATGAAACACAAACCAGACATTACCAATAGAATATTCTATTGGATCGGTTCATTTATTTTTTTGACTTTAATTCTCTCTTTGATTCTTTTAGCTATCATAGCACTATACAACCTTTTATACATCTTAAAACCATAAGATAAAAGTGCTAAACTGATTTTTAGCAACGTTTTACAGCAACCTACACAAAAACAAAACACTTGAAAAAAAAGTGTTAAAAACGGGACAAAATAAAAAAACACGTAACTAATTCGTTACATTTGCAAAAGATTAAACTATGAGAAATCTACAATTTACAGATGAGTTTTTAGAATTTATAAATGAATCTGAAACCAATGTTAAAACTAAAATAGCCTATCTATTTGAAGTAATAAAAACCCAAAAGGTTATTAATACCAAGATAGTAAAGAAATTAGTTAACACTAATTTTTATGAGATTAGAATACAAGTTGACAATGAATATCGTGTTATCGTATTTACAATAGACCACGACAACATAAACCAAAGCAACGAAATATTGTTTTTGAACGGGTTCATTAAAAAATCTACAAAAGACTACGACAAACAAATCAAAAAGGCAATTAAAATATTAGACCAATGGAAAGAATAAAAATAAATTTAGAAAAATTAAAAAAAGAAACCCACTCGGCTAACGATTATTTAGATAAAACGTATGGCGAAAAAGGGACTCCAGAGCGTGAAGAATTTAACGCAAAGGCACTTTCTTTTTATTACGGCGAATTGATAAAGGAAAAACGCAAAGAAAAACACCTAACACAACAGCAGTTAGCCGACCAAATAGGCAAAGAAAGAGCCTATATTGCCAAAATAGAACAAGGCAAAACCGACTTACAACTCTCTAATTTTATGCAAATAATCAACGCATTAGGCTTGTCTTTGAAAATTGGGTAATTAATCAAAGTTTTGATGAATGAGTAACGTGGTAAAAAAACGAATAAAATTTACCACGTTACTAATAACGTGGTAAAAAAACAGCCTAAAACTAACATAGGTTTTAATCCATCTTAGAAAAATCAATTAATTCTAACACGTTTATAAAAACAATAATAATTGTCCATGTACATTGTTGTCAACATGGAAAAGACACTCAAAAAATTCAATAAAAACAGGCAAATGATTGAAGAAAGAAACATTTCATTTAGTGAACATCAAGAGGAATTTGAAAAGTATGAAAACTCAATAACCATTTATGAAATTACAGATAAAGAAACAGCCAAACGGTTAGGAGGAAATATAGGAGATGAATATACCACAAAAAGAATTCCACAAACAAAAGAAGAAGCACTCGAAAGACTAAGAAAATATGATGCAATGAGGATATTTTTCGCATTGGTAGAAAACTTTAATGACAAATATTCTTTAAACATTAAAACATTAAGAGACGAATTAGATACTATAAATGAATTCATTGAAAATGCAGAAAAAATAAAAATGGATGAAGCAACGAATGTTTTCAATAAGAAATTTAATCCCTCTAAAAATTATGAAAATGAATACATTAAACTAAAGTACGGACATTACGAAAATAAAAATTACTCCAATTATCTTACTTTTTTTGAAAGCACAACATCCTTTATACAAGCAAAATATTTTTTATACAAGGATTTGTTAGAAAATGAAATTAAAAACATTGAAAACGAAAGTAAAGCAGAACAAGAAATTAACAATTCTGAAACATCAATTTCTAACAAAACAAAAATGGAAGAACGCATTTGGTTTAAGGTTGGAATATTATTTGCAAAAGGAACACCTCAAAAATTATATTCAAAATATAAAAATGAGAAATCTCATTTTAAAAAAATAACTCTAGAACTAGGATTTAAAGAAACAGACAGACCGTATTTTTCACAAACTATAAATAACTCCACAAAACTAACATCTAACGACGACAAGAATATTTATAAAAAATATGATAAGATGGAACAGATATACAATTATTGCACTTCAAATAAAATTAATATTTGTCCACAATTTATAACCCAATTCAATCAAATCAAACCTGATTAGAACATAGTACTACAACAGTACCGTACAGCAAAACAGTACACAACCATTACAGATAATTTCGCAAAGTGTAACAATTAAAAACACTTTGCATTATGGAAAAAATACAACTCACCCAACATTCTTCAAAACAATTTCAAAAAGAAATCGATAAAAAAGTCAAAAAGAAATTCAAACGTCTTTTAAAAAAATGCAAATTATCGATTTTAAAGAAAAAAACTAAAAACTGGGCATTTAAAACAATACATTTTCTAATTGAAATATTGAAAATAATTTTGACTTCAACCAAAATTTACTTTTATTTCTTCTCATAAATATTAGTATTTAAATTCTATAAAAACTCATATACAAAAATCACTAAAAGTGGGTATTGTGAATGAAAATTAATACTTGTTAATTTACTGAAAATCATTCAGTATCAAAAACAAAAAATTCAGAAATTAATTTAACAACTCAGATTATTTAATTTGAAAATTTAAAAGTTCCTTAGGTTCAATCTCTAATCCGTTGGCAATTTTCACAAGAGTTTTTACAGTAGTATTCATCTCGGCTCTTTCAATACGTGCAATTGTAGATTTAGGAAAATTACACATATCAGCCAAGTTTTGTTGAGATAGATTTTTCTTTTCTCTTAACTGCCGAATGTGAACCCCTAATTGCACCAAAAAAGCATCCTCTGAAACCATATTCAAAGGTCAAAAACAAATAAAAACACACGAGAGCGTATACGCTTCCAATTTTTCTTATATTTGGTTAATCAAAAAAAGTTAAAAATGAAAAAAATAATCATTCTACTATCACTTATTACATGTATTTCAAACGCACAAGAATTCACTACAGAAAACAAAACCTTAACTGGAGTTTTTAACGTAAAAGACAAAACTAAATCAGAAATATTTGCTTTAATTAATAAATGGATTGCTATAAGCTATAAATCATCAAAAAATGTAATTCAAATGAGTAATCTGAACGACGGCACGATAATCGTTAAAGGTATAAATAATGTAAAATTCTTAAATCCATTAAAAGAAATACTACATCAAAGCGAATCTGATTACCCCAATTTTCAAGCGGTATACTACGATTACACCATGGAAATCAACATAAAAGACAATAAATTTAGAATCATTTATAATATAACAGATATTTCTGAATCATATTTAGATTCTTATCTTAAGATATATAAAGTTATACCAAATGAATTATTATTTAATTGCTTAAGCTTTAATGAAGTTGATTCAAATTACATTTTAAAATACAATAATAACTTGGAAAATTTTTTCAAAGGGAAATCAGAAAAAAAAACCAAAGAACGAGAGCAAATTATCTTATCTACCAAACCTATGTTTGAAGAGACAACAACAAATTTAATTCTTGGTGTTAAGGAAATTATGTTTTCAATTCAAAAATCTGTGATTGGAGATAATTCACAATGGTAAAAAACGTAAATGTTTTAAAATATAAAAACACAAACATTACGTATTGAAGTAATAAAAGCAACAAATATCAATATTGAGTATAAAATATTGAGTTCATTCAATAAAATAAACTAAGAGACATTATAATTTAAAAAACAAAAAAAATGGGGATTTTCTTTACCTGGATAATTTTATCCTTTATAGTAGGTTTTATAGGAAGCGACAGAAAGATAGGTTTCGGAGGTGCATTTTTTATTTCTTTAATCTTTAGTCCATTGATTGGATTAATTTTTACTCTAATTTCAAAAACAAATGCAGAAGAAATATATAGAGAAAGTGTTTTGGAAACTCAAAGGAGTCAACAAGAATCGTTAAAAAAACTTTCAGAATCTAAAGTCACACAAAAAAACTCAATAGCGGATGAAATCGAAAAATTACAATCCCTTAAAAACAATAATATAATTTCTGAAGAAGAGTTCGCTAGACTAAAAAACAAAATTATTGATTCAGGTATTCATAATAACGATGAAGACACCACAAATCCAGTAACTAAAGAAATCAAAGAAGAGATTCAAGAAAACAATGCGGTTTATTCGCCATACAAAACAAATCCAAAAAAAGAAATTCGAAGTTTCGCAATTTCAATTTCAATTGCTATAACAATAATTTTTATGATTAAATGGATTTACAACACATCCAACGATAAAGAAAATAACACCGCAACTATTGAAAGCCAAAGTATAAATTCTGTTTTAAATGAATCTACAAAATCAGACTCTTCTTTATCACAAGAAGAAAAGGACGTAGTTGACATCAATTCTTTAAAAAATTTCTCTTATGAAGATGTTGCAAGATATACAATAGCATCAGTTATGGGGCAATCATCAAGTATAATAAAAGCAACGAAAAAAAACGACTACTATTATGTTTTCTATATTCGTAAATCAGATTCACAAAAATTCGATTATAAAGTAAAATTCATAGGTAATCGTATAATATGGGCAAGTTTGGATGGAAGATGGCGAGATTCAGAATATGACGAAAAAATAAGTTTTACCGAAAAAGAGAACAAACTCAATATAATAAACAGTTATAGTGACGGCTCAGAAGGAATTGAAGAATTCAAAAAAGGAGATTAATTAAAAAACTAATCGTTAAACATCAAAAGAAGACAACCATAACGGTAGTCCTTTTTTGATGTTTAACTATTTGATTAATTTTAAAAAAAATGACTTTTTCTATTCGGTTGGACAACGGTTGGCAACTTTATTAATCGGATAGGAGACTAGGGATTATTTCCCTAGGCGACCTTCCACACCACCCGGCATACGGATCCGTACCAAGGCGGTTCTTAATTTACGATACATTTTTTTTTAATAAAATGTACTTCCGTGAGGTTGTTTTCAGT
>JAKFBW010000057.1:0-32988 GCA_036676965.1 Flavobacterium sp. | reverse complement strand
CAAAGCTGTTAGTGAGAATATTGCCTATAATTATATTTCAGCAAAAGGAGCTGTAGATGCCTGGCTAAAGAGTCCGGAGCATAAAGAAAATATTGAAGGTAATTATACACATTTCGGAATTTCTATAAGAGAGAATCCTGAAACAGGAAGAAAATATTTCACTAATATTTTTGCTAAAATATAAGTTAAGTAATTAAAGAGTTTGCCCCACAATCTACTTTAATCGAAAAAAACTCATTAGAGTATTGGATTTTTGAAATAAACGTGATACTGAAAAAAAAAGAACCTAATATTGTTTCAACTATAACACATAAAAAAGAGAGCAAATGCTCTCTTTTTAGATTTGTATATGATTGATTTAATTGCAAGTTAAACCTTCAACATTAGGAACACTAATCCCCGTACCACTGGCAGACCAACTACCTGTAATTATACCTCCTGTATTAGTTGAATTCCAAGTGATATGAATTGTAACTGTTTCGCAGGCAGTTACACTTCCTATTACAGTAATTATACGATTCAAACTTCCACCTGGAGTTTTTTGAGAAACAGTCAAATTTCCACCAGTTACAGTAACGACTGCATCTGAACCGGTAAAATTAGTCAGACCACCTTGAATTTTTAAATCAGTGATATCTTCTTTTGACGTGAATGTATATTCTGCTTCTCGGGTTCCATCACAAGAAATAGCTTTTCCTGTCAATTCATTTTCACAAGCTTCCGGACATAGTCCGATAAGCCTGTATTCTACATCAAAAACACCTTGCGGTCCATCTCCGGCAACTTGTAAATGAAAACTTTCTATATTACAAGCTTCCCAATTTTCGTTAAGAGGATAGGAATAAGTACCCCAGGTGTTTGCGGCTGCTGAAATTTTGGTTGTTTTTTCGTTTATTATAAGGTCTGAAAAACCTTCTGTACTAAGTACTTGCAGTACAAAATGAGTTTTAGTATTGAAATATTTGATATAAATTGTTTTTGAAAATTTGTTGTTATTTGGACCTCCCCAAGAAACTGTTTGTTCTGCTGTTTTTTCAAAATAAACTGGACTTTCTTTAGCTATACAATCTATTTCACAACTTTGATAAGGACTTAGTGTATAATCTGAACTCGGAATGGTAGTTGTTGTTATTACAGATTTTGATGATACCGTTTTTGAAAATAAATCACTATTGGCAGTAGCTTCCGTTTGATTTTCAATGGAATCAGTCGTACATCCAATTAATGATAAGGCAATGGATAATGCTAAAATAATTTTTTTCATATTGATTGATTTAAGGTTAATGATATTTGGATATCATTTCGTGGCAAATATTATCAATCAATATGTAAGAATACTAATATAGTCGTTTAAAATATACTATAAAACGTTTAAATGCATTTTTTAATGAAATAGCGTCATGTTTTTATTGTTTGATTATTTGAAAAACACAGTGATTTTAATTTTTTACGATAAAACAAGTTTTTTCAATTTAAGGAAAATGAATCTTTTTAGCGACTATTTTTTAATAATGAAAGTAATGGATTTTGAATAGTTCATAAATCGCCTAAGAGTAAAATGGTCAAAAATATAATTTGAATATTGAAAATCTAACTGATATAATTCCAGATGTTTTTCTTCTTGGTCAGTTCGATATAAACGGCCCGGAGCGCAGCATGTTCCGGTTTTTCCAGAGGGGCATCTTCTTTTAAAATTTTTAAGGCATGATGTCTCGCCAAAGACAAAATATCTTTGTCGCGGACAATATCGGCAATCTGTAAATTGAGTACGCCACTTTGTTGGGTTCCCATGAGGTTTCCTGGGCCGCGAAGTTTAAGGTCTACTTCGGCAATTTCAAAACCATCATTGGTTTTCACCATAGTTTCCATTCGGGTTTTACTGTCGGAACTCAATTTATGACTAGTCATCAGGATGCAATAGCTTTGTTCGGCGCCACGCCCCACACGACCACGCAATTGATGCAATTGTGAAAGTCCGAAACGCTCGGCACTTTCTATAATCATCACACTTGCATTGGGTACATTAACGCCGACTTCTATTACGGTTGTGGCTACCATAATATTGGTTTTTCCTTCGGAAAAGCGTTTCATTTCGGCATCTTTATCGGCGGGTTTCATTTTGCCATGCAGAATAGAAACCGAATAATGCGGCAATGGAAAATCCCGGGAAATACTCTCGTAACCGTCCATCAAATCCTTGTAATCCATTTTTTCCGATTCCTGGATCAACGGATAGACAATATAAATTTGTCTGCCTATAGCAATTTCATCTTTGAGGAATTTCCAAACCTTGAGTCGGTTGCTGTCAAAACGATGTACCGTTTGAATGGGTTTTCTTCCCGGAGGTAATTCGTCTATGACAGAGATGTCTAAATCACCATACAGACTCATAGCCAAGGTTCGTGGAATAGGAGTGGCCGTCATCACCAAAATGTGTGGCGGAATCGCATTTTTTCTCCATAATTTAGAACGCTGTTCCACTCCAAAACGGTGTTGTTCGTCAATTACTGCCAGGCCTAAATTTTGGAATTTGACCTTGTCTTCCAACAGGGCGTGCGTGCCAATCAGGATTTGTAAACTGCCGTCTTCGAGTGCTTCGTGGATGATTTTTCTGGTTGCAGTTTTGGTTGAGCCCGTAAGGATTTGAATGTTTATATTCAGTGTTTTAGCCAATTCTGACAAACCGATAAAATGCTGGTTGGCGAGGATTTCTGTTGGAGCCATCAAGCAGGCTTGAAAGCCATTGTCGAGTGCCAAAAGTATGCTCATAAAAGCCACAATTGTTTTTCCCGAACCCACATCGCCTTGCAGCAAACGATTCATCTGGGCATTGCTGCCCATATCGGTGCGTATTTCTTTGATTACTCTTTTTTGGGCATTGGTCAATTCAAAAGGCAAATGATTTTGATAAAATTCATTGAAGAATTCGCCTACTTTAGTAAACGGATGTCCTTTTATTTTGTGTTTCCGAATCAGGTTTTTGCTGATTAATTGCAGCTGAATAAAAAACAATTCTTCAAATTTTAATCGGAATTGGGCTTTCGCCAAAGCCTCTCCGCTTTTCGGAAAATGAATATTGAACAGTGCGGCTTTTTTCGAAATTAACGTCAACTCATCAATTAAGTAATCGGGTAAAGTTTCTGTAAATAAGGCTTGTGTTTCCATAAACAGTTGCTGCATCATTTTGTTTATTACCCGATTGGATATGCCGCGGTTAGTCAGTTTTTCGGTTGATGGATACACCGGTTGCATGGCGGAGCGCAAGTTTTGTTCGTGCTCGCTGAGTAACTCTATTTCGGGATGTGCCATATTGAAGGCATTCCCAAAAGCCGTACATTTCCCGAAAATGACTACCACCGCATTGAGTTGTAAAGATTCCCGAATCCACTTGTGACCCTGAAACCAAACCAGCTCCATTTGTCCGGTATCATCCACAAAAGTGGCGACCAGTCGCTTTTGGTTTTTACCAAATTCAACCGTTTTGACATGGATGATTTTGCCAATAATTTGCACTTCGGCGGCATTGTTTTGCAATTCGTTGATCTTGTAATACCGTGTGCGATCGATATACCGATTGGGATAAAAATTGATTAAATCTCCGTACTGATGAATACCCAATTCCTTACGCAGCAATTCGCCCCGATTGGGACCAACACCTTTGAGATATTCTATGGGAGTATGCAGGAGATTGTTCATTTCTTAGGTTTAGATTCTTGAATTGAAATTTGGGATTTTTTAATTCTTAAATCAATTTTTCTTTCAATTTTAACGATAGCGAAGATAGTTTTTTGTTTGGAAATTTGGAAATGCTTTAAAAAGTGAATTTAAAAAATGAAAATCTGAATAAGTTATCTTATTTTAGAGGCTGTAAAAAATTTAGAAAACAATAAAAAATATAAAATGGTACTGGATAAAATTGAAAATTATACACGTTACGCCAACCTTAGTGAAAGAATGGCTAAAGGATTTGAGTTTATTAAGAGCACCGATTTGGTTCAAATAGAGTCAGGAACATATAAGATTGACAATGATGACATATTTGCCATTGTGCAGGAATATGAAACCAAAGAAGAGAAAAATTGCAAACTGGAAGGTCATAAAAAATACATTGACATTCAATATGTTATAAAGGGGGTTGAATTGATGGGTGTTACAACCAAAAAAGACCAGAAAATAACAGAAGTGAACGAAGAAAAGGATTATACTTTTTTCGAAGGGGAAACCTCATTGGTAAGAGTAGAAGAAGGGATGTTTACCATTTTTTTTCCGGATGATTTGCATAGGCCTTGTGTAAAAGCGGGACAAATTGCCAAGGTGAAAAAAGTGGTGGTAAAAGTGCTCTTGTAAAAAACTTTTTTCGTCAAGAAAACAATACACTATTTTAAATCCGAAGATTGAAACCCTTCGGATTTTTTTATGAAAAGGATCCGGCAATTAAAAATTGCGAAATTCGTTTGAACCGAATATCTTTGAAAAAAAACACCAATGACAACCCATCTTGCTTTACTTCGCGGCATCAATGTTTCCGGTCATAACATGATAAAAATGGAAACGCTTAAAATCACTCTCGAAAAAATTGGTTTCCAGAACGTACAAACCTACATCCAATCAGGGAATGTTTTTGTAACGACCGAAGAGGAAAGTGCTGCGAAAGTGGGTTTTATAATCAAACAGGAAGTTTTTAAGGCTTTTGGTTATGATGTGCCTGTTATTGTGTTGGCAGTTTCCGATTTGCAAGCCTGTTTGAGTAATAATCCATTTTTGAAAGAACCGGAGGCTGATACCAAGAAATTGTACGTGGCTTTTATTTCCAAAGAACTTCGGCCGGAAAGCATCAATGAGTTGAAAATTAGCCAATTAAAGCCCGATGAAGCCCATATTGATGACAGCAGGATTTTTATTAAATATGCCGTTGGTGCCGGAAAAACCCGATTAGACCAAAAATACATTGAGAAAAAACTCAATCTGACCGCTACCATTCGAAACTGGAATACGGTTACGCAATTGTTGAAAATGTATGAGGAAAATGGGGGTAATTTATAAATGGAATCGTCAGGTGGAACGATTAAAAGTCTCTAGTTCGCTTGACTTGCCAATAAAATCAAGCGGTTAGAGCGTGTCTTTATTTCTCAATCAGATCACAATACCAAAAGCCATAATCAAAAGCATCGCTGTCATTCGTATCACAAGCAGTATTCGAAGAATCTTCATTTTTAGGCTTTTCATATTTGCGGTACACGATTTCGCCTGTTTCAAAAGCAATGGGTTTTGAAAAAATAGGCCCATCGAAAGTGAAGGTGTGAAATTCGCCATTCTCTCCACAAACATCCACATTATCCGGTAAATCGTTGATAAAATCCTGGTCAATCACACGTCCCACAAAGCTTCTGTCGAGAAAGCGTTCGTTGACACAAACGACAATGGTTTGGAATCCGAGGCTAATAAATTCCTGTATCAAATCATGAGTCGGTATTTTCCAAATCGGGAATACACCTTCAAAACCGATTTCGGTTAATTTGTCTTCCCGGTATTTCCGCAAATCTTCGAGAAAAATATCCCCAAAAACCGAATAGGAGATTCCTTGTTTTTTTAGTTTGTCTAATGTTTCCCGCATGACTTTTTCATACACTTCCATGGTAGGCATTTCCGGAATTTGCATGATTTCAAGAGGTAAACCAATGTTTTCTGCTTGTTGTTTAAGTAATTCCACCCGAACCCCGTGCATGGATATGCGTTGGTACTGTTGGTTTACACTCGTGAGTAGACAACTAATTTCAAATTCGGGATTTTGTAAAATTTTGTATAAGGCAAGCGCAGAATCTTTTCCGCTGCTCCAGTTAAAAAGGGCTTTCTTTTTCAATGTGGTCTTGTTGTGTTTTTGGAAGTAAACTTACAAAATTACTTCTATTTGTTGATGAATCCTTTGTAACTTTGGTTTTTTGATCCTTTATATTTTCCAAGAATGAAATACCTATTGCTTTTTATCTCGACATTTGCCTTTGCACAACAAACCCAATTTGTTGATTTTAAAACCGTTTTGGGTAAAATTGCCGTCAATCCGGTTGAAAAATCAATTTTGGGAACCGTAGATTATGAATTTGAAATCTTGAAACCTATCGATACCATCAAAATAGATGCGCAAAATATGATGTTTTCTGATGTGAAAATCAATGGAAAATCAGTAAACATCATAAATACTTCTAAACAACTACAACTCATTTTTCCGTTTATAAAGGGAAAAAACCAATTGACTTTTAGCTATTCAGCAACACCAAAACAAGCTATGTATTTTGTTGGAGATCAATCCACAGATAACTTACAGGTATGGACACAAGGGCAGGGAAGGTACACCAGCAATTGGTTTCCGAGTTTTGATGACGTGAATGAAAAGTTGGTTTTTAATATGGATGTCACTTTCGATAAAAATTATGAAGTGATTGCAAACGGAACACTAGTATCGAAGTCAGAACAACAAAGATTGTCGCTGTGGCAATACCGCATGCAAAAGCCGATGAGTTCCTATTTATTGATGCTGGCCATCGGAAAATTTAGGATGCATGTTGAAAAATCGAAATCAGGAGTTCCCCTGGCGATGTATTTTGAACCGAAAGATGAAACGCTATTTGAACCAACGTATCGCTATTCTAAAAAAATATTTGATTTTCTCGAAAAAGAAATCGGGGTGAAATATCCCTGGAAGGTTTACAAACAAGCTCCGGTTCGGGATTTTTTGTATGCCGGAATGGAAAATACCTCGGCCACTCTTTTTTCGAGTCGGTATGTGGTGGATTCCATCGGGTTTGAAGATAGGAGCTACACCAATGTCAACGCTCATGAACTGGCGCATCAGTGGTTTGGTGATCTGGTTACTGCCGAAAACGGGAAACACCATTGGTTACAGGAAGGATTTGCTACTTACTATGCACTGTTGGCAGAACGGAATATTTATGGGGATGATTATTTTTATTCCAAATTATACGAATCGGCACAACAGCTAAAATTCGCTTCCAGAACAGATTCTATTCCGGTTTTGAATGCCAAAGCCAGTTCGTTGACTTTTTATCAAAAAGGGGCTTGGGCGTTATTTGCTTTACGGGAAGTGATAGGCGATAAAGCCTTTAAAAAAGCGGTGAAAAGTTATTTGAAAAAACACGCATTTCAATCGGTAAATACGGAGGATTTTTTTGCTGAAATCAAAAAAGCATCCGATTATGATTTGTATAATTTCAGTAAAGTATGGCTTGAGTCATCGATATTTAATACGTCTATTTCCAATGTATTACTTTTAAAAAACAAAACGATTCAATTGCTTTTTGAAGTGGAGCGAATGAAGCAAAAATCATTGGCGGAAAAAGAAGCCTTCTTTACTGAAATTATGCAATCAGATGCTTATTTTACAGTAAAAGAAGCTATCGTCCATCAGTTAAAAAGGGAAAATTTTACCGCCAAAAAAGCATTGTTACAAATGGCTCTGGCTACGCAAAATATGAAGATACGTAAAACCGTCGCGGCTTCCTTGCCAAAAATTCCCGCCGAATTCAGGATCGAATATGAAAGCCTATTAGAGGATAAATCCTATGACACACGGGAAATAGCTTTGTATTATTTGTGGGAAAATTTCCCTGAATTTAGAGTGAACTATTTGGAAAAATCCAAAGATTGGATTGGGTTCAACG
The DNA here is from genome assembly GCA_036676965.1 of Flavobacterium sp. Taxonomy (GTDB): domain Bacteria; phylum Bacteroidota; class Bacteroidia; order Flavobacteriales; family Flavobacteriaceae; genus Flavobacterium. The sequence continues at coordinate 25,312 of JAKFBW010000057.1, read as the reverse complement.
ATTACAATTTGCGAACGCTTTGGTTGTCGTTGGCGATAGCCACACCTGATTTTGTTGCTGATAAAACGGCTTTAATCAATGAATTAATTCATTATTCATCGCCCCATTTTGAAGCGACTACCAGACAAAATGCTTTAGAAAAGTTGATTGCTTTTGGCTTGATTGATGAGGCGGTTTTGCGGAATCTAGTTAATGCGACGACACATCATATGTGGCAATTTTCAAAATATGGCCGAGATACCATTCGATTATTGTTAAAAAAGGATTCCATGAGAGTTTCCTTGGAACAACTTTTACCTCGTTTGACCGAAAAAGAACAAATTCAATTGGATAAATTATTACATTAGGACATTGTTAGAAAACTAAATATTCTATGAGAGCATTAGTAATTTCGGGTGGTGGCAGTAAAGGGGCATTTGCGGGTGGAGTAGCCCAATATCTTTTGGATGTAAAGAAAAATGAATATGATATTTTTATAGGCACATCCACAGGCAGCCTGTTGGTTTCCCATTTGGCTTTACACAAAATTGACGAAATCAGAGCTGTTTATACTTCGGTAACACAAAGCAGTATTTTTAGTAATTGTCCTTTTATCGTTAAAAATAATAATGGAGTCGAGACTATCCGAATCAATCATTTACACGTAATATTAAGTTTCTTTAAAAAAGCGAAGACATTTGGTGAAAGCCTCAATTTGAAAAAACTGATTAAAAAAACAATCTCAAAAGAAGATTTCTATTTTTTAAAAAATGGAGATAAAGATATTGTGATAACCGTAACTAATTTAAATAATAACGAAGCCGAATACAAATCGATACGGGATTTTGATTACGATGAGTTTTGCGAATGGATTTGGATTTCCTGTAATTATGTTCCGTTTATGAGCATGGCAACCATAAATAACTCCGATTATGGTGATGGTGGGTTTTCGGCATTGGTGCCCATTCAGGAAGCGGTTCGTCGCGGGGCAAAAGAAATAGACGTTGTTATTTTGGATCCCGAAAATGAAATTGATTCAAGGGTATTGGGAAAAAATCCTTTTTCTTTAATGTTTAATCTTTTTGGTTCTTTATTGGATCAGGTGAGAAAATCAGATATTGAGATAGGAAAATTGGCAGCAATGAACCAGAACGTCAAACTCAATTTGTATTATACGCCCCATTTACTTACCAGTAATTCCTTGATTTTTAATAAAACACAAATGGAAAACTGGTGGCTTGAAGGGTTTAATTATGCTAAGGCAAAATTAAACCCAGAAATGGCAGAATAATTTTACCACAATTGGCCTACCTCATTTTTGATCATAGCCAAAGCGGCACTACTTGGGGAAGGCTTATCGATTAAATCACCTATAACTGCTTCACGTAAACTGTCGGCATGGGGTACTTTTTCGTTGGCAGCAGCCATACGGATTAATTGAATCGTCGCATTTTTGGCAGTAACTATGATAGACCAACATTCGTCTGAAATGTATATTTGTTGTGCCAGATTATGTTCAAATTCCTGTTCGATTTGTGCAATGACAAAATTCATATATTCTTTTTTATCATCAGAAACAGGTTGGATACGAACCATTAATTGTGACGGATTGATGCGCTCCATAAACAAGGCCATTCGTTCATAGGCTTGTAAACGCAATGGCAACGTAGCCGATTTCGTGTCTTTTTGCAATAACCAACGTCTGGTGTTTTGTTGGTCTTTGAAATGGGCAGTAAATAAAAAATAAGCCACACCTCCGGTTATCAAGGATGGAATAGTATAAGCAAATATTTCTATGATTGTAGTTGAATTCATCTTTGTGAAATTTGAAAGGCAAAAATAGAATTTTTGTTGGGAATTTCATTTTATTATTTATTTTAAAAGGAAAAAATCATATTGGCATTTGTCTAGTCAATTACAATCAGTAATGCATTGGGAGGTTGGGTCGGTGCCAAACTGGCTATCAATAAAGGAAACGGATTTATTCGTGTATTCTTTTTGGTAGTGGTCATCGCAACCTTGATTCGGTTTGCCTATGATGTGTTTTATAAATAGGAAAGCACTCTTTTTTTAATTCTTAAATTCTTATTTTTGCTTCATATAGAATAGCTCCATGCAAAATTACATCAATCAACTTAACGAAGCCCAACGCGAACCTGTTTTACAAAAAGACGGCCCAATGATAATTATTGCCGGTGCCGGTTCCGGAAAAACACGTGTACTGACTATTAGAATTGCCTATTTGATGCATCAGGGTGTTGATGCTTTTAATATTTTGTCGCTCACCTTTACGAATAAGGCAGCCCGCGAAATGAAAATTCGTATTTCGGATATTGTGGGAGCCAGTGAGGCCAAGAATCTCTGGATGGGAACTTTTCACTCTGTTTTTGCCAGAATATTACGTTCAGAAGCGGATAAATTGGGCTATCCATCCAACTTTACGATTTACGATTCGCAAGATTCGGTACGGGCCATATCGGCTATTATCAAGGAAATGCAATTGGACAGGGATATTTATAAACCTAAACAGGTTTTGAGCCGAATTTCCACGTATAAAAACAGTTTGATAACGGTAAAAGCCTATTTCAATAACCCGGAATTACAAGAAGCCGATGCGATGGCCAAGAAGCCGCGTTTGGGTGAAATTTATCAAAATTATGTCGATCGCTGTTTCAAATCGGGTGCGATGGATTTTGATGATTTATTGTTGAAAACCAATGAATTGTTAACGCGTTTTCCGGAAGTTTTAGCCAAATATCAAAACCGTTTTCGCTATATTCTGGTGGATGAGTACCAAGATACCAACCATTCCCAATATTTGATTGTACGTGCGTTATCGGATAAATTCCAGAATATATGTGTGGTAGGTGATGATGCGCAAAGTATTTATGCATTTCGTGGTGCCAACATCAACAATATTCTGAATTTCCAGAAAGATTATGAAGGCGTAAAAACCTTCCGATTGGAACAAAATTACCGTTCGACCCGAAATATTGTTGAAGCGGCCAATACCATCATCGATAAAAACAAAACCAAACTCGATAAAATCGTTTGGACAGCCAATGATTTTGGCCCGAAAATAAAAGTACACCGCAGTTTAACCGATGCCGAAGAAGGGCGTTTTGTGGCGAGTACGATATTCGAACAGAAGATGCAAAACCAGTTAACCAACGGTCAGTTTGCCATTTTGTATCGAACCAATGCGCAATCCCGCGCGATGGAAGATGCCCTGAGAAAACGCGATATTCCGTATCGTATTTATGGAGGTTTGTCTTTTTATCAAAGAAAAGAAATCAAGGATGTCTTGTGTTATTTGCGATTGGTGCTTAATCCCAAAGATGAGGAAGCCTTGATACGTGTCATCAATTATCCGGCGCGAGGAATTGGTGATACCACAATCGAGAAATTGACCGTAGCGGCCAATCATTACAAGCGTTCGATATTTGAAGTGATGCAAAATATAGACCGCATTGACTTGAAACTGAATGCGGGAACCAAGCAAAAGTTGAGAGATTTTGTGACCATGATTCAGAGTTTTCAGGTTATCAATGAGAATCAGGATGCTTTTTATATTACCGACCACGTTTCTAAAAAAACTGGATTGGTCCAGGAATTGAAAAAAGATGCCACACCGGAAGGAATGGCTAAAATTCAGAATATAGAAGAATTATTAAACGGGATTAAGGATTTTACCGAAGGTCAAAAGGAAATTGACGGTGCCCGTGGTGCCTTATCCGAGTTTATGGAAGATGTGGCCCTGGCAACCGATTTAGACAAAGACACCAGCGATGAAGACCGTGTGGCGTTGATGACTATTCACTTGGCCAAAGGATTGGAATTTCCTCATGTTTTTGTGGTGGGAATGGAAGAAGATTTGTTTCCGAGTGCCATGAGTATGAGTACCCGAAGCGAACTTGAAGAAGAACGTCGTTTGTTTTATGTGGCATTAACCCGTGCTGAGCATCAGGCGTATCTGACCTATTCACAATCGCGTTACCGTTGGGGAAAATTGACCGACAGTGAACCGTCCCGTTTTATAGAAGAGATTGATGGGCAGTATTTAGAATATTTGACTCCGGCAGAGAGTAATTATCGATACAAATCGATGATTGATAAAGATATTTTTGGGGATGTAGACAAGTCTAAACTGCGTTTGGCGAAACCATCCAATGGAACGCCTCCTAAGCATATTACAGACAATGAGCCTAAGTCTGATGTAAATATCCGGAAATTAAAGCCCGTTACCGGAAACAGTCCGGCATCAGGTGCTGCCAATTTGTTTGACAATAAATTAGTCATAGGAAATATGGTGATGCACGAACGTTTTGGTAAGGGACAGGTAATAAATCTGGAAGGAGTGGGAGCCGATAAAAAAGCCGAAATCAAATTTGAAGTAGGCGGTATCAAAAAGCTGTTGCTTCGTTTTGCGAAATTGGATGTGATTGGTTAAGAAAATAGAGTAAAACAATTTTCAATACCAAGTGTAATTACTTTAAAAATAACCAGATTATTTTCTCAAAATTTCTTAAATTACATAGGGTTTAAGACTTAGATTTTGGTCTTTTCTCTATCATCTTTATTCTAAAAAAATGGCACAATTCATCAAAATATACGAAGACAAGCCCTCTGAGGCGGCTATTGCCAAAGTGGTAAAAGTGTTGAGAGAAGGCGGATTGGTGATTTATCCAACGGATACCGTTTATGGTTTGGGATGTGATATTACCAATACCAAAGCCTTGGAGCGAATAGCAAAAATCAAGGGAGTGAAACTGGAAAAAGCGAATTTTTCTTTTATTTGCCATGATTTGAGCAATTTATCCGATTACGTAAAACAAATAGACACCGCCACTTTTAAAATATTAAAAAGAGCGTTGCCGGGTCCTTATACGTTCATTTTGCCGGGAAACAATAATTTGCCGAAAGAATTCAAAAAGAAAACAACGGTCGGAATCCGTATTCCGGACAACTCTATTGCGCTGGAAATTGTGCGTCAACTGGGCAACCCGATTGTTTCCACTTCCATACGTGATGAGGATGATGTGATTGAATACACCACCGATCCCGAATTGATTTTCGAAAAATGGCAAAACCTTGTCGATATTGTTATTGATGGTGGTTACGGTGACAATGTGGGCTCTACCATTATTGATTTATCCGGCTACGAACCTGTTGTGGTCAGAGAAGGTAAGGGAGATGTTGATATTATTTAGTGTTCAGTAATCAATATAATTATAAAATACTGAAAGCATTGATAAATATTAAGTTGTTTTAATTATTTGTAATAATTATTTTATATTTTAGCAAGGCAAATGAATTCATTCAGAAACCTAACACAATAAAATATGGGATTATTTTCAGCATTACTGGGGAACGCAGGATCAGTAAGTCAAGAGGAATTAAAGAAAGACTACGGTAAGTTATTAATCGAAGGAGAAGAAATAGAACTTGGTTTTAAGCTTATCCGCGATGTGTTTATTTTTACGACCAAAAGATTAATTCTGGTTGACAAACAAGGTTTTACAGGAAGTAAAATCGAGTATAAATCCATTACCTATAAAAGTATTTCCAGGTTTAGTATCGAAACCGCCGGAACTTTCGACCTGGAGGCCGAATTAAAAATTTGGATTTCAAGCGAACAACAACCAAGTATTAAAAAACAATTTAATAAATCGGTGAATGTCTATGATGTTCATAATGTTTTAGCCAGTTATGTTTTAAATTAAAATTCATAACTTTTATTTATATCATAAAAAAAACGTCCCGATAATTCGGGACGTTTTTGTGAATATGTTAAAAAACTAAAAACTATTGTTTTTGTTTTTTCATTTCTTTTTCAATCATATCATAGAATTGATCGATTTTAGGCAATACAATGATACGGGTTCTTCTGTTACGGGCCCTGTTTTCAGCGGTGTTGTTTTCAACCAAAGGAACAAAAGAACTTCTACCTGCAGCAACCAATTGAGCCGGATTAACTTTCAAGTCGTTTGTTAACACTCGGATGATTGAAGTAGAACGTTTTACACTTAAATCCCAGTTGTCCAATAAAACTCCGTTACTGATGTAAGGAACATTATCTGTGTGACCTTCCACCATACATTCGAAATCCGGTTTGTCGTTAACTACTTTTGCCACTTTAGCCAAAATTTCTTTCGCCCTTTCAGTCACATTGTAGCTTCCACTTTTGAATAACAATTTATCAGCGATAGAGATGTAAACCACACCTTTTTCTACATTAATTTCGATGTCAGGATCGTTGATTCCTACACTGCTTTTTAAACTGGATACTAATGCTAAGGTTACACTGTCTTTTCTGGTTAAGGCATCTTGTAATCTGGAGATTTTTAAATCTTTCTCTTTCAGACTTTCTAATGATTTTTCTAAGTTTTCAGCTCCTTTAGAAGTCAACATCGTTAAATCTTTTGAAGTAGTGATCAACGTTTGGTTGTGTTCTTTTAAACCGGCAACTGATGCAGCAAGTCCCGCTTTTTCTTCAAGACAAGAATTTAATTTTACGGTACAAGAATTCAATAAATCTTGGGTTTCTTTGTTACGGGCTTCTAAATCGGCATATTTCTTTTTAGAAACACATGATGTTAAAAGTGCCAGTACGGATAGAGCTAATACTATTTTTCTCATAAATTTTAATGTTAATGATTTTTACAAATTTAGTTTTTAAAGATTAATTATAGCTAATAATTTTTTGTTAATTTTTACTTACCAAAAACCTTGCCGCCTTTGATATAGTAGCTAAAAACGATACTTTTTACCTTATAGTATTTTTTGGTTTGAAAAGCATTTCTTTTCTTGTAAGTATTTGAAAATAAACGATAAAATGAAAAATGGGCTTTGAGAATAGCGGTAAAATGAACCCATTTCCCTTGTGAAAGAAATTGAATTCCTGCTATTCCGTCTAAAATCATCCGGCAAAACAAAATCCGGAAGAGACTTGCAGTAGGCAAATTTTTAGTCAGCATCAATAATGAATTCCTGAAATTCAAAAAGGTTTTCTTCGGATTGCCTTGTTGTAAGGTAGCGCCGCCCACATGATACACCACCGATTTTGGATTGTATTTTATGTTATAGCCTTTATTAATTGTTCGCCAGCACAAATCGATTTCTTCCTGATGGGCAAAAAAATCATCGTCAAAACCATTCAATTCTTTGTAAACGCCACTTCGAATAAAAAAACAAGCTCCTGATGCCCAAAAAATCTCACATTCATCATCATATTGACCGTAGTCTTTTTCGATTGTTTCAAAAATACGACCACGGCAATACGGATAACCGTATTTATCGATAAAACCGCCCGCTGCACCGGCGTACTCAAAATAGGATTTGTTTTTATAATCTAATATTTTAGGTTGAATAATAGCGGTTTGTGGTTCCTTATCGAAAGTAGCACTAATAGACTGTAACCAGTTTTCGGTCACTTCAATATCCGAATTCACCAAAGCATAAATAGGGGCGTCAATGTGTTTCAAGGCTTCATTGTAACCTTGGGCAAAACCATAATTGCTGTCGTTTTGAACGATTTTCACTGTTGGAAAATTATGTTGAACAAAAGCTATCGAGGTATCGGTTGAAGCATTATCCGCAACATAAATATCGGCTTCCGGGGAATATTGGATTAAAGTAGGTAAAAATTGTTCTAATAATTGTACTCCGTTCCAATTGAGTATGACTACGGCTATATTTTTCAAAAGAATGATTTTGGTTTAAAATTGAATTGTTTTTTGTGAATCGAAATCAGGAAGCGCCCTTAAAAACTCGTATTTTTCATTTTCATAATCCATTTGACAAAAGTAATGATTCAGTCCGTTGGTTACCATCAAATATTGCGCGTTCATGGTCATATTATAGCGTGCAATCTGGTCAAAAGTGGTTTGGGCAATTTTAATTTCAGGTGCTTTGCACTCAATTAAAATATAAATAGAACCATCCGGATTAAAAACAACCACATCGTATCTTTTTCGCAATCCGTTGACTTTTAAAACCTTTTCAACGTTTATTAATGATTTAGGGTATTTTTTATCTTCCAGTAAAAACTGAACCACATGCTGACGTACCCATTCTTCGGGTGTCAGGATGATAAATTTTTTCCTGATTTCATCAAAAATAGACACTTTATTTTCGCTATTTTTGAATCGAAAGTTATACAACTGAAAATTGAGTTTTTGCATGGAGCAAAAATATAAAATAGTTTGACGTTTCAGATTTAAAGTTCATGTTATTTATAACATGAATACTGAATACTGCAACTGAACACTGAACACTGGAATAATGGACGAAGTACTAAAAATTGTAAATGATATAAAAGCAGGAAACATCAAACCGATTTATTTTTTGATGGGAGAAGAGCCTTATTACATTGATAAATTATCTGATTATATTGAGGAGAATATATTGTCTGAGGAAGAAAAAGGCTTCAATCAGACCGTTTTGTATGGAAGGGATGTGACTATAGAAGATATTGTTTCTACAGCCAAACGTTATCCGATGATGGCGGAACGTCAGGTGGTGATTGTTAAGGAAGCACAGGATTTGAGCCGTACCATAGACAAGATAGAGAGTTATGCTGAAAATCCTATGCCAACAACGGTTTTGGTAATGTGTTACAAATACAAAACCTTGGATAAGCGCAAAAAGTCAACCAAAGCTATAGCGAAAAATGGGGTGGTTTACGAAAGTAAAAAGTTGTACGAGAACCAGGTTGGCGACTGGATCAAAAGGGTTTTATCCGGAAAAAAATATGCTATCGAGCCAAAAGCTTCAGCCATGTTAGTGGAGTTTTTGGGAACCGATTTGAGTAAAATAAACAACGAACTCGAAAAATTACAGATTATTTTACCCAAAGGAAGCACCATAACTCCTGCAGCCATTGAAGAAAACATTGGATTCAGTAAAGACTATAATGTTTTTGAATTGCGAAAAGCCATAGGCGAGCGCAACCAGTTGAAAGCGTATAAAATAGCCGAAAATTTCGCCAACAATCCCAAAGAAAATCCCATGGTGGTTACGACGGGGTTGGTTTTTGGTTTCTTTGTCCAGTTGTTAAAATACCACGGACTGAAAGATAAAAATCCGAAGAATGTCGCTGCAGTTTTGGGAGTAAATCCGTTTTTTTTGAAAGAATACGATGTTGCCATCAAGAATTATCCGATGCGAAAAGTAAGTGCTATCGTGGCTGCTTTGCGTGATATTGACGTCAAAAGTAAAGGGGTTGGTGCGAATGCCCTTTCCAATTCGGATTTATTAAAAGAAATGCTGTATAAAATATTTAATTAGCATTGAAAATTATCGATATTTGCCTTTTCAAATAACACCACAATTATGGGAATGAATAAGAATACTATCTTAGGATGGGCTACTTTTATAATGATTGTAATGGGGCTACTACTTATCGGATTAGGAGCTTTTAGATACGATGATGTTGCCGGCTGGGGATTTGCCGCCGTAGGCGTCGGTTTTTTGGCAAATGCCTGGGTTTTTAGTTCTCTTAAAGGCAGAGTGTAATAAGTTTTAATGTTGAATTTTTAAATTTTAAATATAATGTCAGACGATAAGAAAGTAATTTTCTCAATGCAAAAATTGAGTAAAACCTATCAGGGAGCAGATAAACCCGTACTTAAAAACATCTATTTGAGTTTCTTTTACGGAGCTAAAATTGGTATTTTGGGTTTAAACGGTTCCGGAAAATCTTCACTTTTAAAGATTATTGCCGGAGTAGATAAAAACTATCAGGGAGATGTGGTCTTTTCTCCGGGTTATTCCGTTGGGTATTTAGAGCAAGAGCCAATTCTTGATGATTCTAAAACCGTTATCGAAATTGTTCGTGAAGGTGTTGCCGAAACCATGGCTGTTTTGGAGGAATACAATCAAATCAATGATTTATTTGGTCTTCCTGAAAACTATGAGGACGCAGATAAAATGGATAAGTTAATGGATCGTCAAGCTGCTTTGCAGGATAAAATTGATGCGTTGGGAGCTTGGGAAATTGATACTAAACTGGAAATTGCGATGGACGCTTTGCGTACCCCGGAAGGCGATACTCCAATCAAAAATTTATCAGGAGGGGAGCGCCGTCGTGTAGCCTTATGTCGTTTGTTATTGCAACAACCGGATATCTTGCTTTTGGATGAGCCTACCAACCACTTAGATGCGGAGAGTGTACTTTGGCTAGAACAACATTTAGCGCAATATGCGGGAACAGTTATCGCCGTGACGCACGATAGATACTTCTTGGATAATGTTGCAGGATGGATTTTGGAATTGGATAGAGGGGAAGGAATTCCTTGGAAAGGAAATTATTCTTCTTGGTTAGACCAAAAATCAAGTCGAATGGCTCTTGAAGAAAAAGTGGCTTCAAAACGCAGAAAAACTTTGGAACGTGAGTTGGAATGGGTACGTCAAGGGGCCAAAGGCCGTCAAACAAAACAAAAAGCACGTTTGCAGAACTACGATAAACTCTTGAACGAAGACCAAAAACAATTAGATGAAAATCTGGAAATCTATATTCCAAATGGTCCACGTTTGGGAACCAATGTAATCGAAGCTAAAAATGTTGCCAAAGCATTCGGGGATAAATTATTATACGACAATTTGAATTTTAAATTACCTCAGGCTGGAATTGTTGGGATTATCGGACCAAATGGTGCCGGTAAATCCACGATTTTCAAAATGATCATGGGAGAAGAAAAGCCGGATGCGGGTGAGTTTTTAATTGGGGACACCGTTAAAATCGCTTATGTAGATCAGGCGCATTCTAATATTGATCCTAATAAATCCATTTGGGAAAACTTTGCCGATGGACAGGAACTCATTATGATGGGGGGAAAACAAGTCAATTCAAGAGCTTATTTATCGCGTTTCAACTTTGGTGGTGGAGAACAAAACAAGAAAGTATCCATGCTTTCCGGTGGAGAACGAAACCGTTTGCACCTAGCGATGACCTTGAAAGAAGAAGGAAACGTATTGCTACTGGATGAGCCAACGAATGATTTGGACGTAAATACGTTAAGAGCTTTAGAGGAAGGTTTAGAGAATTTTGCAGGTTGTGCCGTAGTGATTTCGCACGACAGATGGTTTTTGGACAGAATCTGTACGCACATTCTAGCTTTCGAAGGCGATTCTGAAGTGTATTATTTCGAAGGTGGATTCTCTGATTATGAGGAAAATAAAAAGAAACGTCTGGGTGGTGATTTAACACCAAAACGTTTGAAATATAGAAAATTAATCAGAAGTTAAATTGCTTCTGTTTTTAAACTGAAAAGCGGAATCGGTATAAATCGATTCCGCTTTTTTTATTTTTATGCACAGATGTTTTTTAAGAAAAAAAATCCTTTAATTAAATGTCAAGGCTCCCAATATTTCTTCGGACATAAATGGTCCTCCGGGATATTTAGCGGTATAATCCAGATTGAGCCAAACTTGATTTCGTTCATCAATATGGTAGTGCAATTGTTTTCTATAACTTTCTTTTTCAAACAATATGTTTTTAATTAAATAATTGACCGTTTCAAGATCCTGTAACGAACCAATTAATATTTCAGGATAAATATGCCCTTTGGTATGTATCAATCTTGGTGTTCCCCCGATAGCCCTTACGCAGGCAGCCATCAATATTGAATGGTCGTCACAATCACCGGATAAATATTTCAAGGATTCACTGGCTGTTGCAATATAATCTCCATTTTTTGGGTCACTTACATAATTCCAATTGTCATTTATTTCCTTAAACACCGCAAAACATTGGATGATGATTCTATAATCGGAATACCCTCGAACGGATTTGAAATTTTTGGTTGTGGCCATAATGGCAAAGTTTCTCACTTTCGGATTTTCATATTCGATGGCCGAAATAATTTTGGATTTATTGGGAAACGGAAGCAATTTAGCAATGATTATATCTTGTGGATTCGGATTGTCAGACATGGTATAGACCATTGAATTGTAATCTTCAAAAACGCTATTGAAACCGTAATTTCCGAAAGCACTACCCAAAAACAAAAATAGGATATAGGCAACTATACAAACAATGATTATGGTTCGTAATAATCTTAAAATAAGCTGTATAGCAACTACTATAAAAAGAAAAAGCAGAAGTCTGTCTAAATTAAAAATCCAATTAAATTCGATTATATTTTGATGAACAATGATAAAAGCCGGAACAGCAATTAAAATATTCAAAACCAATATAATAACATCATCCCAAGGCTTTTTGACCTGAAGTTTTTGTTTTATATTTTGTAAAGAAATATTTTTAAAGTTCATCATAGTAACCGAAGCAGGCAAAACTAGATTGCCTTTACAATTTCATCAAAAGTACCTATTTTACCAATAATTTTTAGTTCAAATAATTGATTTTGAACTTTGTTTAACATATCATTTGTCAATGGTTGTTGAGACCAGTGGGTTAAGGATAACCATTCTTGTATGTCTTCCAGTTTTTGATGGTATTTGGTAGCCAAAGTACGGTCAATGTTTGGAATAGTTTTAAATTCTGTTGTTTTAATATTAATTATTTTTAATATCCCCTGGATGATTTCCGGTTGCATTTCCAGGATTTCATTTCTTACGGCAATAACAAAACAAGGCCAGGGAGTAGGGCAATCGGCCACTCGTCTGAAAATACCTTTATCAACCAGAGGCTTGGTCATAAAATGTTCCCACATAAAATAATCGGCAGTTCCATTGGTCAATGCTTCGACAGCACCATCAATGGTATTTACAATTTCAAACTGTAATGTATCGGTATCCCAACCCTGATTATCGGCATTGACATAGGCCATCAATTGTGAACCGGAACCCAAACGCGAAATAGCGACTTTGGTATTTTCTAAGTCGGACAAAGAGTTGTATTGGGAATGGGCAGCGACATGAATTCCCCAAATCAAGGGAGATGCAACATAAACCTGTACAATTTTAGATTGATTTCCCGCGACGATATCTTTTACAATTCCTTCGGTCAGGATTACGGCAATATCCGTAGCCCCTTCACGCAGCATTTGACACATTTTACCCGTTCCTTCAGGAACATCCGTCCATTGCAGGTTAATGTTTTCTTTCTCAAAATCTCCGTCCGCTAGTGCCAAATGCCAAGGTAAATTGAAATGTTCCGGAACTCCGGCTATTTTTATTGTTTTCATTGTATTCTTATTTTTGAACGCAGATTTAAGAAATTTAAATAATTGTATAGATTTCTTAAATTGATTGTTCCTTCTCAAGTTTTATTTTTGACTTAATTTTTGCAAAGTATACTCTATCAATTCTTCTATTACTTTATCCGGATTTTTGCTAAAAGTTCCGTTGGCCCGATTAGCTATAATAGCGTTTAAGGATAAAGCCTGATGTCCCAATAGTTTTGAAAGTCCATAAATTGCAGCGGTTTCCATTTCGAGATTCGTAATTAGATCGCCTTCAAAACTAAAAGTTTCCATCTTGGCATTCAGATTTTCATCTTGAATATTTAATCGCAAAATACGTCCCTGTGGACCGTAAAATCCTCCGGCGGTTGCTGTAATTCCCTTATGGATTGTTGGAGCGTCAAATTGCTGCTCTAATTTTTCGGAACATGAGGTGATATAAGGTCTGCCTTTTCGCAAATCCCAATCGGTATGTTGTACAAAATGCGTTATAATTGCAGCATTTGAAACGTCATCAATCAGGTAGGAGCGGAGCATATTATCCAATCCTAAACCGAATTTAGAAAGTAGAAAACTATCCACCGGAATATCCGCCTGAATAGAACCGGATGTTCCGATACGGACGATGTTCAATGAGGTTAGTTTTTCTTTAATTTGACGTTTTTCTAAATCGATATTGACCAAAGCGTCTAATTCGTTTAAAACAATATCAATGTTATCAGGACCGATTCCGGTAGAAATTACCGTAATCCTCTTGCCTTTGTAAGTTCCGGTCTGGGTTTTGAATTCTCTTTTTTGGGTCGAAAATTCAATCGAATCAAAGCAATGGGTAATTTTTTCTACCCGGTCGGGGTCACCTACAAAAATAATATCGGAAGCAATATGCGCTGGTTTTAAGTTTAAATGATAAACACTTCCGTCTGGATTGAGTATTAATTCTGATGATGCTATCATTATTATATTTTAAAGTTTCCGTTTTAAACGTTTTTTTACTGATTACTGACCACGGCAAACTGCTCACTAATTAGCCTCCCACACGCTTTACTTTAAATCCTTTTTCTTTGAGAAGCGTCATGATTTTATCGCGATAATCCCCTTGAATAATTAGCGTGCCGTCTTTAAAACTCCCGCCAACACTTAGTTTGGTTTTTAATTCTTTCGCTAAAATTTTGAAATCTTCATCTTCTCCTTCGTAGCCTTCAATTATGGTGGTTGGTTTGCCTTTACGTTTTTCGAATTTGCAAATCATAGGTTCTTTTTGCACATACAACTCATGTGCTGTTTCTTCTATTTCCTCCGGTTCGTTGGAAGGAACATGGTCGGGGAATAGGTTTTTTAATTGGTCCTGTAAATCCATTTTAATGAAATATTATTTTTTAATCAATCCTAAATCAACCAAACGTTCGTATAAAAAGTCTCCTGCCGTGATGTCTCCGAATTTTTTAGGATTTTCTTCATCAATACAATTTTCTAGACAATCGAGTTTCATATCACTAACCGGATGCATAAAAAACGGAATAGAGTAACGGGAAGTTCCCCAAAGTTCCCTTGGCGGATTAACCACCTGATGAATCGTCGACTTCAATTTGTTATTGGTATGACGCGATAACATATCGCCTACATTGATTACCAATTCATCCGGTTCAGCGATGGCGTCAATCCATTCTCCATTGTGGTTTTGAACCTGTAATCCTTTGCCCTGGGCACCCATCAACAACGTGATTAGGTTGATATCACCGTGTGCAGCGGCACGAATTGCATTTTCGGGTTCTGAGGTAATCGGCGGGTAATGAATCGGTCTTAAAATAGAATTGCCTTCATAGACATAAGAATCAAAATAAAATTCGTCAAGACCCAAATGCAAAGCCAATGCCCGTAAAACATAAACTCCCGTTTTTTCCAGCATTTGATAGGCTTCTTTTCCCACCTGATTGAAACGGGGCAATTCTGTTACTTCTATGTTTTTGGGATATTCCGAAGTGTATTTTGAATCATCACTTACGTATTGTCCAAAATGCCAAAACTCTTTCAAATCGCCTTCTTTTCTGCCTTTGGCGTGTTCTTTTCCGAAAGAAACATAGCCTCTTTGTCCGCCAATTTCAGGGATTTCATAACTGCGTTTGGTTTTTAATGGCAAAGCAAAAAACTGTCTGATTTCACTATATAAATCATCCACCAATTGGTTGTCTAAAAAATGTCCTTTGAGTGCCACAAAGCCAATAACTTCAAAGGCTCTTCCAATTTCATTTACAAATTTTTGTTTTTGTTTCGGGTCATCCGAAAGAAAATCACGTAAGTCTACACTGGGAATATTCTGCATGGTTGTATTTTTTAAAACTATTTTGTTTTTTATATTTTTTAGCGATTGCTCAATTTGGCTTTTTCTTTGATGATGTCGCTAATTTTTCGGTTTTCAATTTTACTTTCGAGCCAGGAAATAATGTCGAGATAGAGGAAAGCTCTTTTTTCGTAGGTGTTTTTCTCTAATTCGATAAATCGCTCCCGCATTTTTATAAATTCTTTTTTAATATCGCCGGGATACAGCGTATTCAAATTCTTTAAAAAACGGATGATTTCTTTTTGAACTTCGTTTAAATCATTCATTTTAATTAAAAACTTATAGGTGTTTTTTAACTGTGCTTCCAAATGAAAATCTTTGCCCATTTCGTAGTGAACAATTAAATAAAGTAATCTTGAAAAACACATTAAATCTTCCCGCATCGTGAGATTTTTATTGTTTATAATTTTTTCCAAATAATAAATAGACTCCACGTATTTCTCTGTTCCAAAATAAATACAGGCAATTTTATAGTAAAAAACCATTTCGTGATGTTCATCAAGATGCTCACTGTGCAGTTTTAATTTCTCTAAAACTTCCGGAATTAAGTATTCCGCTTCCGCAAAAGTACCTTCCAAAATATGGTAATTCAACTTGTTGTTATACAAGTATAGAAAAGACAATGAAGCAATATTATCGTTTACGGGAAACTTCGCATCATTGATGGTTTCTTCTAATAATGTCAAATACTTCTTGAATTTGGTTTTGTATTTAAGCATGTACAAAGACTCCAAAAAATAATGATTCCCTTTTAAGAAAAACACGGGATTCAGCGCAATCATATTCGGATTATCATAAAAAAGGGTAACCCATTTATAAGCATATTTGTAACTCGCCAAAAAGTCCTGAACCAAAAAACTGCGCCAAAGGTTCGCATTGTAATACCAATATTTTTCGCGAAAACCAAATTTGTCTTCATTTAATTTTTCGGTATGTTTTTTAAAATAATCGTCTATATATTTATATTCTTTATCGCTTTTTACATAACCGGTTTTGAGCATTATTCCGTAAAGCTGCAGGGATAAATTTGATAATTTACTGGAAATGGTGTTTTGATAATTCAATTCTTTGGCCTGAATAACCAGTTCATCAGCCCTGCCTTGGATACTTCGGGTGATGTATTGGGATTCTATTAATTTTTCAAATTCTACGATTTCAAAAGCCATGTGCTTTTCATCATTTTCAATGGCTAATTGTTTGGTCTTGTCTAGTATTTTCAAACTTTGCTTGTACAGTCCTTTGTTGTACAAAATAGTTGCAAAATCAATCTGTTCCCGAATCTGATACCGGATGTTTTGACTCGGAATATTCAACCGGATACTGACCAAAATTTGTTTATACAGATACGATTTCAAATTCGATAATTGTACTTTTTTAATGATGCCACTCTTCAAAATAATCTTCTCATCATAGACTTCAGATTTGTCTAAAATGTTGAATAATTCAATGAATTTTGTATTTGAACTGGTCTCGAGCCGACTGGCGAAAATCTTAAATTGTCTTTTTTCAGACTTAGAAAGGGATTTTATGAGTACAAATAAGAAATCTTTTTGATGGTTAGCCATTGTAAAATAAAGTATTGTAAGTTGTTGATAATTAACGCTTTAAAAGGTTTTTATTTCCTTTATAAGCAGTATATTTTATCAATTCTATATTTTGTATTAAAGATAAGGAACCTACTTTTGTTATCAAGATGTGAAATTACATTAAATAAATGAAAATGAATAGAGAGAAAGTCCAAATTTTTGATACCACTTTACGAGACGGAGAGCAAGTCCCGGGATGTAAATTAGATACCAATCAAAAACTCGTTATCGCTAATAGATTAGATGAAATGGGGGTTGATGTTATCGAAGCTGGTTTTCCTGTTTCAAGCCCCGGTGATTTTTTATCTGTTAGTGAAATTAGCAAAGTTGTAAAAAATGCTACTGTTTGTGGTTTGACCAGAGCAGTAAAAAACGATATTGATGTTGCTGCTGCGGCTTTGAAAAACGCAAAAAGACCGCGTATTCATACGGGAATAGGAACTTCTGATTCTCACATCATCCATAAATTAAACACTACTCCTGAAGATATTATTGCCAGAGCGAAATTTGCTGTAGCTCATGCCAAATCCTATGTGGAAGATGTAGAATTTTATGCTGAAGATGCCGGTAGAACGGATAACGCTTTCTTGGCAAAAGTTTGTGAAGAAGTAATCAAGTCTGGGGCTACTGTTTTGAATATACCGGATACTACAGGGTATTGTTTGCCTGATGAGTATGGTGCAAAAATTAAATACCTAAAAGAAAATGTAAAAGGGATAGAAAATGTAACTATTTCTTGTCACTGTCATAATGATTTGGGTATGGCTACTGCCAATTCTATTGCCGGAGCCATCAATGGTGCCCGTCAGATAGAATGTACTATTAACGGAATTGGGGAAAGAGCCGGAAATACTGCTCTTGAAGAAGTGGTGATGATTTTCAAGCAACACCCTGCATTGAACTTATACACAAACGTTAACTCCAAACAATTGAATGAGATGAGTCGTTTGGTTTCTGAAAGTATGGGAATGATGGTGCAGCCAAACAAAGCTATTGTAGGGGCGAATGCTTTTGCTCACAGTTCAGGAATTCACCAAGACGGAGTTATTAAAAACAGGGCTACCTATGAGATTATTGACCCATTGGATGTAGGTGTTAATGAATCTTCAATCATTCTTACTGCCAGAAGCGGAAGAGCTGCCTTGGCTTACCGAGCCAAAAAAGTAGGTTACGAATTGACTAAAACACAATTGGATATTGTTTATGTTGAGTTTTTGAAATTCGCAGACATCAAAAAAGAAGTTTTAGATAGTGATATCCATCAAATTGTTGAAGCTTGCAAATTAGAATTGATTTAATAGTGTAGTTTATACCAAAAATTAATCATGGATTTAAAAATAGCTGTATTGCCGGGTGATGGAATTGGTCCTGAAGTAATTTTACAGGCAAAAAAAGCGCTGCATGCTATTGGGGTAATCTATAATCATGATTTTATTTTTGAAGAAGCTCTCATGGGGGCTATTGCTATTGATAAAACCGGGAACCCGTTACCGGAGCAAACACTGAATCTTTGTTTGAATACGGATGCTGTTTTGTTGGGAGCTATCGGGGATCCTAAATTTGATAACGATCCGGATGCTAAGGTTCGTCCAGAACAAGGATTATTACAATTACGAAAAAAACTGGGTCTTTTTGCTAACATCCGACCTATAAAACCATATAACGCCTTATTAAATGCATCTCCGCTAAAGAGAGAATTAGTTAAAAACACTGATTTTGTAATTTTTAGGGAACTTACCGGAGGCGTTTATTTTGGAGAAAAAAAAATAAATGCAGCGGGTACTGTAGTGTCTGATTTATGTGAATATTCAGAACAAGAAATTACAAGAATTACCCATTTGGCTTTCAAATCAGCTCAAAACAGAAGAAAAAAAGTAACCTTGGTAGATAAAGCCAATGTGCTTGAAACTTCCCGTCTTTGGAGAAAAGTCGTTACAAAAATGAGTGAAGAATATCCTGATGTCACTTTGGATTTTATGTTCGTTGACAACGCAGCGATGCAAATTATCCTGAATCCGAAACAATTTGATGTTATTTTGACGGAGAATTTATTCGGTGATATTTTATCTGATGAAGCGAGTGTAATAACGGGTTCTATTGGATTATTGGCTTCGGCATCATTAGGGAAAAAAAATGCTTTGTTCGAACCCATACACGGTTCGTACCCTCAGGCAAAAGGTAAAAATATAGCCAATCCAATGGCCGCAATATTATCTGGAGCCATGTTGTTGGAGCATTTTGGTTTATATGAAGAAGCAAAGAAAGTTTATCAAGGGGTTGAAAAAGCAATTGACCACAATGTGGTGACTATAGATTTAAACCCGGATTCAAAATTTGGAACACATGAAGTAGGGGAGTTTATCTCCAATTTTATTCTGAATAAAGAAGATTTATTATATTTTAATAATGATAATGTTTTTTTGGGACAATCAACTATTGTTTA
Source organism: Flavobacterium sp. (assembly GCA_036676965.1). GTDB lineage: Bacteria > Bacteroidota > Bacteroidia > Flavobacteriales > Flavobacteriaceae > Flavobacterium. The sequence continues at coordinate 5,821 of JAKFBW010000057.1, read as the reverse complement.
ATACAGAATAGTAAGTATTATGGTATAACAATTGAAGTTTTAACAATAATTATTTTAATGATTTTTTTTTAGTTCCAATTGTTTTTCTTACTTTTGTGTCAAATTAAAAAAAGATGAAAAATCTAACTATTGTTTCTTCAGTTGTCAGTGTCAATGTGGTAAACACATCTGCAGAAGGAATGATATAAATATAATCGAATAATATTTATAACCTTCCAATGATATGGAAGGTTTTTTTTTATAATAAAATTTAAATACATATATAACATATAAAAATGGAATTAAATAAATACAGTAAAACTATAACGCAAGACGAAACACAACCCGCTTCTCAAGCGATGTTTTACGGAATTGGATTGACAGAAGAGGATCTTAAAAAAGCGCAGGTAGGAATTGTGAGTATGGGTTACGATGGGAATCCTTGTAACATGCACTTAAATGACCTGGCTAAAGATATTAAGACCGGAGTTTGGAAAGAAGATTTAGTTGGTTTGATTTTTAATACCATTGGTGTTAGTGATGGTATTTCTAATGGTAATGATGGAATGCGTTTTTCTTTGGTTTCCCGTGATGTAATTGCCGATTCTATCGAAACGGTTATGGGTGCACAATGGTATGACGGTTTGATTGCTGTTCCGGGTTGTGATAAAAATATGCCAGGAGCTTTAATGGCTATGGGAAGAGTAAATCGCCCTTCTATTATGGTTTATGGAGGATCTATTCATCCAGGAAAATGGAAAGGTCAGGATTTAAATATTGTTTCTGCATTTGAAGCTTTAGGGAAAAAAATCAGCAACACGATTACACCAGAAGATTTTAAAGGTGTAATTCAGAATGCTTGTCCAGGTGCAGGTGCTTGCGGTGGAATGTACACAGCTAACACTATGTCATCGGCAATTGAAGCATTAGGAATGAGTTTACCTTACAGTTCTTCTAATCCTGCTTTGAGTCCTGAAAAAAAACAAGAATGTGTTGATGCCGGAAAAGCTATCAGAATATTGTTAGAAAAAGATATTAAGCCTAGAGACATTATGACTCGTAAAGCTTTCGAAAATGCTATTACAATGGTAGCTGTTTTAGGAGGTTCTACGAATGCAGTAATGCACTTAATTGCAATGGCTCATTCTGTAGGTATTGAATTAACATTAAAAGATTTCCAAGACATCAGCGATAAAACACCATTATTAGCCGACTTGAAACCAAGCGGTAAATACTTAATGGAAGATTTGCATAATGTAGGTGGTGTTCCTGCAGTAATGAAATATTTATTAAAAGAAGGTTTCTTACATGGTGAATGTTTGACTGTAACAGGTAAAACAATTGCCGAAAATTTAGCTTCAGTTCCTGATTTACACGATGGACAAGAAGTGATTTTTGAAATCCAAAAAGCATTAAAAGCAACTGGAAATATTCAAATTCTTTACGGAAATATTGCTTCAGAAGGTTGTGTGGCAAAAATTAGTGGAAAAGAAGGAGAATTTTTTGAAGGTACAGCAGTAGTTTTTGAAGGTGAAAAAGATGTAATCAGAGGAATACAAGCCGGTGAAGTTAAACCAGGTAATGTCGTCATTATCCGCTATTGCGGCCCAAAAGGTGGTCCTGGAATGTCTGAAATGTTAAAACCAACCTCTGCCATTATGGGAGCTGGTTTAGGAAATACTGTCGCTTTAATTACTGACGGACGTTTCTCTGGAGGTTCTCACGGTTTTGTAGTAGGACATGTTACCCCGGAAGCTTACGAAGGTGGAGGAATTGCTTTAATCGAAAATGGAGATGTTATTACAATTGATGCTGTAAAAAATACTATCAATATGAAAATCTCTGACGAAGAATTCGCAAAACGTAAAGCCAATTGGAAACAGCCAGAATCACCAATCAAACAAGGAGTTTTACTTAAGTATATGCGTTCAGTATCCAGTGCATCTGAAGGATGTGTTACTGACAAATAATCCCCACCCCAACCCTCCCCGAAGGGGAGGGAGAAGGAGTTGAGCAACAAATAATATATAAATTCCCCTATGCCGGTTTCGGATCCCCCTCCTTTGGAGGGGGCTGGGGGGAGGAAAAAAAATAAAGTATGAAAATATCAGGAGCAGAGGCAGTTATCAGATGCTTATTAGCCGAAGGAGTTGACTTAGTTTATGGATACCCGGGTGGTGCCATAATGCCGGTTTACGACGAATTATATAAATTTCAAGATCAATTGCACCACGTATTGGTGCGTCACGAACAAGGTGCGGCTCATGCTGCGCAAGGTTTTGCAAGAGCTACCGGAAAAGTTGGGGTTGCTATTGCAACTTCCGGGCCAGGAGCAACCAACCTAGTTACAGGTATTGCCGATGCTCAAATCGATTCTACCCCAATGGTTTGTATCACTGGACAGGTAGGAAAACATTTATTGGGTTCTGATGCTTTTCAGGAAACGGATATTATCGGAATTTCGACTCCAGTAACCAAATGGAATTACCAAATTACGGAGGCTCACGAAATCCCTGAGATTATGGCAAAAGCATTTTACATTGCCAGATCAGGCCGTCCGGGGCCGGTATTGGTTGATATAACTAAAAACGCACAGTTTGACACGTTAGATTTTAGTTATAAAAAATGTACTGATATCAGAAGTTATCACCCAAAACCAATTTTAAAATTAGACAAGGTTGCGGCAGCGGCTGAATTGATCAATAAGGCTAAAAAACCGATGATTGTTTTTGGTCAGGGAGTTATTTTGAGTAAGGCCGAAGAAGAGTTAAAAGCATTTATTGAAAAATCAGGAATTCCTGCAGCTTGGACTATTTTAGGACTTTCTGCTTTACCTACTGAACATGAATTGAATGTGGGAATGGTAGGAATGCACGGAAATTATGGTCCAAATGTTTTAACTAACGAATGTGATGTTTTAATTGCATTGGGAATGCGTTTTGATGACCGCGTTACTGGTAATCTGGCAACTTATGCTAAACAGGCAAAAGTAGTTCATTTTGAAATTGACCCGGCTGAGATTGATAAAAACGTAAAAACTGATGTTGCTGTATTGGCTGATTTAAAAGAAGCTTTGACAGCCTTGTTACCACTTATTGAAAAGAATACTCACGAAGAATGGCATAACGAATTCAAGAAGAAATATGAAATTGAATTGGATGCGGTTATCAATGAAGAGCTGGCTCCAACGAATGGAAAAGGAATTTCAATGGGGGAAACCATCGAAATGATTAACAAACATACCAAAGGGGATGCGATAATGGTTTCAGATGTTGGTCAACACCAAATGTTCACTTGCCGTTATTCAAAATTCAATCAAACCAAAAGTAATGTAACTTCTGGTGGTTTGGGAACTATGGGATTTGCTTTACCGGCAGCCATTGGTGCTAAAATGGGAAGACCGGATCGTGAAGTTGTAGCCATTATTGGTGATGGTGGTTTCCAGATGAATATCCAGGAATTAGGAACGATTCATCAAACCAAGGTTCCCGTAAAAATTGTGGTACTGAACAATGAATTTTTAGGAATGGTTAGACAATGGCAAGAATTGTTTTTTGACTATAGATATGCTTCTACAGTGATGATCAATCCAAACTTTTGTGCCATTGCCGAAGGGTATTATATCAAATCCCGTAAAGTAACCAAAAGAGAGGAATTAGATGAAGCAGTTGCTGAAATGATTGCTTCTAAAGACTCTTATTTCCTTGAAGTTATGGTAGAGAAAGAGAACAACGTATTTCCAATGATTCCAACAGGAGCTTCGGTTTCTGACATCCGATTAAGTTAATATTATGGAAAATAAAACATTCACCATTTCTGTATATTCAGAAAACAACGTTGGCTTACTGAACAGAATATCCGGGATATTCTTGAAACGCCACATTAATATATTGAGTTTAAATGTATCCGAATCGGAAATCGAAAACGTTTCCCGATTTGTAATTGTAGTGGATACTACCGAAAAATGGGTACAAAATATTGTTGGTCAAATTGAAAAACAAATTGAAGTAATTAAAGCGTTTTATCACGTAGATGAAGAAACCATCTTCCTGGAAAGTGCTTTGTTCAAAATCAATTCCAGTTTATTATTTGACGAAAGACAAATCCAAAACATCATCAAAGAAAGTCATTCCGAAATTGTTACGGTATCGAGAGACTTTTTTGTGATATCAAAATCAGGAAGACGTTCTGAAATTGAAGAATTACATTCTAAATTAAAACCTTTTGGTATTATGCAGTTTGTACGTTCAGGAAGAATATCAGTTTCCAAAGAAAAAATGGAAGTAACAAGTTTATTATTAGAAGAATTAAAATCATAAATTAAATATTAGAAAATGGCAAATTATTTCAATTCATTACCACTTAGATTACAATTAGAACAATTAGGAGTTTGTGAATTCATGGATCAATCAGAATTCTCAGATGGTATTGCTGCTTTAAAAGGAAAAAAAGTAGTTATAGTAGGTTGTGGAGCTCAAGGTTTGAACCAAGGTTTAAACATGAGAGATTCAGGTTTAGATATTTCTTATGCATTACGTGCAGAAGCTATCGCTCAAAAAAGAGCTTCGTTCATGAATGCTGCTGATAATGGTTTCAATGTGGGGACTTATGAAGAATTAATTCCAACTGCTGATTTGGTTTGTAACCTTACACCAGATAAGCAACACACTGCTGTGGTTTCGGCTATCATGCCATTAATGAAACAAGGGGCAACACTTGCTTATTCTCATGGTTTTAATATCGTTGAAGAAGGAATGCAAATCCGTAAAGACTTAACTGTTATTATGTGTGCGCCTAAATGTCCGGGTTCTGAGGTTCGTGAAGAATACAAAAGAGGTTTTGGTGTACCAACACTTATCGCGGTTCACCCTGAAAATGACCCTAACGGAGTAGGTCTTGACCAAGCAAAAGCGTATGCTGTTGCAACAGGAGGAAACAGAGCGGGAGTATTGCGTTCTTCTTTCGTAGCTGAAGTAAAATCAGACTTAATGGGAGAGCAAACCATCCTTTGTGGTTTGTTGCAAACAGGTTCTATCTTGTGTTTTGACAAAATGGTTGCTGAAGGTGTTGATGCCGGATATGCTTCTAAATTAATCCAATACGGATGGGAAACTATCACTGAAGGATTGAAACATGGTGGTATCACTAACATGATGGACAGATTGTCTAATCCTGCTAAAATTGCTGCATTCAAAGTGGCTGATGAATTAAAAGACATCATGCGTCCATTGTTCCAAAAACACATGGATGATATCATCTCTGGACACTTCTCTAAAACAATGATGGAAGACTGGGCTAATGATGATAAAAACTTATTGTCTTGGAGAGCGGCTACAGAAGCAACTAATTTCGAGAAAACACCGGCTGGTGATGTTGAAATCTCTGAGCAAGAATACTATGATAACGGAGTATTAATGGTAGCCATGGTTAAGGCTGGAGTTGAATTGGCTTTTGAAGCTATGACTGATTCTGGAATCATCGAAGAGTCTGCTTACTACGAGTCATTACACGAAACGCCACTTATTGCTAACACCATTGCAAGAAAGAAATTGTTTGAAATGAACCGTGTAATCTCTGATACTGCTGAGTACGGATGTTATTTGTTTGACCACGCTTGTAAGCCATTAATCGCTGAGTACGTGAAAAATGCACCGTCTAACTTAGTTGGACGTCCATTTGGTAACGGAAGCAACGGTGTTGACAACAAAGAATTGATTGAAGTGAACAGCATCATCAGAAACCACCCTGTTGAAGAAGTAGGAGCTTGGTTGAGAGAGTCTATGACTGCAATGAAAAAAATCGTTTAATCACGAATTTTTAATAAAACTAGAAAGCGGAGTAA
>JAKFBW010000056.1:0-84878 GCA_036676965.1 Flavobacterium sp. | reverse complement strand
TGATGGTTTTTCCTCCACCCGCATTTTGCGCATAACCCGACAAACTCAACAGAGCAAACAACAATACACTACATACCTCTTTAATAGTTTGTTTCATAAGTGTTTTAGTTAAAAATTAATTAATAGTTAGTTATCAATAACATGAGCTTAAAAATGAATTGAAAATTTACGAATAAATATTTAATTTATTGTTAAATTTCAATACATGTATTAAATGTTAAAAAGACAATTATTATTGATGCCTCAAATATATAATCTAAAAAAATCGAAACTATCCTGCACTGTCCTGCTTTAATGCCATTATCAAATAAAAAATGTAGTAAATAAATCATATTGGCAAAAAACAGTAAGATAAAATATACTAAAACTAAAAAAAGAAGAATTCGTTTGCATATTATTGGATGTATACACCTGTATTTTGGCAAGATGTATAATTGTATCCCTGGGATAGACAAAGCATTTACACACCTTAAAAATCACTACAGCCAGAATAAAAAGAAACCGTAAGATGATGGATTCCTAATGAAACATCTCAATCCTCCTCTTTTATTGAAAATATTTAATCATGAAAACGAATTCAATGCAAAAACCTCAAAAAATAAATGATTTTAAACACAAGCAACATAATAGTAAAATCGACAATTATAGAATCGAGACTTAACTACAAACCGTTTTTTTAATTCGGATTTTACTCTGTTTTTCAGATGCAAGGAACAGCAGGAATCATTTACCAAAAAATAGCATCGAAGCATGGAACAGATTATTCTGAAAACCAAACGACACTTTTATAACTTAATAAAAAATTAATTTTCAAAAAAATGAAGTTATTTTAGTTAAAAGTAAATTCCTACAAATTTACTTACCGACAAAACAAAAAAGAGAGGCTGTTTCACTTATTGTAAAAACAGCCTCTCTTTTTATCTGGCCCATTAAATCACCTGCTAAATGACTTAATGCGACATCCAAACCGTCATTTCTTCATTCTTATGATTTCCCCAAGCAAAATAAGGAATCAATTTTAAGTCATGTTCTTTGAACTGCTTGTCCGAAAACGACTTATACAATTTTTTGTCCCAGGAAGCATTCTGAATGATTAGTGATCTGGCATCTATACTGAGCAACTTTCTGTTATTCAACTCGATAAAACTGGTTGTAAACGGTGTTTTTATATCTAATATCACATCATTGACGCTGGTATTTTCCGGAAGCTGATCTGATTCTAGGCAATATACCAGTGGTCCTCTTTGCACTGCCAGCTGATTTTTCACTTCCTCCACCAACGGATTAGCCTCCATCAATTCAACCGGCATTGGTACATTCAATTCGATAACATCTCCTTTTTTCCATTTTTGAGCCAGTTCCGCATAGGTTCCTGAACTAATCGGATGATTGATTTTTTGACCATTGACAGCAATTGTCGCTCCCTTGCTCCAACCTGGTATTCTTAAGAAAAAGGCATAGCTTTCTCTCGGTGCTTTGATTATCTTCAATATGATTTTTCCATCCCAAGGATAATTCGTCTGCTGTTCAACCTCTATTTTTTGTCCATCGAGTGTCATTGTATTCAAAGTATTACTACCATATAAATTGACATACACCCCTTCTTTCGAAAGGTTGTAAGCGTAATTACTGACTTCGGCAATGATACGGGTTACATTGGGAGCACAACAATTAGACAAGGCGATATACCCCTCTCGTTCATTACTCCATCTTTGCTCGAAAGGTAAATCCTTGGATACATTCAACGGATTATTATAGCAAAATTCCTTTCCTTCCAAACTGATTCCGGACAATACACTATTGTACAAGGCCAACTCTACGATATCAGCGTATTTTGCCTCTCCGGTAATCTGCAACATTCTCCAATTCCACAACATATTTCCAATATTTGCACAGGTTTCGGTATGTGCCGTCGCATTCGGCAATTGAAACGGCCTTCCGTACGCCTGATGAATTTTTTGGACCACAGTAGGATCATAGGAAGTACCGTCCGGGGAAACCCCATCATACAAGGCACCACAGGCACCCGTGATATACATTTTTCGATAAGCCACATCTTCCCAGATTGACTTTAAGTTCTCCAACAATTTGGCTTCTCCCGTTTCAGCATACAAGTCGGCAACACCTGCATACAGATAATTGGCTCTTACAGCGTGACCCATTGCGGTAGTTTGTTGTCTGAACGGAACCCTGTCCTGATTATCATCTGTCCCATCATTGGTAGTCCCTCTGATGTCAATTAAATTATTTGCCAATTCGAGATATTTTGGATTCTTTGTAGTACGATACATTTCGACAATTCCCATATAATGTGAAGGACAAATGGCATTACGGGCTAACTCCGGCGATGCTTTTTTATAAAAATCATATAAAAAGTCGGCAACTCCTTTGGCTACATTTAAAAAACTGGTTTTTCCAGTGGCTCTATAATGTATACAGGCGGCTGTCATTAAATGACCCATATTGTATTTCTCAAAACCCAATTGTTTTTTTACTTCCTCTGGCCCTAAAGTTCCCCATCGCTCGTCAATTAGAACTGGAGTATGCAAATAGCCGTCCTTACGTTGTACTTTAACAAACATAGCAATGGCTTCATCCATTTGTTTGTCTAATTTCTTGTCTTTGGTTACCGCATAAGTTGCAGCCATCCCCTCAAAAATTTTATAAAAATCTCCGTCATGAAAAGAAGGCCCTTTGAAAGTTCCTTTTCGGTTTCCGGCAGCTATTTCAAAATTGGCATAAGCATGAGAAACCTCATCATCATGATACAAATCCCACATATAAGGTAAGGTTTCCTTGTTCTCCACATTCAGTTGTTCTTTCCAAAATCCATTGGTCCAATTCACATCTTGCAAACCAACACTTCTCAATTTAGAATAAGGACTAGCCGAATTATCTACCAATCCCTTATTCTGAGCGAATGAAACAGTCGAAAAAAGTACGGCTGACAATAGAATAATGTTCTTTTTCATTTTTTATGTTTTTACCATATAAGTCATATAAGTTTTTTAAAGCATTCTTAATTAGCGTTAAAATCTTACATGTATCTGTTATATTACTTAATAATTCAATCTATTCTTTAACACTATAAAACATTAAGCCCATTTAAGTTATTTCCTAAAAAGCCCTAAACTTCAAAACTTCAAAACTTATATGACTTATATGGTTATTTTATTTAACAAACACGTTTATAGTACGACTCATAACATCTCCATCGGCATCTTTAACTGTAATAACGAAAGAAGCAAATCCTTTTTCACTTGCCGTAAATTGGACTTCTTTTCCTTTTAAAACTACTTTGCCATTTTTAACATCCGAAAAAGAATAAACGGGTTTTTTCTCATATCCTTTGAAAAAATCAACTGCATTAAGTACTACTTTCTCAGCTGCATTAACAAAATAATGAGGCTGAGCCAACCAATCCAAATAATTATCCAATTGAGTAAAGCCGTCTTTATCTGTATCAGAATTTGCATCTGAAAAATCTCCAGCTTTAGATTTTTCGTTTAGACCAAAAGCTTTTTCCCACCAATTTGGCAATCCATCGTGATCGGTATCCCAATCTTTCGGACGTGTTTCATTGGCAAAATTTGGCCATCCACCAGCGTCAGCTTCGTTGTCAATCATTCCGCCTAAACCACTTTTGCTTCCTTTATAAGTAAAAGTTCCTTTTAAAGTTTCGTCTACAATTCTGTTATCGTGTTTGTCAAAAAACGGCTGATTGGCACCAACATCCGAAAGTACATTTTTATAGGCTGCTTTCGCCGATTGCGTGTTTACAAAAGATTCGAAAAATGGTTTTGGCAAAAACACCTCATAATCCACAATAGCCTTATTGGATATGGTAAACTTTCTCCCTTTATCCTGATTCTTTTCATCAAAATAACCCGGCATTACATTCCCGTCAAAATAATATTGCTGTTTCCCTTTTCCAACACCTTCAATTTGTGCATTTAGTGCCACAAAAATTTTCGTTGAAACTCCCGGTTTATAAAAATTATTGACAAAATTCACTTCGCTCGCACCACCATCTGTAGTTCGGTGTCCCCAATTGTAAACCACATTATTACGAATATCCAATCGTCCTCCGTAATAACCATCGCCATTTAAACCTCCTCCAATACTCCAGTTCCTGCCTTCATTGTGTGCCAATAAATTATGGTGAAAACTCCCGATATCACCACCAATCGTGGCCGCATAACCATGCATTTTTCCAACTGGATATTTATCGTGTCCCGCTACGTTCAAGGCTTCCGAAATTAAAGTTCGTTGTAGTGTAATATTATGTGCTCCACGGGAACTAAACGATTCATCAATTGTCCAGCTGATCGAACAATGATCGATAATACTATAATTGGCCCCTGTCAATCCCATTCCGTCATAAGTCGTTCCACCACCAATTCTAACTTTTAAAAATCTCACAACGCCATCATTTCCTGTTAACCCAAGCGGAGCTTTGCTAATCGTGATTCCTTCGCCCGGAGCCGTTTGTCCAGCAATGGTAATATAAGGTTGGTTCACGACTAATCTTGAAGCCAATTTGATATTTCCTGAAACGTTAAAAACAATGGTTCTTGGTCCGATTTCCTGATTGACGGCATCACGTAAACTTCCTGGCCCGTCATCATTCAAATTAGTCACTTCGACTACTTTTCCTCCTCGACCACCCAGCGCAAAACGACCGTATCCTTCTGCTCCCGGGAAAGCCAATTGTGCCGGTTTAAACGACCAAACATTACCCAAAGTCACATCGCCTTTGCCATCCACTTCATCCACACGCCAGTAATAGGTTGACCCGCTGTGTAAATTTGTAAGCGGAAATAGCGTTGTGGTTAGTTTCCCTTTAAATTCTCTCGAAGATTCATTGGCATTGGCAACCGCATTGGCATCTTCTCCAAAATACAGTTGGTGTGCGACAGCCTTTTTGGAAGCATCCCATTCTAAAACTACTTTTTTATCTACTACAACAACATGCTCATTTCTATTTTCCGGTTTTGGAGTACGCGCCTGATCCATCAAATTGGGTGTATCGATTTCAAAACCATTGATGACAATTTGCTTAACAACATCAGGATTTGTAGTTGGATCGATTTCAAAACGAATACTTACGTCTTTCCCTTTTTCCACGTTAAAAACAATATAAGCCATCGAAGCATCAATTTTGGCATTGGCTCTCTGGCTTGCACTTATCGTTTCTTCTAATTTTCCGTTTACATAAATTTTAATTGGAGAAAAAGTCTTGCCTGTAATCACGTCAAAGGCATTATGAAAGGTTAAAAGCGTATGTTTTCCTTCTTTTAACCCACTGATTTTTAATTCCAAATTTTCAGCCGTAATTAATCCGTCGCTTCCTAATCTATTGTAATGAGGAGCATTCATGCCGACTTTGTACCACTTTGAAGTGAAGTTTCCTTTCAATTTGAAGGTTACATTATTAAAAGATTTCTCTGCCTCTTTTTGATCGTTAACTACCCAGGATTCATAATTAGGATCGTGTACTTCTTCGAGTCTTCTTTGGAAAAAGTCAAAATCAACTTTTACAATTTGTTTGTCGGCATTCTGTGCCTGCCCATTTACTGTCAAAAGCATTGCCAAAGCAGCAGCCCCCACTAATTTCTTTATCATTTTCTTTTAATTTAATTTGATTTTTTCTGCTTCTGATTTACCCAGCAGATTGATTATATCCTTTTTCCTTTCTTCAGGAATTACTTTTAAAACTTTCAATTCACCGTTTATGAGTTCCACCTCAACTGTAGTGTTTTTTGGTGCATGCAATTTAAAATGCACATCCCAGGCTGCCGGCCAGGCAGGGAAAATATAAATAGTATCTCCGCTAGTTTGCAAAAGCATCTCCTGCATTCCTATCATCCCTGAACCGCCCCAGTTATGGTCCGGAACCCAGTCAAAACCGGGCCCCCAAAATACCGGAAATCTTCGGTCGGAATTAGACATTTTCAACAAATTGTATTTGACTGCTTCATTGGTTAATCCCAAACGAGCCGCAAAAATATTATCCTGTTTCCAACCCACATGACTTCTGAATTTCAGCGCATCCGTATCGTATTTCCAGGTATTTAAAGCAGTTTCTAAATCCGGTTTACCGATACCATAAATTCCCCAAGGAAACACCGGGTACAATTGTGGCACTTCGGTATTATTGATGCGTTCCCATAATTTGGCTGGAGCCAATGCCGTATGTCCGTCAAATGTTTTGAAATTCAAAGGCGGAATTCGCTTTTGAAAGCCTTTCAAATATTCGGTATCTTCTTTTGATAATTCTTTTGCAGAAAGGTTTAAAAGCTGTTCTGTAATTACTTTCAAAGCCGAAATGGTACTATTGGCATTATACGCCATTTTATACGTTTCAGCTCCTGAACCGGGATATAAAATCAGATGTCCGTTGGCATCCAAGGCTTTGCTTCCTCTGTTTTTTGCCAAAAATTGATAATGTTCGTCGAAGAAACGAAGACAACTGATGATAAACGAATGGTATTTTTGGATGTCTTCCCCAGTATATTCTTTTTGTTGCAACATCATTTGGCAAAACTCTAAAACCGTATCCCATTCGTATTCTAACCAGGCGTTGTATTCCATTCCCGCATCATAACCTTCAGGGCGTTTCCAGCCGTATTCGGCAGGATTGGGCAATCCAAAATTTTCCAATTGTTCCGTAAACGAAGCCCCGCTATGATTCCAATACACTTTACTGCGTAATTCGGCATTTTTCTGTAAAGCCAAATAATAATCCAACTGCGATTTCATCATATCAAAATCACCGCTTTTTACCATCGGAAAATACACCAATCTTTGATTTTGGGCCGTCATTGTTCCGCCCCCCCAATTTCTGAAATCGGGCGTGAAATTCAAATCCGGATTGGTAAAAACGGGATCAACCGTAAAAAGTCCCCCATTGAATTTCGTAGGGTATTTTCCATAGGCATTACACCCCAGCATATAGCGAAACAATTGATAATTCTGTCCGATTTGATAGACCGAATCTTTTGCTGTTGAGTTGCTTTTTTGCGTATAAATAAAACTGCGATTCCAAAAATTATTCCACCATTTTATGGTGTTTTTCTCTGCTGTTTTGGATTGTTTTTTATAATTTGAAATCTGGTTTTTCAATTCTTTTTGCCAAAGAGCCACATCTGCCGATTGATTGGTATATAAATGAAGTTCCAACGATTGTTTTTTGGAAGCTTTCACACTCGAAAGACTGAATCCTTTGAAATCCGTATTTTGATAGTTCCCCAAATACGTTCCGTCGGGTTTCAAATTATCGCCAGTCATCAATCCGCCAAAAGTGAGATTCGCCAATGGATTCATCATCCGGTCTTTCACCGATTCCATTTTTTGTTGTTTGACAGCCACATCAAAAACGGTTTGTTCCCGATTTCGATGATAAAATTTCACACCGTTATTTTCAAATGAAATTGAATCTTTAAACGTTACTATTTCGCCCTGTGGTGCCCATTTATAAGAATTCGCATTATTCGCTTTTCCTTTGGAATCACGGTTTTTATGGCGCCAGCTTTCATAAGAAGCCGTCATTTTTAACGGTGTTTTACTTTCTAAATCCAGATAGATTACGGGTTTGAAAACATCAACCCACAGTTTGATTTTACTGTTATTTTGGGTAATTGTAACATAACCGTCTTTCAATACCAATTCCTGATGAAAACCTTCATTATCCTGAAACGGATTGGGTGTCAAACTCACTTTTACACGACCCAATTTCAGCAAAGTATTATGTTCATCAAAAGTGCCGCTTCGCGAAAAATAAAAATACAAATCCCCTTTTTCTACCCACACATTCACACCAATATCACCTCCGCCCAAAGGCATTGATTCCGAGGAATTATTACTTTGGGTATGCCAAATTGGATTGTAATTATTAAGCAGAGGAATTTGCGCTTTGGCTAAAAGCGTTACTAAAAGAAATAGATATGTTACTAAATTTTTCAAACTTGACATTTTTTAAGTCTTGTTTGTCATCCGACGAAGGAGGACTCTCCTCTACGTGAGTAACCAACGAAGATTCCTCCTTCGTCGGATGACAAACTTTATCTATAATTTTTTATAATAATTACCTATCATCTGTTCTAAAAGATGAAATTGGCAAGCCACCCGTACTAAACAATTCTGCTTTTGCAAAATCTTTAAATAAATAGCGGACAGCCACTGGTTTACTCACTTTATCCGATGACAAAACCACTGATTTTCTGCGAACCACTGTTTTGGCCGGATAGAAAATCTTGTCTTCTCCCGCCAATTCAAAGCCTGTTACTTCTTTATCATAGGAAGTAATTCCGTTAGGAACTTCATCAAAAGCAACAGTCACCGCACTACCAGCAATTTCCATGCCTTTATACCTTGGACTCTCAAATTCGAAGCCTTCTATACCATATGTTTTGGCCAAAGCCTGAAACGCCAATCTATTTCCGCCTTTTTCTTTATCACTTGGATGGATATTATTTTCTTCCCCCACATCCATCAAAACCGCCATTCCTGAATTCGGAATTTCTGTTGAAGCTTTCAATTGCGCTTCTCTCAAATAAGCCGAATTGTATTTCTCCAAATTATCTTTTGGATGAAATTGGGCATAATTGAAAGGGGCTATCTGGACATAGTAAAAAGGAAATTCCCCTTGTTTCCATAATGCTCTCCAACTGGCCACCATTTTTTTCATCAAAGCGGTATATTCTGAAGCTCTCTCGTAATTCGATTCGCCCTGATACCAAATACAGCCTTTGATTCCGTAACCTATCACCGGCGAAAGCATTCCGTTAAACAAAGTGGTTGCTACCCGATTCGGATCTTTTGCCAAGTCTTCTTTCTTCGTTGGGATTTTAGCACTTTCAAAATCTTTCAACATTTCCTGATTCATCCAGGCTTCCATACTCGAACCGCCATAAGAAACGTGAATCAGCCCCACCGGAACTTGCAACACTTCCTGTAAAAGCGACCCGAAATACCAAGCTGTGGCACTAAAATTAGCCGTTGACTTTGGAGAAGCGGTTTCCCATTTTCCTTCAAAATTATCCAAAGGTTCGAGAACTGTAGCTCTTGGAATCGTAATCAAACGAATATTAGAATTAGTTGATCTAACGATTATTTCATTTCCATTTTTTACGGGCTGACCCTGAAATCCTTTCAAAGGCATTTCCATATTGGATTGGCCTGAACACAGCCAAACTTCGCCAATCAATACATTTTTTACGACTATTTTTTCCTTGCCTTGGGTTACTTCTATCGTGTATGGACCTCCAGCACCAGGAGTTGGTAAACTTACTTTCCACTTCCCCAGATTATCGACTTTGGTTTTATAGATTTTAGAATCCCAAGACGTTTTTATACTAAGGTTTTCGTTCTTTTCTGCCCAGCCCCATATTGGCGCATTCGACTTTTGTTGCAACATCATATTGTCCGAAAATAAAGCAGGCAATTTGATAGCCGCATTCATTTGGAAACTTCCTAACAAACATAAAATCGCAACAATACTATTTCTTATATTTTTCATATATGTAAAAGTTGTTTTTTAGCGGTCATATATGTTATCGCCGTTTTATTTATTGGTGTTTGCTTACGCAAACTTGTTGTTAATGGCGATTTCATTTTTTTTTCATTTTAATCTAAATTTCAACGGATTAAAATCCGTTGCTACAATATGAATTATTTCTACTATTCATCGGGTTAAAACCCGACGCTACAATATGTTTCGTCCGCCACGGCGGACTCTTACATTATGTGCTAGAGCCATCGGCTCGAAACATTTTGTAAAGCTGGACTTTAGTCCAGTTTATAATGCTAAACACGATAAAAAAGAGCCATAGGCTCGGTACATTTTATGTCTATTTCTCTTTTACAATCGTAACTGGCCCTAACAATCCCGCTTTCAATAAATTCTCACTCTCCACTAATCGATACGGAGCCGTTGTCCAGGTCAATCGTTCTTTTTCTGGTAATTTTTGATCACCAATCAGACGATTTGCCCAGGTATTGGTAATTTTTATAATAATGGTGTTTTTTCCCTTTTTCAATGCTTGCGAAATATCTGTTTTATATGGAAAAGTCCAAAGCGTACCGCAGTCTTTTCCGTTGATGCTAACTTCAGCAATATTGGCAATCGTTCCTAAATCTAGCCAGATTTTATCAGAATCCTTTCCTTTCCAAACAAAATCTTTTTTATAAACTGCTGTTCCCGAATAATATTTAATCTGGTCATTTTCAGAAGCACTCCAGTCAAAAAGCGTGTTGATTTTCACCACCTCTTTTGGCCCGTGAAAAGCAGGATTGAATTGCAATTGCCAATTTTCATCCAAAGTTTGCACGGTTTCGAATTCGGAACTGTTTTGATTACTTTTAGAAACAGTTGCTTGCGCTTTATCTTTAAAAATAACAAAACCAGATTCATTTGCATCTAAGGTTAGCGGAACAATGGTTCTTCCATTTTCTATTTTCCAATTGGTCAAAGTCGAACTTTTATCAGTTACCGGATTGTACCAAACTGGCACTTTTCGAACAATTCGGAACGAAACTTCCAATTGTCTTTTTTCTTCTATTTGATTCGAAAGAAAATAAATTTCTTCGTCAGCATTTTTTCGGTGTGTCCAGGCAACGGAACCTCTATCGTTAGTTGCAGCATCCGAAAACAAAACATCTGCCTGTATTCCGATTTTTGAAAAATCAGCATCTAAAAATGGAAGCACAATAACTGTTCCTTTTCCCAGTTTCCAGGAAACTGAACCCGTATTATTTTTAATTATCTCTTTTCCTTTCGTCCATAATTCGTCAACAACAGCCTGCCATTTTTTAGCTTCTGAATCCGATTGAAAACTTGGTGTATCAATTGGTTTTTCGTCAATAAAGACAGTCGCTCCTTCTTTAACTAATTGTACTATTTTTTCGGCTACAGCCAAAGAAATAATCTTATTCGGCGCCATTCTTCGGCTTCCCGGAAACAATAATACACCGTATTCAATTCCGCCGCCAAAAGTCACTTTCCCATTTTCAACCTTCGCTCTATTCAATAAAACATCGGCATTAAAAGAATCGTATTGGTAGCCATTCATCGGATTTACCCATTGTGATAAATCGGTATTGTTTTTTGAAAAAGTTACTTCTTTAGGCATTTTGGTTGTCGGTTGCCCTTCATTTTCCAATCGCATTTTTTCACTCGCCACTCGTTCAGCTCCAAAAACATTTGGAATAAAAGGAAACAAACGATCAGGAACTAGCGAACGCGACGGCAAATCTTCGCCAATAAAAACCACTAAATCCACAACGGGTTTTCCTTTTTGCAATTGCAATTGTACTCTTTGACAATAATCAAACCAAGCTTTTCCTGGTTTCCACCACGTTTGGTCTCTTTGAAAAAAAGTTCCAATATCGTCTAAAGTCATTCCCGGTTTTCTATCCGTCCAAGGATTGTGCACAAAAACGTGATAGAAAAAACGGTTGATTCCGAGTGCATAATTTCTATCGGCCAGCGTTTTTAAATTCCCCGGATGTTCGTCCCAATCCATTCGCAAAGCAGTAAAAGCTTCCGCTTGAATGATGTCTTTTCCATAAATATGTCCGCCCGAAATAGCGTCTAACATATCGAAAGGTTTGTCGTGCGTAGGGCTTTTTAACCAAAATTCCCCACTTGGATAATCCACATATTTAAAATGCAACAAACCATCACTCATCATCGTTGGCGCCACATTTTCGGAACTGAATTTTACATTCGCTTTTTTAGCGATATCAGCCACCGTTCCATAAAAATTATCAGCTACTAATTCGGCTATGGTTTTTCGAACATCGTATAAAACCTTCTCTGAAGTTGTCACACTTTCAATAGGAATTCCTGCCATTACCGGCAAATAATCCACTATATCATAGCCACGACGTTTTAAGAACTCAGCCTGAAAAACAGAAGACCAATTCTGGCTTCCACATTCCCAGCTATCCAAATGTAAAATTTCCAATACTCTCGAAGTTAATTCTGGACCAGCAGTGCGAATGGCTTCGCCAAACCAATGATCCAATTGAAAACGAATCAAATCAGGATTGAATTTATCTACTTCCAAACCTTTTCCTGCGCCACCGGTAGCATTTTCATGCCCTGTAGAAGTGTGTCCCATTCGGATAATTTTCCATTTTCCTTTTGGTGCTTTCCAATTTAAATTTCCGTTAGCATCAACAAATTTTGAAATATTAATAATGGCGGATTTTTTAAAAGATTCTGAATTCGGAATTTGTTCCGCAGTTGTTGTCGGACTCAATCGCCATACTGCTCCTGATTTCCCTTCGAAATTATCAATTAAAGATTGGTTCGAAAGGGTAATTTTACTCACTTTTAAATTCTGTTTCCATTTGGCAAAATCCAAGTCTTCCGCTCCCGGTTCAGTTCCGGTAACATCATAAACGAATCTAAAATGTTTAGCTGTTACGGGTTTGATAGTGTGAGTATGATTCACATCCATGTCCTGCCAACCGTGGCGAGGCGCAATCATTCTTTCGTGAAACTTAAAATGAACACCATCATCACTCACTTCCACAATTAGTCGTTGTGCTTGAAAATCCCTGCCCTTAGTTTCAATCACGATTGATTTACATGTAAACGGCTTGTCAAATTCATATTGAATCCATCCATTTTCGCCCAATCTGAAATTATCATCTTTTTTAGCATCAGCCAAAAAGGAAGCATCAGTATTGTTAGAAGTTGTAACCTTAGGCAATAATTCCTGCGAACTGATTGTGTTTTCTTTTATCGGAATCGCAAAAGTGGCAATGTCTTTATAGTAGTCTTTATAATGCTCTGGAACTGTTAATTTGGTCATCAGTTTTTTTCCGCCAAGCATCTCAGTTGTTGACCAAACTACTTTTTGCATTGACATTTCGGGTGTAATCCACGGCCCTCCTGCAACAGCAAAACCATCGGCAGCATGAAACGCTAATTTTAAACCCAATCGGTCGGCTTCAATAAAAGCCCATTTTACCATATCCCAAAATTTAGGGCTCAATTGTAAAACTGGCGGGTCGATTAATGGTGGAGAACTTGGCCCTTTTATCGTCATCAAATAAGCACCTGCAATTCCTGCTTGTTTCATCGCTTCTAAGTCGGCTGTAATGCCCACTTTAGAATACGCCGATTTCATCCAATACCAATACACCCAGGTTTTTGAGGATTCAATTGTAGGCTGAAATGATGCATTTTCTTTTTTATGAACTTCCTGTGCAGAAACGAATCCCACAAAGAGTAAAATAAGAAAGAGGTGTTTTTTGTTGAACATCGTTGTTGTTTTTTAATCTTAAATTTCTTAGTTCGCTTTGTCATTCCGACGAAGGAGGAATCTCCGCGACGTGAGCAACCAACGAAGATTCCTCCTTCGTCGGAATGACAAGATTGTGTCTAATATTTAAATTTCTTCAAACTAGTTTCCAATCCATTCTTGGTGTCTGAAAAAGGAACCAAATAAAAACTATAATTATAATTTCCCGAAGGGATTTGGTATTTTTCTAAAGGCGCAGCGACTGGAGACCAGCTGTCATTTCCACCCACACCCATTTGTTTTAAATCGATATTTACCGTTAAAAAACCAGGATTTACCAATTCGAAAGTGTGTTTGGCATCATCCAAATTTTGTTGGGTATAAGGCCAGGCGCTCATATTTAAAACCTTGTTTTCGTTAACAACAACTAAGCCAGAACTCTTTGTCGGATTTGTAAAAGCCAGCCATCTTACCTCAGTTCTATTGGCATTTTCCTGTGGCATTACATAAGGCTCAATAAATTTGTCAATTGGCAACGAATAACGTCCGATTGTAAACCCGAAACTGCGGTCACTGTAATTTTCCATTTCGCCTTTTCCATACCACGAAATTTGGTCGAAATCCTGATTGATTCCCATTTGCATTCCAATTCTAGGAATATTTGGCAATTTCGAAGAAGCTTTAAGCTGATAATCTACTTTTATAATTCCGTCTGGATTGATATTGTAAACCACTTTTAGCTGAGCACTATCTTTAACTATTTCGTATTCACTGCTGATTTTTATCGTATTGCTGGATTGATCTAAATTGCAATTTTTCAGAATTGGTTTCGCCAAAAACCATTGTTTTAAAATTTTATGTGGCTTCCAGCCTTTTCGATCATTATCGGTTAACGCACGAGTAAAATTTGGCAACAAAGCTGATTTCACTTGCTCTTTCCCGTTATAAACATAAGAACTCAATGCACCATTTGTTTTATTGATGCTAATGCTATAATCGCTTCCATTAATTGTATACGTATCTTTTGTTTCAAGCAAGTTGTTTTTTTGTTTGGCTTCCGCCAAAGTAACTTCGGCTTTCTTTTGCAAAAGAAATTGATCTGTGGCTACTTCATAACCTTTTGAAGCCCAAAATTCATCTTTCGAAAGTTGGAATTCAATATTCAAAAAGTATTCTGAATCAGATTTCATTTTAGGAAGGTATTTTTTCATATCCAAAACCAAATCACTTCCAGCCTCAATATCCATTGGTTTTAAAACCACTTGTTTGACAACATTTCCATTTTCTAAAATTTTGAGAACTGGAATAAAATCAATTAAATTTTGAACAACCTGACGATTATGAATCTTTAACTTAAAGTCTTGACTTAAAGTTGAAGTTGCAGGTTGGTAAATCCATTTGTTCTCATACATGGCAGCTTTTGGTCTTCCATCGGCAGCAATCAATCCATTGATATTGAAATTTCCGTCGTGTTTTTTCTCACCAAAATCTCCGCCATAACCCAAATATTCCTTGCCCGTTTTTGCATCTTTTCTAAGCAATCCCTGATCTTTTAAATCCCAGATACAACCTCCAATGACTCTGGGAGTGGATCGAAATTCATCCCACAATTCTTTTAAATTCCCAGTAGAATTCCCCATAGAATGCGAATATTCGACAAACAAAATTGGTCGGGTATCTTTCTTTTGATCCACCAAAAATTTAGGTGTAAAAACACCCGGATAAAAACGGCTTACGATATCTACATAAGGTTCGTCTTGCGGGTTTTCATAGCGATGCGAATGATCCACCGTTTTAGGATAACGTGAATCCAACGGATCAATGTAACCATCTAATCGAGGATTACCTTGTGCCGGTTCATAATGCACCGGTCTTGTAATATCATAATCGTGTGTCCAACCCGCCATAGCAGCATGATTAGGCCCTTTTCCTGCTTCGTTACCCAAACTCCACATCACAATACTCGGATGGTTTTTGTCTCGCTCCACCATTCGGGTCATACGATCCAGATAAGCTCCGCTCCACCTTTGATCATTACTCAAAAACCCTCCCAAACCATGTGTTTCCAGATTGGCCTCGTCCATGACCATCAATCCATATTTATCACATAATTCATAGAAATAAGGATCATCTGGAAAATGACTGGTTCGAACAAAATTAAAGTTGAACTTTTTCATCACCTTCACATCTTCTTCCAAATCCTGATGATTGACCGCTTCTCCGCGAGCAGGATGATGTCCGTGATGATTGACTCCATATACATAGGTTTCTTTGCCATTAATTAGCATTTTGCCATTTTCTTTCGAAAACTCAATAGCACGGAAACCTACTTTACAAGTTTTAACCTCAGTAATACTTCCATCAGGTTTTTTTAATGTCAGGACTAAAGTGTATAAATTGGGCTTTTCGGCACTCCATTTCAATGGATTTTTGATGGTTTCCTGAAAGAAACCAAAACGCACTTTATCCAACCGAGGGGAAACTTCACTAATAATATCAGATGCTTTTCTGCTTAATGCTTTTTCGAATAAAGGCTTATTTTGTGTATCATACAATTGCACTTCAACCGTATGGTTTTTGATAGTATCGCCAGTTAGATTTTCCATACGCGGACGCAACTGAAAAACCGCGTCTTGGTATTGTTTATCCAATTTGGTTTGTACAAAGAAATCTTGAATACGCAATTTTGGTTCAGCCATAATGTACACCTCCCGTTGAATTCCGCTTAAACGCCAATGATCCTGATCTTCTAAGTAAGAACCATCACTGTAGCGAAACACACGTACCGAAAGTATATTTTCTCCTTTTTTCAAATACGGAGTAATGTTAAACTCAGACGAATTGAAACTGTCTTCACCATAGCCTAAAAATTTTCCGTTTAACCATACCTGAAATGCCGAACTTACGCCTCCAAAATGAAGCGTAACTGTCATTCCGTCCCAATTTTCAGGAACGGTAAATTTACGTTGGTATGAACCAACAGGATTGTCATCTTGAGGTACAAAAGGTGGATTTACAGGTCGGAAGGAATAAACAGCACTTTTGTAAATCGCCATGCCGTATCCTTTCAGTTCCCAATTTGACGGCACTTCAATTTTATCCCATCCTTTTACCTCAGATTGATAAAAATCCTGAGGCGCTTCCTGCAAATTTTTAGCAAATTTAAAATCCCAATCGCCATTCAGTATTTTGATTCTACTTTTTAATCGATTCCCTTCAAGTGCATCGGCAACCGAAGTATAAGAATAAACAGTTGCACGAGCAGGCTGTCTATTAATGCCAGAAACCAATGGATTTTCCCAAGGAGCATCGGAATAAATTTGTGCCAATCTCGGAATGCCAGCTGGTTCACCCGTAACCAATTGGGCCTGTATTGTGCAAAAAGGAAGTATTAAAAAAATACTATTTAGTATTAAGCTAAAAGTAGAAATACGAATTGGGTTTGAAACTATTAATGATTTCAAACCTTTTCTTATCAAATTCAACTGACCTAAATTAATCATAATGCTATTTTATTTAACTTTAAAACCTCACCCCCAACCCTCTCCAAAGGAGAGGGAGCCGAACTGTACTTAATTCTTTTTAGACTCTTTTTTCTCTGGAGGCGCCACAAAATTCATTTCACTTTTACCCAAATCTTTTGAAGTCGCTACTGCAATTCCTCTTTGTTCTGCTTTGTTTACTGCGCAATAAAAATGATATACTACCCCGTTGTGTTTTACCACAAATGATTTGTGGGCAAACAAATCATCATAGGATTCTGATGATTTAATTAAATCATCGCCTTTCCAATCGTTCCAGTGAATTAAATCATTTGAAACGGCAAAACGGTTAAAAGCACCCGGTTTCCAGAAAGCACCAAAATAAAACATTACCCAAGTATCGTTAATTCGCTGAATGTATGGATCGCCTGTAATTCCTTTATGATTGTTCAACAACGGATTCTTACCGTATCGCTTCCAAGTTTTCATGTCGTTAGAAACTGCCATTCCTATTCTTTCTGCTCCGCGTGCCGGTTTCAAACTATCGCCACGGGCATTGTAATACATAACAAAATTGTGTCCCGTAAGTTTGTCTTTATCACGAATCACACTGTTTTTATACATCGTGCTGTTGTCCCACCAACTTACATCGGCATCTTTTGGCGTTAAAACGGGTTTATCTAAACGTTTAAATTCATGTGGTTTGGTAGGCGTTTCTTTAGTATATGCCATCCCAATAGACAACACTCCGGCTTCATATCCTTTGCTGTCTCCACCAAAATAACTCATCCAATACTTATCATCGTATTTCTCCCATTTGTAACTTCCGCCCCAAGTTGGATCTTGTAATGAAATATATCCCGCTTTTTGATTGACATCCCAATGCGATTCGTTTTCAGAGAAAGACATTACTTTTCCAAGATGTTTCCAGTGCAACAAATCATCGCTTTCAGCAAGCCAGGTTTCGTAACCTCTTCCGTCATAAATCAAATAGGTCATAAACCATTTTCCGTCTTTTCTAAAAACTGAAGGGCAATCCATTTTATAGGAGTTGTCCGTTGGCACCATTACCAAACCGTATTTATAAGGCGTTTTGATTTCGTTGTAAATCTCCTGCATTACGCTATCGGTGATTTCTCTTTTCTTGTATTTTGTGGCGCAACTGGCTATAAACAAAGCTGCTATTCCAAAAACGAGATATTTTATTATATTTTTCATTTTCAAATGTTTTTACATTTATTTAATGGAACACTGATTCTAGAAATTTTAGAAATTAAAACAATTATATATCTGTGGTAATTTCTTCAATTTGTATCATCTGTGTTCAACTTTTATTTATTTTCCAATTCCTTCAATCGGGCATCCATCACATCACGGTCCAACTTCACTTTCACCATTCCTGTAGGATGAAATCTCTTTTTCAAATCGATGGCATTATACACAATAGTATATACATCATTTCCTTCTGGAATTAAACACAATGGAGTACGCATAATATCCCACCATTTATCCACTTTGGTTTCTATTGGCCAATAACGTGCTTCCGACCAATTCACTCCATCTTTAGAAAGCGAATACCCCATCATATTAGGCAAATGATGTCCCCAACCGTTTGGTCCTCCATCAAAAATAGCGATGTACAAACCATTTGGAAGTTGGCTCACAATAGGATTTTCAACAAACAAAGGATGTATCGATTTTATAGGCTCCAACCCTTTATTTAGTCTTGTCCAAGGTCCTTCTAAACTATTGGATTCCGCCAAAGCCACAAACCAACCTTTTCCTGATTTCTTAGGATAATCAGCCCAAGATTCGAATGGATAAGCCCCGCTGTAAAATCCAAACCATTTTTCGCCCACTTGATACGGAAAAAAAGAAGCCACTCCCTGACGCCCTTCCCAAGGCTGAGAGTCCAATCCTGGCTCCATGATAATCCCCATATCTTTATAAGGACCGCCAATTCCGTTGATTCCATCTACAGTAGATTCGCAACGCCAGATTCTTCCAAAAGAATGATTGGGTTGAATTTCTTTGTGGACGGTGTACGCCAAATAATAGCCGTACCATTTATTTGCTTTTTCGTTGAAAACAGGCATATAAGACCAAATTGCAGCGCGACGATCGTTCATTGGATTATCATCTTCCGTTAGCGCATACGTTCCGCTGGCCTGTAAAATAGTTGATTCGCGTTTCCAATGAATGGCATCCTTGCTCGTCCAATGTCCGATTTTGGTTTTCACGCGGTCATAGTACATTTCGATTCCTTTTTCACCGGCTCTTTCCGTTGGAAACATGTGATAGGTATCGCCTACTTTTACCACACGACCACCTTCAAAACCACCTTGAATTCCTCCCGTTCCCGGCATTCCTTCATCAATTACGGGTTTGTTTTCACCGCCAATAATTTCGAATAAAGGTTTTTCATCTGAAAATCCTTCCACGATAAATGTTGGGCTCCACAATTTCCCGTCAGGTAATTCCGCATTATGGGAAACTAGTTGTTGATTGTTTTTGATTACACCAAAAACTGCAAACAATCCTTTTCCTTCGGGATTAATGACATGGGTTCCTTTTGGAAAAGAAATAGCATACACATTTACTGGAGGCAAACCTGATATTGTTACTCCGTTTTCGAGAACCAATTTCGCATTGTTTATTTGACGATAATCAGCATTATCTTTTTCCTGAAAAATCCCGACAAGCAATTGTACATTCTCTTTGAATGCTAATTTCAAAGGCGCATTAGTTCCTTTTTTATATTCATCTAAAGGAAGTGTTATTCCTGTAAGCCCTTCTAATTCGGACGCCAATCGGACAATATTATTTTTACTATTCGAAAAAACATGCGCATATTGAGTCGTTTTGAACGTCTTATAGTTAGATTTTACTATCTGATAAGAAGCTGATTGCCAATTGTTTTTTTGAGCATGAACCGAACGTTGCGCGCCTACCAAGAACAGCAGTAAAAAAACTTTACTAAAAATTAAATTGTATTTTATATATTTTGAAAACATAGATTTTTTCATTTATAACATATTTCAGAATAAAATTATCCTCAATCTTGTCATTCCGACGAAGGAGGAATCTCCGTAAGAAACTCGACAAAGTATTTCCAATCGTTGCGGAATATTGTCGCGGAGATTTCTCCTTCGTCGAAATGACAAACTGGGTGAAAAACTAAACGTAAATATTAAAGTGCTTTATAACTTACTTTGTATTCAACATTTGGTTTAACCGTCAATTGATATTTGTTTTTAGCCAATTCTGTAATCGTTCCCGAATTGGTTTTTGGCTTGCTTTTACTATCAATAATCAATTTTCCTTCGCCTTCAACTGCTTTTACTTTGATTTCTGATTTGCTTACATACAATGCCACTTCACCTTTTGGTGTTGGTACTTTTCCTTCCATCCATTGCAATCCACCTAAATTCGGTTTGATTTCATATTCAGCATAACCCGGAGCAGTTGGTTTTACTCCTAAATAATATTTTCCTAGCAAATAAATTGGACTGGAACCCCAGGCGTGGCAAAGACTTTTTCCATAAGGGCGTCCATACATCGCTAAATGTTCTGTTCCTTTTTTGTTTGGGTTGTATTCTTCCCAGAAAGAAGTTGCTCCTAATTTTAGCATTCCTCCCCAATAGTCTTTCATTTCTTTCAACACATAATCTTGTTCGCCCATAGCACACAACGCTTCCAACTCATAAAAACGCATGTATGGTGTTGTAATTTGAAGAATAGCATCATTGAGCAACACCTTCTTTTTTATACTTTGTTTTTGTTCTTCATTAAAATAATTGAAAAAAATACCGAACATATTAGCGTATCTAGTTACAATATCCTGCATTACGCCATCTATACGCTGGTGCTTCATGACGTTTTGTTTTTTATCCCAAAACACATCAAATAATTTTGTTTTTAAATCAACAGCTAATTTTTGATACTGTTTTTGGTCTTCATTTTCACCTGCAATTTCAGCACTAACTGCCATGGCTTCTAAACTTCTCGCTAAAAGCATTTGCTCAAAACTAACCTCACCGGTTTTTGGTAATCCGTTCGCCCAATCAATAAAAACCCAATCGCCTTCTAATGGTTCCAGGAATCCGTTTGTGTTTCTTCTTTTTAAGCAGAATTCCATAAGTGATTTCATTCGTGGATAAAAAGTTTCGATAAATTTCGTATCTCCCGTGTGTAAATAGTAATCGTAAACACCCACAAACCAATACAGCGAATAATCCATTATGATATTTACATGAGCCGTCACAGGTTCTTTACCCCGAAGAGCCAACAGCGTTCGTTCTACGGAAGCCGAATCAAAGAATAAATAATAATTCATTAAATAACTTTGATAAGCGTCGCCAGACCAAACCCAACGGTCGCGTTTAATCCCGTCTATAAAAAATTCGCGAGATGTTAAATGCATCGTATAAGCCGACACATCCCAAATTTTATTCAATACTTGGTCTGAAGATTTGAATGCACCGCGATAGTCTAATGGTAAATATTCATAAAGCATCGAAATGGAATCATATTTTACCGTTGCATCTGCTTGTACCTGAACATAGCGGAATGCTTTGGATCCATCATGTGTGTATGTTTCAGGCTGGTTTCCATCAAAAGATAAATGGTCTAGTGTTTCGCATCTGGCAGAATCCAGCGCTTCCTCACGAGATTCACCATAATAAAGTGCTACTTTACCTTTTCCTTTTAAACCGTGAATTTTAATATACCCAAAAGTTTCTTTACCAAAATCTACCAACTCACCAGCTCCTGTTTTTTCTGTTTTTTTTGCGTTCAAAGGTTTGGTTGTTAGTTTAAACCCGGAAGGTTTATGCTCTGGTGAATCAAAATTCCAGGAACCAACAGGCACCCATGGTGTGCCTGATTGCTGTGCTTTTCCAGTTTCATCAATCCAAAGTTTATCTTCATTGGTCACATTCCAAGACTTATCAGATTTAACATACTTACCATCAATATAAATAGCCGGCAACACTTCTTGATTATATACTTTAAAGGAAATTTTGTGTTTCCCGGCAGGAATTGTTATTGATTTTGGTTGCCCGTAAACCTGAACACCATCTAAAAGTAATTGAAAAGATCCTTCCGAGTAGATTTTTACCTTGTCTGGTTCCGGAATCTCTACTTCTGTTTGAAAAGTTACCAAGGCATAAGGACTGTAATATTGCCAAAGCGGCGGAAATACCGCTTCGCGTTCTGTACGTCTTACCTGCATTTTATTGCTTAACCAAACTTCGAAATCGCCCGGATACCAAATCCAGGTTGCTTTTTGTTGTGCATAAGTACCTTCTGTTAAAAACAATAAAGCGCAGATAACAACTACAATCTTACAATTGTTACGCAAAGAATTAGATAAAGACAAAAATGCATTCATATTAATTAAAATTAAAAATGAGATATAAAACGATAATTGTTACTCCTAATAAACCAAACAACAATTTCACTCGTTGGCTGGTTTTAGGAACATCAGTTTCACTAACAAAAGTGGTTTCAGGATTTTTATCCAATAATGAAATCATAATTGCCGATACCAATAAAACTAAAAAGATGTAGAATGAAATTAGTAAAAAGTGTGGCCAAATTGCGTATTCATCTGCCGGAAAAATCCATAAATACAAAACCCCTACGAATAAACTAAAAGCAGAACCCCAAGACAAAGTTCCATTTACCGCTTTTTTGGTAGTACGTTTCCAAAAAATACTTAACAAAAATACCACAGATAGTGAAGGCGCTAAAAAGCCCAATACCGCCTGAAAAATATTGAATAAATTCTGCCCTTTGATATTATCAATAGCGACAGCAATAAGAATAGCAAAAACACATCCTGCTCCAATGGTGATACGACCTACTTTGATTTGATCCTTGATAGTTGCCGCAGGATTCATTTTTTTGACATAAATATCATTGGTAAAAACAGTACTTAATGCGTTTAATGAAGAACCAATTGTGGCTACTAATACAGCAATCATTACACAAATAACCAGACCATTCATTCCACTAGGAAATAAATTCGTAACCATGGTCATATAAGCCAAATCTGAATTTTCTCCTAATTCTGGATATAAAACAGAACACAAAATTCCTGGCAAAATAAATAATGGTAACGCCATTACTTTTAACCAACCAATAAAATTTACTCCTAATTGTCCTTGCTCTAGATTTTTTGCCCCCAATACACTTTGCACCATCGATTGATCCGTACAAAAGAATGCAACTGCAGCCACGGGATAACCCAATAAAATGGCAGGCCAAGGATAATGAGAATCATCTGCAGGACGCACTAAATTCCAAAAATTAGATGGTGTTTTGGCAATTAAAGCTTCAATTCCACCTACTTTTTGCAAACCTAAATAGGATAGTGTAAGCGAAACCACAATTAACAAAATCATCTGAAAAACGTTCACTTTTGCAATGGCTTTCAAACCACCGGCATAGGTAAAAATTCCGGAAAAAATCACTAAAACAGTTACACTTTGCCACATTGGAATTCCTAAAATCTGGCGTACCAAAACACCACCACTAAACAATCCCAATGACAGCCAACTTACCAAAATTTTAACCATAGCATACCAGGCCAAAATGGTTTGGGTACTATCGCCATAACGTTTTCCCATATATTCGGGCATTGTACTTACTTTGCTGGCAATATAACGCGGTGCAAAAACCATTGCCAAAAGCAGTAAAAAAACAAAGGCATACCATTCGAAATTTCCTGCTACAATTCCGGTTGCATAACCAATACTCGCAAAAGCCAACAAAGATGAAGGCCCCACGTTGGTCCCCCACATGTTGAATCCGATGTTATACCAATTCAACGAATTTCCCGCCATAAAAAGCGTTTCGTTCTTTTTGCTTTGTTTGACACTAACAATGTATCCAATAACCAATAATATCACCAAATAAACAGCAACAATTATAAAGTCTAAAGCAGTTAATTTATCGTAGATGGTATTATTCATAGGTTATATTCTTTTAAAATATCAGCAATTTTAACTGGCATTCCTGTTTGTAATGTTCTGTCCATTGCCTGTAATAAGGCTACGGTTCCAATTCCTTCTTTCATATCCGGATAAGCCGTAAAATCCTGCTCAATACTATCAGCAAAATAGTCTAAATAGTTTTGGTATTCCCCACCATGATGACTTTGTCCTTCAAAACGGAAATAATATTTTATAGTTGAATCACCCCAGTGAATAATTTTTTCTTCTCCTTCTTTATCGGTAACGGAATAACGCAATTCGTGGTAATCGGCCTGGCTAGCTCCTTCAGTTCCTCTTAAAATAACCGTCATACCGCTGTCTCTTTTCGTTGGCTGTGTTGGCGAAGTATACACTCCACTTACTCTGGCAATTCTTCCATCAGTTGCTTTGAAAATAAAGTGCATCGTATCTTCATTTTTTAAGCCAGCCTCTTTTCCGTTGCTGCTTATCATTCCATACCCCATTACTTCTTCAATATTTGGCAAATACCATCTGATGAAATCCACAGGATGACTCAATCCTCCGTACAACCATTTGAATGATTGTAACAACGACCATTCTTTTTTCAAAAACCAACGGTGATCCGCATGATAATGCGATTCAATGGTAATCAAATCCCCGATTACACCTGCTTCGAAATCTTTTCTTTGTCTTTTAGCAGGTTCAAAGAAACGGGAACTCTGTCCTACAAATACTTTTTTACCTGTTTTCTCACTCAACTCCAACAGTTCTTTGGCATCCGAAAGATCATCAATAAAAGGCTTGGTACAAACTACGTGTTTCCCGTGTAACAAAGCTTGTTTTACATGTTCAGCATGCAAATGATCCGGTGTGTATATGGCAATGATATCGATTGCGCTATCATTCAATAAATCATCGTAATTGGTAGTATAAGAATGAAAATCAAATTCTTTGGCTCTTTGCTGGCACAATTCTTCATTTCTATCACACACTTTTACCAACTCTACTTTACTGCTTTCTATAGCGGCTGACATGGTACTGCGTCCTTCTCCAAGACCTAAAATGGCTATTTTTAACATTGATTAGATATATTATTTATTTTCCTCACCCCAGCCCTCTCCAAAGGAGAGGGAGCCGAAACTGGGTTAAAATATATTAAGTATTGGCATTATACTTTACTCTATTTTCTTTATTCTTTTTTCTTCTAAATCTTCTTTAAAAAGTTCCAAACCTCTCCCGGTTTTGTTCCTTCAATTCCAGTCTGGTATTTTTTCATTAGGGCATTCCACTCGTCCACACGTGGATTGTTTTCGGTAGTTTTTGGATTTAATTTATCCAAACTTTCTCCTTTTGGAATACTGATGACCAACATTAATTGCCTTCCGTTTTTGAAAACCTGCAATTGTTGGAAATCGGCATTACAGAATCCTTTGGCAATTTCCGGCCATTTTTCGAATTGGGTCGCGTGATAATCCACATACTCTTTTTGCATTTTTTCGTCTTCAACCAAATTCGCCATCAACACAATATTTTCCCATTCCGATGCCGGTTTTGAATCCTTGCATCTTTCGAAATTTTGGAAATCATAAACTGGGTTTTCGTAGATTTTGATTTCCAATGCCGGAAAAGCCAACGCCAATTTCTTTTTCGTTCTTTCGGGCTGATTCATCAAACCATAAATCACCAGATGATTTTCCCATTGGTACAATTCTTCGCCTACAATTCGGAAACCTTTTATCGTCGATTTGATTTTTTCTATATCAAAATCCTTCCCGATTAATTCAATCGCAACCGACTTTGGCATTTCTTGTAATCCCCAGGCTTCATCAACAACAACATCTTTTTTCAGATTAGCAAAAGGCGCTCGAATCCCTGCATTTTCCTTGATGGTAGTACTTACAAACTGGTTGTTATCCTGCCAAATATTCCCAGCAGGACCATTGTTATTTTTCAGGATTTTCTGAATTGGAATCCAGTTATTTTTTATGGTGAAATGTTGTGAACCTTCATCAGTATATAAATACAACCACAAAAATGGGTCGTGCGCATAGGGACTGTTGTACACTTTGTCAATATAGTTCTCTTCAATTCGGCTATCTGGTTGAGAAGAAAGCGTATAAATCCCAGCTACATCATGTAAATGTTTGGCATAATGATGAATTTTATTGGCCAATATTTTATTGTTGCGCATCACGTTTTCGGTGTGTGTCCATCCCCACCCCATCGAAATTCCGCTATAGGCCACATCCGAAATTTCATTGTGTTCGATGGTCAAATTTTTAATAAAACCGGCTGCAATTCCCAAGCATCCCCAATCTTCATTGGCAACATTGGTAATCAAATTATCAGCAACTAATTCGTCCGAACAAACTTCTCTATCGTCTTTTACATTTAATGGTAAATGCGCCTCAAAAGATTCTTCGGAGAAAACACCCAAATTGATTCCGTTTCCACCAATGTCTTTAAACAAATTCCCTTGAACACGATTGTGATTGGTTCCTTTGTGCAAATCCAATCCTGTGGAAGACAAATGCTCAAAACTGCAAGATTCGAATACCGTATTATTGGCATAATTCACTTCTACGGCTGCCCTTGGTCGGCCTACCCAACCCTGATTCTCTAAAGAAGCCTGATTAGGCGTTCCCGGCGTTTTTAATTTATAAGCATCCAGCAAATACATTCCTGCCTGCAACGGAACGTGACCTTGCTGCGAAGGACGAAGCCAATTGCTGTACTGAAACGAAATTCCTTTGAAATTAAAATATTGTACAGGAGTATCTAAAGTTCCTTTAACGTCCACCAAATTTTCTAAAACCGGCGCAGTCACTTTCGCGGAAGCCATATTTTCACCCGCTCTTGGAATGTAATAGATTTTAGCATTTTTTCTGTCCAAATACCATTCGCCAGATTCATTTAATAATGACATTCCATTGTTTAAAAAGAATGCAGAGTTTCCGTTATTCTTTGAAATCCAAGGTGCCGGCCAAGGATGCTCGCTCTGGATTCTACTTTCCGGTTTTTCGAATGAAAGTCGGGCGCTGTCTTTTTTAACTTCGATATTTTTGATACGCAAATTAGCAATTGCCCACCATTGCACGATGAACATTTCCATTCCCGGTTGGAATTTTATTGATTTATCTTTAAAAGGAATCCAGCACGTTTGCGATGCTGCATCCCATGATAAAATGCGATCCATTTTGTTTCCCGCAGTACTTTTAGCACGCACCGCTTTTACACCATTTACCCAAAGTTGACGGTAATTGATTGTTTCTCCTCCTATTTCCGGAGCATCAGCTACCCAAACAATCCCTGGTTTTAAACCATTTATTGAAGTTGTGTTTTTTTTCCAATTTTTAATTGCTATTCCGCCACTAAAAATAGCTTTTGCATTTGCATCGGCTTCAATAGTTGTCGGACTATCGGCTGTTCCCGAATCTTCAGGTCTCACAAACAAAGGCTCATCAAAATTGTATGTCCCATCTTTTATGATAATATGAATTCCCCCTTTTATCCAAGCATCTTTCAATCGACGCAATTCCCTGGCTTTTCTCAATGCCATGTGTACTGTTGCCAGCGGACTTGCTTTTGTTCCTTCATTCGTATCTTTTCCATTGGTGGCTACCCAAATTTCTGCTGCGCTGGCGGAGAATATCGTAAACAGCAGAAGAGAAACTGAAAAAAGTATACGCAGTTGCTTTATATTCATTTGATATCTATATTTTAAACTATTAATTGTTTAATTGACAAATATAATTTTTTTCTGTACACTAAGCCGCATTATATTTTCATTTTTTTTGAGTACCCAAAAAAATAGCGAATATTTTATGAGAATATGGCACTTAAATAACAAAATAATTGTTCAAAGTTAAAATTAACATTTATTTCATTAGCAATCAATGTCTTCTGAAAAACACACTGATATTCATTTTGAAAAGCTGTTTTAAAACGTAATTACACCAAAAAACAAAGAAACAGCACAACTATGAAAGAAATTACGTTAATTTACAAAGCATTTTTAATGATGTATAAAATTGTCTATTACACAACCGTTTAGTTCTTCAATTCACTGTCATTAATACACAAAACGATGTGAATGGATTAAGTCATTTTTATTGTATCCAAAAAGCAAGCCCACTTATGAGAGTATTTTCAATGATCTTATTTGTTTTACTATCCCAAATAAACTTCTGCCAAACTAGTGTCGAAAAATTACTTCACGGAAAAATACTGGTAGAATCCGGAAATCCCGGAGGGGTTTCCATTATAAATTTGGTCAACGAGAAAAGCACCGTAAGTGACAACAATGGAGAATTCTCTATCTTGGCCAAAGCCGGGGATTTATTGGTTTTCTCTGCTGTCAATTTAGAATATCACCGCAGGACAATCGAAGAAAATATTTAACATCAGATGTCGTACTCGTAAAAATGATTCCAAAATCCATCGAACTCAAGGAAGTAATTGTCACTAAGCGTCCGGAAATCAGTGCCGTTTCCTTGGGGATTTCACCAAAAGGGATAAAACAGTACACGCCTGCGGAAAGGAAATTAAAAACCGCCGGAGATTTCAAACCCATCCATCTGCTGGGTCTTTTAGGTGGTTCATTGGAGGTGGATCCAATATTAAATGCCATAAGCGGACGAACAACTATGCTGAAAAAAGAACTTGAAATAGAAAAGAAAGAACTCCTGCTGAAACAACTAAACTACACGTTCGATGAAAATTATTTTATAAATCGCTTAAAAACACCTTCGGAACATATTAAAGGATTTGGATATTATATTGTCGAAAATGAAAAATTCACCACAGCATTGAAATCAAAAAACAAAGCGATGACCAAATTTTTGATTGGAGAACTGGCGATAGAATACAATGAAATGATTTCGAACAAAAAGTAATCCAGACAACTAATTACTTCACGAGTCATAACGTTAGATTGTAGCGATAATGACAAGCTAACAATTAAAAACAAAAAAACCCGCTTCATACGAAACGGGTTTTAGTATTCATTGAGAAAATCAATTATGCTTCTACTTCAAATGGAAGGATAGAAACGTATGATTTGTTATCTCTTTTCTTTTGGAACTTAACAACTCCATCAACTTTTGCATGTAAAGTATGATCTTTACTGATGTAAACGTTTTCTCCTGGATTATGTTTAGAACCTCTTTGTCTTACGATGATGTTACCAGCTATAGCAGCTTGTCCTCCAAAAATCTTAACGCCTAAACGTTTTGATTCTGATTCTCTACCATTCTTGGAACTACCGACACCTTTCTTGTGAGCCATGACGTTTTAGTTTTATATTGTTATTATTCTTGAGTAGCTTCTTTTTTAGCTTTTGGAGCTTTTTTTACTTTAGGAGCTTCTGCCTCTTCAGTAGTAGCTTCAACAACTGCTTTCTTAGAAGCTGTTTTTTTAGCACCTGATGCAGTAATACCTTCAATTACAATTTGAGTAAGATATTGTCTGTGACCATTTCTCTTTTTGTATCCTTTTCTTCTTTTCTTTTTGAAAACGATAACTTTATCTCCTTTTAAGTGTTGTAACACTTTAGCTTCTACAGAAGCACCTTCTATAGCTGGGGCGCCTAAAGTTACATTTCCGTTATCGTCTAATAAAAGAACTTTGTCAAAAGAAACTTTTGAACCTTCTTCGTTAGCCAAACGGTGAACATAAACCTTTAAGTCTTTGCTTACTTTGAATTGTTGCCCTGCTATCTCTACGATTGCATACATACGAAATTGTTTTAATTTATTTTAAGGTTGCAAATATACAACTTAATTTTTACTGTGCAATTCCATAAAACAAAAAAATATTTTCTTTGCTTATTCCCCGTTTTTCAATGACTTACAACAAATTTTATACTTTTATTTTCATCAAAAAAAGAAACGCCTGACCATCCATAACTAAAAAAAGTTATTTTTGGGGTATCGATATTTTTACATCCTTTCTATTGTAATACCTTTTTATTAATCTTTATGAAAAAAACAATAATGGTAATAAGTACTGCGCTGCTGCTTGGTGGAGTAACCTCAGCCCAAAAAATAGCTTTTGAAGAATACGATCTGGACAACGGCATGCACGTGATTTTACACCAGGATTCCAGTGCTCCCATTGTGGTCACCTCGGTAATGTACCATGTGGGCTCCAAAGACGAAACCCCCGACCGAACCGGTTTTGCCCATTTCTTTGAACACCTTTTGTTTGAGGGCACCAAAAACATCAAAAGAGGCGAATGGATGAAAATCGTAACAGCCAATGGAGGCGTAAACAACGCCAATACTTCTGATGACCGTACGTATTATTACGAAGTATTCCCTTCTAACAATCTGGAATTGGCACTTTGGATGGAATCCGAAAGACTGCTTCACCCTGTTATTAACCAAATTGGCGTAGAAACCCAAAACGAAGTTGTCAAAGAAGAAAAAAGAAGCCGCTACGACAACCAACCTTATGGAAATGTTATCGGAATCGTAAAAGAAAATATGTTCCAAAATCATCCGTACCGATGGCAAACCATTGGCTCCATGGAACATTTGGACGCGGCAAAATTAGAAGAGTTTCAAGCTTTCAACAAAAAATTCTATATCCCGAACAATGCGGTTTTAGTGGTAGCCGGTGATTTTGAAAAAACAAAAGCCAAAGAATGGATTCAGCACTATTTTGGTCCCATAGCAAGAGGTGTGGAATTAAAAAAACAAACTTTTGTTGAAGCACCGATAACACAACCGATAAAAGCTACATACGAAGACCCAAACATTCAAATCCCGATGTTGGTGGCATCATACCGAACACCATCCATGAAAACAAGGGATGCGCGGGTTTTAGACATGATTTCCTCTTATCTAAGTGACGGAAAAAGTTCTAAACTCTACAAAAAAATAGTTGACGAAAAGAAAATCGCCTTGCAAATTGGTGCTTTTGGTTTTAACCAGGAAGACTACGGCATGTATATTCTGTATGGATTGCCAATGGGAACGCATACTTCGACAGACCTATTAAACGAAATCGACAGCGAAATCACCAAATTGCAAACCGAATTAATTTCTGAAAGCGACTTTCAAAAATTGCGAAACAAGTTTGACAACAATTATGTAAACGCCAATTCGACCGTAGAAGGTATTGCCGAAAATCTGGCAACCTATTACTTGTTATACAAGGACATCAACCTGATCAATACCGAAATCGAAATGATCCATTCGATTACACGGGAAGAAATCAGAGCCGTAGCCCAAAAATATTTAAATCCAAATCAACGATTACTGTTAGATTATGTACCGGCAAAAGAAAAGGCAAACCACTAAGCAACTCATAATCATGAAATCGCCATTAACAACAAGTTTGCGCAAGCAATCACCAATAAATAAAAAAGTGACACGAGCGATAGCGAATTGGCGAAGCATAACATATATGACCGCTAAAAAACAACTTTTACATATATGAAAAAAATAAAGACACTATTAATCCTTTTGTTAGTAACAGGAATTATGCCAGCACAAAACAGAACACAACCCAAACCGGGGCAACCGCCGATAGTGAATATCAAGAAGCCACAATCCTTTACACTTCCCAACGGACTGAAAGTGATGGTGGTTGAAAACCACAAATTACCAAAGGTCACCTACAACTTAACATTAGATAATGCCCCTTACGCCGAAGGAACAAAAAAAGGGGTCGATGAATTATGCAGCAACTTAATTGGTAACGGCAGCAGTAAAATAAGCAAAGACGATTTCAATGAAGAAATTGATTTCCTGGGCGCAAACATCAATTTTAATTCGACCGGAGCCTATGCCAGTGCCCTTTCTAAATATGCCGGACGCATTTTGGAATTGATGTCCTACGGCGCTTTGTACCCTAATTTCACTCAGGAGGAATTCGACAAAGAGAAAGCAAAATTACTGGAAGGAATCAAATCGCAGGAAAAAAGCGTTCCTGCCATCTCGAACAGAGTGGTCGATGTTTTGGCCTTTGGAAAAAATCATCCTTCCGGTGAATACATGACCGAAGAAACCATCAACAATGTTACCCTTGCAGACGCTGAAGCCAACTACAACAATTATTTTGTCCCTGAAAATGCCTATTTGGTCATTATCGGGGATATTAAATTTAACGAAATCAAACCTATTGTCGAAAAACTTTTTGGGTCCTGGAAGAAAAAAAGCACACCTAAGCTAAACTATCCCGAACCTCAAAATGTAGCCTTTACACAAATTAATTTTGTAGATGTCCCGAACGCCGTTCAATCTGAAATTTCACTGGTTAATACCTTGAATTTAAAAATGAACGACAAGGATTTTTTCCCGGCTGCTATTGCCACTTTTATTCTCGGCGGTAATTTCAACAGCTATCTGAACATGAATTTAAGGGAAAAAAACGGATGGACGTATGGCGCCAATTCCGTAATTGGATCCGGAAAATATGTTACCAAATTGAAATCGACATCGTCTGTACGAAATGTAGTGACAGACAGCGCCGTGGTAGAATTCATCAAAGAAATTAAACGAATACGAACCGAAAAAGTCTCTGAGGAATTATTAAACAATGTAAAAGCAGGCTATATCGGCCGTTTTGTAATGCAAGTGGAAAAACCGCAGTCTATCGCGCGTTATGCCCTAAACATAGAAACGGAAGACCTTCCAAAAGATTTTTACGAGAATTACATCCGAAACATCAGTGCGGTAACTCCGGAACAGTTATTAGAGGCCGCCAATAAATATTTTCTTTTAGACAATACCCGGATTATAATTGTGGGTAAAGGAGAAGAAGTGATTCCGAAACTGGAACAACTTAAAATTCCAATGTTTTATTTTGACAAATACGGAAATCAAATAGAAAAGCCGATTTACAAGAAATAAGAAATCTAATTTATTTCAAAAGCTGACAGACACCCTTTACAGGGATCTGTCAGCTTTTTTTATTGAAATACCAAACTACTTTCTTGCCGACAGATAAACGCCAATCAAAACAACAAAGGCACCAAAGAACTGAACCGAAGTCAGCATCTCATTATCCACCAATCCCCAACAAAAAGCAACAACCGGTATCAGATAGGTTACCGAAGTGGCAAAAACCGGAGACGAAATTTGAATTAATTTAAAAAACAGGATATTGGCAATTCCGGTTCCAAAAACACCTAAAATCAAGATAAACAAAATGGAATCCTGAACTTTATCTGAAGGCATTTGCCAGGGAAAACCAGAAAAAAGCAATACCAAAACCGCAGGAAAAAGCAACACCAAAAAATTACCGGTAGAAATACTCAGCGGACTCAAATCAGACAAATATCTTTTGATAAAATTGACATTCAATGCATAACAGATGGAAGCCAAAATAATTAAAATGGCATAGTAATAATTTTGATTCGGATGCGCCATCGCCCCATCATAAACCAACAACAGCGTCCCGACCAAACCGATAAAAACACCCCAGACCTGTCTTTTCTGATAACCAACACCAAAAACCAACACGCCTAAAACTAATGTATTTAGAGGCGTCAGGGAATTCAGAATAGAACTCACCGCACTGTCAATCTCTGTTTGTGCCAACGCGAAAAGAAAAGCCGGCAAAAAAGTTCCAAACAGCGATGTCAAGGCTATATACTTCCATTTCTCTTTTGGAATAAGGAATATACTTTTGAAACCAATTGACAACAGGAAAAAAGCAGCAAATATAATTCGCATGGATCCCACTTGTAATACCGAAAGCCCTACTAATCCCCTTTTGATAAGAATAAAAGAACTGCCCCAAATCAAGGCCAGTACAATCAAATAGCCCCATTTCATTTGTTTCGATTCCATGCCTATAATTTTAGTCCAAAATTGTAATTATTTTATGAATTAGACATTGGTTTTTCATTATTTTTGTCAACCGATTTAATCTTACGTAAAACATTATAAATCAATCACAATGAATATCACCAAATCAATCGCGTTGCTGGCATTTTCCGGTCTCTTACTGACAAGCTGTAAAGACAAAACCACCGAAACGACCGTAACTGCAACCACAACAGCAGCGGCTCCGAAAGTTAAAAAAGAAATTGCTGCCGAAAACTTAAAGGAAACCAGTTTTTCTATCGAAGGAATGACTTGCGCCATTGGTTGTGCCAAAACTATACAGGAAGAGCTATCAGCATTAGACGGAGTTCAAACGGCGACGGTAGATTTTGACAAAAAATTAGCGACGGTGACTTTTGACAAAACGGTTCAAACCCCGGAAAGCCTGACCAAAATAGTGGAAGCCACCGGAGACGGGAAAACCTATACGGTTTCGAACGTAAAATTGTAATTCAAAATAAATACAGAAAGGGCATTCGTAATTTTTACGGATGCTTTTTTTATGGATATTATTTCCACTTCAAGGTTTCCATCAAGCGTTGCATATCATTTTTGATATAACTCGCCGCCGGCATAATGGAATCAAAATTGGGTTTGGCATAAAAATACACCGAACCGGTTATAAAATGCCTGGTACTATCGGTCACATAAAATTGGGAGTTCGTGGCCGCATCCCCATTCACCTGATAAAACATCCCATACACCTTTTTAGACGGATTCAAATACGGCTGTTCCAAAATATCATCGGCTTTAATCACATGTTCGTACGTCAATTTTTGGGCATCCCGTAACAATTTATTGATGTCATTGCTCACCGGTTTATAGGTAAGATAAATGGTCGCCTTCATTTTAGGATACATGATTGTAAAACCACACTCCTTCTCCCCTTTTATTATCGCTTTTGAATTCATTTCAAAAGTAAACGGACACTGATTCTCGAAATTCTCATATTGTGCTTCGGGATAATCCAAACGCAGGTAACTGGACGGCTTAGGCAAAACGGTGTCTTTACAACTTAACAACAACATTGGTAATATCAGCATCGCCATACTGAAATTGTATTTTCGTTTTTTATTCTCCATCTTGATTTTAAGCATCAATAGTCACTTTTATCTGTTTAACCCTTTTTTTATCTACTGTCTCAACCGTGAACACACAATTTTCATAGGCGATTTTCTGTCCTTTTTTGGGGAAATTCCCAATAATTTCAAGGATAAATCCCGCCAAAGTTTCCGCTTCCCCTTTTTTAGTTTCAAAGATTTCCTCATCAACATTAATGATCCGGTAAAAATCCTTGAGGTTTATTTTCCCTTCGAAAAGATAATTGTGTTCATCTATCTGTGAAAAAATAATATTTTCATCATCAAACTCATCGCTGATATCACCAACAATTTCCTCAATGACATCTTCGAGCGACACTAATCCGGAAGTTCCCCCATATTCATCAACCACAATCGCGAGATGATTTTTCATGCTTTGAAAATCTTTCAACAAGTTATCGAGTTTCTTATTTTCCGGAACAAAAAAGGGTTCGCGCAGCAATGTCACCCAATCAAATATTTCTTTATTGATGTGCG
Source organism: Flavobacterium sp. (assembly GCA_036676965.1). Lineage (GTDB taxonomy): Bacteria > Bacteroidota > Bacteroidia > Flavobacteriales > Flavobacteriaceae > Flavobacterium. The sequence goes on along the minus strand of JAKFBW010000056.1, from coordinate 49,768 downwards.
GCAGCAAATCCTTAACAAACAACACCCCTTCTATCTGATCGATATTATCCCGATAAACCGGAATTCGGGAATAGCCTTTTTCAATAATTTTGGCATAAATATCCGCAAAAGACTCGGTTATTTCCAAGGCAAAAAGATCAATTCTCGGACTCATAACCTGTTTGGTATCGGTGTTACCAAAACTCACAATGCCTTCCAATATCTTTTGTTCATCGGAAGGAGTCTCCTCAGACGAAGTCAGTTCCAAGGCCTGGGACAATTGATTGACGGAAAAATTATTCTTTTGTTTTCCTAATTTATTATGCAGATACACCGTGGCGTTTCGCATTGGAATACTAATCGGTGAAAGAATTTTATCCAACACCAACACCGGAAAAGCAATCAACTTGGCAAACTTGATATTGTTTCTGCTGGCATACACTTTAGGCAAAACTTCCCCAAAAAGCAACAATAAAAAAGTAACCACAATTACTTCCAAAACAAACTTCAGGGCAGCCGAACTTACCGAAGCAAACAAACCGCCTCCTATAAAAGAGAATAAAATAACAACACCAATATTAATAAAATTATTGGCCACAAGCAAGGTCGCCAGCAGCTTTTTGGGTTTCTCTAAAAGAGCGGAAAGGATTTTACCCGTGGAAACGTTTTCTTGTACCGCCTCATCAATATCTTTTTGGGACAAAGAAAACAAGGCGACTTCGGCACCTGAAACTAATGCAGAGCAAATAAGCAATACAAAAATTCCAATAAAACCAAACATCAGATCAGTATCTAATGTGTAAGCTAAATTTAAACTGGGCTCCGGGTCCAAATGAAAAAAGATTAGTTAAACAATCAAAATGGCAAATCATTGATAGGTAAGCCATTATTTTGTGCATCAAAGTTAGTGTTTTTTGGAGATTCATCAGTAGTAACCGACTTGTTGTTTTCAATATCCTTTTTAGAGGACAAAAACGTAAATTCTGTCACAATAATCTCCGTGGTATATTTTGTAGATCCGTCCTCCCCCTGCCATTGTCTTGACTTGATACGACCTTCTATATATATTTTATCCCCTTTTGACAAATGCTTTTCGCAAATCTCGGCGGCTTTATTTTTTACAACCAAATTATGCCACTCGGTAGAAACGATTTTCTCATTGGTGGTTTTGTTGATATACACTTCATTGGTTGCCAATTGAAAACGACCAATGCAATTTCCCCCATCAAAATAATGCATCTTCACATCATCTCCCAGATGGCCTATCAACATCACTTTATTTAATGTCCCGTTCATAATTCCGTTTGGTATATAATCCCAAAGATACGATTTTTAGAAAACAGTATATTAAATCCTTTCAATAAAATTATGGATCACTATCGGAAAAGGAAATGTTTTTACAGCAGCCGCATCGATACCATTTTCTAAAACACCTTTGACCTTCACTTTCCAAAACTTAATATGTAAATGCTGGTGAGACAATTTATGAACGATACTCTTTTCGTTATATTCCCTCATACTCACAACATCATTCTCATGAGTAAAGCAATCCTTAAACTGTTCCGCGACACCATCAAAGTTTTCTTCTTTTGCGGTCTCTATCAATGGAAACTCATACAGATTGTGCCAAATCCCTTTAGCAGTTCTCTTCTGCAATAATGTATTCTTCTTTTCATCTTCAACAACCAAATAATTAAAGTAACGATTCCGCACCTTCAATTTTTTAGACTTTACCGGCAGTTGGCCTACTTTCTTTTTTTGCAAGGCAGCACAACTCGTGTTGAAAACACAAACACCGCAATCCGGACTCTTGGGTACACATTGCAGCGCACCAAACTCCATAATCGCCTGATTGAAAATAGCAGGATTAGCTTCGCTCAGTTCGGCTCCGCCTCGGGTATCCTTAGGCATCAATTCAAAAGCCAGGGCAGCAAATTCTTTTTTGGCGGAAGCCTGGGCAATATCGGTTTCTATATCAAAATACCGTGACAGCACCCGAAACACATTCCCATCTACCACCGGAACCGCTTCATTATAGGAAAACGAAGCAATCGCAGCAGCGGTATAATCACCAATGCCTTTTAATTTTAATAATTCTTTATAGGTAGAAGGAAAAACACCATCGAGCTCCTGAGCCACAAACTGGGCTGTTTTGTGTAAATTTCGTGCACGGGAATAATAACCTAATCCCTGCCACAATTTAAGCACTTCTTCTTCATCGGCTTTAGCCAAATCAAAAACGGTTGGAAAAGCCTCCGTGAAAGCAAAAAAATAAGGCATTCCCTGCGCTACTCGCGTCTGTTGCAACATGATTTCGGAGAGCCAAATGGGGTAAGGATTAGTGGTATTCCTCCATGGCAAATCACGCTTATTTTGTAAATACCATTGAATTAAGAACTTAGAAAAAATCATTATCAAATATTTGACTACAAAAGTAAAAGTTTATATGATTAAAATTTAACGAATTAGCTTGATTAATTGTTTTTTAAATTCCTATATTTGCAAACTCAAAAAAATTATTATAAAATAATAAATAAGGAAAGAAAATGACGAAAGCAGATATCGTAGCGAAAATTTCAGAAAAATTAGGTCTTGAAAAAGGTGACGTTCAAGCGACAGTAGAGACTTTTATGAATGAAGTAAAAAGTTCATTAGAAACTGGTGACAATGTTTATTTAAGAGGTTTTGGAAGTTTCATTGTGAAAACAAGAGCTGAAAAAACAGGAAGAAATATTTCTAAGAATACCACTATCAAAATCCCTGCGCACAATATTCCTGCTTTCAAACCTGCAAAAGTTTTTGTAGAAGGAGTAAAGACAAACAACGAAGCAAAATAATATTAATTAATCATAAAATCGACAAGACATGCCAAGTGGTAAAAAAAGAAAGAGACATAAGGTAGCTACGCACAAAAGAAAAAAAAGAGCGAGAGCTAACCGTCACAAGAAGAAAAAGTAGTCTAGAACTACTTTTTTCTTTTTAAACGTTCATTGAAATTTGGAAAAAAGAATGCAGATGAAAGATTACAGATTTCAGTTTTATCTGCGGCCTGAAAACTGCCACCTGCCTACTGGACTTCCATCCGGGTTCAATACCTGTTAAAATTATTGTTTAATCCATCCTAACAATTCAGTTATGAGTTATAAGTTATGAGTTATGAGTTGCAAAACTGAAAACTGAAAACCGAAAACTGAAAACTAAAAAGTTTGGATAAAAATTTACAAATGAATAAAGAATTAATCATTCGATCTAGTTCTGATTTCGTAGATTTTGCCTTATTAAAAGATGGAAAACTAATTGAATTACACAAGGAAGAAGAAAAAAGCAACTTTCAAGTAGGTGATATTTTTATTGCCAAAATACGAAAACCCGTTGCCGGACTCAATGCCGCTTTTGTAAATGTAGGCTTCGAAAAAGATGCTTTTTTACATTATCATGACCTAGGTCCAAATTTAACTTCCCAACTGAAATTCATTAAACTTGTAAGCGCAGGTAAAATAAAAGATTTCTCCCTAAAAAACTTTCAGTTTGAAAAAGAGATTGATAAAGATGGTGTGATTACCGATGTAATCAATGCCAATCAATCCATTTTAGTACAAGTCGTCAAAGAACCGATATCTACCAAAGGCCCAAGAATTAGCGCTGAGCTCTCTCTTGCCGGACGATTTATTGTTTTGGTTCCCTTTTCAGACCGCGTGTCTATTTCCCAAAAAATAGAAGACAAAAAAGAAAAGGATCGCTTGAAAAAATTGGTACAATCTGTCAAACCAAAAGGATTTGGTGTTATTGTTCGCACAGTAGCCGAAGGCAAAAATACAGCCGAATTAGAAAAAGATTTGCAGAACCTGCTCAGCAGATGGAATGCAATGTGTAAAAAATTACCGACTGCTCATCATCCGTCCAAAGTTTTAGGGGAACTCAATAGGGCTTCTTCTATCTTAAGAGACGTTTTTAACGATACTTTTAGCAGTATCCAAATAGATGACGAAGAGTTGTACAACCAAACGAAGGATTATCTGCAAGAAATTGCACCTTCCAAACAATCCATTGTCAAGTTTTATCAATCAAAAGACACTCCGATTTTTGAGAAATACAACATCGAAAGACAAATCAAGACTTCATTCGGGAAAACCGTATCCATGAGTAAAGGAGCTTATCTTATCATTGAACACACAGAAGCTTTACACGTCATCGACGTCAATAGCGGAAACCGTTCGAATAAAGCGACCAACCAGGAAGATACAGCCATGGAAGTAAACATGATTGCCGCCGCAGAAATCGCCAGACAATTGCGTCTTCGTGATATGGGTGGAATCATCGTAATTGATTTTATTGACATGTCTAATCCAGAGAATCGCAAAATCTTGTTCGACTTCCTGCGGGAAGAAATGAGCGACGATAAAGCCAAACACAAAATCTTACCGCCAAGTAAATTCGGATTAGTCCAGATTACCAGACAACGGGTAAGACCAGAAAGAAATATTAAAACTAGAGAAGAGGATCCAAATAATGAAAATGGCGAAATTGAAGCGCCAATTTTAATCATTGACCGAATCCAATCTGATTTAGAAAGAATATTAAAAAGCCATAAAAAAGTCGTACTTAATGTACATCCGTTTGTGGCCGCATACCTTACCAAAGGTTTTCCATCATTACGTTCAAAATGGTTTTTTGAACATAAAAAATGGGTGAAAATTATACCACGTGACGCTTACACGTACTTAGAATATCATTTCTACGATAACGAAGGAAATGCTATAAAAGAATAAACAAAAACCGCCTTTCGTCCCGATAGCTATTGGGAGATTGGCGGTTTTTTTGTATAAAAAAACCACTTAACATTGTAAGATATTATTTGCTATATTTGATGATCAAATTAGAAATTTGTTATATGAATAATTTAGACACAATAAAGAAATTAAAGGCAGAATACGGAATAATAATTCAAGAAGGCAGAAGTGAAAACTATGAAATGGATTATTATGACGAAAATTATTTTTTATTAAACGAAAAGGGTGAGATAATAGAACTCGTTTTAACACAACTTAACAAACATTTAGATTTAAAAATCATAAGTAGTTTGATTAAATTAGAGACATTAGTTATTATCGATATTAAAATAAATAATTTAAGTGATTTGTTTAATTTTGAAAATCTCAAAAAACTTACTTTACGCGGATGTTTCATAGAAGATATAACTCCCTTAAAATCCCTAAACTTTTTAACCTATCTAGACTTAAGCTCAAACGAAATATCAGATTTGACAATTTTAAAAAATTTTAAAAGATTAAGTCATCTTGGATTGAGAAATAATAAAATTTTCGACATATCACCAATAGCTAACTTAATAAATATTAAAACTTTATTTTTATGGAATAATCAAATTTCAAATATAAATATATTATCTAATCTATTTAATTTAAGGAATTTAGATTTAGGCAATAATAAGATTTGTGATATATATTCTCTTTCAAATTTAACTCATTTAACTCATTTAGATATTAGCAGTAATAAAATATATGATTTAAGGCCTTTAGAAAAATTTATTGTTGAAAATTTTGATATAGTTTATGATCAGTATGACACTGATGACGAATTAGAAAATATCGTTTTTATACAGTTTAACCATTTTACAATTCCTCCAATTGAGGTAATTGAACAAGGAAATGAAACGATAATCCAATATTTCGAAGATGCTAGAATTTATAATCTTAAATCTTTAAATGAATGCAAACTCATTTTTGTTGGTGACGGTGGATTAGGTAAAACCAGTTTAATGAAAAAAATAATTGGGCTACCTTCTTCAAAAGAAGAAACAACACATGGTATTAACAAAAAAACTTGGAATGAAATTAAAAATGAAGAAAATGAAGAAATAAGAGTCAACCTGTGGGATTTTGGAGGTCAACACATTCAACATTCTTTACATCAATTTTTTCTAACAGAGAAAGTCATTTATATACTTCTTCTTGACCCTAGAAATGATTCATCTGCAATTTATTGGTTAGAACAAATTGAAAAATTAGGAAAAGGTTCTGAAGTTTTAATAGTCTATAATTGGAAAGAGGAAAAAGATAAAAATTCACATAATAACAAAAATTTCTATGAATTAAGAAAAACATATCCTAAATTAAAAGATCCTTTTCTACTATCATGTAAAGAAGGAGAAGGTTTTGATAATTTTAAAGATGAATTAACTAAAATTATTTTATCTCAAAGAGATTTATTAGTTCAGTATCCTATTAATTGGTTTAAAATTAAAGATGAATTAGAAAAAAATGTTACCGTAAATAAAAATTTTATTGCATATAATGAATATGATACAATATGTGATAACAATAAATATTACAATGAAACTAATCGAAAAAATCTTTTAAAACAGTTGGATAAAATTGGCTCTATAGTGTTTTTTGACAGACCAATATTAGAAGAACTACAAGTTTTAAACCCTGATTGGATAACAACCGGAGCTTATTCAGTCATTACTTCAGAAATAACAAGAACAAATAAAGGGCATTTGAATTTTAAAGATTTAAAAGAGATTTTTAAAGAGGAAAAATATTTATTTGCAAATGAAAAGGTTAAATTGAAATACAGAACAAAGGATTTTCAATTCATACTTGCTTTAATGACAGACTATGATTTGTGTGTTTACAATCCATTTGTTCAAGACGAATATCTAGTTCCTTGTGCTTTTGAAGGTGAAAAACCAATTGAATTTGAAGAGTATAAAACTGATGCAAAACATTATAGATTTCAATTTGAATCTGCATTTGAAATGTTAATAATGTATCGTTTTATGGCGCGTAATATTTCTAAATGTATAGAAAATGGATATTGGCAATCTGGGATTGTTCTTAAAGATTTAAACCATGAAACTTTTGCTTTAGTAGAAACAAATCAACACTCAAAAATAATTGACTTTTGGATAAAAGGTCAGAACATAAGAGGATTGTGGGAAGTTTTAAGAAATGATATAAAAGATATTAATTCTAAATATTTCTTAAAATTTAAAGAAGAAGTTTTATATGATGATTATCACGAACAACAAGGAGAATTTTATTATGCTGAAGGCTATGAAGATGTCTTTCTTTCATATGAAGAAATGATAGGGAGTTTATACAACGGAATTAGAATTATTGATTATCATCCAACTCACAAAATTAAAAATATTGATGTTTTAAAAGTAATAGAAAACTTTGAGGACTCAACAAAAATAATTAAATCTATGGAAAAACAAGGAATCCATTTTCATGGAGATGTAATTAACAATGGGCAATTATTAGGCAAAAAAAACACTCAAACGATTTACAACAATAACTATTCTAACAATCAAAAAGTAGAAGAGCTTAAAGATATTTTGGAAGATTTTGAAGATGCAAGTAAGACTAACAAAGAATGGCAAGATAACTTTACTAATGCTCTATTAGAAATTTGCAGATTAGAAGATGCAAAAAACGAAATTGAGGAGAAGAAATCTGTCAATAAATTGAAAAAATTCTTTAATAAGGCTAAAGAAATAAAAGATTGGGTTGCGATTGGGGTTTTACCTGTAGAATTAGTCACAAAAGGAGAAAAAATGCTAGAATTAGGAGAAAGCTTATTTAATTTTATTTCTAAAACATCTTTCTAAAATCTCTAACTAAAAAAACCGCTAATCTTCCGAAAAGCGGTTTTTTAATAATATGATATATCGAATTTAAATCCTTTGTAACTTTAAAACACGTCGTTTTCTTTGTAAAAAAACCACTGTAAACAAAACCCCCATAATCGACATAGTTACCCCGACTAAATTAGGAGACGCATAACTAAATCCTGCGATTAGAGGCAATCCTCCTAAGAAAGCCCCCAAAGCATTTCCGGTATTAAATGCCGCCTGTATCGCAGCCGAAGCAATCATCTCGGCACCTACCGCAGTTTGTATCATTAAGGTTTGAATTGGCGCAGCAACGGCAAAAGAAATACAACCTGTAGAAAACACCAATGCTAAACTTACATAAGGATTAGATGAAAAGAAAAACACCAACAACAAATCAACTGCCATAACCGAAAGCAACACAATAATTGTTTTTTCGGCAGAGTAGCGATCGGCTAATTTCCCACCTATAAAATTCCCCAAAACCATTCCTAAACCAGCCAGCATCATAACATAAGGCACATCCCCACCATCAAAACCAGAAATATCTGTTAGCAATGGAGCAATATAACTAATCCAGCAAAACAATCCCCCGGCTCCAATAGCGGTAATTAGAATAACCAGCCAAGCTTCGGCTTTCTTAAAAAACAGCAACTGCGTTTTCATGGCTTCTCTGGCTTTAGCCTCCATATTGGGCATCCATAAATAAAGTGAACACACTGTTAGAGTTCCAACAATGGCGATAATTATAAAAGTATAACGCCATGAAAAATGATGCCCGATATAAGTTCCAATGGGAACACCCACAAGATTAGCAATAGTCAACCCCGCAAACATAACCGATATAGCCTGAGCTTCTTTGCCTTTATCGGCAAGTCTACTGGCCACCACCGCTCCCACCCCAAAAAAAGCACCGTGTGGCAATCCCGAAAGCAATCGCACTGCAAATAGAAATCCATAATTAGGCGCTATAATCGAAAGCGTATTAAAAACAGTAATCATACTCGCCAGAATCAAAAGCGTTTTTTTAGGCGGATAATTTCGCGTGATAATCACTAACAAAGGCGCACCAATCACTACGCCAAGCGCGTAAGCCGAAATTAAATGTCCCGCAACAGGTATACTAACATTCAAATTGGCAGCAATATCAGGCAATATTCCCATCATCACAAATTCGGTAATTCCTATCGTTAGACCACCCAAAGCGAGTGAAAGCAAACTTTTTTTCATTTTATTTTAAAAAGAGATTATTAACTAACATTGTGTCATTGAAACAGCAATGCTTATTTACTTTGCAAATTTATTAATAACAACTGCAAAGAAATTGTAAATTTACAACACAAACTTGTAATTATAGGTTATGAAGAAATTAAATCAATTTGACACCTTAGTGATTGATGAATTTGAGGAAGACCAATATCATCTTCCCAGGCACAGTCACACCTATTATGAGATTATCTACATCATAAAAGGAAGTGGAATTCATCAATTGAACAAAAACCTGCTTCCGTATAAATCCGGAGATTTGTTTGTACTTTCCACTGATGACGAGCACTATTTTGACATTAAAAAAACAACCCGGTTTTTCTTTATAAAATTCACTGACACCTATTTTAATTCGAATAAAAAACTGGCTTGCGATGAATTTTTGCTCAATACTCCAGAGAATTTCATGCGCGACAAATCACTTAAAGAAAATGTACTGAAACTGGATGTCACTTGTGCAAGCATATTAAAAAACACAATCGATAATATCAGAGCCTACAATAGCAAAGCCAATATTTCTACTTCGCCAATTGCCTTTTACCAAATCTTGTCCATCTTCGGACTCATAAAAGAAAGCTTGCAACAACAGAATATAAAAATCACCGGCTCAGGAATAGACAATGACCAGATTATCTCCTATATTCATCAGAATATCTACAAACCAAAACTGGTTCAGATTAAAACCATTGCAGAACATTTCAATATCTCCCAAAGTTATTTTGGGACTTATTTCAAGCGTAATTTTTCCATAAGTTATCGGGAATATTGCAATAAATTAAGAACCCAATTAATAGAAAAAAGGATTCTAAACAAGCATCTGTCAATGAAACAAATTGCCTATGAATTTGGCTTTACAGATGAGAGCCATCTTTCTAATTATTTCAAAAAACAAAGAAACATGAACCCCAGCGAAATGAAGAAACTATAAAAAAATTATTTTTAATCCAATTCGTATTCTAAACGAACCGTAATCCTGGCTGTTTTATTTTTACTGTAAGTATCGTTGATTCCACCATAACTATCCTCTTCTGTAGAACCCTGGCCAGTAATTTGAAAAACACCCATACTGGCATTTTTTAATTTCCCAATGCTTCCGTCAGCCGTTTTTACAATTTTCACAGCTCTTTCGTTAGCATCTTTGGTCGCATTCTCTATGAGGCTCTGTTTCAAACTTGGCAAATTGGAATAAGTATATTGAATAGTATTGGAAGCCAATTCAATACCCGAATTGACCAGTTCGGATGTTTTACTAGAAACTTCCTCAATGCGTTTCATTAATTCCGGATTCTTTTTGGCTGAAAAAGTAATGGTCTGGGTTGCCTGATAACCATCAAAAACTTGTTCGTACTTTGTTTGAAAGCTATTCTCATTGCTAACACTCCTAATTTCCCTAAATTTCTTTTGAAAATTTACTGCTCCAAAAGAAAATTCGTTCGGCTTGAATCCTTTTGAAATAAAAAAATCTTTTACAATTTTCTGGTCAGAGACAATCTTATTATAGGCTACCTTAATATCGTTATTATTGGTTGTAAAGCTTCCTGACCAAAGAATTTCATCCGAAACAAAATCCTTTGTCCCTAATCCAATCACAGAAATAGAATCTAAATTTGAATTTCTGTTCTGAAATGATTTTCCCAAAATCCATGCGGTAATAATTATGGCAACACCAATAATTATCGAAGATTTTATTTTTTCCATAAGTACATCTTAATTAGATCAGTAATGACATTCTGAAGCTTAAAATTACACTTTTTATTGTTACCAACATTATTTTCTTCTCACTGCAAAAAACCGCTTCATCAAGTCAGCCGCTTCCTCTGCCATAACCCCTCTAACAACAGTAGTTTTTGGATGCAATTGGGTTCCCATTTTCTCAAAACCACGATGTTCGTCGCTGGCCCCAAAAACAATTTTCGAAATCTGGCTCCAATACAAGGCGCCGGCACACATCTGGCAAGGCTCTAGGGTAACATACAACGTGCAACCCACCAAGTATTTCCCGCCTAAAAAATTGGCCGCTGCGGTTATCGTTTGCATCTCCGCATGCGCCGTCACATCATGTAACATCTCCGTAAGATTATGGCCCCTGGCAATGACTTTATTGTCAATCACAATAATGGCTCCCACAGGAATTTCGCCTTTTTCAAAAGCCATTTCGGCTTCCTGCAAAGCCTTTTTCATAAAATATTCGTCGGTGAAGGGATTTATCATACTATTAATTCCGAATTTACAAATTTTAAATCCTTTTTGAATCTTCGTTCTATTCGTGAATCTTTGTGAAACAACTTTTTTTATCGAATGTAAAAATACAATTTCAAATCGTACATTTGCTTTATGTCAGCTAATTTACTCTCAAACATAAACAATCCAACGGATTTAAGACAACTGGACATAAGCCAACTCCCTGATTTGGCTCAGGAATTACGTGATTTTATCATCGGAATCGTTGCGGTAAAAGAAGGACATTTAGGTGCCAGCCTCGGCGTGGTGGAACTCACCATCGCCTTACATTATGTTTTTAATACCCCCGAAGATGTATTGATTTGGGACGTAGGCCATCAAGCCTACGGTCATAAAATCCTGACCGGTCGAAGAGAAAATTTTCACACCAACAGGCAACTCAACGGCATTTCCGGCTTCCCCAAACGAAGTGAAAGCGTGTATGATGCTTTTGGCGTAGGCCACTCCTCCACTTCCATATCGGCAGCTTTAGGAATGGCAATTGCCTCCAATTTAAAAGGCGATTACAACAAACAACACATTGCAGTAATTGGCGATGCCTCCATCGCTTCAGGAATGGCTTTTGAAGGCCTAAATCACGCCGGAGTTACCGATGCTAATCTTTTGGTCATACTCAACGATAACGCCATCGGTATTGACCCCAGTGTCGGGGCCCTGAAAAAGTATCTCACTGCCGTGAAAGAGGGAAAAAACCCAAAGCAGAATAACATGATCAAGTCGCTGAATTTTAATTATTCAGGACCTATTGACGGACATGACATGGTTGCGGTAATCCAGGAATTGAAACGCCTGCAAAAAATAAAAGGACCTAAATTCCTCCACATCATTACCACCAAAGGCAAAGGACTTCAAAAAGCTGAGGAAAATCAGGTAAAATACCATGCTCCCGGGAAATTTGACGCCAATACCGGTGAAATTCATAAAAAATCAGAAGACCATTTACCACCTAAATTTCAAGATGTTTTTGGCTTGACTCTTTTAGACTTAGCCCAAAAGAACGAAAAAATTATCGGAATCACTCCCGCCATGCCTTCAGGAAGCTCCCTGAAATTCATGATGGATGCATTCCCCAAACGTGCTTTCGACGTTGGGATTGCCGAACAGCATGCTGTAACCTTAGCTGCCGGAATGACCATACAAGGCATGGTGGTCTACTGCAATATCTATTCTACTTTCTTACAAAGAGGCTACGACCAGCTCATTCATGATGTGGCCATACAAAACTTACCCGTCATTTTTTGTTTGGACCGCGCAGGATTGGTTGGAGAAGATGGCGCCACGCATCACGGTGTCTTCGATTTGGCTTACCTTAGATGCATTCCGAATATGATTGTGTATGCCCCACGGAATGAAATTGCACTACAAAACATCTTATACACCGCCCAACTGGGACTGGAACACCCCATAGCTATCCGCTATCCCAGAGGCCGCGGGGAAATAGCCGATTGGCAATCCCAAAATTTAGGAACGTATCAAAAAATTGAAATCGGGAAAGCACACTGTTTGAAAAAAGGAACCCAAACAGCCATTTTATCCAACGGATTCATAGGTAGAAATGTAACTTTGGCATTAGCCAAACTGCAAAATCCGGAAAGTATTGCTCATTATGACTTTGCTTTTGTTAAACCATTAGACGAAAAAGAATTACACTTCATTTTTAACACATTCAAAACCATTATCACAATAGAGAATGGCACAATTATTGGAGGCTTTGGGAGTGCCATAATTGAATTTGCCGCAAATCATAATTACACTAATGAAATAAAAATATTGGGGATTCCTGATGAGTTTATCGAACAAGGCACCACTGAAGAATTACAACAATACTGTAATATAGACGTTAAAAGTCTTGAAATACTTTTTACAGGTTATAAATAATTACTTATTTAGACCCCTTTTAAAATAATAAATTAATAATGAGGATATTAACTTTATTGCTGTTTTTAATTACGTTGCAGACTTTCTCCCAGAAAATCATCACCACCAAAGAGCCCATCCGCATCCCAAAGGAGCCTGACACCTATTGGGTTAAAAAAAACAGCATTGGATTTGACATCTCCGAAAACACCTTTGTCAACTGGAACGCCGGGGGAACCAATTCGATTTCCGGATTATTGAAAGGAAAATTCAATCGGGTACTTACCAAAAAAAGATACAATTGGAACAATGAGTTAATTGCCCGCTACGGTTTAAACAAACAAGATGGTCTTGAAATACGAAAAACGGAGGATGTTATCCAATTTAATTCTGCTTTTGGGTATCGGCATGACACTATTTCCAACTGGTATCACACGGCAAAACTGAATTTTAAAACGCAATTTACCAACGGTTATAAATATCCAAATACAGATAATCCGGTGTCTAGGCTCTTCGCACCCGCTTACATCTTTTTGGGTGTTGGTGCCGAATATGCTTCCAAGGACAAAAAACTAAAATCATACATCTCTCCGTTTACACTAAAGACTACTTTGGTTCTAGACCAAACACTGGCTAATCAAGGGGCATTTGGTGTTGATAAAGCAATTTATGATGCAGATGGAAATATAATTGTAAAAGGAAAAAGATCAAGAGACGAATTGGGCTTCCTTTTTACAAGCAACTTTAAAAGTGAAATTTTTAAAAATATTATTTTAGAAAACCGGGTAAGTCTTTATTCTGATTATGTCAACAATTTTGGAAACGTAGATGTCGATTTCGACCTGACCTTAGATTTGGTGGTCAACCAACACATACGAACCAATATTGGTGCCCATGTCATTTATGACGACGATATCAAAACCAAAGAAAAAGTCGATGGTATGGAGATTAAAAGAGGGGCAAGAACCCAATTAAAACAAGTACTGGGAGTAGGATTAGTTTATGATTTCAAATAAACTAATCCTTCTTTTTCCCATTAATGGTATCGTACAGTTCCAAAGCATTCCCATCGGTAAGCAAGGAAACATAATGACAAATATGGAGTAATCTATCGTACAAATCTTCTTTCTCCAAATTGTGTTTTTCGGGCAGTATTTTCAGAATCAAATTATCATAATTGGATGAATTACCGTTGAATTTGTTATTGTAAGCTGTTATAAATTTATCCAATAAGGTTTGGATAATCTGATAGCCTACAATCTCTTTCTCAATCACTTCACGGCTTTGATAAATGTTCTTGATACTTATTTTGATGATATCGTCCATTTGCACTTTGTACTTGCTTTTATCCATCAAAGCATGCGGGAATTTACCGTTTAAAATAGCTTCCTCATTTTCGATAAATACCCTTACCGCATCATTAATCAAACTACCGATAGCCAAAGCTCGCAAATAACTTATTCGGTCTTCCTTCGTTTCGAGTGTTTTATATTTCGAAGTATCAATAGTGTCTTTCACCAATTTGATTAAATATTCCAAAGCAAAATCTTCCGAAACCAATCCAAGATTAATACCGTCTTCAAAATCGATAATCGTATAGCAGATATCATCGGCAGCTTCAACCAGATAAGCCAAAGGATGTCTTTCAAAACCAACATCCTCCCCTGATTTATTTGGAATCAACCCCATGTCATGAGCCACATCTTGAAAAAAATCTTTATCAGCCTGAAAGAAACCATATTTTTTATCGGAAATATTTTTGGTTGGCTTTTTAGGCAGGCTTTCTTTGGGATATTTCATGAATGCACCAAGAGTAGCATAGGATATCCGAAGCCCTCCTTCAATTCCGGGACGACTGGCTGTCATCACAGAAAACCCGTTGGCATTTCCTTCAAAATCAATTAAATCCTGCCACTGCTTCGGCGTTAACCGCTCTTTATATTGTTTCCCGTTTCCAATGGAAAAATACTCCCCAATGGCTTTCTCCCCGGAATGTCCAAAAGGCGGATTCCCAATATCATGTGCCAGAGAAGCCGCAGCCACAATAGCCCCAAAATCGTTCATGTGAAAACCGTGCACTTCTTTGAGATACGGGTATTTTTCAATAATTTTTTTCCCAACCAAACGCCCCAAAGAACGCCCTACTACCGAAACTTCTAAACTGTGCGTCAATCGGGTATGGACAAAATCGGTTTTAGAAAGCGGAATCACCTGGGTCTTATCCTGTAAACTTCTGAAAGCCGACGAGAAAATAATACGATCATAATCGACCTCAAAACCCAAACGGGTGTCATCCTGTTCGACACGTAATCTTTTGCCTGTGTCGCCTTGACGTTTTAATGATAAAAGTTGTTCCCAGTTCATTGTTGTGGATTGAAATTATAATAAGCGAATATAAAGAAAAGGAAAGGTTTGACACAAAAAAACCGCCAATAATGACGGTTGGTGCTGTATTTAACTTTAGAAATCAAAAAGCCAAAGCCGTACTGTGCTTGATTTCTCCCATCACAAAAATACTTTGCGTATTGCCAATGTTTTCTATCGTAGACAATTTATTCATCACAAAATCCTGATAACTGGACATATCCTCTACCAAAATTTTCAGCATGAAGTCATAATCCCCAGCAATATTATAGCATTCTATAATTTCCGGAAGCGCGACAATATCTTTCACAAAATTACTTCCCACATTTTTGGCATGCTCTTTTAACCGGACATTACAAAAAACGGTCATCCCCAGATTCATTTTTTTCTTGTCCAACAAGGCAACATATTTCATGACATAGCCTTCTCTTTCGAGTCGCTTGATACGTTCATAAACCGGTGTAGCCGTCAGGAACAATTGGCTGGCCAGCTCTTTTATATTAATATCTGAGTTCGTTTGCAACTGTTTGAGGATTTGCAAATCAATAGTATCTAAATTTCCCATAGGATTTTTTACTGCGAATGAATATTTAACAACACATGTTCCGAACTTAAACCTTTAAAATTCGCAATTAACAATTCAAATTACTGAAACAAACTTCAAATTTAAGCATTAAACACTAACACAATACATTTGTACAGTAAAAAATACTTAAAATTATGAAAACAAATAATCTAGGTTATCCAAGAATTGGAAGCAACAGAGAACTAAAAAAAGCCTGCGAATTATACTGGGTAGGAAAAATTTCTGAAGAAACACTTTTAGAAACCGGCGCAACCATTCGTAAAGCAAACTGGGAATTACAGTCAAAAGCAGGAATCGATTTGATTCCGTCCAACGACTTTTCGTTTTACGACCAAGTACTGGATTTATCACTAACATTGGGAGCCATTCCTGAGCGCTATCAAGAATTAGCCCGAACAAATTCGGCTATCGATTTGTATTTCGCCATGGCCAGAGGTTCCCAAAAAGAAGGGCAAGATGTCGTAGCCATGGAAATGACCAAATGGTTTGACACCAATTACCATTACATTGTACCGGAATTTACCAAGAATCAAAAATTCGAACTGTTCTCCGAGAAAATAGTCAACGAATTCAAAGAAGCCAAAGCATTAGGTTTTAAAACCAAACCTGTAATCATAGGTCCTGTTTCTTATTTACTGCTAGGAAAAGAAAAAGAGGAAGGTTTTCACCGAATCGATCTCATCAACAAACTATTACCTGTTTATTTTGAAATCCTGGAAAAACTGGAGGCCGAAGATGTGGAGTACATTCAATTTGATGAACCTTTTTTGGCATTGAATTTAACCGATAAAGAAAGACATACAATCACCTATGTTTACAACCAAATCAACGCGCGTTTTCCAAAAATAAAAATAATTCTTACCAACTATTTTGACTGTTTCGGAGAAAATCTGGATACGGTTCTGGCGTTACCAGTTCATGCCCTACATTTAGATTTAGTGCGTTGTCATTCACAATTGGATGACATCTTGGATTCGGGAAAATTATCCCCTAAAGTCCATCTTTCCCTTGGAGTGGTTGACGGAAGAAATATCTGGAAAAATGATTTCAAAAAGTCATTAGCCCTAATACAAAAAGCAGTACTTGCCCTTGGTGAAAGCCGAATCCTAATCGCTCCTTCATGCTCTCTGATTCATTCACCTTATGATTTAGACTTAGAAACCAATGATGCCACACTGACTCCTGAAATCAAACAATGGCTGGCTTTTGCCAAACAAAAAATCGAGGAAGTCGTACTGCTTCAAAGTTTTGCCTTAGACGAAATTACACAGGACGAATCGGTTCTGTTTCAAGAAAACACCATTGCCAACGAGAACAGAAAAACATCTAAATTAATCCATAATAAAGCTGTTAAAAATCGTGTAGCCAGTATTACAACCGGCGATGACCAACGAGCAAATCCGTTTGCAATTCGTAGAAAAAAACAAATCGACGTCTTAAACCTTCCTTTATTCCCTACGACCACAATTGGTTCCTTCCCCCAAACTGCCGAGGTGCGCAGCTGGAGAGCCAAGTTCAAAAAAGGCGAATTAACCCAAGAACTATATGACGATTTACTCCAAAAAGAAACCGAAGAAACGATTCGTTTTCAAGAGGAAACCGGCATAGATGTTTTAGTACATGGAGAATTTGAACGCAATGACATGGTGGAATATTTCGGGGAACAACTCGACGGATTTACGTTCACCAAAAATGGCTGGGTACAAAGTTACGGTAGCCGTTGCGTAAAACCACCGGTTATTTATGGCGATGTTTCCCGCCCAAACCCGATGACGGTAAAATGGTCGTCTTTCGCCCAATCGCTTACGCCAAAATGGGTAAAAGGAATGCTAACCGGCCCTGTAACTATTTTACAATGGTCCTTTGTCCGTAACGACCAGCCACGCGCTGAAACCTGCACCCAAATTGCACTGGCCATTCGCGACGAGGTCGTCGATTTGGAAAATGCAGGAATCAAAATTATCCAAATTGATGAACCTGCCATTCGGGAAGGATTACCTTTACGAAAAGAAGAATGGGCGAACTATCTGGATTGGGCTGTAAAAGCATTCCGAATCTCGGCGAGTGGCGTAAAAGACGACACCCAAATACATACCCACATGTGCTACAGTGAATTCAATGATATCATTCAGAATATTGCCGACATGGATGCCGATGTCATCACCATTGAATGTTCCCGTTCCCAAATGGAATTATTGGATGCTTTTGCCAATTTCAATTATCCAAACGAAATAGGTCCCGGAGTATACGACATTCACTCGCCTCGCGTTCCTTCGAGTGCCGAAATGGTTCATTTACTGAAAAAGGCTGCCGCTGTAATTCCGGCAAACCAACTTTGGGTAAATCCGGATTGTGGTTTAAAAACCCGCCACTGGCCCGAAACAAAAAAGGCATTGACAGCAATGGTTGCCTCTGCCAAAGAGATGCGAAATACGGTTGAAAACGCAGTCACTGTTTAAACTTAAAGACAAACCCTGGTAAGAATAATTTTTACCAGGGTTTCCTTTATTTATACTTTGGCAATTTCATCAAAATGATAAAACAAATCCCGTTTTTGAGTCAGTCGCTTTTTCCTGACTACATAGGTTTCAGAAAACCGATCATGCCAACCCCTTAAAGATTCCGATAAAAAAGAAAATGCTTCAAAGGGAATAAAACGGCATAAGGTTCGGATAAAAATCATTTTATAATTCGGTTTTGAACCTTCCTTTGTCACCACTATTGTTTTGGTAAAATACTTCGCAAAGGTGCGGGAGAAATACATCTCGGTCAAATAATAATAAAAAAACGCCGTAAACACTACATAAAACGAGAGTTCTGAACGACTCATGGATTCCAACCAATCCGAAAGAGCATAATTATTGGTTATATCGGCAATCAACTCAATGGTTGTGCCCATACCTAAAACAATTACATATTGAATCAATACATCAATGCCGAAATTAAGGAAACGCTGTCCTTGTGAAGCGAGTAAATCATCTGTGACGGTGAATGTTGCATTTTCCATGATAGTCTCATTTAACACTTAGAAAAAAGAAAAACAAACCAACTTAACCTACTCAAATATAAGGAATTATTCTCAAATTATTAATCAGAATTTCCATTATTACAAACTTAAAACCTTTCATTTTTCAATAAAAAAAAACAGCCATCATAAAATGACAGCTGTTTGATTTGAACTATAAATAACCTGATTATTTTACTTCAAAAAAGAAAATCAAGAAAACTTGATCAATCCAAAAACATCAACTTTAAGACAGCTTATCCGGATTTTTTTCCATATTTTTTGTTTCTGTATTCACTCTTCTCTCTAACTTTTTGATATCTTCTTCTGGCGGAAGATTTTCAGGAATAATCTTCCTATCTAATAACAATTTCCTGACACCTAAATTATTTTTAACATGTTCAGTAGAAATACTTCTTTCAGATGACAATCCTTTATCTTTCATATTAAAAACCGTAATCTCTGTAGCAAAATCTTTTGCTTTGATAACAATTGTTGGAAGAAAATCAGCCAAAGGTCTACTATCAGGCACTCCTAATTTTTTCTTCATTTGTGAAGTATTCTTACCCCCAAATAAAGCCTTATCTCCTTTACTTCTAATTATTCCAAAATTTTTATCATCTCCCGTTTTTTCGAAAATAAGTTCAGACAATTCTTTTTCAGATAATGTTAATTTTTGCCGGGTATTTAATCTTTCCCAATCATCAATCCTTTTCGCTATTATTTCAAATTTTCTTGTTTGAATTGCAAAATAATTTTGAGCAAACGCAATTTGCTCTTTTCTTGGATCTCCATTTTGAGCAATTAAATAACAAGCATAACGAGTAAGCATTATATCATCAATTTCTCTCTCTGTTCCTGACCCAATTACTACCATTTTGTTGACGTCAACAAAATGGTCTAAGATCAGATTCCCAGAGACTTCACAAGAGGTCTTTGCTTTAGAAATTACCTTATTAAAATTTCGCCATTCTGCATAGCCTAGCAAATGTTGAATATCTCTCGCAAACCAAAATTCCACACCACTTTCAGTATTTTGAGAGTGATCTTCGAAATCATTAGTCAAACTTTTTATTAGCTCGTTTTTCATAAACCTAAGATTTTACAATTCAAACCTTTTCGGATTATATTCATATTCTGAACATTCCCAAATCCATTGTACACATTGTCGATTTAAAACCAAATTCTTAATAGGATCGGATATCATTGCTATTTCAAAGAAATCATCCGTTTGGCGGACAACTGCAATGTAAAATTTCTTCTGTTTTTCTTGAGCAACTCCAATTTCATTATTTGTAAGCTTAAATTTCTGTCCTGGAAGTGTTATCGATTTTACTTCAATATGAATTTCTTCTCCATTCGGGTCAAAACCGTCTAAATCATAACCAATATTTTGTTTGCTGACATCTTGTAAATTAAAACCATTTAAGTTTAATATTTCTAACGTTATTTCTTCGGCAGTTCTCCAACGTTTTATACCATATTTAATTTTATCAGTAGAAAGTTCTTTAGAATTATTATACCAATTATCTGTTGGAATATTTACATTTTGAGCAAGACCATCAAGTTTAATATCGCCATCCTGTTTGTTAATAATCAAATTTCCATTGTAATCAGGGAGGAGTTTTTTAAACGCTTGTTTTACATCAAATTCAGTCAGCCCATTTTCAATTAATAAAGAAATATATGAATCATCAATTAATAAGTTTTCAGAAAGGATTTCCTTAAAAGAAAACCTTTTCTTGTCGTGAATCACTATTTTTAAATCACTTACTGAAAGAATAAAGTTATCATTGTTAATAGATAAGATGGAAGTAAATATATATTTAGAAATCTGAACACAACCTAAAATTGAGATTTCAGTATCATTGATTTTCGTTTTTAATGTTTCAAAAGACGCTTCTTTTGCTCCAAGAAATTTTAAAAACGATACTAATCCATCAATATTTAGAAAGTTTGAGCTAATAACTAAATTACCATTTGATTTGGCAATAACATTATAATCCTTTAGATTTAGCCAATTTGGAGGCAACATTAGTTTTTCAAAGAAACCTGAATTTACATTTTTGATTTGTTCTAAAAGAAGTTTTTCAAAAGAAGTCTTTTTAAAACTTATCATTCTTGGGTCAGCATAAGGAACTAAGGCTTTAATTATACTAACGTTTTCCGTTTTATTACTGGTTAAATTTTTCTCAAATAAGTTTATTATTTGAGTAGCAATGTTTTTTATTGTAGCATTTGTCTCATTGTCATAAATCAAATGTTTTCTTGACGGATCAGTACTAAAATCGCCATTTACGATAACTCCAAGTCCTGTTTCATCTTCCGTTGGCAAAAATGAATAAACAATAGCATCTGCCTGATTAATTCTGGATGGAAAATCCTCTTCTATTTGAAAAGCAATTGCGGTCTTTTTATAATTAGAAACCAACCATTCTGTTTGATTTCCGTTATTTTTGATTTTTAGTTTTGTTTCACTTTCTGAAATTATTGTTTTATCAATATGTGTTAAACTATAATTTGAAATAGAAATTTCAGTAGTCACGACATTGTTCAGAAAAAGCAACGATTTATAATCAAAAGACTCATATTCAGACTCAATTTCGTTGGCGGCAACTCCAGTAAAAACAAAAACTGTTGCAAATCCATCATTTATTAGATTTTCAACATTAGCAGCAATTAATGATTTATCTTTTTCAATTATTGAATGCGGAATTCGTATTAAAGGAACTCTTGTTGCATTTGGAATTTCATTTTTGGTTCTATCTTTAGAAAATGTGATTTCTAAATCACCACTAACTATATGAATTTCTTTAGAAAAACTAACAACGGACTTAAAACCAATTCCTCTATAACCAATACTTTCGCCTCTTGTTTTATTTGAAGACGCACTCCGGCATAAACTTTCTACATCTTTAGCATTGAAAGTTCTACCATTATTGGCAACATATAAAAAATCATTGTCTTTTATAATTTTGAATTTTGTAGAATTTGCATCGTCTGCATTTTGCAATAATTCTATAAAAGAGCGGTTGTTATAACTTTCCGAAATATAAGTTTCTAAACCCGCTAAATCAGATAATAAATTTGGAGATGATTTTGCTTCTTCTAGCAGTTGATTTCTAATATCAGTAATATTCATAGAATTTTACAATTTTGGATAAATTCTTATTTTACCAATTTTATCAACCACATTATCTTCCTGAAAATCAAACTGATATATTTGAAATCCAAAAAATGTACTTTTAAATGCAATCCCACTATCAACCTCAAGTATTTGCCCATTCAAATCATATGCAACACACATAATTTGAATAGTTTCATCGATAGTAGTCCCGTTATTTTTATGTAATTCTGTAAAAATAGTTATGTGATTATTTTCTTTGATTTTTATAGAAATATTCTCAAATCTAACATCGAGTCTTTCTTCAAACGCTTCAAGTCTTTCGATTTTGTTTAATAATGATTTTGCAAGTATGTCTTTCATTTATTTAGTTTAGTAATTCATTTTTATAAAATTAGTTTTTTAAGAATGTTGCTAAACAAAGATAGATAAACCAAGTTCTTTTAGAAATTATTTTTTTAAGTAAATACTTTATATTTTTGCAAATACCCATATCTTTAATGCTTTTAGTTTGTGTTTAGTTTTTTAGACAAACTGACATCAACATAAATTTAAAAACAAAAGCCATTGATCAGACTATCAACATTTGAAGATAATTCCTTTGAAACAATCAAAAACATTTCACAAGACAATTTTGATTGTTTAAAAAAAGATTGTGATTTATTAACTACTTCATACAAACAATTTGTAGTTTTTAAGTATTTGCAATTAAATCTAAAGGATTATTCAACGTTCATTAAAAGCTTTTCAAAAATTCCAATCACAGAGATAAATTATAATATTGTAACCGATACTCAAGCTGTTCTTCAAGCAAACAAATTAATATTAAATGTTTTAACCTCTTTCAAGTTTTTTTTAGACAATGCCGGAACCTTTTTAAAACGGAAAAACGGAAAGGATTCAACTATTGCTAAAGATTTTATTAAACTTACCCGTAACATTTATGACATTTCATTTGCATATAGATTTCTCACGAAATTGAGAAATTATTCTATTCATCTTGGATTCCCTTTAGAATTTTTACATATTGAAACAGATTCAAGAGAAACAAATCCAGAAAAATGGATATGTGAAATCAAACTTTTGGTATGCCTTAATTCCTTAAAAATGGAAAAAGATTTGTTTGGCGGTCCTGTATATAATGAAATAATGCAAAAAGAAGATGATATCGATTTATTACCATTAATAAATGAGTTATCACATCATATAATTGAAATTCAAAAATATATTTATCGAGTTCAAAAAAACGAAATTGATGAAGCAATTGAAAATGTTGAATATTTTGTTGGCAACCATAAAACAAACACTAATCAAATCAAAGTATATTCAAATTATGAAAATATTGAAGGTAAAATAAGTTTTAGCATTTACGAAATCCCATTTGACATAATGAAAGAATATAAATTGGCTTATAACGACTGGGTTTAATAGAAATTATTTCAATTTTAGTTTCATTATCGAATATTGTTTATCTAAATCATCAAATATTAGTAGTAATTTCTCAAAACACATTCCGTTTATTTGCTTAAACTCTTTTTTTGTTCTTGAAAGATAACGGGTTAGTACTTCTTTTCTAACTTCTTTAAAATTTTCAGCTTCATCATTATTCTCAAGCATTTTTTTTGATAGTTGTGTATGGTATAACGCTTCAATAATATGCAAATCTTTTTTTATATGGGAATGCCTATGAACTATAACATTTCTTTCACTTACATACTTTTGTAAATCTTTTCGGAATTCATTAAATGATGCGGGTAGCAATGTCATTGTGACTTTCAAATTATTAATTATTACTCTTTCATTGATGTCTTTTTCGTTGATTCCTAAATGAAAAACAGCATTAATTGTTTGAAGAATTCGGTCAGTTAAGGATGTTAATCTAATAATATAATTTTCAACATTATAAGTTAAATGCTCTCCTCTACTGATCCCGTTTTTGCTGTTAAATCTAAAATTTGATAATAATTCAACTGCTCTTTCAAGTTGATTACAAAGCGCTAATAAATGAATAGCATAAAAAGCGACATTTTGAATATAGTAATCAATCTCGGGAACAACATCTTTATTTATTAATTCTACGTCAGCTATTTTAGCATCTTTTAAAAATGGCTCCGTATCCTTAAGTAGTTGTTGAAAAAAATTGTGGCTTATTAAGTTATCTGTAGTCATTATTTTTTGTTTTTGATTAATATAAAAGTCTTCTATTCAATGTATCGCCACAAATTGCAACTTTTTACCACATCTATATCTATTTATTGCAAATTTGTATACCTTTGTAGAAGAATTATACATCCATAGATGTTTAAATATTTGGATTGGGGTGTCCCCGGTCGGCAAAAAAGACTGATTTATCAGTCTTTTTGTTTTTTATGGAAATACTTTTAATCCATATCGCTTTCCGTTTTTTGCGTAAAATTTATCTTTGATTAATTCATAAGAAACATTTACACCTTCAGGAAAAATAATTTTTTTGGCAATAGGGTAAGCCAATAAGTCTGAGATTTGCAATCCATTATTGTTTTGTCTTTTATCTAGAAAGAAATGTTTTATGGAGCATTTTTTCATTCGCTCCGCATCAACATAAAAAGTACCCACTTGATTTAATTTATTCAAATGATTGGCCAGTTTAGCATCCTCTTTTTTACCTCTTTTTTCAATTATTATTTCCAAACTATCACAATCTTTAATTTCATCAAGACAAAAAATAGTCCTTTCTAAAACAAAAGAAAGAGCAATTTCATACACATCATCTTCTAGCTTTCCATACTTTTTGATAAATAAAATTTTATCAATTGCCGAACTAATTATATTATAATTGCTCGAAGTAAGAACACTATTGATATCGTTATAAAATTGCTCTTTTATTTTTAAATCGAATAATATCTTAAATTCATTATTACATTTTCTTATATCACGAGAATGCAAAATAACATTTTTATTATCCCAATATTTTAATTTTACTTGATTGACTATAGAATTAATCTGTGCATATTCATTTTCAGAAACTAAAACACCACAAAGCAAAAAGACCGGAAAACTTGAATCAATAGTCTTCAAACCATGGTCACCACTTTCATCTATAAACAAATAATATTTCAATTTAATGAAAATTAACTACCACACATTTCGCAGTCTTCCGGACTACTACTGGCCTGTGCTTTCAAAATCATGGCTTTGTAATCCTCCACACTAATGGGTTCATCATTCAACTCGGCAACCGGTTGAAGTTCATTCTTTTTATCATTATTTAATGTAAACTTAATCGCATCAACAGCCGCTTTGGTTCTCAGGTAATACATTCCTGTTTTCAATCCGGACTGCCAGGCATAGAAATGCATAGACGTCAGTTTAGAATAATTGGCATCTTGCATGAACAGGTTCAATGATTGTGATTGATCAATAAAATACCCTCTTTGACGGGACATATCAATAATATCCTTCATAGACATTTCCCAAACCGTTTTGTACAAGTCTTTCAAGTCTTGTGGAATAATATCAATATTTTGAACCGAACCGTTATGACGCATAATTTCCTGCTTCAAAGATTCATTCCACAAACCACGCTCCACTAAATCATGCAATAAATGTTTGTTTACCACAATGAATTCCCCAGACAATACACGACGAGTATAAATATTGGAAGTATATGGCTCAAAAGCCTCATTATTTCCTAAAATTTGAGAGGTAGAAGCCGTAGGCATCGGAGCCACCAATAGCGAGTTACGAACTCCGTGCTCCATCACTTCTTTTCTTAACGAAGCCCAATCCCAACGTCCTGATAATTCGGCATCTGTTAATCCCCATAAATTGTGTTGGAATTCCCCTTGAGAAATTGGCGAACCTTTGAAAGTAGAATACGGTCCTTCTTCTTTGGCCATTTCCATCGAAGCGGTTACGGCAGCAAAGTATAAGGTTTCAAAAATTTCCTGATTCAGCTTCTTGGCTCCATCAGAAGTAAACGGTAAACGTAACATGATAAAAGCATCTGCCAATCCTTGCACACCAAGCCCGATAGGTCGGTGGCGTAAATTAGAATTCTCCGCTTCCTGTACCGGATAGTAATTTCTGTCAATAACTTTATTTAAGTTTCTGGTCACTCGTTTGGTCACTCTGTAAAGTGCCTCGTGGTCAAATTTTCCGTTATCCACAAACATTGGCAACGAAAGTGACGCCAGATTACATACCGCAATTTCATCTTTTGAAGTGTACTCCATAATTTCGGTACACAAGTTAGACGAACGGATAGTCCCTAGATTCTTTTGGTTTGATTTACGGTTGGCCGCATCTTTATATAACATATATGGTGTTCCGGTCTCAATTTGAGATTCCAGAATTTTCTCCCACAACTCTCTGGCACGGATGGTTTTTCTTCCTTTTCCTTCAGCCTCATAACCGATGTAAAGCGCTTCAAACTCGTCTCCGTACACCTCATACAATCCCGGACATTCGTTTGGACACATTAAAGTCCAAGGCCCGTCTTCCTGCACACGCTTCATAAACAAATCAGACGTCCACATCGCGAAGAACAAATCTCTGGCACGCATTTCCTCTTTTCCGGTATTTTTTTTCAAATCCAAAAATTCAAAAATATCAGCATGCCAGGTTTCGATATAAATAGCAAAACTACCTTTACGTTTTCCGCCTCCTTGGTCTACATAACGCGCCGTATCATTAAACACACGCAACATTGGAACAATTCCGTTTGACGTTCCGTTAGTCCCGCGAATGTACGAACCTGTTGCACGCACATTGTGAATAGAAAGTCCTATTCCCCCTGCCGATTGCGAAATTTTTGCCGTTTGTTTCAAGGTATCATAAATCCCGTCAATACTATCGTCTTGCATCGCCAAAAGGAAACAAGAAGACATTTGAGGTTTTGGAGTCCCCGCGTTGAACAAGGTTGGCGTTGCATGGGTAAAGAATTTTTTAGACATTAAATCGTAAGTCTCTAAAACCGACTCTAAATCATCCAAATGGATTCCTACTGCAACACGCATCAACATGTGCTGCGGTCTTTCAACAATTTTTCCGTTTATTTTCAGTAAATACGAACGCTCTAAGGTTTTGAAACCAAAGTAATCGTAATTGAAATCTCTATTGTAAATGATGTGTGAATTCAAAAATTCAGCATTGGCCTGAATCACGTTATGCACTTCCTCAGAAAGCAATGGTGCTTCCTGCCCATTTCTTGGATTCACATAATGATACATCTCATTCATCGTTTCCGAGAATGATTTTTTAGTATTGGAGTGTAAGTTCGAAATCGCAATTCGCGCTGCCAACTGCGCATAATCCGGATGCGCGATAGTCATCGACGCAGCTGTCTCTGCCGCAAGGTTATCTAACTCCGAAGTCGAAACCCCGTCATACAATCCTTCAATAACACGCATGGCTACTTTTACAGGATCAACAAGTTCATTCAACCCGTAACATAGCATTTTTATTCTATCCGTAATCTTATCAAACATTACCGGCTCTTTACGGCCATCTCTCTTTACTACATACATAAGGTTACTTTTTTAATTATTATTGAAAAATTTAAATATTGACATGTCTTTCAATACTCAAACGCTGTGTTTTTAAATTTAATTGAAGCTGAAACATTCAGCATGACTCTATTCGACACTTTTATTTCGATTTAAAAATCGGCATCAAATGATATTTTTTGCGCATCACTATCGGTGTTCATCACTCCCGATTTTTGGTATTCGGCTACTTTTTTCTCAAAGAAATTGGTTTTTCCTTGCAGTGAAATCATATCCATGAAATCAAAAGGATTTGAGGTATTGTATACTCTGTCACAACCCAATTCCACCAACAATCTGTCAGCCACAAACTCTAAGTATTGTGTCATCAATGTTGCATTCATACCAATTAAACTTACTGGCAATGATTCGGTGATAAATTCTCTTTCGATATCCAACGCATTAACGATAATTTCTTTAATTCTGTTTTTTGGCACTTTGTTTACCAAGTGATGGTTGTGTAAATGCACCGCAAAATCACAGTGAACCCCCTCATCACGGGAAATCAATTCGTTAGAAAAAGTCAAACCTGGCATTAATCCACGTTTTTTCAACCAATAAATAGAGCAAAATGCCCCTGAGAAGAAAATCCCTTCCACTGCCGCAAAAGCAATCAATCGTTCTGCAAAAGAATCCGAGTCAATCCATTTCAAAGCCCAGTCCGCTTTTTTTCTGATTGCTGGAAAAACTTCCAAGGCGTTGAACAACTCATCTTTTTCAGCCTCATCTTTCACATAGGTATCAATCAACAAAGAATAGGTTTCGCTATGAATATTTTCCATCATGATTTGAAACCCATAAAAGAATTTCGCCTCGGCATATTGCACTTCATTTACAAAATTCTCTGCCAAATTCTCGTTTACAATTCCATCTGAAGCCGCAAAAAATGCCAAAATATGCTTAATAAAATATTTCTCGTCTGAATTCAGCTTATTATTCCAGTCGTTTAAATCCTGAGACAAGTCAATTTCCTCCGCAGTCCAAAAACTGGCTTCCATTTTTTTGTACCATTCCCAGATATCATGATGCTTAATAGGAAAAATCACGAATCTATTTTTATTCTCTTGTAAAATTGGTTCTATTTGCGACATTTTTATTGTTTCTTTTTTAAAAATTTTAACGAAATCCTGAGCGAGGAGCCGATTACAAAGATTGCAAAATATTGCGGTTATTAAAAGTCAAACTTATTCACAATATAGGCTAGTTTTTAACAACCCTGAAAATTTAGAACACTTTTCATACATTTAATAACAATCTGAAAATCAATTGTTTAAAAATACAAAAAACAGCTAAAGCAGCGTAAAATATAGGATTTTAAAAACACCAAACAAGAAAAAATTTAATTTTTTTCGGATCTACTTTTTGATTTCTTCGGCCACTTTTTCAAGTTCAGCGTACCAGTCTTCACCAAACTTTCTGACCAAGGCTTCTTTGACAAATTTGTACACCGGAACCTCTAATTCCCGGCCTAAAGAGCAGGCCGCATCACAAATATCCCATTTATCATAATTAACCGCGAAAAACTCCGTAAAATCTTTCACACGGATTGGATACAGATGACAGGAAACCGGTTTTTTCCAATCTACAATTCCTTGATTGTACGCCTGTTCAATCCCACAAAGTGCTGTTGAACCATCATAAATCACATACGCACAATCCTTATTGTCAATCAATGGTGTTTCAAGATCACCATCGGTTCCTTTTACCCAAGTTCCCTGGGCCTCGATAGCTTCAATTCCCTGCTTGCGCAAAAAGGGCTTTACTTTTGGATAAATTGCCTGTAAAATTTCCGTTTCTTCCTGACTCAATGGAGCACCGGCATCGCCGTCTACACAGCAAGCCCCTTTACAAGCTGACAAATTGCAAACAAATTCTTTTTCTAAAATATCTTCAGAGACGATGGTTTTTCCTAGTTGAAACATTATTATAAGGTACTGTGATTATAAAGTACAAAGATAGTCAATCTGTTATTAAAAACAGACTTAGTTACACAGCAGACCGTTGTTAATTACATAAAAGCAAGATACTTTTTATTAAAAAAATCAATTCTTTTGACACTCTGACAAAAAAGAATCGTTTAGCATACATCTGTTATTCAGTCATTCAAAAAAAATCTCACAAAAATTTATCTTTACAGTAAAAACAAAAATGGAATTTGACTTAAAGAAGTAATCATGGTCGGAATGGTACTTTTCGCAGTGATTGATATTGTAGAATCAATCCCGATCATTGGTGATTTAAAAATATAAATTTATTGTCTTGACAAAACTAAAGGATTGCCGGAGCCGGAACCATGGGGTCACCTTACTCTCATTACGCTCTCAATTTTACACTATAAACATTGTTATTGCATTCCTATTGAATATCATTTTAGTATATCTTGTTAGTACACCTTGTCTTAAAATCTTTCTCAAGAATCGAAAAAATGCTAGGAAAAAACCGACTCGAAGTGATTCGTAAGGCTTTTGGAGTCGTACTTTTAGCTATTGCTGTTAAATTATTTGCAGCTAATGTTAAAGGTCTGTTCCTCTAAAAAAAAAAATTATAAATTTACCCCGAAATGTCGCCTATAAAAATTAGCCAGATGGTTTGAGTCTATTTTTTTTAATTGATAGTATTCCAAAACATCTTTTTTATAGTCCCGATTAAAAAATAATATTATGAAAATCTTTACTAGCGTATTAGTGTTTCTAGCATTGGCACTTATCATTTTTAACATTACATTGCTAGATTTCAACAACCCGTTTAAAGGAGACAGCATTGTTGCATTTATTGGTATTGCCGCTTCTTTTTGCGCTGTGTTAATTCTTTTAATTTTTAGAATGTCTAAAAAAATAGAAGAAAAAATGAACGATAAACTATAATAGTAAATGTTTGACGTTCTAATTATTGGAGGTGGAGTTTCAGGCATATCATGTGCACTTGTATTGGGTTCTGCAAAAAACAAAGTTTTTGTTACCGATAAAAAAATCGGCATCATTACCCATCAGAAAACCTCTTCACTCCAGGATGCTCTATTTAATAATGCCTACGGAATTGCTCCGGGAAAATTAGGCTCTGAATTATTATTGGAAAGTACGGAGCACCTTTCGGAAATGTACCCGCACATTATCCAAATTCCGAACGAAAAAGTATTGAAGATTGAAGGGACTTATCCAGAATTCACCGTTACCACAAACAAGAATACGTATAAAACCAAAACGATTGTAATAGGGATTGGTTCCGCCAACACCTTTGACATCGATGGGGTGATGCAATATATTGAACCGCATCAAAAGGCATTGCCTGAGAAAAACCGAATTCAATTGCGCAACATCGACCATAAAGTAACTGATGGGATTTATGTTATTGGTACACTGGCAGGCTGGAGAAGCCAACTGACCATTGCAGCCGGAAGTGGTGCCGCCGTTGCCACCGATATTTTGACTTTATGGAATAACGGAATTCAAACTCACGCTCACGATAGTATCAGATAACAAATAACAGGCTGTAAAAAAATTGAATCATTTTTTATTCAAAACTCTCTTTACCATCGCGTCGTCCTTCAATGCCATTTCATAATACTTGCTTTCACCATAGAGCTGCTTGACAAACTCGGCGGTAAGATAGCGTTTGACCATAGCTTTGTTCTTTTCCAGTCTTAATTCTAAGGAATTCTTGGAAATAAATTTCTGAAAAGCATTAAAATACAAATCGGTTCCATTCATTTTGGCGACAAACTGTTCTAAAGATAAATTCGCAAACCCCTTTCTGTTTTTATCCAATTCTTCAAACACAAAATTACCTGCTATACCCGACTGCATCAGATAAAAGATATTTTCTTTACCATACTCCACATCAATAGGAACAAATACATCAGGAACAATTCCGCCACCACCATACACAATTTTCCCTTTAGGGGTTTTAAATTTGATCGTGTCGGCAATCTTTATACTATCCCTATTGTATAATTCACCATGAAAAAAACGGGATTCCGACTCTTTAAAATAATCTTCACTCCCCTTGGTATAAGGTTTCTGTATAGAACGGCCGGTTGGGGTATAATACCGGGCAATAGTTAGTCGCACTGCCGAACCGTCATCAAAATCCATTTCTCTTTGCACCAATCCTTTACCAAAAGAACGTCGTCCCACGACAACCCCTCTGTCGTTATCCTGAACGGCACCCGCCAGGATTTCACTGGCTGAAGCCGTGTTTTCATTGATTAAAATGAACAGCCTTCCGGTTTCAAAATCCCCTTTTTTGGTCGCAAAGGTTTTTTGTATGCTCCCTCTTTTGTTTTTGGTAAAAACAATCATTTTTTTATCCCCCAATAATTCATCGGCAACAGCTATGGCTTCTTCCATATAGCCTCCTCCATTATCCCGAAGATCGATAACCAGCGTATTGGCTCCCTGTTTTTTTAACCTCGCCAGACCGGTTCTGAATTCATCGTAAGTAGTCTCGGCAAATCGATTGATTTTGATATAACCCGTTTTGGGATTCAACATTAAAACCGCATCAACACTATTTAAAGCAATGACATCCCGTTTTATCTTAAAATTCAATCGTTTCTTTTCTGCTTTTCTGTACACCACCAGATTGATCTCGGAACCAATTTCCCCTTTTAGCTTAGAGAACAAACTGTCATTAGGCAATTTCCTTCCAAAAAGTTTTGTCTTATCGGCATAGAGGATTCGGTCTCCCGCTTTGATTCCCGCTTTTGCCGAAGGTCCATTTTCAACGGGTTTGATGATGGCTACCGAGTCTTTATACATGTAAAAATTAACTCCAATACCCACAAATTCCCCTTTCATGTTTTCCGCCACCCGGGTTTGTTCACTTGGCGGCACATAAACCGAATGCGGGTCTAACTGTTCCAGTATATTATCTACTGTTTTATTGACAATCGAATCCGTATTGACATCATCGACATACTCATTATTGATAAAATCAATGAGTTTATTCAACTTTGTTTTTGAACTGTTGGTAACCAAAAATTGATTTTCATTTGAAGAGTCCAGCCAACTGCCCATAATTAATCCCAGCGCAAAAGCTACGCTGATTATAATTGGCAAATATTTGACTTTGATATTCATTTATTCTTCTAAAACCGGGATATGGTCTACAATTACGCCAGCTCTTTTCAGAAACTGAATGCCGGAATCATCGCGATAGCCGTTGTGATATACCACTCGTTTTATTCCGGACTGATGTATTAATTTACTGCATTCTTTACATGGAGACAGCGTAATATATAAGGTCGCCCCTTCACAGGATTGTGTGGACCGAGCCACTTTGAGTATCGCATTTGCTTCGGCATGCAAGACATCCCAACGCGTTAGTCCTTCCTCATCTTCGCAGCAGTTTTCAAAACCGGATGGCGTTCCGTTATAACCATCAGAAATAATCATTCGATCCCGAACAATTATCGCCCCAACCTGCTTGCGTTTGCAATACGACAAAAGCCCCCATTCTGTTGCAATCCTAAGGTATGCTTTATCGTATTTGTTTAATTTTACTTCTTCCATTATTATCTTGTCCATATTTCATTCTGAATAATCATTGGCAAAACTACTCCAATTATAAATGCCGACAGCACCAATGTCCAATCTCTTTTAGAAAATCTAAATACCGTTTGCACTATATACGACAAAATCAAAACCACAAAAACTACAACAAGCTGCGCCGCTTCGATTCCCAATGCAAATTCAGCCATAGGCAGTAATTTAGACGTATTGTTTCCTCCAACTAGGGTTTGAAAATAGTTTGAAAAACCCAATCCGTGTATTATTCCAAAAAAAAGCGTAATAAAAAACACTACATTGACACTCTCTTTTTTGCTAGATTTACCTGCCGTAAACAGATTAAAAAAAGCGGTAATCAATATCGTAATGGGCACCAATAATTCCACAACATTTACTTTAATGGCAATAATTCCAAAAACAGAAAGCGACAATGCTATGGTATGTCCCAATGTAAAAAGAGTTATCAGCACCAGTATCCGTTTCCAATCCTTAAAAGAAAAAGGAATAGCCAGGGCTATCAAAAACAATACATGATCGTACACATAAACATTTAAAATGTGTTTTAATCCTATTTGAAAATAATTCCAAAATTGATCCATAGGTTATTCTAATTTAAAGTTGATTAAGGGGCTGTAAACTTACGATTTATTTTGAAAATGATTGATTTGAACCTCTAAATGAACCCATAAAATTTTATTAAAAAAAATCGAATTATTAGAGAAAAGAAAATTAATAATTGATTTATATTTGTGATAATATAAATATAAAAACTATGTCATTCTCAGATTTATTTGATAGCGAATTCAAACAACGAAATAAGGGTCATTTTTCAGCAATTGTCCGTGTTGCACTTGCAGACGGTTCTTTTGTACAAGGAGAAAAAAACTTTTTGGATAAATTAGCCACCAACTTAGAAATTTCTGCTTCAGAGTATGAAGAGATTTTAGAAAACCCATTAAAATATCCAATCAACCCTCCTTATCTTTATTCTCAAAGATTGGAACGTTTGTATGATTTGGCCCGTATGGTTCATGTAGACCATCAGCTGGGTGATAATCAGGAAGTTTTACTGAAAAGATTTAGTTTAGCCTTAGGATTTACTCCAGGAAACGTAGACTACATCGTGGCAAAAGCACTGGCACTAGTCGACAAAAAAGTAGATTTAGACACTTTTGTATTTGAAATGCAAAACATGAATAAATAAAAAAAGGGCTCTTAGGAGCCCTTTTTTTAGGCACTAATATTTACTCAACTTTGCCTTATGCATAAACTCCTCTGCTTTCTCTACCATATTGTAGCTTCCGCAGAAAAAAGACACTCTTTCATGTAATTCTTTGGGCTCAATTTCCATAATTCTTCCAAATCCGTCAGACGCTTTTCCTCCTGCCTGCTCTACGATAAAAGCCATCGGGTTGCATTCGTACAACAAACGCAATTTCCCTTTTGGGGATTTAGAACTCGTCGGATAAAAATAAATTCCTCCTTTAATCATGTTTCTGTGAATATCTGAAACCAAACTTCCAATATAACGGGAAGTATATGGTCTGTCTCCTTCTTCTGTCTGGCAATACTTGATGTAATCTTTTACCCCTTGCGGAAAATGGATATAATTCCCTTCGTTTACCGAATAAATATGTCCGTCAGCAGGATACTTCATATTAGGATGCGATAAATAAAAGGTTCCGATAGCCGGATTGAGGGTAAACCCGTTTACACCATGCCCGGTAGTATACACAATCATAGTTGATGTCCCGTAAATAACATATCCCGCAGCCACTTGTTTGGTTCCCGGCTGCAAGAAATCCTCAATAGACACCGGTGTTCCAACAGGAGTAATCCTTCTGTAAACAGAAAAAATAGTCCCTACGGAAACATTCACGTCAATATTTGAAGAACCATCCAACGGATCCATCAAAACGACATATTTATTATTATGACCGTTATCGCTTCCTGCCACTGTGATAAACTCATCATTTTCTTCAGAGGCAATTCCGCACACAATTTCACGGTTAATCAGGGTTTGAATGAAAATTTCATTGGCATAAACATCCAATTTTTGTTGGTCTTCCCCTTGAATGTTCTGTTCTCCGGCGGCCCCAATAATATCAACCAATCCTGCTTTATTTACTTTATAGTTGACTACTTTTGCAGCCAAACGAATGGAATTAAAAATTCTTGATAATTCACCGGATGAATACTTAAATTCTTTTTGGTTTTCTATGATAAATTCGCCGAGAGTTCTGTTGCGTTCTTCCATTACTATTTCGTTGTAGTTGATTTGAAGTCACAAATATCGTTTTTTTTGTGAAAATGATTTGAATAAAATTTACTTAGTTTGCCATTATTGTATATTTGCTCATAAATGCCCCTAACTCGATAGTTTTAAAAGCTTTATTTTAAATTTTTTCTCTTTAAAATAAGAATTTACGAATATATGAATATTAGAAAAGGAAAGCCGGAGGACATGAGCGAAGTTCTGGCACTCATTCAAGAATTAGCCCATTTTGAAAAAGAACCGGATGCCGTTTTAATAACCGTTGATGATTTAATACGGGATGGTTTTGGAGAAACTCCGCTGTTTCATGTTTTTGTAGCGGAGGTCGAGTCTAACCCGAGTCCCAATAATCATCGGGATGAACAGGTGAAGCAAATTGTAGGGATCGCACTGTATTATTACCGCTATTCTACATGGAAGGGAAAAACAATTCATCTGGAAGATTTGATTGTAAAGGAATCTATGCGAGGAACCGGATTGGGGTACGCTCTATATTCTGAAATTATCAAACAAGCCCAAAAAGATAAGGTCAGAAGAATTGATTGGAATGTACTCGACTGGAATACGCCCGCCATTGATTTTTACGAAAAAACAGGTGCCAAAGTATTCAAAGACTGGTGTGTGGCACAAATGGACGAAGCCGGCATAGCCCACTTTGTCGAAAACAAATTAAGATAAAAATAAAAAATTACAATTTTATAAGAAATTATGAGAGTATTCAAATTTGGTGGTGCTTCTGTAAAAGATGCAGCAGGAATTAAAAACGTATATGACGTTTTACAAAAAGCAGGTTATGAAGATGTATTGTTGGTCGTTTCTGCGATGGGAAAAACAACCAATGCCCTGGAAGTGGTTATCAAAAACTATTTCGACAAATCAGCTGCATTACAATCTTCTGTACAGGAAATTAAAAAATACCACAATCAAATCTTATTGGATTTATTCGAAGATGATAAACACGAAGTTTTCACAGCAGTAAACAATCAATTTTTAGATTTAGAGTACTTTTTAGCCCATAACAAATCACCAAACTACAATTTCGTTTACGATCAGGTGGTGAGCTACGGAGAGCTCATTTCGACTACTATCCTTAGCCATTTCATGAGTTTCATGGGAATTAAAACCCAATGGCTGGATGTTAGGAATTTTGTAAAAACCAACGCCAATTACAGAGATGCCGAAGTTGATTGGGAATTGACCCAAA
Source organism: Flavobacterium sp. (assembly GCA_036676965.1). GTDB lineage: Bacteria > Bacteroidota > Bacteroidia > Flavobacteriales > Flavobacteriaceae > Flavobacterium. The sequence continues at coordinate 13,200 of JAKFBW010000056.1, read as the reverse complement.
AGAACATTTCTAAAAATGTAAAAAGAAAAATCCTGAACATCACACAAGGTTTCCTTGGTTCTGATGAAAATAATTTCACAACTACTTTAGGTCGTGAAGGTTCTGATTATACGGCTGCTATTTTTGCGTATTGCCTGAATGCCGAAAGTGTTACCATCTGGAAAGATGTTCCGGGAGTAATGAATGCCGACCCAAGATATTTTGAAAATGCGAGTTTGCTGAACCAAATTTCGTATCGCGAAGCTATCGAATTGGCTTTTTACGGAGCTACGGTAATACACCCAAAAACATTGCAACCACTACAGAAAAAGGAAATTCCTTTATATGTAAAATCTTTTATCAATCCGTTATTAAAAGGAACCAGCGTATCAAAAGGAGCTACTTTAGAACCATTTATGCCTTGTTTTATTGTTAAAAGAGACCAATTATTAATCTCGCTTTCCTCTATAGATTTCTCTTTTATCATGGAAGAAAATATCAGTGAAATTTTTGCTTTGTTCCACCAATTCAAAATTAAAGTTAATTTAATCCAGAATTCAGCGATTAGTTTTTCTGTTTGTGTGGAAGACAAATTTGGCAATTTCAAAGATTTAAATGCGATTCTGTCCAAGAAATTCAAAGTTGAATTTGAAGAAAATGTTACCTTATACACTATCAGACATTTCAACGACGAAGCCGCTAAAGTGGTAGAAGAAGGCAAAACTGTACTCTTAAAACAAGTGGGAACCGAAACCATGCAAATTGTGACTAAGGAAAATTAATCCTTAATTTGATTTATCACAATCCTAATCAATAAAAAAATGGATTCAGTTTTATGGCTGAATCCATTTTTTATCTTAAATATATTCTGATTCTTATTTCATAGACACGATAACAAATTCGCTTCGTCTATTCGCCTGATCTTCTTCTTCTTCGGCACAGTCCAATTTGCCACTCCTTAGAACTAAACTATTCATAAAAATAACCCTACACATATATAAAAAATCATGTTAATCTTTAATATCTTTGCTACAAAATATTATACCAATAACATTGATTTAAAAAACTTAGACAAATCGAATATCCAAGATTCTTTGAATTTCTAAACAAACTAGTTTAATTTGAACAACAATAATAACATAGCAATTCTCAAAAGCCCGAATCAAACCAATACCATAATATTATTGATTGTAATTTTGGTATCCTGTTCCATGTTGATATTGGTTAATTTTTACTCTATCAAAACACTTTCGGCTACCAGAGCCTATGTAAACGGGGAATCCCATTATTCAAAAGGTCACAATGGGGCTGTGCGCAATCTGATCACTTTTCTATTCACCTCTAACACTGCCCATTGGACGGCGTTCAAAACAAACATTCGTGTACCACAAGGCGATGCAACAGCAAGGATAGGCCTCTTAAAAAATCTGGATACAGAAATTATAAAAAACGGATTTAGGGCAGGTAAAAATCATGACTCTGATTTAGACGATATGATTTGGCTTTTTAAAAATTTCAGAAACTTTTCGCATTTCAAAACCGCAATCAATGAATGGAAAAAAGGAGATTATTTAAATATTCAGCTATATCAAATTGGTCGTTATACCTATCAAAAAATAAAGACGCACCAATTAGATGAAAAAACAAAATATAAAATACTTTCCGACATCAACGCCCTTTCCAGCAAAATGGTCATCAATCAGAATGCATTTTCAAATTCATTTGGAGACGGTACCCGAGAAGTAAAAAAATATTTAATATACACCAACATCTTTTTTATCCTGATGATTATCGGCTCCGTAAGCATCTATTATACCACAATGATAAAAAAACTTACTTTTTCTAAACAAAAACTAAGCAGACAAAAAAACCAACTAAAATCAATCATTAAAGACCTTGAAAAAACAAAAGAAGATCTCAATACCGGTATCATACAACACAAAAAAACAATTGGCACAATAAGTCATGATATCCGAAGTCCTCTAAAATACATTCAGTTAATTTCAAAACATTTAATGGCAGAAACCAAAAAAAATGGGGATTCAACTTCTAATAAATATGCCAATTCCATCTACAAATCGTCTAACCAACTCTATGAGTTTACCAAAACCTTAATACAGTATTCTAAAATATATATTGAAGACAGAAATTACAATCAAAAACCATATTCTGTTTATAATTTAATAGAAAACAAAAAGGTCTTTTTTGACGAAATAGCGCTGAACAACAATACTATAATTATAAATGCCACCAATCAAATTTTAGAGTCAGATATAAATATCCGAATCATATCCATCATCATTCATAACCTATTAGATAATGCCGTAAAGAACACCAATAATGGTATTATTGAAATTGGTTCCCGAATAGAAAATAAAAAAATAATATATTGGGTAAAAGACACGGGCATTGGCATGAATCAAGACATCATTGAATACTACTCCAATCTGTTTAACAACAGAGATCCGGAAAAATTAATTTTAAGCGCATACGGCATAGGTTTACATTTAGTATTAGAACTATTAATTATCCTTAAAGGAAACATTAGCTTTTCGAGTATAATTAACGAAGGAACATTAGTAACAATCGAAATAAACATTTCACACAACAGGTCTCAAAACTAAATAACCAAAACATGCAAAAAAATATTTTAATTGTCGATGATCATCCGGTTATTAGGACTGGTGTTTCTATAATACTCGAGGAAAAATTTAAGCATCTCAATATTGCAACAACTGAGAATTATACCGAAACCCTTCTTTTTTTGAGCAGTACCAAAATTGATTTAATCATTTTAGATATCAATATACCTGGCGGCAAGAACACCGCGATGATACAAGAAATAAAAAACATACAGCCTAATGTAAAAATATTAATTTTTTCGGTATACGAAGAAGAGACGCATGCCTGCCCTTATATTATAGCAGGTGCGAATGGATATCTGAATAAACTAAGTGACAGAAAGAAAATAGTTGCAGCCGTAGATGCAGTGTTAAAAACAGGAAACTACCTAACTACTGATATTATTGATGCTTTAATCAATGCCTCTGCTGGAAAAGAAAGTCTGAACCCATTGGACAAATTATCAAAAAGAGAACTGGAAATTTCTGAATTATTAATCAAAGGAGACGGTAATATTGAAATTGCAAATAAATTAAATATCCAGCTCACAACAGTGAGTACCCATAAAAATAAAATTTTCAGCAAACTCAAAATAAAAAATATTATAGAACTCATTACGCTTTTCAATAAATCAATTGATTTATCAAACCGATAACCACAATCCCATATTATACCGCGAACTTCATTTGAAATTTCAAATTTTTGAATCCTAACAATCAAAAGTAAGCCTAAACAAAAACATTACTTTACTCATTTTGACAACAGAAGAGCAAAAGTGACAGAAGAGCAAAACAAATGAAACCAAACCATAAATTGATTTTGCCCAAACCCCGGATTTTTACACCAAAATAAATTAATAGTTTGGTAATACCTTAGCAATACAAAAAACAACTTCAATGAGTAATTTTCAAATTTAAATAACGAAACTACACATCGCCAAATGGATTTGAATTCTAACACCAAAACTATTTTAATTGCTCCCTTAAACTGGGGACTGGGTCACGCTACACGTTGCATTCCGATTATTAAAGCATTACAGGAAAATAATTATATTCCCATTATAGCCTCAGATGGCATCGCACTGGAACTGCTTAAAAAAGAATTTCCCTATTTAAAAACACTCGAACTTCCTTCCTATCAAATAGAATACGCCAAAAACGGACGGAATTTTAAATGGAAATTATTAAAAAATTGTCCGTCGATAATTGAAGCCATTTGGGAAGAAAAAAAGACGGTCAATAAATGGATTAAAAAATATAAAATTAACGGAATCATCTCGGACAATCGCTTGGGGGTAATCAGCAAAAAAGTGCCCTCTGTATTTATCACCCATCAATTGAATGTCCTTACCGGAAGTACCACCTGGATTACGAGTATACTTCATCAAAATATCATCCGGAAATATAACGAATGCTGGGTTCCTGATCTCGAAGGCGAAGTCAACCTGAGTGGTAAATTAGGTCATTTAGAAAATGCCGATTTCAAAATCAGGCATATTGGTCCCTTAAGCCGAATGCAAAAAAAAGAAACTCCCCTTGTATATGATCTGATGGTTATCCTCTCGGGACCGGAACCTCAACGGGGATTACTGGAAGATAAATTGCGAACAGAATTGCAGCGATACAACGGAAAAGTAGTGTTTATAAAAGGAATTATAGAAAAGGAACAGACGAAAGAACAAATCGACCATGTTACCTACTATAATTTTATGAACAGCCGACAACTGGAAAGGACTTTTAACCAAAGTAACACCATCCTTTGCCGTTCCGGCTACACCACCATAATGGATTTGGTTCAACTGGAAAAGAAAGCGTTCTTTATCCCAACTCCGGGGCAATATGAACAAAATTATCTGGCCAAAAAACTAAAAAAAGACAACATGGCCCCATATAATAATCAAGAGGAATTCACAATAGAAAACCTATCGGAAATTCCTCTTTATAATGGATTTACCTCTATCAATAATACCATAAACTGGAAGGATCTGTTCCGGATTTTTGAATCCCAAAAAAAGAAACAAACCGAATTAATTGATTAAACTACATTTAGTTTAATCAATTTTTTTCATGTTTAATACTCTTGGCATTAATCACAAAATAAACCGACTCAGCAATATTGGTGCAATGGTCTGCTATTCTTTCGAAGTGTTTTAAGGCAATAATCAAATGGGTTCCCGAAACAACAGTTTTCGAATTACTTTTCATCTCTCCGATGATATTTTGAATCGCTTCGCCACTTTTCTTTTTAACAGAATTATTCAAATCGAAAATTTCTTGGATTATTGCCCCATCCATATGCTGGAAACAGGTATTTGTTTTAAGGGTAATGGTCTCTACTTCTTTAACAATGTCACTGATTTCAAATTTAGAAATCAACTCATGTTTTTCCTTTATGTTTTTTGAAGTTTTGATGATGCTCATAGACAAATCTCCAATGCGCTCAATTTCATTACTGATTTGCATCGCAGACATGATAAACCTTAAATCGGTGGCAACAGGTTGATGTAACGCAAAAATTCCTTGGCATATATCATCGATTTTCACATCAAGTTTATCAATTTTTTCTTCCGCTTTTTTCAATTCTTTCCCTTCAGAAATGGGTTCAAAAAGCAAGGCTTTAACCGCTTCAACCACCTGATTTTCCGCTAAAACACCTATTTTAATTATTATATTTTTGAGTTTTCCTATTTCTGTTTCTAAATGTAGTGCCATTATAATGTATGTTTAAAAGATAACTTATTTGTCTATCAAAAATAAAACAAAATTAACCAAATCGTCCTGTTATATAATCTTCCGTCTGTTTGATAGCCGGCTTTGTAAAAATGGTTTTCGTTTTATCGTATTCAATCAGATTTCCCATATAGAAAAAAGCGGTAGCATCACTTACCCTACCAGCCTGTTGCATGTTGTGGGTAACGATAACAATGGTATATTTATTTTTCAACTCATAAATAAGCTCTTCAATTTTTGAGGTAGAAATCGGGTCCAAGGCCGAAGTAGGCTCATCCATCAACAATACCGAAGGCTGAATGGCCAAGGCACGGGCGATACACAAACGTTGTTGTTGTCCTCCTGAAAGTTCAAAAGCTGATTTTTTCAGTTTGTCTTTTACCTCATTCCAAAGTGCCACCTGCTCAATAGAAGTAACCACACGTTCCTCGATGGTGTTTTTATCTGTAATGCCGTTCACTCTCAAACCATAGGCCACATTCTCATAAATTGATTTCGGAAAAGGATTTGGCTTTTGAAAAACCATTCCTACATTTTTACGCAAATCATCAACATTGTTGTTTTTTGCATAAATATCTTCTCCATCGATTAGAATGGTACCGTTCATTTGCGTGTTATCAATCAAATCGTTCATACGGTTCAGCAAACGCAAATACGTAGATTTACCACAACCGGACGGGCCAATCAAAGCGGTAACGGTGTTTTCTTTCATAGACAAAGAAATATCATGCAATGCCTGATTTTCCCCGTAGTAAAAATTTACATTTTTTGATTCTATTTTAAGCATGTTAATTCATTTTTACTTTTTTCCCGTAATATTTACGAAGTGCATTCGCCAATACATTAGAAATTAATACAATAATAATTAAGATAAGTGCGGTTCCGTAAGCCATGGCCCTGGAGGCCTCAATATTCGTACCACTGGTCGCAATAACATATAAATGATAAGGCAATGCCATAACCTGGTCGAAAATGGAAGTAGGCAATTTAGGCAAAAAATAAGCAGCAACGGTAAATAAAATCGGTGCCGTTTCTCCGGAAACCCTCCCGATGGATAATATCAAACCGGTAATGATGTTGGGAAAGGCAATAGGGAAAACGATCTTACTGGTTGTTTCCCATTTACTGGCTCCCAGACCTAAACTGGCCTGTCTGAAAGTATCGTCTACGGCCTTAAGTGATTCCTCGGTGGTTCTGATCACTACCGGCAAAACTAACAATCCCAAGGTTAGACCCCCGGCTAAAATAGAATCACCAAAACCCAATTTATTGACAAATAATGACATCCCGAAAAGTCCAAATACAATTGATGGAACCCCGGCAAGATTATTGGTCATCTGCTTGATAATCTTTTTAGGCATACCATTCTTCACATATTCATTCATATAAATGGCCGCCAAAACCCCTACCGGAAATGCAAAAATCATACTGGCAAAAACCAGGCAGAGTGTACCGACAATTGCCGGAAAAATTCCGCCCTCGGTCATTCCGTTTTGAGGCATTTCACTAATAAATTCCCAACTGATAACGCCAATTCCTTTTACAACAATAAAAGCCAATATGACAAACAGAAGCGCCACAATAGCATAACTTATTCCAGTAAAGATTCCAAAAGCGATCTTTTGATTCCTTCTTTTATACTTTGCTACATTATTTTCTTTACTCATTTTAATGTTTTTTATGCGATTTTCTATTGGTAACCAATTCCACCAACATATTGATCCCAAAAGTGATTAAGAACAGGATACATCCCAGTGCAAACAATGCTTCATAATGCAATCCACCGTTGGGAGCTTCCCCTAATTCTGCGGCAATAGTCGCCGGAATGGTTCTGACAGGTGCTAAAAGCGTATGTGGGATAACCGCAGCATTTCCGGTTACCATTAATACAGCCATCGTTTCACCAATAGCCCGCCCGATTCCCAATATGGCACCCGCTGTAATCCCGGAAGCCGAATAAGGAATTACCACCTTATAGATGGTTTGCCACTGACTGGCCCCTAATGCTAAACTGGCTTCTTTCATGGCACGTGGTGTATTGCGCATCGCATCTTCAGAAATGGTAATAATCGTTGGCAAGGCCATGATAGCCAATACGACACTTCCTGCCAATGCCGTTTCCCCAACAGGTAAATTGAATACACTCTGAATTAAAGGCACGATAACCACCAATCCGAAAAAACCATAAACGACTGAAGGAATTCCCGCCAACAATTCGATAAGTGGTTTCAACAGGCCTCGTGTTCTTTTCTTTGCAATTTCACTTAGATAAATAGCGGCAGCCAAACCAATAGGCAAAGCCAATAAAATCGCCCCGAAACTCACCCATAAGGTACCATAAATTAATGGCTTAACTCCCATTTGGGCTATAGGTTGGGCGGTAGGAAACCATTCTTCCCCGGATAAAAATTCCCAAACCTTGATTTTATCGATATCTAATTCTCTTCCTGCAAAATTCTTGGATTTGTACTTATCGGAAAAGAAAGCGATGATACCTGGTGTTTTGGTAATCAGCTCATCGATTTTGGTCGGGAAATTTTCGAAGTTTTCCCCTAGCTCTTCCTCCGTATAATAATTGGTGATATCACTGGTTCTAAACAAAACAATCGGTACATCTTTCACGCCTAATTCTTTCCAGTTGACTATTTTCTGATCGAAAATATCTTTAATTTGTGCAGGGCTTAATTTTTTTACCGGATTATCAGCCGCTACTGCCAGCAAATAACCGTCATCAATTGGCTTTTTATTAAATACACCTGCTCCTTCAATAAAAAGAAAAAAGACAATCAGAACTACGGTAATACTGGTGGCCGCACCACTTAGCATCAAAATAAATTCAATAATCTTTTCTTTAATCTGTTTCAAATTTGTTTTCAAATCAGTATTTTTTATTTTATGCAAAACTACTCCAGGGATTCGTCCTGTGTGTTCCCATATCGTTAACCTTAGGTTAACTTAATGTTAAGCCAAAACATAACTTTCTAAAAATCAAGGCATAAAAAAAGGCTACCTAAAATTAGGCAACCTCTTTTCGTTATAAATTAACCCTTATTAATTCAAAGGAACATACCCTATTTCAGATACATTTTTTTGTCCATCGGCAGATAATGCGTAATCAACAATTGTTTTTACTTTTGCTTCGTTAACCTTGTTGTACATGTAAAACAAAGGTCTTGAAATTGGATATGATTTATCTTTTGCAGTCGCAACAGAAGGTGCTACAAACGTTTTTCCTTGATCATAAGAAACAGCCAGTTGTTTTACTTCTTTTGTTTCGTATGCCAATCCGATGTAACCAATAGCCCCTTTTGTTTGCCCTACCGCTTGAACGATAGCTCCTGTAGCCGGTAAACTCAATATATTAGAAGCATAGTTTTTCTTGTCTAATACCTCTTCTTTAAAAAACTCATACGTTCCTGAAGAAGACTCTCTGGAATACGCTACAATTTTCTCATCGGCCCCACCTACTTCTTTCCAGTTGGTAATGGCTCCTGTGAATATTTTTTCTAATTGCTCACGTGTCAATTGAGACACTTTATTGGCCGGATTAACGATAACAGCCAAGGCATCATAAGCAATAACCACTTCTTCAATCTCTACTTTAGCCTCTGAAAATTTCAATTTTTCTTCCGTTTTCAAATCTCTTGAAGCCATGGCGATATCAGTAGTCCCATCAATCAAGGCTGTAATTCCAACACCGGATCCACCACCTACAACGGTAATACTAACATTCCCATCTTTTTTCATTAACTCTTCAGCTTCTTTTTGTGCCAATGGCAAAACAGTATCACTTCCTTTGATAGTAACAGATACTCCGGCAGTTTTTGCTTCCGCACCTTTATCTTCTGTTTTTGCTTTACCACAACTTAACATACCTACTAAAGGTAATAGTAAAAATAATTTAACTTTATTCATTTTTATGATTTAATTTAATTTTGTACAAAGGTATTTTTCGAATGTTACTTTAATGTTAACTATATATTATGTAATGTTTATTTATTATTAAAAACACTTCATAACCACTTCATTAACAGTGCTTTTATTAAAAATTGAACTGCGCCTGTAATCGCAACAGATTTCCTCTCTGTCTGTTATTTGGCAATGCGCTGTCTTCAAATGTTCTATCCGCAATTACCCATTCTGCCACCAATTCAAATGCTTTGATAGGTTGCCATTCGATTCCCAATTCATAATCCCTTACCACATAACTTCTGGCATCCTTTTCAAATTTCTTTCCACCATCGTAATATTGAAATTTAGCAAAAGGATAGATTAACTGTTTCTTTGGCAAATCTAATTTGTAGTTTAAGGTTACATATCCACCTTCTAAACTAGAAACGTCAACCGTATTGGTAACCTTATCGTAACGCGGTCCTTTTCCAATGTTATATTCGGCTTGGATACCAAATGGTTTTGGATACAATACAAAAGTAGCTCCAACTCTTTGATCTAAAGTATATTGTTTGTTTGGAGTGGTCACTCCTGTATTCAAATCACTACTGCTAAAAGCCCATTTTCCTGTATAAGCTTGTAATCCCGGTTCTATGATTTGATTCCCGATAACAAAAGGATAAGTTATTCTAGTAACAACGTGTAGATTTCTATTGGCTTCTGATTTATTGGCCGTTTGACCATTGTATGCTCCAAATGCAAATACCCCGTAATCTCCGGAACCTTTATATCCATCTTTTACCAGCATTGCGAAGCGTTCTCTGATTTCAGCAGGAGCCCAATAAAAGAACACTCCTAAATCTCTTTCATTAGCCACAGCACTGTTCAAGCCATCATTACGATCCAAGGTCAAACGATTCTGACTTGATTGTAAATTTTCAAAACCAAAAGGCACTTTACTTTGTCCTAAACGCAGTCTGAATTCTCTTTTTTTGTCGAATGACAAATCAAAATAAGCATCTCTCAATTGCGCAAAATGATTCACCCCCGAAGCAGGAGAACTGGCAAAATCCGGTTGAATATAAAAGTATACATTAGGATGGATTTGTCCTGAAAATACGATACGGGCACGTCGTATAAAAAACCCGTTATTTGATTTTGCATCTGGAGCGGTAGAAGTAGTACCCCAAGATTTATCACATTGATCACAGGCTACTTTGTCATTAGACGACAACAATCCGTTGTATCGTACTTGTGCATAACCTCTTATTCCTATATTATCGAACCAATGTTCTTTTTTAGGCTTGCTTTTTTCTTCTTCGAGTTTTACCTTATTAATAGAATCTAAAATACGAACCACTTCTTTAGTGACTGCATCTTTCTTCACATCTTGGGCATTAGCAATACATGAAACAGCTATCAAACCCGCCAATAAAAATTTTTTCATTTTTGTTTTATGATTTATTTTTTGGCAAAGGTGATGCTGTTATGTTAAGCCAATGTTAACATAATATTATGTTGATGATAAATTAACGTTTAAGACACGGAAAAGCCCTGTTTTCCTAACATTTGAGACCTAATTCTTATTGTTTTGGACATCTTTACTTAACTTTAACCTAAAGCAAATCGTACAAAACAGAAAAACAATAACCGATTTACGCTTTGGAAACGACTTGTTTCTTGACCTTTAGCTTTTCAATCGTAAAAGAAAACTCAGAACCAACGCCAAATTCACTTTCCACATATATTTTTTCTTTATGCGCCTCGATAATGTGTTTCACAATGGCCAAACCTAAACCCGAACCTCCCTCAGAACGATTACCGCTTTTATTGACGCGGAAGAAACGCTCAAAAAGTCTTGGGATGTTTTGTTTTTCGATTCCTTCCCCATTATCAGCAACCCGGACTAATATTTTCTTAGGTGTCAGGCTCACAATGGCTACTTCGGTTTCCCCTCCTTCTCTTCCGTATTTAATGGAATTAACCACTAAATTCAAGACCACTTGTTGCAGTTTATCCTTGTCTGCATGAACCATAACCGGATGCTTGTAATCATTTTCAAAAAGCAATTTGATTTTCTTTTTATCGGCTTTCATTTCCAATAAATCGAAAACACTTTGAATCAATTCGACAATATCAAAATTAGAATATTCCAAATGCAGGTCACCTGATTCTAATTTGGTAATCATATCCAAATCTTCAACGATATAAATCAATCGTTCGACTCCTTTTTCGGCACGCTTGAGGTATTTTTTCCGAATGGTTTTATCCTCCATCGCCCCATCCAATAAGGTAGAAATATATCCCTGAACCGTAAATAATGGGGTTTTAAGTTCGTGGGAGACATTCCCCAAAAACTCCCTTCGGTATTCTTCCCGAATTTGAAGCATTTCGATTTCCAACTTTTTATCCGTGGCAAATTTCTTCACTTCCCTGGATAAAGTCTCCATATCAGTCGTTATGGGCTGATTGATAAACGTACTCGATTCTAACAACGAAACATCGTCATATATTTTTTTGACCCTACGGTAAATGAACCGCTCGACCCTATATTGCAAGACAACAAACGAAAAGAGATAAATGATTAAAATAAAAACCCCGCCAAACAACAACAAACTCTGAAAAGTATTCTTGAAAATTAAGGCAGCCAAAAGCACCACAAATCCTGTAGAAAAAAGACTGATATATAATGCTGATTTGACAGCGAACTTGTAGGTTTTTTTAAAACTTATTTTCATATATGTAAAATTTGCTTGGTTAGCGGTCATATATGGTATCGCTTTTTATTTATTGGTGTTTGCTTGCGCAAACTTGTTGTTAATGGCGATTTCATTTAGGGCTAACTTGCATTTTAACAATAGAAGTACAATAAAGATATACATTTTTGAAGCCGAATCTACACTTCAAATTTATACCCCACTCCTTTTATGGTTTTAAAGAAATCCTCTCCTATTTTCTCCCGTAGCTTTCGGATATGAACATCTATCGTTCTTCCGCCTACAACTACTTCGTTCCCCCAAACCTTGTCCAAAATTTCCTCCCGCTTGAATACTTTACCGGGTTTTGAAGCCAGCAAATAGAATAATTCAAATTCTTTTCTGGGCAATGCAATTTCTACATTATCCATTACAATCTTATACTCTTCGCGATTGATTTCGATTCCGCCAACATTCAAGGTTTCACTATCTTGCCCGTTAGCTTCTTTTAAACTGCGCCGCAACAAGGCTTTTACTTTACTGACCAATAATTTGGGTTTGATTGGTTTGGTAATATAATCATCGGCACCTACGTCAAAACCGGCCACTTGAGAATAATCTTCACTTCTGGCGGTCAGGAACGTAATGATGACGTGACTTAGTTCGGGAATATTTCTAATATTTTCACAAGCTTCCATGCCATCCATTTCAGGCATCATGACATCCATGATAATAAGATCAGGCAATTCTTTTTTGGCTTTTGCTATAGCTTCTTTTCCATTTGAAGCCGTAACAATTTGATAGCCTTCCTGAGCCAGATTATAACCTACAATTTCCAAAATATCCGGTTCATCATCGACCAATAGAATCTTAGTTTGCGTTTTTTTCATGTATAGAAAATTATATTTTATAGTTCGGAATTAAACAAAAGAACAGTTTCTTAATTTCAATTCCGATGGTAAATGTAACAATAAAAAAATGGTTAGAAAACCTAGTTAACCGTAATTTAATATCATAACAATTTGATAATACCGGAATAATACAATGATAACAAGCAGCTAACTTAAACTTTACAAAGCCGCCATTACTTTGCAAAAAATTAAATTCAACATGAAAATTAGATTATTCATTTTAACGCTTTTTATCACAGCTATTAGTTTTTCACAAAATAAAGGTACGATAACCGGAACACTAACCGATAAAGATGCCAATAACGAAACATTGCCTTTTGCAAATGTAGTTATAAAAGGAACAAACATAAACGCTACGACCGACATGGACGG
>JAKFBW010000055.1:0-85155 GCA_036676965.1 Flavobacterium sp. | reverse complement strand
ACGGAAGTACATTTTATTAAAAAAAAATGTATCGTAAATTAAGAACCGCCTTGGTACGGATCCGTATGCCGGGTGGTGTGGAAGGTCGCCTAGGGAAATAATCCCTAGGCTCCTATCCGATTTGAGCTATTGCTAGAATCCGAAATTAACGCCCAGTCCAAAGACTTCACTCACCTGGACGGCTTGAATGGAGTTGTCGTCATAGATGGTTTGCATAGCCACATTGGCCGAAAGGTATTTGTTGATTTTCATGGTGAGATTCATCTGGTAATTGATATCCACATTTTGAGGGTTATCTAAATAATTCGAATACAAATTCAACCGATTTTCGAGAAACACATTGGTCATGATTACTAATTTATAATGGGCCGTAATGCTGGCTCCAAATTCAAATCGGGAGGCATCTCCTTGTAGTACCCCAAAGGAAGGTCCTAAGTCGGTAAAATGGGGATGAACCACAATCAGTTTTGCGGCAGCCGGAGAAAAATTCATGCTCAGGTTGTTGTCTTTTTTCCATAAAAAACCGGGACCCAATTGAAAATAAGCCGGAGATAAAAAATGGGAAATCAGGGTTCCGTTTTTATCATAACCAACATCCATCTGGGTTTTGAAATTGAAATAGAAGGAGTAATACCAATTTCCGGTTGCTTTCTTGCCCCAAAGGGAGTTGAGTTCTAAACGGTCGTCTGTTTTGGCGGTTCTTCCAATTCCTTTTATTTTGCTTAAACCGTAGGCTACGATGAATTTATTGTCCCAAACGACATCCCCTTTTTTATAATTGAAATCATAATTCAGTCCAAAGTTCCCCGCCACATTCGATGTTCCCCCGCCGAGCCATTGTTTGTTATAGGCCGACTGGTTAAAGAGTAATGAGAAGTTGCCTTTCTTTGTCCAAAGTTTGGTCGTGTCCTGCGGTATTTCCTGGGCTTTTATCGAAAGAATGGAAAATATAAAAACGAAGTAGAGAAGGAGCTTTTTCATGTTTTTATGACGTTTATTTATAGTAAATATAAGAAAAATGCCGCTTAAAAAGCAGCATTTCAATCAATAAATAGGGTTTTATATTTTCAGCAGCAATTTGTTATGCTTTTTTAGAAGCTTTGTACAAAGGCACTGCCGAACAGGCTTCACCATACATAATGCTTCGCGCAAAAGGGTGTAAATAATGTGCCGCCAAAACATAGGCACGCATCGGAACCGGTTTTTTGGAGCATCCTTTTATAATCACCGATTTGTTTTCATAAGCCGAATAATCAAGGGCAGGCAGCAATTCTTCATACAGGGAAGCGTCTAAATCTTCCAGTGTTCCGTTTACGATTTTCTTCGCAAAAGGTGCCAGTTGGATGGCCACCAAAATAGAGGCCCAAGCCGGAACAATCGCATCGGAACTGCAATGTATCGCCACCAATTGATCTTGATATTGGGACCAGTCGTGATTTTTCAATTGCTCTCTAAAGTCTTTCTCTTTCAACAGGAAACCTTCCAAAAGCCATTGTGAAATGTCTATTTGCGTATGAATTCCCTTTGGATAGTAATCTTCGAGATCGAAGACTTCCAGCGCGCTATTGGCTACTTTATTTATAATTTCGTCCATTTTTTTAGTTTTCAGTCGCAGTCTCAGTTCACAGTCTGAAAACTGAAAACCGAGACGGAACACTTTTTTAAAGCATCCCCAATTCTAATTTGGCTTCTTCACTCATTAAATCCTTGCTCCAAGGCGGGTCGAAAGTGATTTCTACCTCGGCATCTTTAATGTGCTCAATTGATTTTACTTTTTCTTCTACTTCTCTAGGCAAGCTTTCCGCAACGGGACAGTTTGGAGAAGTTAAGGTCATCAGGATTTTTACTTCATAATCGGTATTAACCATTACGTCATAAATCAATCCTAGCTCGTAAATGTCTACAGGAATCTCAGGATCGTAAATGGTTTTTAATTTTTTTACGATTGCTTCGCCTAATTCGTTAGTGTCTATTTCTTGTGTCATAATTGTTTGTTTTTTATATTGTGTTCATAGAAAATTATAAATCCAATACTGAATAATTTTCTGTGAAGTTTATCATTTCGAGTTATGAGAAATTACATTTTTTACTTTTATTATGCGATTCCTCCTTTGTCGGGATGACAAAATTGGAATTTAAGGTCCCTTTTTTCAGTAAATTAACTTATCTGTTAAAATTTTTTATCAGTTTTTAGTATTGAATGCCAAAGCATACATTTTAATATTTTTTATCATCGAAACCAATCCGTTGGCGCGGGTAGGGGACAAATGTTCTTTCAGACCAATTTCGTCAATAAAACCCATGTCGGCATCAATGATATCCGAAGGTTTTTGATTCGAAAAAACCCTGATCAATATGGCAATGATTCCTTTGGTCAGAATGGCATCACTATCGGCGGTGAAAACGATTTTGTCGTCAACGTGTTCTCCCTTTAGCCAAACTTTCGATTGGCAGCCTTTTATCAGGTTGTCTTCTGTTTTGTATTCTTCTTTTATTAATGGAAGCTTTTTTCCTAGTTCGATGATGTATTCGTAGCGTTGCATCCAATCATCAAACATCGAAAACTCGTCTACTATTTCTTCCTGTATGTCTTTAATTTTCATCGTTCTGTTTTGCAAATGAATGTATTTGGGTTACTATTTTTTTGATTTCTGCCGGCGGGAACCCATGATCAAAAGCCGGTGTTTCATATGTTTTGCCTTTAAAGATAATCTTCAAATGGGCAATGGCCGCACCATCATAAAAACGTTTTTCAGTAGGTGCTTTCAGGATTGGCAAACGATCTAACGCTATTGTCCTGAAACTGGCGACCAATTCTTTCCAGTTGGCATCTGTGATTTTTGTTACAGTCGGTTGCTTATTTCCGCTTCGGTCTTTTGTAATACTGATTTTCTGGTTTTGTATCGTTATCTTTTGGTAAAAAGCCCTGGAATTGGCAACATATTCAATTACTGTTGTTTTCATATCCTGATTGTTTTGGGCTTCACAGCCTTTCCCGAGAAAAAGAGTCAGCAACAATAAAGATAGTATTTTCATCTGGTTTGAATTAGGAGAGCATCATTTGAGCTTTTTTCACGGCTTCTACCATAACGTCAATTTCTTCTTTAGTATTGTAAAAGGCAAATGAAGCTCTTATCGTTCCCGGAATGCAAAAGAAATTCATGATGGGCTGGGCACAGTGATGGCCTGTTCTTACGGCTATACCTAATTTGTCAATTATCGTACCAATATCATACGGATGAATGCCGTCGATATTAAACGAAATGACTGAAGTTTTTGATTTTCCCGTACCAAAAATTTTCAAACCTTCAATTTCAGATAATCGCTTGGTAGCGTGTTCCAGCAATTCTAATTCCTGTTTTTGAATGTTGTCAAAACCAATTTCATTCAAATAATCAACAGCTGTTCCCAAAACAATTCCGCCAGCAATATCAGGCGTTCCCGCTTCAAATTTATGGGGTAAATCGGCATAGGTCGTTTTCTCGAAAGTCACTTCTTTGATCATTTCGCCACCACCCTGATAAGGAGGTAGTTTATTTAACCAGGCTTCTTTTCCGTATAAAATTCCGGTTCCTGTTGGTCCGCACATTTTATGTCCGGAGAAAGCATAAAAATCACAATCCAATTCCTGAACATCCGGTTTCAAATGCGGAACGGCTTGCGCTCCGTCAATCAAAATTGCCGCGCCTACTTCATGTGCTTTGTCGATCATGTATTTAATCGGGTTGACAATTCCCAAGGCATTCGAAATATGATTTACGGTTACGATTTTGGTTTTATCCGAAAGTAATTTGTCGTATTCAGCCATAATCAATTCGCCGTCTTCATTCATGGGAATCACTCGCAAAGTGGCACCGGTTTTCTCACATAGCATTTGCCAAGGCACGATATTGCTGTGGTGTTCTAAGGCTGAAACCACCACTTCGTCACCCGGTTTTAAAATCGAGGCAAATCCGTTGGCCACGAGATTAATTCCGTGTGTGGTTCCTGAGGTAAAAATCACCTCATGGGCGAATTTGGCGTTGATATGATTTTGGATTTTTCCACGGGAAATTTCGTAGGCATCGGTTGCCAATTGACTCAAGGTGTGTACACCCCGATGAATATTGGCATTAATTTCCTGGTAATATTTTGAAATCGCGTCAATAACCACCTGTGGTTTTTGCGAAGTTGCCCCGTTGTCGAAATATACTAATGGTTTTCCGTTTACTTTCTGGGAAAGGATGGGAAAATCGGCTCTTATTTTTTGAATATCCAGCATAATTATTTAGAAAAATTCTAAATACAAAAGTAGTAAAACTTAGGCTTTTGTAGCTACAATTTTAGGATTTTTTGGCTCTTTATTTAACGTAAGTATTTCTTTTGGAAAATTAAATTTCACGGATGAGATGAAATGAAAAACCCGACAAGCTCTTAAAACTTATCGGGTTTGAAATGATTATGTATTACAAATCGAATCCTAATTTTACGCCCAGTTTGTTGGCGATAATCGTGGTGATTCGTTTTTTAAGTTCCGGTATTTTGATGTTTTCGATAACCGCATTCGAGAACGCATACATCAATAAGGCTTTGGCCTCTTTTTTAGGGATTCCGCGTTGTTGCATGTAGAACATAGCCGTTTCATCCAATTGTCCAACGGTACAACCGTGAGAACATTTTACGTCATCGGCAAAAATCTCCAGTTGTGGTTTGGCGTTGATGGTTGCTTTGTCGCTCAACAGGATGTTGTTACTTTTTTGGAAGGCATTGGTTTTTTGCGCTTCTTTTTCCACATATACTTTTCCGTTGAAAACGCCTGTGGAACGATCGGAGAAAATCCCTTTGTAATCCTGAAAACTCTCGCAATTTGGAGTTGAATGCTTTACCAAAGTATAATGATCTACGTGTTGTTTGCCTCCAATAATGGTGATTCCGTTTAAGGTACTGGTCAATCTTTCCCCAAAATGATAGAAATTCAGGTTGTTACGGGTTAAGTTTCCCCCAAAAGAGAAGGTGTGAACCGAAACATGACTTTCCTGTTTTTGCGAAACGTAGGTATTATCGATTAAATTAGCTTCGATATTGTCATTCTGGATTTTATAATAATCCACAATGGCACGTTTTTGAGCAAAAATTTCGGTTACTGAATTGGTTAAAACCGGATTGTCGCTTAGGCTTTGGTGACGCTCAATGATTTGAACATGGGAGTTTTCGCCCACAATCACTAAGTTTCTTGGCTGTACCATCAATGCGGCTTCGCTTCCGGTAGAGAAATACATAATCTCAATAGGTTTGTCTGCCACTTTGCTTTTTGGAATATTAATATACGCTCCTTCATTGGCGAAAGCTGTATTCAATGAGGTCAGACTTTCGTCTTTGCTCGCTATTTTGTTAAAGTAAGTGTCGATGACCATTTTGTATTTCGGTTTGGTCAATGCCGAGGACATCAAGCAAACATCGATTCCGTCGTGAGTGGTAGAAGACAGATGTGAACTAAAAATACCGTCAATAAAAACGACTTTGTAGGTGTCGATTTCGTGCAAGAAATATTTTCTTACATCTTTGAATTCTATGGCTGTTTCATTTTTCGGGAATACGGTAAAGTCATTTTTTAGGATGGCATTTAACGAAGTGTATTTCCAGGCTTCATCTTTTTTGGTTGGGAACCCTTTATCTTCAAAGTTTTTTATCGCCGAAGTACGTACATCATGAAGTTCGGAGTGAACATCGATACGCTCTTCAAAAGCCATAAAAGACGATAGTAATTTTTCTTTCAATTCCATTTTAGTTTGTTTCAGGTTTCAGGTTTAAAGTTTCAAGTTTTACTATTGGAACTTATTTCCTTTGAAATCTTTTTTATTAAGATAAGTGATAAAATTTTTTATTTTCCCACTTAAGTTTTCATAATCCTTTTTTAAAAGTTCAAATTTTTGTTCTGAAATATATCCAAAATCAAAAACTCTATAAAGTTGCGATCGAGTTTCTCCAGCGGAGCCTTTAGCAATAGATAAAAATTGTCTGAATTCTATATTACCATCTCTTTCAAAACCTTCAGCAATATTATCCATGACTGAACCAGATGAAGCTTTTATTTGATCTTTAAACCGATAATCGTTTTTCAATTCAGTTTCAATCGAAATGATATGTATCTCTTTTGATAGTCGTCGGGCTTCTTGCCAAATTTCTAAATCTTCAAATCGGTTTATTGTAGCCATCCATTTTTTAGTTTCAGGTTACAAGTTTGAAGTTTCATGTTCTAAACTTGTAACCTGAAACTTTAAACTTTAAACAATTTTTTAATTTTCTGCTTTAATCCAGTCGTATCCTTTTTCTTCCAGCTCATGTGCCAATGACGCGTCACCTGATTTTACAATTTTACCATTGTATAATACGTGAACGAAATCCGGAACGATATAGTCTAATAATCTTTGGTAGTGGGTGATCACGATAATAGCGTTTTTGTCGCTTTTTAGTTTGTTAACCCCATTGGCCACAATACGAAGGGCGTCAATATCAAGACCTGAATCGGTTTCGTCAAGGATGGCCAATTTAGGCTCCAACATCGCCATTTGGAAAATCTCGTTGCGTTTTTTCTCACCACCCGAAAAACCTTCGTTAAGCGAACGGGATAAAAATTTACGGTCAATTTCCAGTAATTCTGATTTTTCACGAATCACTTTCAGCATTTCGTTGGCTGGCATTTCTTCCTGCCCGTTGGCTTTGCGTGTTTCATTGATGGAAGTTCTCATGAAATTGGTTACCGAAACACCAGGAATTTCTACCGGGTATTGAAAGGATAAGAACACTCCTTTGTGTGCTCTTTCTTCCGGGGCCAGTTCAGAGATGTCTTCGTTTTCCAAAAGGATTTCCCCTTCGGTTACATCGTAATTTTCGTTTCCTGCAATGATGGAAGCAAGTGTACTTTTTCCGGCACCGTTTGGTCCCATTATCGCATGGATTTCTCCCGCTTTTACTTCAAGATTGATTCCTTTTAATATTTCTTTGTCGCCTATCGAAGCGTGTAAATTTTTTATTGATAACATGTTGTTCGTTTTGTTTATTCGTAATGCCCTTTTATTGAAATTATACTTAAAATATCTATAGTATTTTCATCTATAATTTCGTAAATTATTCTATGTTCGCTATCAATTCTTCTTGACCAATAGCCTGATAAGCTAAATTTTAAAGGTTCTGGTTTTCCAATTCCTTTGTATGGGTCAATTTGAATTGCTTTAATTAATTTAGAAATCTTTTTTATGATAGTTTTGTTTCCTGATTTTGACCAAAACTCTAAATCTCTTTTTGCTTTCTTGGAAAATATTACTTCCATAAATTGTCTAATTCTTCCATCGACATTTTTATTCCCTTGCCTTCTCTAACTTCTTTAGCGGCCTCCAAAATTTCTTTTACAAATTCAGGATTGTATGGTTTCTCTTCTTCAATTGTAATTTCAAAACCAAGTGATTTTGCCAGTGATTTTAATACTGGAAAATCTTTTTTCTTTACATTTTTTAAAACAATATCCATAACTATTCAGATTTGAAAATTAACCTACTGATCCTTCAAGAGAAATTTCTAATAATTTTTGTGCTTCAACGGCAAATTCCATCGGTAACTTATTCAATACATCTTTACTGAAACCGTTTACAATTAAGGCAATGGCTTTTTCGGTTGGAATACCGCGTTGGTTGCAATAGAAAACCTGGTCTTCCCCAATTTTACTGGTGGTTGCCTCGTGTTCTATTTTGGCGGTTGGATTTTTACTTTCGATGTAAGGGAAAGTATGTGCCCCGCAATTGTTACCCATTAACAACGAATCACATTGTGAAAAGTTTCGGGCGTTATCTGCCCTGGCACTGATTTGCACCAAACCACGGTAACTGTTTTGTGATTTTCCGGCAGAAATCCCTTTAGAGATAATGGTCGATTTGGTGTTTTTACCCAAATGGATCATTTTGGTTCCGGTATCGGCCTGTTGGAAATTATTGGTAACGGCAATTGAATAAAATTCACCTACCGAATTGTCCCCTTTTAATATGCAAGAAGGGTATTTCCAGGTTACGGCAGAACCGGTTTCTACCTGTGTCCAAGAGATTTTTGCGTTTTTTTCGCACAATCCTCTTTTGGTTACAAAATTGAAAACCCCACCTTTACCTTCTTTGTTTCCAGGGTACCAGTTTTGTACCGTTGAATATTTGATTTCGGCATCATCCATGGCAATTAATTCTACCACGGCAGCGTGTAATTGATTTTCGTCACGGCTTGGAGCGGTACAACCTTCAAGATACGAAACATAACTGCCTTCATCGGCAATTACCAATGTTCTTTCGAATTGTCCGGTTCCGGCTTGATTGATACGGAAATAGGTTGATAATTCCATCGGGCAACGAACGCCTTTTGGGATATAACAGAAAGACCCGTCAGAGAAAACGGCTGAATTCAATGCGGCATAAAAGTTGTCTTTTTGAGGGACAACAGTACCCAAATATTTTTGAACCAATTCAGGATGTTCTTTGATGGCTTCGGAAATACTCATGAATATAATTCCTTTCTCCCCTAATGTTTTCTTGAATGTCGTGGCAACCGAAACCGAATCGACTACGATATCCATCGCAACATTATTCATCATTTTTTGCTCGTCAACAGAGATGCCCAATTTTTTGTACATTTCTAAAAGCTCCGGATCTACATCGTCCAAAGTTTTGCTTGGATCTGCTTTTTTCGGGGCTGAATAATAAGAAATGGCTTGAAAATCAGGTTTCGCATAATGCACGTTTGCCCATTCCGGCTCCGTCATTTGCTCCCAGGCACGAAAAGCTTCAATACGCCAGTCGGTCATCCATTGCGGCTCTTCTTTTTTCTGGGAAATAGCACGAACAATATCTTCATTTAAACCAATAGGAAAGGTCTCCGAATCCAGTTCGGTATAAAATCCGTATTCGTATTCTTTAGTTTCGAGTTCGATTTTTAAATCGTCTTCTGTATATTTTGACATAATTTTAAATTGAAAAATTTAAAGTTCCAAAAAGATGAAAAATTAAACCTTAATTATTGTATCTGAATTTTAGAGAGAAAAACTCTCTCCACAACCACAAGTTCTACTTGCGTTAGGATTGTTGAAAACAAATCCTTTTCCGTTCAATCCGCCTGAAAACTCAAGAATAGTCCCGGCTAAGTAAAGGAAAGATTTTTTTTCTACAGCAATTGTAATTTCGTTGTCCACAAAAATTTTGTCGTCATCGCCTTTGGTTTTATCAAATTTTAAATCATAAGATAAACCAGAGCATCCGCCGCTTTTGACACCTACTCTTACATAGTCTGTTGCGGCATCAAAACCATCGTCTTTCATCAAGTCGATAATTTTCTTTTTGGCAGTATCAGAAACTTTTATCATTACTAAATTGATTTTGTCTAAATTAACTGCAAAGATAGTGTATAAAAACCTTTTTCCATAATAGAAGCTATTTTTATAAGCAATTTCGAAATAGAAAAAAGCTATTTGAAGGGAGAATAGTACGTGAATTCCTTAACTTTGTGTCTGATCCATTAAAATAAAAAAATGAAACTTTACCCTATAGAAACCGGAAATTTTAAGTTGGATGGCGGCGCTATGTTTGGCGTGGTGCCCAAAACCATTTGGAACAAAACCAATCCGGCCGACTCAACTAATTTAATTGATATTGCCGCCAGATGTCTGTTGATTGAAGAGGGCAAAAGGCTGATTCTGATTGATACCGGAATGGGTAACAAGCAATCAGAGAAGTTTTTCGGATATTATTCCCTTTGGGGGTCGCATTCTATGGATAAATCGCTGGCCAAATATGGTTTTCATCGTGACGATATCACCGATGTTTTTATGACCCATTTGCATTTTGATCATTGTGGAGGTTCTATTCAATGGAACGCCGATAAAACGGGTTATGAGCCGGCTTTCAAAAACGCCACATTTTGGTCTAATGAAAACCACTGGGAATGGGCCACCAAACCCAATGCCAGGGAAAAAGCCTCTTTCTTATCCGAAAATATTCTGCCAATGCAGGAAAGCGGTCAATTGCGATTTATCCAAAGGCCGGAAGGGGATTTTCTGTCCACTTCTGAATTGGGGTTCGGAATTTTCTTTGTGGATGGCCATACCGAAAAACAGATGATTCCGCATATTCAATACCAAGGAAAAACCATTGTTTTTTGTGCCGATTTATTGCCTACAGCCGGACACATCCCTATTCCGTATGTCATGGGGTATGACACAAGACCGCTTTTGACGATGCCGGAGAAGACGAAATTTATGAACGCAGCGGCAAATGATAATTACTATTTGTTTTTGGAACATGACGCCCATAACGAAATAATTACTGTTCAAAATACAGAAAAAGGCGTTCGCTTGAAGGACGTTTTTAGCTGCGAAGAAATCTTAAGGTAGTGTTAACCACAATTTTTTTTAGGGTACAATCAATTATTTTTGAAAAATTAAATCCTATTTTAATGAATTATATCAAGCCTCTTTGCCTTTCCGTGGCTGCCATTTTTGCTTTGGCCGGTTGTGGAGCTTCCAAAAAAGTTTCAAATACAACCGTGGCAGTTGCCATAAGTGCTCCTTCCTACTTTAAAAAAGCGGTATTAAAAGAAGACGAATTAAAACGCTGGAGTCATTTGGATATCATCGTAGACACTGTTCCGGGGATGAGTGTAGACAGGGTTTATGCCGAATTGTTGAAAAACAAAAAGGGCAGGAAAGTCATCGTTGGCATTGTAGATTCCGGAGTTGATATTGAACATGAGGATTTAAAATCGGTAATTTGGACCAATAAAAAAGAAATTCCGGGTAACGGCGTTGATGATGATAAAAACGGCTATGTAGATGATATTCACGGCTGGAATTTTTTGGGGGACATCACCAAGGAAAATTACGAATACGAACGAATCATCAATGATAAAAGTTTGGTCGACGAGGCTACCTATCAAGAGGCCAAGAAATTTAAAGAAAAGAAAATTGCGGAAGCCCGGAAAGGGACAATTCGTATGGCACAAATGCTGGCTAATCTAAATGAAGGTGATTCGATCCTGATAAAGCATTTTGGTAAACCGAATTATACGCTTGAAGAAGTAAAAGCCATCGTATCGCAAGATACCGCAATACAAAAAAGCAAGGCGGCAATTCAACAACTGTTTTCTTTTGGAATGCCCATGGCAGAATTAAAAAAATCTCTTTTGAAACAGCAGGAAGGCTATGATAAATTGCTGGCATCAGCGGGAGATTCAATAATCAATTATCGTAAACTTCTGGGAGATAATTTTAAAGATATCACCGATACAAAATACGGGAACAACAATGTGATAGGCCCGGACAAGGAGGAAGCGCTACACGGAACCCACGTTGCCGGAATCGTGTCCCAGGTTAGAAATAATGCATTTGGCAGCGACGGAATTGCCAATAATGTTGAAATTATGACCGTTCGTGCCGTGCCGGACGGAGATGAATATGATAAAGATATTGCGCTGGGAATACGGTATGCCGTCGATAACGGCGCCAAAGTAATTAACGGCAGTTTTGGGAAAGGGTTTTCCCCTCAAAAACAATGGGTTTTTGATGCCATAAAATATGCGGAACAAAAAGACGTGTTAATTGTTCACGCTGCCGGAAATGATGCTAAAAACATAGATCTCTTTGATAATTTTCCGAATGATTCAGCCGATAAGAAAACAGAATTTGCCAATAATCTGATTACCATTGGCGCCCTGAATTTTGAATATGGGGACAAAATGGTGGCAAAATTTTCCAATGTCGGAAAAATCAACGTGGACGTTTTTGCACCAGGGTTAAAAATTTATGCCACAACACCCAATAATTCCTATAAATATTTACAGGGAACCTCAATGGCAGCGCCCAATGTAGCAGGAGTGGCGGCATTAATCCGTTCGTATTATCCAAAATTATCGGCACAACTGGTAAAACAGATTCTGATAGATTCAGCTGTGGCGATTCCGTTTGAAGTAGTGGTTGGAGGGAATCCGAATGACAAGCGTCCTTTTACCGAAATATCAAAATCAGGAAAAATAGTAAACGCCTATAATGCTTTGTTGATGGCGGAAAAAATAAATAAAAATTAAAGGATTGTAGGCCACATCAAAAAGATTGCCGTTCAGATAAATTCTTAACGTAGCGTTAATCCTGATTTTATTTGAAAGCAAATGAATTATTTTAGTCCCCAATTTTAAAAATAAAAATTTCATGTATAATACAAAGTCTATTGTTATTTCTGCCTTTTCTGTACTGGTAATGGTAGGATGTGGAACACAAAAACAAGTTAGCAGTAGTACGGTTCCTGCCATAAGTATCCCATTGAATACACAAAAAAAAGCAGCATTGACCGAAAATGAATTAATGCGTTGGAGCCATCTCGATATCGTGAAAGATACGATTCCGGGAATGAGTGTAGACAGGGCTTATGCTGAATTATTGAAAGATAAAAAAGGGGTAAAAGTTGTTGTTGGCGTTGTAGATTCAGGGGTTGATATAGACCATGAGGATTTAAAATCGGTAGTTTGGACGAATCCGAAAGAAATTCCGGGTAACGGCGTTGACGATGATAAAAATGGCTATGTAGACGATATTCACGGCTGGAATTTTCTGGGCGATATCACATTGGAAAATCTGGAAGTGACCCGAATTCTAAAAAAAGGTGATGACGGTTCCGAAACCTACAAACTCGCCTTTGCAAATTATGATGAAAAATATCAAAAAGCCTTGGAAGGCAAACAACAAGTTGACTTTTTGTTGAATACCAATAAAAGCATTCAGACCTATTTGAAAAAAGACGATTATTCATTGGAGGATTTGCAAAATATGGAGACTACTGATGAAGGGTTGAAAAGAAGTAAAATGATCATGACCCAGGTAATTGGGCAGGCAGGGCCTAAATTTAATGTAGATATTGAAGAGTATAGAAAATATATTTATGACCAACTGGAGTACAATTTGAACAAAGACTTTGATGGCAGAAAAGTTCTGGGCGACAATTCCGAAGATATAAAAGCAACGCGATACGGAAACAATGTGGTTTACGGGCCGGATAAAGAAGAAGCCTTGCACGGAACACATGTTTCGGGAATTATTGCCCAAGTAAGAAATAACAATCTGGGGGGTGACGGCGTTGTCGATAACGTAGCCATTATGGCGGTAAGAGCCGTTCCTAACGGGGATGAATATGATAAGGATATTGCACTGGGAATACGGTATGCCGTCGATAATGGTGCCAAAGTAATCAACGGAAGTTTTGGAAAAAGTTTTTCACCACACAAAGAATGGGTTTTTGATGCCATAAAATATGCCGAAAAGAAAGATGTGTTAATTGTTCATGCCTCCGGGAATGACGGGCATGATGTTGATTTAGACAAGAACATCAATTTTCCCAATGATTCCAAAGACAACAAAACCGAGTTTGTCCAGAATGTGCTTACTGTTGGGGCCCTGAATTTTGAATATGGGGAAAAAGTCATTGCTTCTTTTTCGAATTACGGAAAAATCAATGTAGATGTCTATGCTCCGGGTAAGGAAATTTACGCCTCGGTACCGGATAACCAATACAAATACGAAGGAGGAACTTCTATGGCGTCTCCTAATGCAGCCGGAGTGGCGGCATTGATTCGTTCGTATTATCCTAAATTAAAAGCCTATCAGGTAAAACAAATCATCATGGATTCGGGATTGCTTTTGCCAGCCACGGTAGAATTGGGAGAAAATCAGGATAAGAAAGCGGCCACCGATGCTGCTAAATCCGGGAAAATGGTCAATGCCTATAATGCCTTACTATTGGCAGAAAAAATGTCAAAAAAATAAATACAATAGTTACTAATCTAATGGAAGAGTGGATGCTCTTCCATTTTTTATTTTGAAGTAAATGATAAAAAAACGCTTCGTACTCTTTTGTGCCCTGTTGACCATTGGAAATGCTTTTGCCCAAAGTGCGGCCTATTGGCAGCAACAGGCCGATTATAAAATGGATGTTGTTATGGATGTACAACAGTATCAGTACCATGGCAAACAGGAATTGGTCTACACCAATAATTCCCCCGATACGCTGAAGCGCGTTTTTTATCATTTGTATCCTAATGCTTTTCAACCCGGAAGTGAGATGGATGCACGCGTGCAAAGCATCAAAGATCCCGATGCGAGAATGGTCAGGAAAATCAAAGTAAACGGGAAAGAGAGTATCGAAAGCCGGTTTAAAAATTTAAAACCGGATGAAATAGGCTATCTTAAAATTACCGATTTTAAACAGGATGGTGTTGCGGTTGCGACCAAAACTGTTGGAACGATTCTCGAAGTGACTTTGGCAAAGCCGATATTACCCCATACCAAAACTACGTTTACCTTAGATTTTGACGGTCAGGTTCCGGTTCAGATTCGCCGTTCGGGAAGGAATAATGCAGAGGGAGTTGCTTTGTCCATGTCGCAATGGTATCCTAAAATAGCCGAATTTGATTTTGAAGGCTGGCATGCCAACCCTTATATCGCCAGGGAATTTCATGGGGTCTGGGGAAATTTTGATGTCAGGATAACCATTGATAAGGACTATGTTTTGGGGGGTTCGGGTTATTTGCAAAATCCAAACGAAATAGGTCACGGATACCAGGAAGCGGGTCGTATGCTAAAGCATTCCAGGAAAACCAAAGTGTTGACCTGGCATTTTATAGCCCCGATGGTTCATGATTTTAGCTGGGCGGCCGACAAAGAATATCTTCATGATGTGGTTAAGGGACCTAACGATGTCGATTTGCATTTTTTGTATAAAAATAAACCAAAGACGGTGGAGAATTGGAAACAATTACAGCCCTTGATGGTCAAAGTCATGGATCTTTTTAATCAGAAAATAGGGGAGTACCCATACAAACAATATTCCTTTATTCAGGGAGGCGATGGCGGAATGGAATACGCGATGTGTACGTTGATTTTGGGCGATGGTACCCTGGAGGGGGTTTTGGGTACGGCAACCCACGAGTTGGGACATTCCTGGTTTCAACATGTTTTGGCCAGTAACGAATCCAAACACCCATGGATGGACGAAGGTTTTACCACTTATGTTGAGGATTTGGTGATGAATGAATTGGCTGCGAAAAAAGAGCAAAATCCATTTAAGCAGAATTATGAACTCTATTATAATTTAGTCGGGTCAGGGAAAGAGCAACCACAAACGACACACAGTGACCGCTACGATGAGAACAGGGTGTACAGTATTTCGTCTTATGTGAAAGGCAGTATTTTCCTCTCGCAGTTGGGATATGTGATAGGGCAGGAGAATCTGGACAAAACACTGAAAAGATATTATAATGATTTTAAATTCAAGCATCCTACACCCAATGATATCAAAAGAACGGCTGAACGCGTATCGGGAGCCCAGTTGGATTGGTATCTGACCGATTGGACCCAAACCACCAACACCATCGATTACGGAATTATGGAGGTAAAAGACAATGGGGAATCCACGGCGGTGACTTTAAATAGAATCGGCAGGACGCCCATGCCTATTGATTTGCAAGTTGAATATACGGACGGTTCGATGGAAAGTTTCTACATTCCGTTGCGTATGATGCATTTCGAGAAAGAAAATCCCAATCCGGAAATGAAAAGAACTATTTTGAACGATTGGGCCTGGGCAAGTCCAAATTATGATTTTACCATTGCCAGGTCCAAAAGCAGCATTAAAAAAATAACCATCGACCCAAGCGGTTTAATGGCCGATGTAAAAGCGGCCAATAATGTGTATGAGGTGAAGTAGGGGTTTGCGACGATTAAGTTTAGTTAAAATAATTTCAAAATATTTGGGAGAGCAATAATTATCGCTTTAAAGTAAAATGTCCTTTCATGATTCTGCCATTTTCTAATTGAATGGAATACCAATAATCAGCTGCTGGCATGGGATTTCCATTAAAATTGCCGTCCCATCCAGTTCCTGTTGGACTTATCTGCTTAATTAGTTTTCCATAACGATCAAAAATATAAATTACCGTTTTTGTATTGAAAGAAGTATTGACTCCTTTTATATTCCAAGTATCATTATAGCTATCTTGATTCGGGGTAAAATAATTAGGAATACCCAATACGGCTACTTCTTTTGGCACGATACCGCAACCGTTAACATCTTTTACAAAAACGGTATGAATCCCAGCGCTTACATTCGTGAAGTTGTTTTCTGTTTGGTAAACACCAAATTGATCATCCAAAGCGAACACATAATCTCCACTTCCACTTACCGAAACTTGGATACTATTAGAATCGGATAATTCAACGATATCTACATCATTGATAACAGCAATATCCGAAGCGGAAACTGTAATAGTTCTAGTTCTGGAACAACCCTGATTATTTATTACTTCAACAGTATAAGTACCTTCGGTGTTTACAGTAAGCGTATAGTTGTTTTCACCTACAATTGGTTCTTCGTTAAAAGACCATTCATAGTTATAATCCGATATTGGAGTGCTGTCTTGAATTCCTGCATCAATCACTTTTGTAAAAGTGGGTAAATTGCTGCATACTAACTCGTCTCCTTCTAACGAAATATTAGGAATTGGATGTACTACAAAAGGAATTATTGTAGTTGCTTTACAACTGGTGTTAATAGGATTAACTACTTCCACACCTATATTTTGTGTATTTGTGATAAATGGATTTAGCAATGGACTAGGTAACGGATTGTTATTTGCGTCAAAATAATAAACTAGCATTCCTGTTTGGCCACCAAGAATCGTAGCCTGAAAAGTAGAAGTATCAAATGCATATTTTCCATCTTGTTCGCTTGGATTCATTTCATCATCACATACCGTTGTTAATGAGTTGGGAACAGGAAAAGCTTCTGGTAAATCATCCACAATGAAGGGAATACTAATATTGTATGAACAAGCAGTGGTGCTATTGTTAGTGATAGTCGCTTGTATCGTTTGCGAAGTAGTTACAAAAGGAATGGGTAGTGGACTTGGCAACGGATTATTATTTGCATCAAAATAGGTTACTACAACATCTTTTCCGTTTTTAATTTGACTATCCAAAGCTGTAACATCAAAAGCATAATAACCATCCTGATTATCTGGATATGCAAACAAAAACTGCACATTTAGTTAAGCTACATTTTTGTAATTTATTTGATTGTTAAATTCTTCAATTGTTGCATAATTCAAAGCTGAACGCTCGAATTTACTTCAAATCCTAGCCATCGGGTTTAAAAAAACAAAAGTATACTTGTTTAAAGATACTTCTGTTTTAGTTATCCGCGTTGCAAACGCTACGATTTATTTTTTAATTTAAGTAGGTATTCGCCACAGGTAAGCACCAAGGAATGCGGGCAAACGAGAACTAGTTGGGTTGCAAATCTGCGCTATCCGTTCACGAGATATTTACTGCATTTCCGAGCGATCGGGTTTACACCAACTCTATAGCCACCATATCCAACTGTTAACGCTCCTAAGCAATATTTTGTTCCTTAATACCTACCAATCAGGCTTATAAATTAAACATTCTTTGGGTAAATCTATGATTTTATAAGTAACTAAATTGTTGTAACCTATTAATTCTAATTTTTCTTTATTTAATTTATTCAGTTTATATTTTAATAAACCACCGCCTTGTGGATGTTCAAAATAAAATTGAATGACTAAATTTTTATTATCATAATTATAATATGCCATTTTTGCTTTTTTAGGGTCTAATGATTTAATATCACCCTCATAATAAGCATCAAATTCACCAACTCTACCCTTAGAATAAAATTTTAAAAACTGTTTCCTTAAATTATTAGGTCTTTCATTGTATAATGTATCAATAACATCGATCCTTTCATAAAGTTTGGTTGTATCAATAATTTTATATACTTCATTATTTGAATTTGGTTTTATAGTAAATTTTTGTTGATTAAATCGTATATTTCCATACTCAGTTCTAGTATAAAAACAGCTTGTAAGGCAAAATATAAGCCCTAAAATTAATGTTTTTTTTACCATGATGTAAACATATTAGAGGTTCTATATTGGCTGTAGCCTTTCCAGTTCCAAGAAGTATTCACAAACTCGCTATCTCCTATCATCCTATGAATGATACTATTTTGAATTGCATGACGAACATGCTCACTATTTACACCAATACGATAACCACTGTAACCAACTGTTAATGCCCCTAATCTGTATTTTGTGCCCTGTTCGTTTGCAGAGGGATTTTGATGATATATTCCCATTGCATCTTTAAACCCATAATTTTTATCCTCAAATTGTTGTTTATCTTTTGGTCTTGCTCCTGTAAATAAATTAAACCCAGCACTAAAATCTCCAACAGATAAATTCAAAGCAGCGGTTCTGTAACTGTCGTTGGCATCTCCAAGTTTATTTAAAACAGGTCCTCCATCATTTTCATACATCGCTCTAAAGTCACCGCTATGAATTCCAAACATTCCTGTTTGTTGACTAAATTCTTTCATACCGCCTGTACCACTCCAGATATTTGCACCAAAAGAAACACCTGTTTTCCCATCATCATAACTTGCTAGAATAGATTTACGTATTTCCATTCCGTTTTTGCCCAGACCATTGTAGTTGCTATTACTCATAATACCTATTCCTCCAGAGAAACTAAAATCGCCACTGCTGTACGTTACACTTAAACTTGCTCCAATACCTGATGCATTCCCAAAAGCTATACTTGGCGAAATATTAAAACTCCAATCCCCAACCTGTACACCATAAGTAGGCATCATACCGCCAATAAATGCAGAAGCAACTATATTACCCATACTAGCACCTATAACACTCATAGGTGCAATTGCTCCTGTAATACCGCCAATGATTGCTCCACCTAAAACAGCCATCCCAAATTGTCCAATATTCCAATTTCCTGTTTGAATGGCTTGTGCAGTATATGCAACCCCTCCACTTATTGCACCAACTATAGCACCTATCAATATAGGTACCCATATAAACTCCCCGCTAGGATCTGTATACTTCAGCGGGTTATTCCAGCAATACCCATACCTGTTATAGTTCTGGGTGTTGTTAGGATCCTGCACATAATTATCCGGTTGCAGGAATCGGTGTAACTTAGGGTATTTATATTAGTATTCTATAAAAAACACCTAATCTGATACATTACCTTTTTATATTTTGGAGTTATTTGATTTAACCTTTAGTATTTCTTTTGATACAACCAAACACTTTTCAAAATTACCATCTAACTCCATTCTTTCAGTTTCTATAAAAAATAAGACCTTTGCAAGTTCTATTTCATTATCAACTTCTAATGCCTTCTGAAATATCAATGGAACATATCCGTAATATTCATTTCTGATATCTGGATTTGTATTAATTCCAATGGGATCCCATACTTCCCATAATATTTTATCTATCAATTTATAAAACTCTTTCTCTTTTGTTATATCCATATTTATTGTTTTAATATACTGTTATTACTTTACCTGCTGAATTCATAATAACACGAAGCCCATTATTACCAATATGTATAAAGGTATTTGGTGTATTTCCGTTTAATATTTGCATTGGATTCATTATTGCATCTTTAACTACCGATGGAGATAAAATACCTCGCCCTTGCATTTGATCAAGTGCATGTCCAGAGTAGTTTATTCCATCAATCATTGCTGGTTTATTATTGCCAATTGCATTCATATATTGGCTTTGGCTTCCTACTGGTATTTTTGCATCATCAACAATTCCTAATCCTTCAATTTTATAACCATTACCATCTACATTTTTTGTAAAAGTAACTTTACCAGTTGTATTGTTTTGCGTTGTCGGTGCAGTACTTGTCTGTGTTGTACTCGGCAATTTCGCATCGGATCTTATCTCGGGATTTCCCCCTGTTTCTGCCAATCCAGCTGGTTTAATAGTGATGGCTTCTACTTTTGGATGTGGTGCGTTGCCGTTCCAAGGGTTATTACCTTTAGGAACTTGAAGAGCATTAATAGTACCACCCAACGCTGCTCCAAGTGCAATTCCTACAATAAACTGTTTAGCAGACATTATAGGATCCCCAAAAGCAATATGATTACCAACTGTTAAAACACTTTGCGAAGCAAATGCTCCCGCTGCTCCACCAGCCGCTCCTGCTATAAAACCTCCTGCTCCCGCTGCTCCACCACCTGCCGCCGTGAAAGCCGCTGGCCCAACAATTCCTGCCAATGCACCTGCTGCTGCACCTATACCAAAAGCGGTTAATCCTCTAGCATTAAACTGCGCCCCATGAGCTATCCAATTGATTGTGCCTCCAATAACAGCTCCAACAACAATCCATATCCATTCTCCACTTGCATCAGTATATTTAAACGGATTGTTGTAACAATACCCATACCTGTTATAGTTCTGGGTGTTGTTAGGATCTTGCACATAATTATCCGGTTGTAGAAACCTATGCAACTTGGGGTCGTACAAACGCCCGTTCATGTGTATGAGTCCCACGCTTTGCAGGTGTTCGTGTCCAGTATAACCTCTATCCAATAAAGTAAGACCGCTCAATGTATTACCTGCTCCGTCTTGTACCAATACATTCCCCCAAGCATCAAACAATCGTTTTTCCAACACTTGCCCAGTGGCATCGCTAATGGCAACAATACTGCCTTGATAATCCCGTTGTAAATATAGATAATTTTGGGTAGTACCGTCACTTTTTAACACTATGGGAGCCGTGTAACCATCGCCACCTATGTAGGTTACAAACTCTGTTACTCCGGTTTGGATGTTATGTTTAATCTCCATGCTGCCATCAGCAGAGTAGTATTTACGTAACGGTCTTAGCAGTTTGTCATTATCCAGGCTACCGTAGAACATGGTACTGCGGTTGTTTGCATCATTGTAGGTAAAGCTAATTTTGTCCTTTCCTACTTCCTCTATTTGATAAGGACTTTTAAAAGCATTATACGTAATATTTTGTTCGTGGTTCGTTTGATAATGCGCTAAAGCATCAGGCGTACTGCGAGGTCAGGAGACACTCGCAGAGCAATCCCGATTTTTAAGAATGTTCATTTTTTAAAGAACACTTCGGATAGCTGGTCACTCGCAGAGCATCCCCAATTTTTAAGAAGACTTCGGATTGCTGGGAGAATTACATAATTTATCTATGATATCATTACCCTGCTTTATCAAATAATTTATTTCTGTAGAAGGCATTTCAAAAGAAAAACTCAATGTATTCACATATTGTTTGTCTTTTAAAAATCCAGACACATTTATGTTCCCTGAAATTTCTGGTTCAAATTTAATTTGTAATTGCTCATCAATATGTTGAAAGTAAAATGTCTGTTTTAATGTTTTATTAAGTTTTATTAAGTTTTTTACTAACTCATCCAAGTCAGAAAATTCAATAGTTATTTCTTCTTTTGCGATTGCATTATCCATTATTATTTCTACCAAAATACTAATAAAAACAGGTTCCTCATTAAAGAGTTTTTTAAAATTAGTAAGCAGGATTCTTATATTTCCTTTTTTATCTTTTATTTCCATTGTTTTATTTTAAAGGGATGAAATTTTTATGAAAAATAATATTTGATTTATTGATACCTATTTGGTATGTACCTTTGACTCCATTAATTGTACCTTTTAGTTCAAACCAATTTGCACCATCTTTAATTCTCTGAGACCATGAACCGTTTTGAATTATATGTTCATCAAAAGACCTTGGGAAATTGTGATAAAGGTCTGTAGCTTCTTCAACTCTTGGATGATATCCAATTTCAGCTTTACTTATTTGTCCCCCTCCATCATCAACAATTCCTAATCCTTCAACTTTATACCCATTACCATCTATATTTTTTGTAAAAGTAACTTTACCAGTTGTATTAGCTTGAGTTGTTGGTGCTGTGTTAGTTTGTGTTGTACTAGGCAGTTTTGCATCAGTTCTAATCTCTGCATTGGCTGTTTTAGATAAATCAGCTGCTTGGGGTAAAGATATTGGAGAAACTTTAGGAGTTGGATCTATTCCTTTCCAAAAAGTATTTCCATTTTTTACGGCACTTATACCGTTAATAGTTCCTCCTAATGCTGCACCAAAAGCAACTCCTACAATAAACTGTTTGGCTGTCATCATAGGATCTCCAAATGCGATATGATTACCAACGGTTAAAACACTTTGCGATGCAAATGCTCCCGCTGCTCCACCACCTGCTGCTGTAAAAGCTGCAGGGCCAACAAATCCTGCCAATGCGCCTGCTGCTGCACCTATACCAAAAGCGGTCTATTGGAAAAAAGTCAAATGTTATTAAGTCATTTTTATTGTCAATATAAATTTCATCCAAAAACAAACTCGGATCATCATTAAATTGATTTCATTAAATACTTTTATTTTTTTAAAAATTAATTTTATTATTTCATTTTTTCTGTCTTTTTTTAAATTATAACAACTCAAGATGACTTCTATAGTGCTATCAGTGTTTTCTGAAATAGGGTTAAAACTAATTCGTTCAACAAGACTATCAGGAAATTTTGCATATAGTAATGTGATTTTTTCTAACATATTTTAGCTAACGTTATGATAATATTGTTCACGATCGGAAAGTTTCTCAAATCTCTTTTCGAGCATATATAAAAGAATCTAAGCAATCTAAATTTGAATATAAATCGTTGCTAAAGACACACTTTTCCTCAACTGTTTCAAAATCTATATCCGCTAATATTTGTCCTGCTATATTGCTTAAATTTTCATAGTCCTCCTCAATTGGCTTTCTGTCTAAGTAACAAACAATTGTGAGTTTTTTAGAATCAAAACCTATCGCAATAGCTCTAATTTCTCTATATATTTCACCCAAGATAGCTCTTTGTGCAGATAGCAAAACATTTCTAAATAAATCAATATCTTTTCTCATTTTATAAATAAAATTATGGTCTTGAAGGAACAAAATGAATACCATTTTTCCCTTGAATCATTAAGGCTTTTGTAGTTTGATATGCAGCACCATCAAAACTTCTATATGTACCAATGTTTGTTCCAAAATCGATTCTTGTTTTTACTTCATTTATTAATTGGATATTTTTGACGTTTCCTGATTGTACCCTTCCTAAAAGAAAATGAGCGTCGGCATCTAAAATGCTTTTTCCTGGAATATAGTTATTATGGTCTAATATATGCTTGCCCTGATTACCTATATCTATTTTCAACCCATCCGAAGGCATATTTTTTAATAAATCAGAGGTCTCATTGTTAAATGATTTCGTAGGTTCAGCATTTGCTGCGACTGATTTAGCATAACTAATTTGATCATCAACGCTTGCTGTTATTTTATCTGCAATTACGGAAGTTTTAGGTGCGCCTGTCCAAGGATTTAAACCTTGTGCTTGCGCTGCTTTGAAACCTGTATAACCCCCACCAATAGCTCCCAATCCAAAATTTAAGGCTGCACCCTCAAACGTAGGTCTTCCTTGTAATGTGTTTATAATTGAACCAACAGTTAAACTAGTCGTACCTCCATATAATGCACCTGAAAATGCACCAGCAGGAGCATACGCTAAGGCGGCTGCACCTCCTAAATAGCCGGATAGAGCACCAAAAGCCGCACCCTTAAAGCCGCTAAGCAAGGATTCTGAAAAACTGCCCCCATTTAAAGCAGTTCCAAGTGTTCCACCCACAAATCCTGCGCCTGCACCTGCCCAAGCAGCGGCTACAAGTGGAGTAGCTGTACCCATTGAGGCTACGATAACAACTGCTGTGGCAACAGCCGCTACAACTGTAACTACACTTCTCCAGTTATTATCCCACCAGTTTTCACCAGTAGGATCTGTATAGCGTAATGGGTTATTCAACACATACCCATATCTATTATAATTCTGGGTATTATTAGGATCCTGCACGTAATTATCCGGTTGTAGGAAGCGGTGCAACTTAGGGTCGTACAAACGCCCGTTCATGTGTATGAGCCCCACGCTTTGCAAATGCTCATGACCGGTGTAACCTCTATCCAATATAGTAAGACCACTCAATGTATTACCTGCCCCGTCTTGTACCAGTACATTCCCCCAAGCATCAAACAATCGTTTTTCTAACACTTGTCCTGTAGCATCGCTAATGGCAACAATGCTGCCTTGATAATCCCGTTGTAAATATAGATAATTTTGGGTGGTTCCGTCGCTTTTTAACACTATGGGAGCCGTGTAACCATCACCTCCTATATATGTTATAAATTCTACATCTCCTGTTTGAATATTGTGTTTAATCTCCATACTGCCATCGGCAGAGTAGTATTTACGTAAGGGTCTTAACAGCTTGTTATTATCTAAACTACCGTAGAACATGGCACTACGACTATTAGCATCATTGTAAGTAAAGCTAATTTTATCTTTTTCTACTTCCTCTATTTGATAAGGACTTTTAAAGGTGTTGTAGCTTATGTTTTGTTCGTGGTTTGTTTGGTAATGTGCTAAAGCATCAGGCGTAACCGTTACCGAAGTATTTTGATACGCTTTGGAAGTATTGGTATAATTATAAGTCCCTACCGCATTTTGTGTTATACGACCTCGGTCATCATAGTCTTGTGCTTCCGTTACTCCCGCTGTATTTTTAAACGAAGTAAGTCGGTCTAAAGAATCATAGGTAAAACTTTCACTCCAATTAAATAAACTATTGGTTCTACTGGTCAAATTCCCTTTTTGTGGATCAAAAGAAGTAGTGAGAGTCATAATATTTCCCGGAGAAACAATCAATCTATCCTGTTTAGTTTGAGAAACAAAACCATACGAATCATAGGTATTGGTAACGGCAATATTATCGTTAGCCATGGTTGCCCCAGTAAGTTGCCCTCTGGCATCAACGGTATTGGTTTGCCATAATACCTGAGAACTGGCAGCGTCTATTATTTGCCATGGCTGTCCGTTTTTATAGGTATGTTGAACCGTTTTTGCACTTGATTTTCCCGCCGCACTGGCTATTGAAGTTTCGGTATTCAATCTGCCAAAAGCATCATACGTCAGTTGTTTGGTAAAGGTGGCATAAGGCGTGGTTTCCTCTGATTCAATTAATCTTTTATTACTGTCATAGGTATAGGCTGTAGTTGTAGTTGCATTATTTTCTAAGGCATCTACAAAAGTACTTGACGTTGGTAATTTGGTGGTACTATCATACGTATAGGTTGTTGTACTATTGGTATTGGTTCCTACAATTGTTTTTTGGGTTGGCTTCCCTACAGCATTTAGCGTATAAGTTGTTGTGCCGTTTGGTGTTATTTCCGTTAAAGCTCCCCCAAAATCATTATAGGTATAGGTGTAGGTTCCCGCTGAAGGATCTATCAGCTTGGTCTTTCTTCCCCAACCGTCTTGCTCGATTGTTGTGACTACTCCATCATAATTGGTGGTTAATAGATTGCCGTTGGCAAAATAAGTATAAGTAATAGTTCCCCCCGGACTATCGTTCATAGTAACCATATTGCCTATGGCATTTTTGGTTGCAATTTTGGTTTTAGTACCATCATTCATTGTAGTAGTCAAACCTGAATAACTGATGTTGGTGGTTTTGCCTGTAAAACTGATATTTTGGGTTGGCCTTCCGTAAACATCGTATTGGGTTTCGTTCCACTGTGTAGGACTACTTCCAGAATAAGGCTCGCTTACCTTATAATTACGATCATAAATATCATATAGATACGAAACGCTGGAGGTATTTCCGTTAAGGTCTTTTACACTGGCGGTTATTTTACGTCCTAAATCATCATAGAGTTCTTCGCTATAACTGCCGTCATCTCCAGTTACCGATTTTATTGTTTTCTCTGTACTTCTAGTATAACTATAAGTGTTACTCTTCCCTAAATAATCGGTAGTTTTTGTTTTTTTGAACCAAGAGTCATACAGATAAGAAGTCGTCAACCCATACGGATTGGTTTCGGAATTTAAAACACCGCTTGCCGTATTGTAATTGTAAGTTGTGGCTAATCCTTCGACATCAATACTTTTAGTTAAAAATCGTCCTGAAGTATCGTACTCATAATTCGTTTCTCTAGGGGTCAATCCTGTAGCTGAAATGGTTTTTTTAGTAATATTTCCAAAGGAATCATAGCTATTATCTTCAGTAATATAATTGGTATTATGTCCTTTTTTCTTTATTTGAGTCAACAAATGATTCGTGTACGTATATAATTCCTCACTGGTCATTGTATCACCTGATGATGTAACACTTGAAGTTTTACTGATAGGTCGTCCAATATAATAAGTGGTTCCTGAGGGTTGGTTATCATAAGCAACATTGTTCATGGTAGTTTGCTCAGTAGTACTTCCGTTTTTTAGATAGGTGGTAGCTGCTGTGGGATTATTATAACTATCATAAATTGTAGTAGTCTCACTGCTGGTGTCATCTAAACCATTATACTGCTGCGCAATGGTGTTTTTGAGTTTAAAAACTTTGTTCGCTTGCAAGGCATCAACAGGAGTATTGTAGGTAAGAATGGATTTAGAGATATAATCAGTTGGCGCAAAACTACTGTAAGGAGAAGCATAATACAAAACAGAATAGTTTTCAATATTGGCTCCTCTTAACCCTACATCAAATTTTGAAACAGTCGATAGTATAGGGTTAGTACTAGTATCATCATGCCAATTGGTTCTCATAGACGCTCGGAAACCTAGAAATCCTAATCCTTCTAAATTTGAAACTGCTCCATAATACGCAAATAGTTGTTTTTTATAAACCGTTGCACTTTGTTTTTCTAATTTGGAAACTACTTGAAAAGAAGGAGCTACCGGAATATCCGTATTAGGGTAGTTTTCTATGGCACTACTTGAACTATATAAAGGCTTACAATTATAACTACATGGATCATTTACAATTGGACTATAAGTAATCGATTCTTTAACACCATTACCCGTTGTTATTGTTTGAAGCAAACGTTCTTTATTGAAATCTTTTTGGGAATTAAATCTATAAATTTTATTATCCGATATGGCGGCTAACTCAAGACTAAAATTAGGTCTGTCAGAGGATAAAAATATTGGTAAAGCATATTGTTTAACACCACTGATTGAGCCTGTATTATAAGTCGCCGTATTGACAAAATTAGAATCCATGTTATTCCAAACCCTTATCCAATATTGACCCGTATTATTCGAATTACACCCTGTGGTAGAATACGTAATTAAGTCCGTTTTGCCATCGCCATTAATGTCAGTTGGGATTATCATGTTAGAAATCAAACAATCAGATCCACTATTAGCTATATAAGGAATATTATAAGTAACACTAGTTTTAATAAAACTTGTCCCTGTCGAAATATACTTAGCATAATTAGTACCATACCCTTTAGGAATAATAAAGTCTGATTTTCCATCTCCATTGTAATCCCCCATGAAAACAGGTCTTTCAAAAAGGATATCTATATCGGCTGTTGTATTTTGGTATAATAAAATAAACTGATTTAAATCATTTAATGCATAAACTCGAACGGATTGGTAGTTAAAAACATATAAGTCTGATTTTCCATCTCCATTAAAATCAGCGACTATATATTTATCTGCGGAAGAAGGTATAATAGTTCCCGCATCACTAACATAGTTAGTAGCTGACCTTTTGTCTAAATTAACAAAATAACTTTGACCTCCGCTTCTTAAAGATGTTCTATCGCAAGCAGATTGATAGTATATTTCTTTGTCTATAGCTATCAAATCCGTTAGCCCATCACCATTAAAATCACCATTGATGAATTTTTTTGGCACATTATATGTTTTGGTTACATAACTTGAATAATTACCGCAAATTGCTGGATATCCCCAAGAAAAAAGAGGAAACTGATTTGATTTTTCGTATTGTAAAAATACAGGACTTATTCCCCCTTCTGCACTATAGTTTGAGAATGTAACGGTATTTGTTGTAACGTTATTTTTAATGACAGTCCATCCTTGTTTTGGCATCAATTTATATCCTGCAGCTGCATCCCCGGTTAATAATGACGTAGCAAAAATTTCCTCAAAGGCCCCTATATTTTGCTCGTAACTTATATTAGGGTTTACTAATGGGTCTAGATTATAAAAAAGCCAATATTTAGATTTACTGGTCGTTCCCGTAGTTGGATAGACTAAAAAATCCATCTTGCCATCGCCGTTGAAATCGCCAGTAACAGTAGCTGAATTTATAGAAGAAATATTATTTACATTTATATTTGTTGTAATTGGAGAATAAGTAATAGCATCATTTGTTGTACCATAACTAAATACTGTGGGGTTATAGGACTTAGTGCCATCTCCACTACTTTCGGTAATTTTAGTTAAACGATCATACCCCATAGTGGTATAATCATGAGTTAAAAGATAACTCCTAAAACCTACACCATTCCCTGTTACTGCGATACTACTCAAAATCGTGTTATTAAGAATGCTCTGCCCTCCTACATAAGCTTGCTCTGGTCGTTGGCGTGCTTTATATACAAATTGAATTTGATTGATAGGAGTATTTGTGCCGGTACTGCCGTACTTGATATAAGTTATACTCAAATTGTTGTTGGCTAATGTATAAGTATAGCTGATTCTAACACCTTGTGGATTTTCCCAATATTCAATAGCCCAATTAGTAATAGATCGAGAATTGGCTGTGCTGCCATAATAGGCCTTAGAGCCGTCCGGGTATTCTATAATAAAATAAGCTGGACCATAATTAGCTCCACTGGGATGTACCCCATAAGATGTAATTTTAACATTAGAAAAATTTTCCGTTTCATAAACAGTTCCATCCGCTCCATAAGTACTTGTTCCATTCTTTACAATCAAACGTTGCCCATCAAAAGCAAAACGATCCATACTATTAAAATCTACAGCGTCGATTGTTCCATCATGAAACTTGGTAGCAGGAATTCTTGTAATAGTAGACACTCCAGAAATATTCCAGCCATAACCTGCCAGTCCATTACCGCCTTGACTATTATAAGTCAAACCTACTTGGGGCACAACCCCATTTATCCCAGGAGGTACTGCTATAGGAATTGCATAAGTAGCACCACCTGTCAAGGAAACCGATAGTTGACCTTCGGTTATTCCTACTTCAGTAGAATTTCCAGTAGGAGTTTGAGCGTTTGTAAACAAACTGAACCCTAAAAATAAAAATGCAAAGTAAAATTGTTTCATACCTTATTTCTTAATGATTTTAATCGGTTTTTGTTCCCCGTTTGTATAAAATAGTATGACAGCATAAACACCTCTGGGATAACTTTGAAAAGAAATATTTTGGGTGTTTTTTTTCTCCAGTTGGGCATGGGAAGACACCAGTTGTCCGTTTAATCCATATACTTGAATTGAAGTGACGGCATTATTGTTTACAAGTTCCCATTTAAGATACAATTCTTCCTTTACAGGATTGGGATAATAGGAGATTACATCTTCGGGAGAAAACTTTTGTAAATCTTCCTCTTTCAATTCACTTATTTCTTTTGGAATAGAGTTAGATGTTTTGGAAGTTGTACAATTAATACATAATTTTCGCTGTATTTGGTTTCCGGCATCGTCATAAGAAAAAGTAATGCGGTCAGCTATTTGTGCTTGACTTATAAAACTAAACATTAACAGTGGTATAATTAGTAATTTATTCATTTTTAGCATTTTAAAATTTTTGCTAAAATTATTTCTTTTTATACATTATAAACAATACCCACTTTTAGTTATTTTTTAATGTAATTTAAAAAATAACTTTAAAATGTACTTCTCTTATGTTTATTTTGATTTAGTTTGCGATTTACTAATTTTTACGTAAAAAAAACGTGTTACAGCCAGTTCGCTGCGTTAGGGGTTGAAGTGAAAATCCTTTTGTTTTTTTCTTTAAAAAACAAAAGATTGAAACGAAAAACCCGACCCGCCGCGGCGGGTAACGCCCAAAAAGAGCATTTTGAAATAACTTTTTGTAACATGCTTTCAGGAATTTTAGACTCTTTTAGTATTAATATACTTTGTAACTTTGTGGTTTAATGAAAATTCAAATGCAAAATAAAATAATAGCCTTCCTTTTTCTGGTTTTCGCCTTGTCTTCCTGTCAGAAAGAGAATCAAAAGCGCTTGGTTGAAAATAAAAAAGACAGGGAAAAGCGGGAACTCATTTTTACCAATATTCAAAAAGCATGGATTTTTAATGATACTCCAATCAATACCACTTCCGAAGCTGTTATGGGTTCCTGGAATGAATTTCGGATGTTTTTAGATGAGTTGGCCCGGAAACCTAAAAAAACTATCGGTGCTTTTCAAAAAAAATCGGCCGAACTCTCTAAAAAAGTTACGCTGATGACTACCAGTGTTCCGTATCCATTTGATAAACCACAGGTAAAAAGCAGGGTTGCCGCTTTGGCCACCAAAGTCCGATTGTTGGACGTATTCATTCATTTGGATAATATTCCGGATAAAAAAGTGATTCGTCTGATTGCCGAAATCAATAACGAATTGGTTTCCTTGCAAAGACAAATGAATAAGGTTGATGAAAAAAGCAAGATTCCGGTAGAAGAAGGAGAATATGAAATGTTGATGATGCTTGATACCACAAGAGCCATCCCTAATAGTATTTATCCACCGACTTCTATGCCGAATAATTCAACGACAATAACCCCAGCAAATCAAAATATTCCTCGAGTTGAGTAAAAAAAATTTATATACGGTTTACGATAATTCTCCCAAAACGGTACAGATAGTAGCGCAGTTGCAAGGGAATAATCAGGTAAAAATGAATCTTTCCGGATTGTTGGGATCTTCATTTTCGTTTATTATCCGTTCTGTTTTTAAGAAGGCGGAACTTCCTTTTTTGATTATTTTGAACAATAAGGAAGAAGCGGCGTATTATTTGAATGACTTGGAACAGATGATTGGCGACCAGGATGTGTTGTTTTATCCGGGATCCTTTCGCCGTCCGTATCAAATTGAGGAGACGGATAATGCCAATGTGCTGTTGCGTGCCGAGGTGCTCAACCGAATCAATTCCCGTAAAAAACCGGCGATTATTGTCAGTTATCCCGAAGCCCTTTTTGAAAAAGTGGTAACCCGTAAGGAATTAGATAAAAACACCCTCAAAGTAAGTGTCGGGGATAAAATTTCTATCGATTTTATCAATGAAGTCCTGTTCGAATATGAATTCAAACGGGTTGATTTTATTACCGAACCGGGAGAGTTTTCCGTGCGTGGCGGAATCGTGGATGTGTTTTCGTTTTCGAATGATAATCCGTACCGGATTGAGTTTTTCGGGAACGAGGTCGACAGTATTCGAACCTTTGATGTGGCCACCCAGTTGTCGATAGAAATCCAGAAAAAAATCACGATCATTCCCAATGTCGAAAACAAGATTTTTCAGGAAAACCGGGAAAGTTTCCTGGATTATATTTCGGAGAAAACGGTTTTGTTTATTCAGAATACTGAAGATTTCCTGTCCCAATTAGACAAACAATTTG
This sequence comes from Flavobacterium sp., assembly GCA_036676965.1. Lineage (GTDB taxonomy): Bacteria > Bacteroidota > Bacteroidia > Flavobacteriales > Flavobacteriaceae > Flavobacterium. The sequence continues at coordinate 53,804 of JAKFBW010000055.1, read as the reverse complement.
CCAAAGCCGAAGAAGCATTCGAAAAATTATCGAAAGAAATTAAACATGCCTCACCGGAGCAATTGTTCCTGAATCAGCGTGCTTTTGTCAAAAGGGCCTTAGATTTTTCGATTGTGGAATTGGGTTCGAAGCCCATCTTTAAAAGCACCAAACAATTCGAATTTCACATTCAGCCGCAACCGTCATTCAATAAGCAATTCGATTTGTTGTTGAATAATCTGAATGAGAATCATTTTAACGGCTATAAAAATTATTTGTTTTGTTCGAATGAAGCCCAGGCCAAACGCTTTCATGATATTTTTGAAACCGTCTTAGACGAAAATTTCATTCAGAAAAGTAAAGTTAATGAGACGGTTCTTGACCACCAATCAAAAACAATAAAAAAAGGGTCAAAAACTTTAGATGAGGCCAATTCCGAGAACATCCGCAAGCAATACAACACAATCGTATTGCCATTGTATCAGGGTTTTATTGATGAGGAAAACCAAATCACTTGCTATACTGATCACCAGATTTTTGAACGCTATCATAAATTCAACATCAAAAATGGGTATTCGAAAAAGCAGAATATTACGTTAAAAGAGTTAACCACACTTTCGGTTGGCGATTATGTGACACATATCGACCACGGAATCGGGAAATTTGGCGGTTTACAAAAAATACAGGTCGAAGGCAAAACCCAAGAGACAATTAAGTTGGTCTATGCCGATAATGATATTGTGTATGTGAGTATTCATTCGCTGCATAAAATTTCGAAATACAACGGAAAAGACGGCACGCCACCCAAGATTTACAAATTGGGTTCGAATGCCTGGAAAGTCTTAAAACAAAAAACCAAGGCAAGGGTCAAACATATAGCCTTCAATCTGATTCAGTTGTATGCCAAAAGGCGATTGGAGAAAGGATTCCAGTTTGCGCCCGACAGTTATTTGCAAAATGAATTAGAGAGTTCGTTTATTTACGAAGATACGCCAGACCAAACCAAATCGACCCAGGAGGTAAAAGCCGATATGGAAAGCGATCGCCCGATGGATCGTTTGGTTTGTGGGGATGTTGGTTTTGGTAAAACCGAGGTGGCTATCCGTGCGGCTTTCAAAGCGGTGGATAACAGCAAACAAGTGGCTATTTTGGTGCCAACGACTATTTTGGCCTACCAGCATTACCGCACTTTCTCGGAACGATTGAAAGATATGCCGGTTTCGGTAGGTTATTTGAATCGCTTCAGGACCGCCAAACAAAAATCAGAAACTTTAAAACAACTGGCCGAAGGCAAGCTTGATATCGTGATTGGAACCCATCAACTGGTCAACAAAAATGTGGTTTTCAAAGATTTGGGACTACTGATTGTAGACGAGGAACAAAAATTTGGGGTTAACGTAAAAGACAAACTCAAAACCATTGCGGCCAATGTCGATACACTGACGTTGACGGCTACGCCCATTCCGAGAACCTTACAGTTTTCGTTGATGGCAGCGCGGGATTTATCGGTAATTACGACGCCGCCGCCCAACAGATATCCCATTGAGACGAATGTGGTTGGTTTTAACGAAGAGATTATCCGCGATGCGATTTCATATGAAATTCAGCGCAACGGACAGGTTTTTTTCATCAATAACCGCATCGAAAATATCAAGGAAATTGCCGGAATGATCCAGCGTTTGGTGCCTAACGCCCGGGTGGGAATCGGTCACGGCCAGATGGAGGGAAAAAAACTCGAAGAACTCATGTTGGCATTTATGAACGGGGAATTTGATGTTTTGGTGGCGACCACCATTATCGAAAGTGGTCTGGACGTTCCGAATGCGAATACGATTTTTATCAATAATGCCAATAATTTCGGGCTGTCTGATTTGCATCAAATGCGCGGTCGGGTAGGACGTAGCAACAAAAAGGCGTTTTGTTATTTCATTTGTCCACCCTATTCGGCGATGACGGATGATGCTCGAAAACGAATCCAGGCTTTGGAGCAATTCAGTGAACTCGGCAGCGGATTTAACATAGCGATGAAAGATTTGGAGATTCGCGGTGCCGGGGATTTATTGGGTGGAGAACAATCTGGTTTTATCAACGAGATTGGTTTTGACACCTACCAAAAAATCATGAACGAAGCCATCGATGAATTGAAGGAAAACGAATTCAAGGATCTGTACCCGGAGGAAAATGATATCGATACCAAGGAATACGTCAAAGACCTTCAAATCGACACCGATTTTGAGTTGTTGTTCTCCGATGAATACATCAATAATATTAGCGAGCGATTGAATTTGTATAACGAATTGGGCGCCATCAAGAACGAGGAAGAATTGCAATTGTTCCAGAAAAGACTTATTGACCGTTTTGGGCCTATGCCGCCAAGAGCGATTGCATTAATGAACAGTATCCGCATCAAATGGATTGCTACCAGTGTAGGAATCGAAAAATTGGTGATGAAACAGGGTAAGATGATTGGCTATTTCGTCTCCGACCAGCAATCGGATTATTACCACTCCGCCCGTTTTCATAAAGTATTGCAGTTTGTGCAAAAACAAAGTAGCCTTTGTAAGATGAAAGAAAAACAAACGCCTAACGGCTTGCGTTTGCTATTGACTTTTGATAATGTGAAGTCTACCCGAAAAGCTTTGGAGTTGATGGAAATGTTGGGGGAGTAACAAGATACGAGCTTTTTGTGAATAGGGATTAAGTAATATATCCGTTCTAAACCCGACAGATTTTTAAAATCTGTCGGGTTTTTGGTAATTATAAAAACAAGTAGTTTTTTCGTACCTATCGACGTTTTAATTCAAGCGCATTAAAAAAGCTTCCAGTCTTTAAAGGCTGGAAGCTTTTCATTTATTTTGATATAAAAAAAATTAGTTTTTTAGATCTTTAATCACTTTGAAAGCGACATCTACCTGGTCTTCGCCTACCAAAATGGTAAATTCATTGGATGTCGAAATTACCTCATTGATGATGATACCTTCCCAGGCCAAACGTTGGAAAATGAAATAGTAAATTCCCGGAACGACGATGTTTTCTTTGGGTAATTTTACGGTAATTGAAGCTAGGTTTTCTAATTTTTGAATTAATTTTTCATTAGAAAAATGTTTGTCTACAAGGTGATTAACACTGTTGCTCAGGACAATGTTAATTTCGTTTACCCCTCTGGATGAGGTGTAAAAAACATCCGGGAATGCATTGATGTCAGCGATTAATTCGGCTTGCTTGTTCAAAACGGTTTCCGAAACCGCAAAGGTGTAATCGGTCAGGGCAGAACGAACGGTAATTTCCCCGATGTTTTTGATTACTTTATTGATTTTGTGATTCAATCTGAAATCCAGTTCTTCGGTAAGTCTTTTTAAGGACATCACCACGGCACCTTGTCTTACCTCTTTGCCAAATTCACTTTCTAACTCCGACATTATATTTCTGGATAATGAAGTTAGATTGATGATTCCAAGAGACAAAGCATTTAATAAAAAGGGCTTGGTTTTGATGTAGTTTTCTACAATGGAAGAGACAGTTTTCATGATTGATTAGGTATTTTTACTTATACTTTACTTAGATTTTGAGGCGACTAAAGTTAGTTATCCTGTCAAAAATCTGGACAAAGATATATAAAAAAACAATTTGTTACAATTGTAACATCGAAAAAATCACTAAAAATGATAAAAAGCGTCTATAAGGTGTTCAATTACAAAGGATTTACCTTCTTTGTGGATGGCAATAATGTCAAAACGGACATCGACATCTAAATCTTGACTACTTACGTATTCGTCTACGGCTTTTACAAGAAGTTGAATTTTCTTAGGTTTTACAAAATCCTGGGGCAGGCCAAAATCCAATGAGGAACGGGTTTTGACTTCAACTATGGCCAGGACATTTTCTTTCTGGGCAATAATGTCAATTTCTGCTTTTTGAAAAGTCCAATTGGTTTCCAGAATCGCATAGCCTTCTTTTTCCAGAAAAGCAACGGCCATTTCTTCGCCAAATTTTCCAAGTTCGTTGTGTTCGGCCATTTTGAAGTTAGAGGTTAGATTTTAGAAAATAGAAAAAAGAGAAGAGAACATAGAATATAGATTGGTTAAAATTTTTGAAGATTCATCTGTCAAGCTTCCATTAATGTTTATTAATTACCAAAAAGTTTCTGTACCCAAGTTAGCCCCGCTTTTGTCAAGGTGCTTTTACCTGCTGTTTTTTGTGTCCGTTCATACGTGTCCCACAGTAGCTTTCCGTCAAAGTCTATTTTGTATTTTGTTTTTCCAAAGTCTGTAAGTATAATGTGATCTTCTGCCAATTTAAATTCTTCTTCATCCTCAATTGAAACAAAAATGTCTGCACCACCAAATTGCCATTTTATTTTTCCATCCTTATCAAGTCGAGTTATTTGAAGTTCTCCATGAACTAAATAATCGTTTTGTAATTTGAATAATTTGAAGCAAGTAGCTTGGTCAGCTTGAGTTTTCCATTTTAATTCTAGGTCAGCAAGTGTCAAACAAAATATGGTGTCGCAACAACAGATTACTAATTGATTGTTATTTAGGAGGGATGAATTTTGATGAACACCTGTCGCACCGCCCGAACCAATTATTATACAACTATTAATAATTTGGTTGTCTTGATAAATTTTAACTCCGTGCTTTGAGACTGGATATTTCTCCGCATCATCATTGAAATAATACTTTGAATAATTAAAATTATTGTCTGTCGAGCCATATTTATATGTAGGTTCGTCGAGAACTTCAATTGTAAAGTATTTATATTGATATCGGTTCATTTTTTTGTCGTCCTAAAACTGCAGGTAACACAAAGTCTATCCTTTTTACTCTATCCTCTATATTCTTTTTTTTTCTTTATTCAAAAGCAACAGTGCTGCAATTTTCGGTCACATGGATTCGTACCGTACTGCCTAAAATTAGCGCCCGATTGTCATGGATATGTCCGGCGGGGAAATTATAGATAACCGGAATGGTGTAGGTTTTGGTGACGTCTTCAATAATTTCCATGGCATTTTTTCCCCATGGGATTTCATTGTCTTTCATTTTTGACATCGAACCTACGATAATCCCTTTGATGCTTTCCAGACAGCCGTTGCGTTTTAGGTTCATCATCATGCGGTCGATATGATACAGGTATTCGTCCAGATCTTCTATAAATAAGATTTTATCGTCGCAGTCGATAGCCGATTCGGATCCGAATAAGCTGTAAAGGATAGAAAGATTTCCGCCGACCAATTCCCCGCTTGCCGAACCCAATCGGTTCATGGGATCGGTGCCAATTTCATAGGATAGGGGTTCGCCAAACAAGGCTTTTCTCAAACTTTCTTTGGCTTCTTCGGTAGCTTTTGGAACACTTACGGGCATGATGCCGTGGATGGACTCAAAGCCCAGCGTATTGAGGTGGTTGTGTAAAACGGTAACATCACTGAAACCAATAATCCATTTCGGATTTTGCTTGAATTCGGTAAAATCCAATAAGTCGATCATTCGTACCGTGCCATAACCGCCACGAACGCACCAGATGGCTTTGATATTCGGATTGTCTAATTGTTGTTGAAAATCGGCCGCCCTTTGTTCGTCGGTGCCGGCCAATTGGTTGTCATCTAAACCAATTGAACTGCCTATTACGGCTTCTAGTCCCCAAGAGTGTAATAAATCAAGGGTGGGTTTCAGGTTGTCATCAATGTTTTTTCTGGCGGTGGCCACAATGGCAATAGTATCTCCTTTTTGTAATACAGGCGGTGTTGTCATAGGTGTTTGGGCTTGACTGGTGAACGATTGAAAAATAAAAATTAAAAGTAGTGTTTTATATAAACCAAAATTACGGTTTGTACACCAAAATCGGATTGCAGGCATGTTTTTATTATTCGTAATAAATGAAATCATCGGCTTGAAAAACCGTCTTAAACAAAGATAGAAAAATTAAAAAATAATAGGAGGTTTCTTGTTCAAATGAAGTATTTTTACTACTGTATTTTTAAAATTTAGCTATGAAAATGCTGCGCCTGATTTTCCTGTTGTTATTTTTTTATTCTGCATTTACTGCAAAAGCACAACAAAAGAAGTATACCATTCATACGGTGGCGTTTTATAATTTTGAGAATTTATTCGATACGATCAATAATCCGAACACCAATGATGATGAATGGACACCGAAAGGGGCACAACATTGGACATCCAAAAAATACCGCCAAAAATTGCAGAATTTGTCCAGGGTGGTAGCCGAAATAGGTTCTTCAGAAAACACCAATGCACCTACATTTATCGGCTGTTGCGAAATAGAAAACCGGGGTGTACTCGAAGATGTAATCAAAGAACCCAAACTAATCGATAAAGCATATGGAATCGTGCATTTTGATTCACCGGACAAACGTGGAATAGACGTAGCATTATTGTATCAAAAAAAATATTTCCGCCCGACAACGTATACCAATATTCCTCTGCAGGTGTACAGAAAAGAACCGCCATCGGAATCAGATTTTGATGGCGATTCAGAAATTGTTCCTCAAACAAATCGCGTATTTACCAGAGACCAACTCTTGGTAACCGGATTTCTCGAAGGGGAAGAAATTCATATTATTGTCAATCACTGGCCCTCGCGTGCGGGTGGGGAGAAAAAAACGAGTCCGTATCGGGAAGCTGCCGGCGCTTTGAACAGAAGAATTATCGATTCTTTGCAACGCCTCAATCCCAATGCCAAAGTCATTACCTTGGGCGATTTGAACGATGGGCCTTTCAACAACAGCATCAAAAAAGCACTTGGTGCCAAAGCTAAAAAATCGGAAGTCCCGGAATTGGGTATTTTCAATCCTTTTGAAGAAATGCTGAAAAAAGGAATGGGAACCATCGCGTTTAGGGATTCCTGGGATATTTTCGACCAAATTATGGTAACCCAATCTTTAATCAAAAATGATTTTAACGGCTTTCAATTCTGGAAAGCAGGCATCTACAACAAATCGTTCCTGATTCAGACTTCCGGTTTATACAAAGGCTATCCCAAACGACATTCCGCCACCGAAATCGGTTTTAGCGACCACTTTCCGGTTTACATTTATCTGATAAAAGAAAAGAAATGAGTATTCAGTATCCGGTACTCTCTGAAAACTGTGACTGAAAACTGAAAACTAAAAATTACGACTGCGACTGAAAACTTAGTATCTTAGTGCCTTAGAAACTTAGTACCTAGAAAAAATGGCAATTGCAAAACCTTTCAACTTGACGAAATGGATTGACGAAAACCGTCACCTCTTGAAACCGCCCGTGGGCAATAAAAACCTGTACAAAGAATCCGGTGATTATATTGTGATGATTGTTGCCGGTCCCAACGCCCGAAAAGACTATCATTATAACGAAACCGAGGAATTGTTTTATCAGCTCGAAGGTTCCATCAAAGTGATTATCCAAGAAGACGGTGAGCGCAAAGAAATGGAATTGCATGCCGGCGATATGTACCTGCATCCTGCCAAAGTGCCCCATTCCCCGGTGCGTTCCGAAGGTTCCATCGGTTTGGTCATCGAGCGTAAAAGAGCGGGTCTTGGACTCCAGGACGGACTGCTTTGGCATTGCGACAACTGCAATCATAAGCTCTATGAAGTGTATTTTGAATTGCACGATATCGAGAAAGATTTTCTGGCTCATTTCAGGCATTTTTACGGCTCAGAGGAATTAAGAACCTGTAAACAATGTGGCACTGTGATGGAAACTGATCCGAGATTTGTTTAATTTTCAGGAGCTTCTTCCCGTTATCCGCTTTATCTTTTACTCCTTAACCTGAAATTAATTCAGGTTCCGGAAAGGAGTAAAAGGATGCCGCTGCTACCGGGGCTAGAAACGAAAAAGACTCAATTAAAATTTTTAATATAAAAGTGACCATGGCAACAATAGCGGAACAATTCAAAATACAAGAGGCATTGGCACAATTGGGTGTCCAAGAGCTGAATGACGGAACGGCTACAGGTTCGTTGCGTTTTGGCAACGGAGAAATGTTGGCCAGTTATTCTCCCGTTGACGGCCAATTGATAGCCAAAGTAAAAACCACCACTGCCGAAGATTATGAAAAAGTAATGCAGGCTGCCACTGCCGCTTTCCAAATTTTTCGGATGATGCCGGCACCCAAGCGGGGGGAAATAGTGCGTCAGTTTGGAGAGAAATTGCGACAAAACAAAGAAGCTCTGGGGAAATTGGTTTCCTATGAAATGGGGAAATCATTGCAGGAAGGCTATGGCGAAGTACAGGAAATGATAGATATCTGCGATTTTGCTTTGGGGTTATCCCGCCAGTTGTATGGTTTAACGATGCACTCAGAGCGTCCCGGTCACCGCATGTACGAACAATACCATCCGCTGGGCGTGGTCGGAATCATTTCGGCCTTCAATTTTCCAGTGGCGGTTTGGGCGTGGAATGCCGCTTTGGCCTTGGTTTGTGGGGATGTATGTGTTTGGAAACCTTCCGAAAAAACACCGCTTTGCGGGATTGCCTGTCAGAATATATTAGCCGAAGTGCTTCAGGAAAACAAGCTTCCCGAAGGGATTTCGTCTTTGGTTATTGGGGATTATAAAGTGGGAGAAATGCTAACATATGATAAACGCGTTGCCTTGCTTTCGGCCACCGGTTCCATCCGGATGGGGAAAATCGTGGCACAGGCTGTTGCGGCCCGTTTGGGAAAATCCTTGTTGGAATTGGGGGGTAACAACGCCATTATTGTAACTCCGGATGCCGATATCAAAATGACTATTATCGGGGCGGTTTTTGGAGCCGTGGGGACTGCCGGACAACGCTGTACTTCGACCCGCCGTTTAATCATTCACGAAAGTGTTTTTGATAAAGTAAAAGAAGCTTTGATTTCGGCCTACAAACAATTACGCATCGGAAACCCATTGGATGAGAAAAACCATGTGGGGCCTTTGATTGATACCGCTGCGGTAGCCATGTATGCCAAAGCCTTGAATCAAGTGGTAGCCGAAGGGGGAAAAATCCTCGTAGAAGGCGGAGTGCTTTCGGGCGAAGGCTATGAAAGCGGCTGTTATGTAAAACCGGCCATTGCCGAAGCCGAAAATACGTTCGAAATTGTGCAACACGAAACCTTTGCGCCGCTGTTGTATCTCATCAAATATTCAGGGGATGTTGATAATGCCATTGCAATCCAGAACGGGGTGGTACAAGGATTGTCCTCGGCGATTATGACCAATAATTTGCGGGAAGCCGAACGCTTCCTGTCTGCCACGGGTTCCGATTGCGGAATTGCCAATGTGAATATCGGGACTTCAGGGGCCGAAATTGGTGGTGCTTTTGGTGGCGAAAAAGAAACGGGCGGAGGCCGGGAATCCGGTTCAGATGCCTGGAAAGTATATATGCGACGCCAAACCAATACGATCAATTATACGACGAGTTTGCCCTTGGCACAAGGCATTAAGTTTGATTTGGAATAGAAATAAAGAAGGCAGTTGAATTACTCCAATTGCCTTTTCTCGTTCTATGCTGTTCGTTTTTTATAAATTGAACGAAGCACCAATATTGAAAACAAACTGATTGTTTAAGTTTTCAAACCCGGTGATGTTACTATCGTATTTGGCAATAGGAACGCCAGCCTCTGTATAGATACCAAAACCTTCCGTAAAGAAATAACGGAAACCCAAATGGGCACCAAAATTCCGTAGTCCTAAATCCAATCCCGGATAAACATCCATTTTTTCATCCATTTTAAAAACATTTCCCAGATTGGCATTAAATCGGACTTTACCATCAAATCGATCTGCAAATTCCGGTTTGTTTCCTAAAGCATCTGAATCGGCTGATAATAAGTATGAGGCGACAAATCCGTAAGATATGTTTTCTCCCAAGCCATAATCTGTGGTAATTTGGATACCGGAGCCGCCATTTTGAAAACTGGCGCCAACATTAAATTTCACATCTCCTTTTCCTCTGTAGGCTTGTGCATTTATGAAGGTACCAACAAATAATAATGATAATGTGATAATCTTTTTCATAATTCCGAGGGTTTAAATTTATGATGCAAAACTAGTAAAATATATTCTAATTCCTACCTTTTTCGTTGGGGTATAAGGTGTCCAGGGGTTCGCTTTGCCAAAATTCTTTGGTATCCACGTCCATAATGGTCAGCGGTCCCCTGAAAGCGGCACCGGTATCTACATTCCATACGCAGGCCTTTTGCACGGGAACCGTTTTGTTAATCCGGGTTACGGGAGTGTGGCCAATATAGATTTCGTTATAAATGGTAAACCGTTTTGGATATAATAAATCGTCTGTACCCATGGTTTTGTTTAAGGCCAAAGCCGTTTCCCATAAGGTTCGGTCCCAATAAAAAAGTTTCGGAAAATATTCGAATCCTACTCCGTTCATATTGGTAAATCCGGCGTGAATGAACAAGCGATTTTGTTCATCATGGTGAAAGTCCTGTAAGTTTTGAAGGAATTCTACATGTCTTTGTTTGGTGCCTTCATCTACCGATTCGTAAGCCATAACGGTCGCTTCGCCACCATGCTTGTACCATAAAAGATTGTCTTTGTTGTCTTTGAGCCAGTGTAATAACAATTCGTCGTGATTGCCCCGGATAAAAACACAGTTGTTTTGGGTGTTCAATTCAATCAAAAAATCAATTACTTGTGGTGATTGACTCCAGCCATCTACATAATCTCCCAAAAATATCAAGGAATCTTTAGGGGTAACTTTGGCTCTTTCCAAAATTTGGTGTAATGCGTGTAAACCACCGTGTATGTCACCTATTACTAATGTTCTCATGTAGGATATTTCATTTTTATTATTATAAATGAAAGCTAAAGCTTGTATTGACCCATAAAAATAGGTAAAAGAGTTAGGATGAAGCAATTTTTAGTTAAAAAAAAATGAATTTAAAAAAAACAAGCTGGGAAAAACAGTCAAATTGGTAATTCACTGTATTGTAAATATACCCACTTTTAGTGATTGTGCTTTCTGGAAAATTACTGTAGATTTATAGTGTTTGTAAAAAGAAAGAATAGGATAAAACAGTATAATTCCTGTGTTCAGTTTGAAATACTATTTTATGGAACATAATGAAGTTTTAATTCGGAGTTTTCCGCTTTTATGGTTTGAATTTCTAAAGTATTATAAACAGAAACAATAAAGTTACATTATAGTATACCGGGTATTCTGTTTTTTATAGAGATGTCCTTTTTTGATATAGAATCCCATGAAAGTATTGAAAAATGAAACAGTGCTGGTATAAGTGAGATTATTAAATGAGACAACTATGAAAAATGAACTTTCAGATTACAAACAAGCTTTAGATGAATCTGCTATAGTGGCTATTACGGATCAAAAGGGGATAATTATTCACGCTAACGATAACTTTTGTAAGATTTCGAAATACAGCAGGGAAGAATTATTGGGGCAGGATCACAGGATTATTAATTCCGGCTATCACTCTAAAGAATTTATTCGCAACATATGGGTCTCCATCGCCAACGGCAAAATCTGGAAGGGAGAATTAAAAAATAAGGCCAAAGACGGAACGGCTTATTGGGTAGATACTACCATTGTGCCTTTTTTGAATGAAGAAGAAGGAAAGCCTTATCAATATATAGCCATACGCTCAGATATCACCTTACGGAAAGAGGCAGAAGAGAATTTAATAAAATACTCCAATGCTTTGGAATTTAAAAACAAGCAGCTTGTTGATTTTTGCAATATAGTTTCCCATAATTTACGGGCACCCCTGATTAATATATCAATGTTAGTCGATTTTATCGAACAAAGTCAGGATGAAGAGGAGCGAAATGAAGTTCAGGCAAAAATAAAACCGGTGGTCAATCATTTATTGGATGTTTTTAATGAATTGGTTGAGTCTTTACAGGTAAAACAGGATACCGGAATAAAAGGGGATGAAATACATCTAAAAGATTGTTTGACGCGAAATTTAATCGGATTTGAAACTCAAATAAAAGAATATGATGCCAATATTCAATTCGATTTAGACAGGGCTCCAAAAGTGATTTTCCCCCAAAAATATATTGACAGCATAGTGACCAATTTGATAAGTAATGCTTTAAAATATAAATCTCCGGACAGGAGTCCTCAAATTAAAATAAAATCGGAGAAAGTAAAGAATGGTATAGTAATGTCTGTCTCTGATAATGGATTGGGGATTGATTTGGATATGCATAAGAATCATATTTTTAAAATTCGTAAAACATTTCATAAGCATAATGATGCTAAGGGATTTGGTCTGTTTTTAATTAAAACCCAAATTGAGGCCATGGGAGGTGAAATATGGGTAGAGAGCAAAGTCAATCAAGGGACTACATTTTTTGTTGAATTTAAAACCCCAAGTATATGAAAACCATTAAAAACTTAACACTTATTGATGACGATGATATTTTCGTTTTCCTGACAAAAAAGGCTATTGAGAACACCAATTTAGTAGAATTTATTAAGGTGTTTGGAAATGGCTTGGATGGCATAAATTTTATTAAGGAAAATTGCGACGATGTTGATTCTCTGCCTGAAGTTATCCTGCTGGATCTTAGTATGCCAATAATGGATGGGTGGCAGTTTCTGGATCAATTCACAAAATTAATCCCTAAAATTGAAAAGAAAATTACCATTTATATTTGTTCCTCATCGATATCCCCCAGCGATATTTTATTGGCCAAAAAAAACAATGCGGTTTCAGATTATATTATTAAACCCGTAACAAAGGAGAAATTAACCGAACTCATAAAAGGACTTGTCGATGCTGTTTAAATCATTATTTGAACGATATAACTTAAACTCAAAAGATATATTCAATTATATATTTTTGAGTTTTTTTGTTATTCCGGATTTTGATTTCAAATAAACGATTTCATTACTGCACATCGTATTTCATCTTTCGTAAGATTCGCATGGCTTCCTTGAAAGACAAATAGATACTTGGAAAAGGTTTTAGCAATAGCTTGGCATCAATCAGTTTTTCTTTGGCATCGTCAAAACCGTTGAGGTAGCAAATCATAAAGGTGGAAGGTAAATTCTGGAGGTCCCTATACTCTCTTTCGCTCAATGTAAGCCCTTTTTGGAGTTTACTCAATAAGGCCATATTGGAATTATAAATGTGAAACAGTACTTTTTTGTTGAATTCCGGCGGTTGAAAAAGCATTTGGGTTTCTATTTTATAATAACCATTGTCATAAAAATAAATGGTTTTTTGCTCCAGCGGGTAGTAACTTGTTTGGTCATTCAGTCCCAGGGGAACATGCTCGATAATAGTGAAAGTGTCCTCGTCATAGGTTATGGTTACCACATCCTGAGCCGAATAGAACAGTTTGATTTGTTCGTTGATGAGTTCAATATCGACACGGGATAGAAATAATTTATCATGTGCTTTTTTAGGAATTCCCGCCCAGCAAATCACAAATAATTCTTTAAAGACCTTGTATTTGGGTGACATGTCTTTGTGACGAAAGTTCATAAAATCAATAACGCCATCAAGGGTATAGCCAATACTGTTTCTGGAATTGTTTTCAATGCCAATGACCGTTTCCGTGTTCTGGTAATTTTTTTCGATTTCCGTTTCAGCCGGCATGGTATTGCTTCCTTGTCGAATGAAAATACTGTTGACCGGAATGGTATGGATTCCTTTTTTGAAATGGGAAATTTTATTTTTTGGTTTTATGGTTACCAGGCCAATAACTTTGTCCTTGGGTAAGTTCGGAAAAGGGACATTCTCGTATTGAATTTTAGGCGGATTTTCCAGATAAGCATTGACTAAATTCTGGATGCGGCTGTCGTCAAAAAAATCATCCCCAATAATTTCATTGTCCTGATCTTCAACGCCCACCACGATATAGGAGTTGTTGGCGGGATTTGAATTGGACAAAGCACAAATGTGTTTCAAAAATTTGGATTTCCCTTCACGGGTATGTAAATTTAATTGACGTTTTTTGTCATAAAAACTGTTTTCGTCATGGTGAGCGAGCAGGTTTTTTATTAAAAGACGTTTGTTGATCATTTAGAGAATACAATTATGGTATGATTCATAAAAAACACCGTTTTTTATGGCAATTTTTTTGATTTTTTTACGTTGTCAATATACTAATTTTAATAATTGAAATAAAATGAAAAAGATTAAATTTTGCCCCCTGACATTTTTTGTGATTGCATTATTAAGTTTGTTTTTTACCGCGTGTAATGATAATGATGACAGTTCACAAACTTCAAGAATGATGGTTAGATTGGTGGATGCTCCCGGAGATTATGAAAAGGTAAATGTTGAAGTCTTAGATGTTTTGATAAAAGCAACTTCCGATACTGATGACAGTCAGGGATGGGTAAGCATTGGGGATGAAACACAAGTTGGAGAAGGTAAAATTGTTGATTTGCTGAAATTAACAGGTGGTGTGAATGCTTTATTGGCGGATAACTTGGTTCCTTCCGGAAATTTAGGACAAATTCGATTGTTGCTTGGAGACGAAAATTCTGTAAAGTTAGCAGGTGCCACAACTACAATACCATTGAATACACCTAGTGCACAACAATCAGGTTTAAAATTACAGGTCAATAAAATCTTGGAAGCAGGAAAAACTTACGAATTTTTATTGGATTTTGATGTAGCCCATTCTGTTGTCAAAGCCGGAAACTCTGGTATTTATAACTTGCATCCGGTAATCAGGGTTTCCACAAAAGAAAATACGGGAAGTATTATAGGTGAAATTGTTATAGGAACACCTCCGTTAATACCTGAATTTGCGGTTGCTGTATCAATTCCTGTAGAAGGCGGTACTATTGAAACGGCTATGAATGTGCTTACGGGCGAATTTGAGTTAAACGGTGTTCCCGCAGGAACGTATACGGTTACCTTAACTCCGGAAGTGGCATCAGGCAAGGCAATTAAAACAATTGACAACGTAGTGGTGGTTAATGGAGAAATTACGAATGTAGGCAGTGTTGCATTTTAAAAACGAAAACAGAATTAAAACAAAAAAACAGCTCATTTGGGCTGTTTTTTGTTTTTAAAGCAAATCCGGTTGTTAGGTTTTGAAAAATCAATCCTTTTGAATCATGGTTGCCGACCCTTGTGCAGTACACATGACAACCAAATCGGAGATGTTGACATGGTAGGGTCTTGAGATTACAAAATGGATAATGTCGGCAATATCCTCAGCCTTTAATGGGGTGAAACCTTTGTAGACATTCGCTGCTTTTTCCGCATCCCCTTTAAAGCGTACTTCGCTAAATTCAGTTTCGACCAGTCCCGGATGGATGGCTCCAACCCGGATTCCGTATGGATTCAAATCCATTTTCATGCCTTTGTTAATGGCGTCTACAGCGTGTTTGGTCGCACAATATACATTGCCGTTCGGATATACTTGTTTGGCGGCCGTAGAGCCGATATTGATAATGTGTCCGGATTTATTGCGTATCATGGTCGGAATTACTGCTTTCGAAACATATAAAAGCCCTTTTATATTGATGTCAATCATGGCATCCCAATCATCGATATCACCGTCTTGAATGGGGTCTAAACCATGTGCGTTTCCGGCATTGTTGATTAAAATATCAATATTAGAAAAGGTAGGCGGTAAAGAAGCGATACTTTCGGTTACCGCTTTTTTGTCGCTTACGTCAAATGGTAAGATGTGGATTTCCGTATATTCGGAAAGTTCTTTTTGGAGGGCTTTCAGCCGGTCTTTCCGTCTGCCGCAAAGGATAATTTTATAGTTGTTTTTGGCTAATAATTCGGCAGTTGCTTTGCCAATTCCGCTCGTTGCACCTGTTATTAGGACCGTTTTACTCATGAACGTTCTGTTTTTTCGATTCTTTGATTTACTATTTCTTATTTTTTTGATTAGGGTACATTTTGGCCCATGCTTTCGGCCCAGATGGCAAACCAGTCTTCATTATCCAATTCGAGTTCTATGGCTTTCATTAAGGATTGGATTCGGGCGATATTAACTGTTCCGGCAATCGGGATAACTTTTGCGGGATGTTTTAAAACCCAGGAAAGCAGAATCGTATCGGAACCCAAATGGTATTTAGAGACCAAATCGGCCAAAAGTTTTTTTAATCGGTGCGTTTGAGGGATATCTTTCCTGAAAACACAGCCAAGAGGATTCCATGACATGGGACGTATATTGTGTATTTGCATATAGTCAAAACTTCCATCCAGCATAGGTTCAAAGTTGGTTGCCGAAAATTGAATTTGGTTGTAGCTAACCTCAGTTTTTTGGCGAATCAATTCGGTTTGTGATGTGGTAAAGTTAGAAAGTCCGAAGTCAATAATTTTTCCTTCTCTCTTCAATTTTGCAACAGCTTCGGCAATTTCGTCTGCCTGCATCAACGGACTGGGTCTGTGTAACAGAAAAACATCCAGATAATCGGTCTTTAGATTTTTTAAGGATTGCTCAGCCGACTGTATGATATGTGACTTGGAATAATCATAATGTTTGATGCGGTTATTTCGGTTTTCTGTAACCATTTGAATGCCACATTTAGAAATCAATTGCAGTTTTTCACGGGCAATTTTGCTGGATACAAAAGCTTTTCCAAAATCAGCTTCGGTAGTGTAGTCCCCATAGATGTCTGCATGATCAAAGGTGGAGATTTTGTTTTCTAAACTGATTTGTATCATGTTCTCCATTTCCTTCATTGTAAGGTTTTTATCCCAAACTCCCCAGTTCATAGTGCCGGCAATAATAGGCGATAAGATTGTTTTGCTCATAGCTATTTGATGTTGTTAAAATTTGTTATTCATCGGATTCATAATATAATATTTAAAGTTCTTAAAAATATAAAAATACTATCACAATTCGTCCTTAAAATTAAGGGATTTGCATAAGTTTTAACCATTTTTTAACATCGTTCCTTTAAAAAAAAATTCAATTTGCACTCTCAAATTTAGGACATTAAATACAAGGTTTTAAAAATAAAAAAATGGAAGAAAACACAGCGACTTTAGACATTAGGGCTATCAATGAAAAAATTGAAAGAGAGAGTGCTTTTATAGACCTTCTCACTATGGAAATGAATAAAGTGATTGTCGGTCAAAAACACATGGTAGAGCGTTTGTTGATTGGGCTTTTAGGGCAGGGACATATTTTATTGGAAGGGGTTCCCGGATTGGCAAAAACTTTGGCAATCAATACACTGTCACAAGCTGTTCATGGTTCGTTCAGCCGAATTCAATTTACTCCAGATTTATTGCCGGCGGATGTTGTGGGAACGATGATTTACAACATTAAACAAAATGAATTTTCCATTAAAAAAGGACCTATTTTCGCTAATTTCGTCCTTGCCGATGAGATTAACCGTGCTCCGGCCAAAGTACAATCGGCTTTGCTGGAAGCGATGCAGGAAAAACAGGTAACAATTGGTGATACTACTTTCAAGCTGGAAAAACCTTTCCTGGTTTTGGCTACACAAAACCCGATCGATCAAGAAGGAACCTACCAACTTCCCGAAGCGCAAGTTGACCGTTTCATGTTGAAAACAGTGATTGATTATCCTAAAATGGATGAAGAACGATTGGTAATCCGTCAGAATTTAAAGGGGAATTACGACAAAGTGAATCAGGTGGTTTCTATAGAACAAATTTTACGGGCACAAGAAGCGGTTCGTGAAGTGTATATGGATGAAAAAATCGAGAAATATATCCTGGATATTATTTTTGCCACACGTTACCCTGAGAAATATAAATTAGCCGACTTGAAACCACTAATCAGTTTTGGGGCTTCTCCCCGTGGAAGTATCAATTTGGCCAATGCGGCAAAATGTTACGCTTTTATCAAGCGTCGGGGTTATGTAATTCCGGAAGATGTTCGTGCCGTGGTTCATGATGTGTTGCGTCACAGAATTGGAATCACCTATGAAGCCGAAGCCGAAAATATCACTTCAGTGGATATCATTAACAAAATCGTAAACGAAGTAGAAGTACCTTAATCCTCCCCAACCCCTCCAAAGGAGGGGCTATAGGAGTATTAAAATTCACCAAAGTATATCGACAAACAATTCCTCCCCTTTGGGGAGGTTAGGAGGGGAAAATGGATACAAAAGAGCTTTTAAAAAAAGTACGAAAAATAGAAATCAAAACCCGAAGATTGAGTGATCATATCTTTTCGGGAGAATACCATACCTCATTCAAAGGCCGGGGAATGACTTTCAGCGAAGTGCGTCAATACCATTATGGGGATGACATTCGTGCTATTGACTGGAATGTTACCGCCCGTTACAATGAAGCCCATGTCAAAGTTTTTGAGGAAGAGCGCGAATTGACCATGATGTTGATGGTGGATATTTCGGGTTCAGAAAGTTTTGGTTCCAAAAACCAATTCAAAAAAGACATTGTTACCGAAATTGCCGCCACCATGGCTTTTTCGGCTACCCAGAATAATGATAAAATTGGATTGATTTTATTTTCGGATCAAATCGAATTGTATATTCCGCCAAAAAAAGGGCGCTCCCATGTGTTGCGAATCATAAGGGAATTGATCGAATTTGAACCTCAAAGTCATAAGACTGACATTGCCCAGGCTTTGAAATTTCTATCCAGTACCCAAAAAAAGAAGGCAATCGTTTTTGTTATTTCCGATTTCATGTCGGCAGATTATGAGCAGAACTTGAAAATTGCATCCAAAAAACACGATGTTACGGGGATTCGGGTGTATGATATCCGGGAAGAAAAAATACCAAACCTGGGTATGGTTTCCATGCTGGATGCCGAAACGGGTGAAACACAATTGATTGATACCAGTTCAAAGGCCGTTCGTATCAATTATGAAAAATATTACCATGAAAAAGTAAATTATTTCAAGGAAACTTTTAGTAAATCAGGTTCTGGAGTGGTGAATACCAGAGTAGACGAAAGTTATGTAACCAAATTGTTGGGTTATTTTAAATCGAGGTAAATCCCCTCCCAGTCTCTTTACACGGGTGTAAACGAGTTGGCGAAACAAAGAGGAGGAGTTTGGAACAGCATATATGAAGTCACACATTCCAGACTCGGCTCCCTCTCCTTTGGAGAGGGTTGGGGAGAGGAAAAAATATTTAGAAAATTAATGAAAACTAAACTTTATTTACTATTACTGCTATTCTCTACAGTTGTTTTTGCCCAGCAAAAGCAAGTGGTGACAAGTATAGATACCACAAAAAATAAAATTGGTGCCGAGTTTAAACTCACTTTAAAAACGGATGTAGACACCTTGTCTAAAGTGGTTTTTCCGGATTTAAAATATATCGGGCCTCTTGATGTGATTCAGTCGTATCCGATTGATACGGTGAAAAAAGACGACCGTTACGAATTAATCAAGAAATACGGATTGACGCAGTTTGATTCGGGGAAGTACACGATTCCAAGTGTGAAGATTTTGATTAATAACAAACCATTTTTATCCGATCCTATTTTGGTTGAAGTGGCCAATGTTCCGGTAGACACGCTGAAACAAAAAATGTATGACATCAAGGATATTGTCCCGGTCAAAGAGACGATGGGGAATTGGTGGAAATATCTTTTGGCACTGGTAGTAATTTTAGGTATCGGGGCTTTGGTGTATTGGTTTATCAAAAAACAGCAAAAGAAAAAGATTGAGGAAGAGGTGTATAAAACACCAATTGAGAAAGCAACCAGTTTGTTGAATACACTCGAAAAGAAAGAACTTTGGCAAAAAGGGGAAGTGAAAGCGTATTATAGCGAATTGACCGATATTGCCAGAAATTATATTGAAGAAGCGATAGAAATCCCGGCGATGGAGAGCACCACTTCTGAATTGATTGTAGGGCTTAGAGCCGCCTCGGTAAAAAAGAAAATGACCGTTTCACAAGAAACCATCGAAAATCTGGAAAGAGTTTTGAAACAGGCCGATTTAGTAAAATTTGCCAAATCAAAACCATTGGATTACGAAATTGCCGAGGATAGAAATAAAATTCAAAAAGCAATTCTTACCCTTGACAGTTCTATTCCTGTTGTGGTAGAATTGGAAGGAGATACCCTGCTTAACGAAGCACAAAGACAAAAACAGATTGAAATTCAATTGAAGAAAAAGAGAAATAAACGCATTGTTATTTCGGTGGCTTCGGTTTTTTTCTTATTATTTGCCACAACATTGTTTTTTATTGTGACCAAAGGGTTCAATTATGTTAAGGATAATGTCATTGGGCATCCGACAAAAGAATTATTGGAAGGGGAATGGGTAAAGAGTACGTATGGCAATCCGGGTGTAACTATAGAAACGCCAAAGGTGCTCAAACGGATAGACTTATCGAAATCATTGCCTAAAAACGGATTGGCCTTGGTTAAAGAAATGAATTCCTTTGCCTATGGAAGTGTTTTGGATAATTTTTACCTGATGGTTTCTACATTCAAATATAAACAGGATTCGACAGCCGTTGATTTGAAAAAATCATTGGAAGTGAGTTTGCAGGCATTAGAAACACAAGGGGCACAAAACATGATTGTGAAACAGGAAGATTTTGAAACCCAGCAAGGCATCAGTGGGATTAAAGGCTATGGTACTTTTTCAAGAATAAGTGACATTACCAAAACCAGTGAAAAAATATATTATGAAGTATTGTTGTTTGGTCAGGAAGGCGGATTACAACAAATCATGATCTTTCATGAGGAAGGCGATCAATATGCAAATGGAATTTCAAACCGGGTGTTGAACTCCGTCGAATTAAATCAAGCGAGCAGATAATGGGAAAAATAACATTTTTAAATCCGGAGTTTTTTTGGTTGTTTCTTCTGATTCCGATAGCTATAGTTTGGTTGCTTTGGAAAAAAAATCATCAATCGGCAACATTAAAAATCAGTTCGATTCAAGGATTTCAGGGGCATGCCACGTTTTGGGCCAAAATGAAACCCTTTTTGGGAGTCCTTCGGTTATTGGCGCTAAGCTCATTAATCGTGGCGATGGCAAGGCCCAGAACGGTTGATGTAAGCAACAAGACCAAAACGACCAAAGGGATCGATATTGTCATGGCGGTCGATGTTTCGGGCAGTATGCTTGCCAAGGATTTAAAGCCGAACCGAATGGAAGCCCTGAAAAGAGTGGCTGCCGATTTTGCGGAAGAAAGACCCAATGATAGAATCGGACTTGTAGTGTATGCATCTGAGGCTTATACCAAAACACCCGTGACGAGCGATAAAGCGGTAGTGCTGGAAGCCATCAAAAGCATACGATATGACAATGTGTTGCAAGACGGAACGGGAATAGGAATGGGATTGGCAACAGCCGTAAACCGATTGAAGGACAGTAAGGCCAAAAGTAAAGTCGTAATTCTTTTGACCGATGGGGTAAACAACGCCGGTTTTATCGAGCCGGAAACCGCTGCAGACATTGCCAAAGAATATGGAGTTAAAGTGTATACCATCGGGATAGGAACCAATGGAATGGCCGATTTTCCTTATGCGGTGGCTCCCAACGGGCAGTTTTTATTCCAAAGAATGAAAGTGGAAATTGATGAACGACTGATGCGAAGCATTGCCAGAAAGACCGAAGGAAAATATTTCAGGGCGACGAGCAACAGTAAATTGGCCGAAATATACGGTGAGATCAACAAACTGGAAACAACCGAGATAGAGGAATTAAAATTCTATGATTACGATGAAAAATACAGGCCGTTTGTTTGGCTGGCCGGTTTTTTATTGTTGGCAGAAATCGGATTGAGAAATACGGTTTACAGGAGTTTTATATAATGAAAGTCGCAGTCGCAGTTTTCAGTCGCAGTTGCGAACTGAGTACTGGGACTGAAAACTGCGACTAAAAAAGATAGTATGGAATTAGACGAAAAAAAATATTTATACCTCCTTTTTATACTACCGCTAGTAGTATTGCTTTTTCTTTTCAATTTATATTGGAAAAAAAGAAAACAAAAGGAATTTGGGGATTTGGAATTGATCAAGCGATTGAGTCCGGATCGCTCTGTTTTTAAACCTGTTTTTAAATTGGTTATCATTCTTCTGGCTTTGGTGGGATTGATTTTAGGTTTGGTAAACCCTAAAATCGGGACTAAAATGGAAACGGTAAAACGCGAGGGGATAGATATTGTTTTTGCAATGGATGTCTCCAAAAGTATGCTGGCAGAAGACGTTGCCCCGAGCCGATTGGAAAAAAGCAAGCAAATTGTTTCCCAAATCATCAATCAGTTGGGAAGTGACCGAATAGGGATTGTGGCTTATGCCGGAAGTGCCTTTCCGGTCTTGCCTATAACGTCAGATTATAGTGTGGCCAAGATGTTTTTGCAAAGTATGAACACCGATATCGTTTCTTCCCAAGGGACTTCATTGGATGAGGCTATTCGCTTATCGGGAACCTATTTTGATGATAAAAGCAAAACCAGTAAGTTATTGATTTTAATCTCTGACGGGGAAGATCATTCAGAAGGTGCAGAAGCGGCAGCGGAAGAAGCGAATAAAATGGGAATGCGAATCGTCACCATTGGAATTGGAACAGAAAAAGGAGGAACCATTCCTTTGAGAAGAAATGGTATTGTAGAAAGTTATAAGAGAGACAATAATAATGAGGTGGTGATTACCAAACTGAATCCCGTTAGTTTAGAAACCATCGCCAAAGCAACCAAGGGAGGTTACGTAAACGGAAACAATACCAAGGAAGTTTTAGATTATATCAAGAAAACCTTGGATACCATTCAAAAAACAGAATTTGAAGCCACACAGATGGCCGATTTCCAATCGCAGTTCCAGTGGTTTCTTGGTTTTGCTTTTGTATTGTTGTTTTTAGATTTATTCCTTTTGGAAAGAAAGACCAGTTGGGTGAAGCGATTAAATTTATTTAATGATGAAAAGTAAATGTCAATTCTTTTAAGTTTTAGCTTTTAAGGATGAACATAATAACATAAAAATGAAAAATTTTAAAAAATATTTATTTGCCTTTATGCTGTTTCTTTTTTTGGGACAGTTTGGAGTATTTGCACAGGAAAAAGACAAAACATTACCCAAAGCAAACGAAGAATATGCCCAAAGTAAGTTTGTTGATGCCGAGGCCAATTACAGGATTTCAGGTTCTAAATTCCCTAAGAAAACAGTGGCGTCCTATAATTTAGGAAATGCGATATACCGACAAAATCAAGTTGCAGAAGCCAAAAATGCTTACGTAAAAGCGATTGCAAATAATAGTTCGAGATCCCAAAAACACAAAGTGTTTCATAATTTGGGGAATGTTTATATGAAAGAGAAAAATTATAGCCAGGCCGTAGAAGCCTATAAAAATGCCTTGCGTAATAATCCGGAAGATGAGGAAACGCGGTATAATTATGCCTTGGCCAAAAAAATGCTGAAAGAGAATCCGCCGAAAGACGACAAGAATAAAAATAAGGACAAGAAAGACAAGGATAAAAAAGACGATAAAGGAGATAAAGACAAGAAAGACGATAAAAAGGATAAGGATAAAGACAAGGACAAAAAAGACGACAAAGGAAATAAAGACAAGAAAGACGACAAACAGGATAAAAGGGAAGAACCCAAACCAAATCCTAGCGGAATTTCAAAACAGCGATTAGAAAGTCTTTTGGATGCCGTTAATAATGAAGAAAAGAAAGTACAGGACAAAGTAAATGCCAAAAAAGAAAAAGGCGGAAGACCGGTACAAACAGAGAAAGACTGGTAGTGTGAATTTTAATATACAAAGAGTTTCAGAACGAAATTTCAAAAAATTAATAAATCCGAAAGGAATCGATAAGGATTAAATAATACGATGAAAAGATATTTAATTTTACTGGTATTAAGTTTTCAAGGACTTTGGGCTCAGGTGCAATTTGAGGCTAAGGTCAGTAAAAATACGCTTGGACTTAACGAACGCTTGCGTATCGATTTTGTTATGAATATTGATGGGGATAATTTTAATGAACCGTCTTTTGAGGGATTCAGGGTTATTGCGGGACCAAGCCAGCAGGTGAGCCAGTCCTGGATAAATGGAAGAAGTTCTTTTGAAAAAGTCTATTCCTATTATCTTTTGCCGAACCAAAAAGGGAATCTGACCATTAAACAGGCTACCATAGAATATGAAGGCAGGATTTATAAAACCTCGCCGATAAAAGTAACGGTTACTGCAGCGACAGAGCAACCAAAAGATCCGAATGATATCAGTATTTCGGCAGATAATAACCTGTATCTGGTTGCTGATATTTCCAAGACCAATCCGTATATCAACGAACCCATTACAGTGGTTTATAAATTGTATTTCAGTTACAATATCGGGATAACCAATTGGAGAGAACTGAATAAACCAAAGTACAACGATTTTTGGAGTCAGAACATTGATATCAAACAATTGGTTCCCGAAGAAGGAATGTTTAAAGGCGAAAAATACCGTTATGTAGTTTTAAGAAAAACCGTTTTGTATCCGCAAAAATCAGGCAAACTAAACATAGAACCCCTGTCTTTGGACATTGATGTTCAATTGCCAACGAATCGCAGAAATATGTTTGGGCAGATGCTGATAAAAGAAGACAGCAAAAGAGTTTCCGCGGGAACCAAAACGATATCGGTTAAAGCACTTCCGGAAACGGGTAAACCTGCCGATTTTTCGGGAGCGGTTGGGAATTTTGATTTTAAGGTCAGACCTTCCAAAACGGATCTTAAAAACGGGGAAAGTCTGGAATTAGTGGTAAGTGTTAGCGGTAAAGGAAATATGAAATTATTCAATTTGCCCAAACCGGTTGTCCCTAATGCTTTAGAGATGTATGATCCGGTTCACAATGAACGTGTAAACACCTCGCTGGCCGGGATGACAGGAAAAATATCCGACAGTTATACCATTATTCCACAATTCAAAGGGGATTATCCGATTAAACCGATGCAGTTTTCGTATTTTGATTTGGGTTCCGGAACCTATAAAACGATTACTTCAGAGGAAATAATGATTAATGTTTTGGATGGCCCAACGGCAAGTGAGCCTGCAGTTGCGTCTAATGGAGGAAGTAAAAAGAATGTGATTTTCAGTACGGCACAATTCAAGTTTATCGCATTGGATACAAATTTGAGGCCAACGGAGAAAGATGATTTCTTTGGTTCGCAACGATTTTACACCTTGTTGTTGTTGCCTTTTTTAATGATACCATTGATTGTATTGTTTAAAAAGAAAAAAGAAGCGATTGATAGCGATGTAACAGGAAACAGGATTAGAAACAACAATAGGTTGGCTAAGAAATATTTATCGGAAGCTAAAAAACAAATCAACAACAAAGAACCGTTTTATGTGGCATTGGAAAAAGCGATGCATAATTTCTTAAAGGCCAAATTGCATATCGAAACCTCTGAAATGAGCAAAGAAAACATAAAGGAGTTGCTGTTAAACAGAAATGCAAAACTAGAGACAGTAACGGATTTTATTGCACTGACAGAAAATTGCGAAGTGGCCCGATATGCGCCTTCATCAAGTGCAGCTATCCAAAACGATTATGACAAAGCTGTCCTGATTATTGCTGAGTTGGAAAAACAGATTTAATGATTATTTTACCATTGATAAAATGAAATCGCCATTAACAACAAGTTTGCGCAAGCAAACACCAATAAATAAAAAGGCGATAACATATATGACCGCTAAAAAATAACTTTTACATATATGAAAAACATAGTTTATATATTCCTTTTGCTAACCCAAGTTTTCTTTGCCCAGGATGGCTTTGAAAAAGGGAATGAGCACTACAAAAACAGAAAATATGAAGCGGCGGTTCAGGCTTATAAAAGTGTTTTAGACGCCGGTCAGGAATCAGCGGAACTGTATTTCAATTTGGGAAATTCCTATTACAAGCTCGATAAAGTGGCACTAACCATTTATTATTATGAGAAAGCACTGGTGCTGAATCCCAATGATAAAGAAGTGCTGAATAATTTAGAATTTGCCAAAAAAAGAACCATAGACGAGATCAAAGAAGTTCCCAAAGTAGGTTTCAATAAATTGCTTCGGGATTTTACGGCAATTTATAATTACAATACCTGGGCTTGGATTTCGGTAGCTTTTTCAGTGTTGTTTTTAGGCTTTTTTGTGGGTTATTATTTTTCTCAAATAGCATTGAATAAAAGAATATTTTTCTTCGGTATGTTTGTCCTGCTCTCTTTGCTTCTTATAAGTGTTGCAGCAGCTATTTTTGAGAAAAGTCATTTTGATAATGAAAAACCTGCCATCGTTTTTGCTGAGGTCGCCGAGGTGAAAAGTGAACCACAAAATGCGGGAACTCCTATTTTTGTGCTGCACGAAGGAACGAAAGTTTTTGTACAGGAAAAATTAGAAAACTGGAAGAAAGTCCAATTAACGGATGGAACCGAAGGTTGGATTGATGCTAACGCTATAAAGGAAGTTAAATAGACTGAAGATTTCAGGTTGCAGTATTCAGTGTACACTGCTATTTGAAATCTACAGTCTGCTACCTGATTACTTCTTTTTCAAATTCGTATACCATTCCCCTATGGAAGGATAGAGAAATCCGGCTGTTTTCTGAATCGGGTTGTAGAATAAGGAGTTGTCCAACGTTTCTTTTTTGGCCAAAAAGTTGTTGTAGTTTATTTTTCCGAAAAGATTGAAAACAACACCCAGAATCAGCACAATTTTTAAGGTTCTGAAAAAACCGCCACCCAGTTGGTTGGGCAATCCCAGATAGGCAAAATCAGCCATTTTGGTTAGAAATTTTCCCAAAAAGGAGATAGCGACAATCACCACGACAAAAGTCAGGATAAAAGCGATTACCTGTATCGTGTGCGGATTCCAATGTAAAAACCCAGACAAAAGCCCTTTCATCAAAGAAGAAAATTTTACGGCAAAATAAACCCCTGCCAAGAGTGAAACTAAGGAAGCCAGTTCAACAAAAAGTCCGTTTCGTAGGCCTTTATAAAAAGAATATCCCAGCAATCCGCCTAAAATAATATCCAAAAAACCCATAATGTTTGCGTTTAAAATAAAAAGTGCAAATATAAAAGAATTGTTCGGTACTGATTGCCAATTTTCAAGTTCCTATCTTTGCCATCTAATTTTAGAAGTTAGAAATCAGAATTTTGAACTCTAACCTCTAACTTCTAATGTCTAACTTTCAAAATATGTCAAGAGACACACAACTTAAAGAACGCTGGGAACGGCTTGTTACGATACTTTCAGATCAATTTTCACAAGGCGAAGATTTAGATTTAGATGCCATTATTTATTTAATCGGGGTGCAGGAACTGGGAAAAGTGCATCGCGAATACAAAAAAGACGAAAAACTGAACCTGATGCACATTGCCATCTGTCGATTATTGGAGCCGTATGGCTTTTATGAATTCGAGTTTTTCGATGAGGAAGGCTGGCCGCATTATAGCGTAAAAGAAGAATTACCACCACTAAAAGCAGGCGAACAAACGGTTTTGATGAAAGAAGCCATTGTCAATTATTTTCTCGAACGAGAACTGATTGATTGATGATTTTAGATTTTGGCGGGAAGTTTAGAAATACTTCTAACTTCTAACGGCTAACTTCTAACTTTTTCCTAAATTTGCCCCTCAATTATTGGATGAAAATGATAGATAAGATAAAAGAATATATTGGCGAAGCAGAAGCTTTCTCAACACAGGATACCACAGCGTTAGAAGCATTTAGAATTAAATTTTTAGGAAGCAAAGGGCTTTTAAAAGAGTTTTTCGCCGAGTTTAAAAATGTGCCTAACGAACAAAAAAAGGAATTCGGACAAGTAATCAACCTGTTGAAAACTACTGCGGAAGAAAAGGTGAAAACCACCCAGGAAGCTTTAGAGAGTAAAGAAGAATCCAAAGGGTTTTATGGCGATTTGACCCGTTCCGGCGAGCCTGTCACTATCGGTTCCCGTCATCCTATTTCATTGGTAAAAAACCAAATCATCGATATTTTTTCCACCATTGGCTTCAATGTTTCCGAAGGTCCGGAAATTGAGGACGACTGGCATAATTTCACCGCATTAAACCTGCCCGAATACCATCCGGCACGGGATATGCAGGATACGTTTTTCATTCAGACCAATCCCGATATTTTATTGCGTACCCACACTTCATCAGTGCAGGTGCGTTATATGGAAAACAACAAACCGCCTATCCGTACTATTTCTCCGGGAAGGGTGTTCCGTAACGAGGCTGTTTCGTCCCGTTCGCACTGTATTTTCCATCAGGTGGAAGGTTTGTATATTGACAAGGATGTTTCTTTTGCCGACTTGAAACAAACGCTTTTGTACTTCACGAAGGAAATGTTCGGGAAGTCAAAAATCCGTTTGCGTCCGTCGTATTTCCCATTTACGGAGCCAAGTGCCGAGATTGATATTTATTGGGGATTGAAAACCGAAACCGATTATAGAATTACCAAAGGAACCGGTTGGCTGGAAATTGGTGGTTGCGGAATGGTGGATCCCAACGTATTGAAAAACTGTAATATCAATCCCGACGAATACACCGGATTTGCTTTTGGAATGGGAGTCGAAAGAATCGCCATGCTGAACTATCAAATAGGCGATATCCGTATGTTTTACGAAAACGATGTGCGTTTTCTGGAGCAATTCAAAGCCAGTATTTAATTTTTAAAAGTCCTTAGTCCCTAGTGAAACTCTTTTCGCTAAGGACTAGGGACTAAGGACTAGTATAAGGACTATTCACACAATATATGAAAAAAGACATCATCATCCCCGAAGTAGAAAATGTTTTCCTGGCCGCCGTTCAAGAATGGAACGACGATTTTATGGAGAAAGTTTGGTATGTGTACCTGGTTAACGATAGCGATTTTCAACTGGATGGTGTCATGGTCGTTTCTAAGGCTTTCGGGACATTGGATGGCGAAATGAAAAAAACCTCGCTTTTGCGTCACGCTTTTGTGGAAGTTCCTGCCGTTTCAGTAGTAAAGATTGAAATGATCGAAAAAAGTGTATTGGCCCTAAACAATGAATTTATGGTTACCTTTTTCATCGGGAATACCTTGTATGATAAAAAATATATTTTCAAAGCCAATTCTATCAACGAATCAGAAGTGGAAGAAGTGCCATTACTATTTGTTGACGGGGTTATAGTGAAATAAGCTATTAGCTAAAAAAAAATAGAACCGCAGATTCGCAGATTATATTTTACATCTGCGAATCTGCGGTTTTTTTATTTCATTTTTGTAAGTATTATTTTCTATATTTGAATTAAAATAAGGTTTGTTAAATTGGTAAATGAGTTGACAACTATTAAAACAAATATATGGCAGAATTAATATTACCAGATAGATTTAAGCATATTGAAAAAGTTGACAATTTTCTCGAAGGATGGGAAAACGTAAAACTTGCAATAAGACCAGAGTATCGATTAGAAACAAGTTTAGAGAAAACCCGAATAGCAATTGAATCAGGTCTTAATGATGCTGCAATAAATTATGTTTGGAATCTAGCTATGTTTGATATCCAAAAAAAAATTATCGCTTATGGAATTGAATATTTTTCGAGTGCCATTAATTGGGATGGTAAACCATTACAAATCTTAGAAGATTTAAGAGAAGTTAAGGACTATCAATTAATTACGGGTGCCTTTGGATTAGGAATAATTCCTAATGAAGCTCATTTTTTTCTTCAACAATGTAGAGAAATTAGAAATAATTTTAGTACTGCTCATTTTCCGATGGGTGAAATTGACAAATTTGAAACCTATAATTTTATAAAAAATTGCATCAAATATGTCCTAACTTTTGACATGCCTGCTCGTGGACTTCAAATCAAAGATTTGATTGAAAGTTTAACATTAGAGAGATTAGAAAGTGTAGAGGAAATAAATGCAATTATCGAAAGTCAATCTGAAAAAATACATGGACCAATAATTCACAATTTATTTGCCAATTTTATAAAACAAGATTGTGACCCAAATTTAAAATACAATATTCGTCAAATTGGACCAAACTTATGGGAGTTGGTGTCGGATGATATTAGAAGTAATATTGCTTCAAAGTTCTCATCATTAAGAGATATCAAAGGAAAAGATGCTGCAAGTGAAGCTTTAGAGTTTCTTAAACTTGTTAATGGTGTTGAGTACATACCAGATTCATTTAAAGAAATCATATTTAAAAAACATTCACAAGCATTACTTGATGCTCATTATGGTTGGGACAATTTTCATCACGAACCAGCTTATGCTAGAGATTTAGTAAGTTTAGGACAAAATGTTCCTTTATCATCAATGCATACTTATGTTAAAGCAGTAATGGTTTCTTTTCTTGGAAACGGTTATGGAATTGCAAGAGATGCACAGCAGTATAATACACAAATGATATCTGATTTATCTCAAACAGGAATAAGAACTTTATTTAAACTTTTAGAAAGTGATATCGAAATATCTAGAAAGCTATCTAATTTATCAGCTGCAAATAGATTATATGAGATTCTAGATTTGATTAAGGATAAAACTATGCTTCCTAAACAAAAGGAGCTATTTGATTTTATTGTTAACAATAAAGTTGGTAAGGTTAGAGGGCATTTTGAATCTAACTATTGGAAACTTGCAAAAAAATAATGGTTTGACCCAACCGCTCATATTTACCACAATCGTTAGCGCAGTAACATAAGTTCATCCATAAAAAATAAAACCGCAAATTCATAGATTAAAATCTGCGAATTTGCGGTTTTTTATTTGATTAATAAATCATTCAATTTCGTTATGTAACCATAGGATTTTATCGTCAATGGAGAGATTCAGATTGTTTTCTAATTCATGAATCCTAATGTTTACATAATATTGCCACTTGTTTAAAACTATAGTATTTATTTTTTGATAAGCCAAATTTAAGATGTCGTACTTAAGTTTCCTAACATCTTTAATAGATTTGCTTAATTCTAATTCGTTGCATTTAGCTAAAATTTCTTTTTTTAATTCATTTTGAGTTGTCATAATACTTTATATTTATTTTAATTAGCAAAAATACAGCTGTTTTATGGTTATGCCAATTTACTTAAACTTTAGCTTTTTTTGTGTTGCTGTTTAATGTGAATAATCTTTACCCGCTCCCCTAAGTCTTTTTGAAAACGAGAACATTATCAGTATTGGCAGTGCGCTGTGCGAGTCTGGAGACTTCTCACAGCACCCGGGATTATTGTGAGATAAGCTATTGGTTAAAAAAAACAGAACCGCAGATTCGCGATTTAAATATAATCTGCGAATCTGCGGTTCTTTTATTTAATTAAATCACGAATAAATTAATCCAGTTTGTCAGTCAGTTTTTTGAAGACGCCTTTGGCATTTTTGCCTTCGTAAAGGATTTCATAAACGGCATCAATAATAGGCGTGCTGGCACCATAGCCTTGGTTGAGTTTGTAGGCGCTTTTGGCGGCATAATAGCCTTCGGCAATCATACTCATCTCCATCATGGCACTTTTTACCGTGTAGCCTTTTCCAATCATGTTTCCGAACATCCGGTTTCTTGAAAAAACAGAATATCCCGTCACCAATAAATCCCCGAGATAAGCAGAGTCATTGATGTTGCGTTTCATTTTGTGTACTTTCTTGATGAATTTTTTCATCTCCCGGATGGCATTGCTCATGAGTACGGCCTGAAAATTATCGCCATAGCCCAAACCGTGCGCAATTCCGGCGGCAATGGCATAAATGTTTTTTAGCATGGCCGCATATTCGGTGCCTATGATGTCATCGGTAATCTTGGTCTTGATGTAATTGCTGGATAAATTTGTAGCCACCAGAGACGCTTTATTGGGATCGCCACAGGCAATGGTAAGGTAGGAAAGTCGTTCCAGGGCAACTTCCTCGGCATGGCAGGGACCTGTTATTACGCCAATATTGTAATACGGAATTTCATATTGCACATGGAAATGTTCCCCGACAATTAAGCTCGTCTCGGGTACGATTCCTTTTATAGCCGAAAAAATGATTTTATCCTTAAGAGAGACCGTGAGTTTTTCGAGTTCTGTTTGCAAAAAGGCAGATGGAATGGCAAATATGATATAATCGGCATAGGCGACGGCTTCATTGATATCATTGGTCAATTTCAGTTTGCTGATGTCAAATTCTACTGAACTGATGTAATTGGGATTGTGTTTGTAGGTTTTAATGTGCTCAATTGCAGACTCATTACGCATATACCAAGACACTTCGGATAGATTGGAACAAAGCATTTTTGTAATTGCAGTTGCCCAACTTCCACCGCCTATTACAGCAAATTTTATATTTTCGGCCATTATAAATTAAATTTAACCAAAAGTACTTAAAAAAGTAGTTATCCAACAAAAATAATTAGGCTGAACCGTGATTTAGCAAGGCAAAAAGAAGTGTTTAAATTTTTTTAAGTTTTAGTATAATGCGATACAATATATTTTCATATCGGTCGTTGTAAGTAACTATAAATTAGTTTTTTTTAATAAGTAAATGGTAGTTAGTTTAGTTAGTTTTGTTTTGGTGTTATGAGAAAGGCGTCCTGGAATCAAATCTGAGAACGCCTTCTTTTTTTGTTTATTGAAATTTCAACTAATAGCTTCTTTCCACTATTGATTTTACTTTTTCTAAAGTAACATTTTGTTTCTCCCCCAGACCTTTCCAACCTCTTTCGTCAAAACGATTTACGATGAAATCTGCGGTATGATCATAAGTTGCGGTGTAGTCTGAAAGCTTGGTGTCCATTCCCATCTGGTGGAAAAATTCAACCGTTTTGTTGATGGCCTCGTTCGCAATGGTTTCTTCTGTACCGGTTAAATTAAAAATACGTTTTCCGTATTGCTCCAATTTCCCTTTTTTCGATTCAAACATGACGCGGTATAAGTTGGGGCCAATAATCGCCAACGTCCGTGCATGATCGATGCCGTACAAAGCGGTCAGTTCATGGCCAATCATATGCGTTGCCCAGTCACTCGGAACCCCTTTCTGGATTAATCCGTTCAAAGCCATTGTGCAACTCCACATAAAATTGGAAGCCAAAGCATAATCGGTTGGGTTTTCCACCACTTTTGGGCCAATCTCGATCAGGGTTTGTAAAATGCTTTCGGCAATTCGGTCCTGTAAATAACCCTCATGCGGATAGGTTAGGTATTGTTCCATCACATGGGTATAAGCATCTACAACCCCGTTTTGCAATTGTCTTTTAGGCAATGAAGCGATAACGGTGGGGTCACAGATAGAAAATTTCGGAAACAGGGCACTTCCGCCAAGGGTGAGTTTTTCCTGTGTGGCGGCAATAGTTACCACCGCACCCGAATTCATTTCAGAACCTGTGGCCGGCAAGGTTAACACGGTGCCAAAGGGAATCACTTTGGAGACATCTTTAAATAAAATGCGTTTTTGAAGAATGTCAATCGGATTGCCTTCAAAATGAACGGCTGCCGAGATAAACTTCACCCCATCAATTACCGAACCGCCGCCAACGGCCAGAATAAAATCGATATTTTGTTCTTTGATAATCGCCACGGCTTTCATCAAGGTTTCAAAATGGGGATTGGGTTCGATGCCGCCAAATTCAACGATTTCAAAACCGGATAAGGCGGTTTTTACCTGATCGTAAATACCGTTCTTGAAGATGCTTCCGCCTCCGTAAGCCAATAAAATTTTGGAACCTTGCGGTACCAGAGTGGGTAATTTTTCTATCTGTCCTTTTCCAAAAACTAAGTTCGTTGGATTGTATAATTCGAAGTTGAGCATGATTACTTTTTTTATCAAAGTTAAGAAATCACTTTTGTCGAATGGATAAACGATGGTTAATTTAAAACCAATTATTTTCTGTAAAAATTATTGTGGTCTATGTATTGCCAAACTTTGGTCGGCAATAAAGGCTGTATGTTTTTTCCTTTTTTGATGTTGTCCCGAATAAAAGTCGAGGAGATTTCGACAACCGGAGCGTCAATCAGATGAATTTTGGGATGGTTTTTAAATTCTGAATTCTCAGCTTCTGTAGAGATTCGTGGATATACATAAATGTCATGATGCGCTAAAATGGCTTCATAGTTTTTCCATTTGTGGAAAGACTTTAGATTGTCCTCTCCCATAATCAAGGAAAATTCATGGGAAGGATACTTTTCCCCTAAATGCACTAAGGTATTCACCGTGTAATTAGGCTGGCTTAGTTTAAACTCAATATCGGAGGGTTTGAGTTTCGGAAAATCCTCGGTGGCCAAATAAACCATTTGCAAACGGTGGTAATCGTCGAGCAAAGTGCTTTTTTTCTTCAACGGATTGTGGGGCGTAACGACCATCCAAATTTGGTCTAAATCGGTATGTTCCACCATATGATTGGCAATGATGAGATGGCCAACATGTATGGGGTTGAAGGTGCCGAAATACAATCCTATTTTCATTTTTAGTACTTAGTTGTTAGTCCTTAGTGATAATGGTAATTAGTTCTAAATATTTAAGGACTCCGTTTTAGTCTTTCAAGTTTTTTGAAAAAGCATTTATCATTTTACCTTCTTCTTCTATTAAAAACATAATTTCATTGAACAAATCCATATCTAAGATAAATTCCAATTCTTTTGCGATAATTAATTGTGTTTCTATTTCGTTTAATGAACCTCTGGAAATATTCAAAAAATGATTAAATGATTTATCTTTTTGACGTCCAAATCCTTCGGCAATATTTGAAGGAACTGAGACACTGGCTCTTTTTAATTGACTTGTTAAAGCATAAATTTCTTCTTTAGGAAAGCTCCTCGTGAGTTTATATATTAAAACCACAATCTTGATACCTTTTTGCCAAATAAGTAATTCTTTGTATGATTTAACTCCACTCATAATTTTTTAATTTTTAGATGATTAGTTCTTAGTACCTAAACTAAGGACTATGTACTAAGGACTAATTACTATTTGCTAACAAACTCCTTTACAAGTTGAGTCGCTTCTTCCAAAGCGATATCCAAATCGTAGTTTTTGATAATTACATCAAATTGTGGTGCGGTTGCCAGTTCAACGTGAGCTTTGGCAATACGCATATTGATTTTGTCCTCACTTTCGGTAGAACGTTCTTTCAGTCTGCGTTTCAATTCATCTACACTGGGTGGTTTCACAAAAACAGCCAACGTTTCTTCCGGGAATTTATGTTTGATTCTTAATCCACCGGCAACATCAATATCAAAAATCACGTTTTTTCCTTTGGCCCAGATACGTTCCACTTCACTTTTTAAAGTGCCATAAAAGTTGTCGCGGTACACTTCTTCCCATTCTACAAAATCCTCGTTTTTGATGTGGTTTTTAAATTCTTCCAAAGACATGAAGTAATAATCTTTTCCGTTTACTTCCTCGCCACGGGCTTCACGTGTTGCAGCCGAAATGGAAAACTCTAAATTCAGGTCTTCCTGTTTTAATAAATGCCTTACTATGGTGGTTTTTCCCGAACCTGATGGCGCTGAGAATACGATTAATTTTCCTTTCATAATATAATAATTAGTCCTTAGTCCTTAGTGATTAGTCCCAAGTAGAAGACTAAGGACTAACCACTATGGACTACTTACTTATAAAACGTTTAAAACCTGTTCTTTGATTTTTTCCAATTCGTCTTTCATCATCACGACCAATTTTTGCATCTGTGCGTGATTGGATTTAGAACCCATGGTGTTGATTTCGCGTCCCATTTCCTGGGTGATGAATCCTAATTTTCTACCGTTGGCTTCGGTACCGTTGATGGTTTCCAGGAAATAATCCAAGTGATTGTTCAGACGTACTTTTTCTTCGGTGATGTCTAATTTTTCTAAGTAATAAATCAATTCCTGTTCAAAACGATTGGCGTCAACATTCACTTCCAATTCGGTGATGGCAGTTTGCAAACGGTCTTTGATGGCTTGAACACGTTCCGGATCCAGTTCGAGTGCTTCGGTCATGTATTGACGAATGTTGCCAATGCGCAATTGAAATTCTTTTTCTAAAGAAGCGCCTTCGTCTCTCCTGAAATTTTGAATGTTTTTCAGGCTTTCTTCAATGACCGTTTTAATTTGCGCCCAATCATTTTCATCAATTTCTTCGCGTTCTATTTTCATGGTATCCGGCATGCGGATGGCCATTTTCATCAGCTCGGTTTCCTCTGCATCAGCGTATACTTCGCGCAGTTGACTGATATAGGCTTTTACGATAGGGACATTTACTTTGGTGGAAGTTTGCTCGGCGGTACTTTCGATAAAAATAGAGAAATCTATTTTCCCTCTTTCGAGTTGCACTGCAATTTGGTTACGTAGCCCTAATTCCATTTCGCGGTAAAGTGAAGGCATTCTCACATTCAAATCTAAACCTTTACTGTTTAGCGACTTTACTTCTACTGTTATTTTTTTGGTTGGCAGTTGCAAAGTTGCTTTACCAAAACCGGTCATTGATTGTATCATATGTTTTCTAAAAAGAGCTCAAAGATAAGAAAAAAGTTATCAGTGGCTAGGACTTCGTTTTTGGGTGGGATTTTATAAGGCATTTAAGGCCAGCATTACCTGGTGCATGTTTTGTTGGCTGTTGCCAATGTAGATTTTACCTTCAATGATAAAAACCGGTCGGCTCAAAAAGGTGTAATGTTCTAAAATATAGTCTTTGTAATCGGCTTCGGTCAGCGATTTGTCTTTCAGTCCCAATGATTTGTACAGTTGGGCTTTTTTGCTGAACAGCGCTTCATAACTTCCCGAAAGTGCGTGCAATTCTTCCAATTCTTCCACAGTAATCGGGTCTTGTTTGATGTCATGGAAAACCAAATTATGGTCTTTCGGTAAGGATTTTATAATTTTTCTGCAGGTATCACAGGAAGCGAGGTAGTATATTTTGTTCATGGTAAGGAAGTTTTCGTAATGCAAAGAAAATTCATTTGATACGGAAAATGATTATTTTTATCGAAAATTTACAAATCCAATACAATGCAACAAATAGTAGATGTTACCAAAACCAGTAGAAACATGGTTTCTAAATTAATCCAGGGGTATACCTTAGAACAATTAAACAAAGTTCCGGAAGGTTTTACTAATAATTTGATTTGGAATGTCGGCCATATCGTGGTTACCCAACAAATATTAGTCTATAAATTATCCGGTTTGCCTATGATGGTTTCTGATGAAATGGTGGAGAAATACAAAAAGGGAACGAAAACTGAGCATGTTGTTGACCAGGAAGAAGCCGACGAAATTCTAGCGTTACTTTCTGAAACCATCCATCAGACTGAAATTGATTTAAAAAATAATCTGTTTCAAAATTTTAACGAATATCCTACTTCTACAGGTTATGTTTTAAAATCTGCACAGGACGCCATGGCTTTCAATAATTTTCACGAGGGAATTCATATAGGTGTTATCCTGGGAATCAGAAAACTGGTTTAGTTTTTCATTTCGTTATTTTAGCCGTAGAAAGGTATTGACTTCTGTATAGGGAAAGAATAATTGTTTCGGGCCATCGGCATAAGAAGCGACTTCATAGGGGTTGTAATATAAAAGCAACCCTTTATCGGTATAAAAAATGGTCAGGGGCAAGTGGAATTGGTCGTCTTCAAATTGGTATCCCGTAGCATTAATCGATCCGTTTTCCGGAATTTTATATTTGACCCTGAATTTCTTTTCGGCGAAAGCCATAAAAGCATTTTTGTCTTTAAAAAGTTTGTCGGTTGAGATGGATTTTCCGGTATTGGGATCAAAAAGTAAGGAGCGGTATCCCTGATAGCCATGCGCTCCGCCGGTATAGGTGTAATGCTTGATTTCGATGTTGATGATGCTGTCCGACACATATTTTACATGGCCTTCAATCTCTGCTTCCCAGCCAAAAGTGTCTTTGGGGAAATCTTTTTGCATTTTTTCATACGAAGCCATGAAGGAGTCTAAAAGTCCTTTATAGTTGGTAGAAGTATATGGTTTTTCGCCAAAATAAATGATTTGTTTCAAAACCGAAAACACTTTTTTATTGATGCTGTCCGCCACAACAGGCGCATCTTTGGCCACGGGGATTTTCACCGTAATATGCGGACAATTTTCTTTGCAGGGTAGGCTGGTCTTTTTTTGAAACGTCTGATGTTCAAAAACTAATTCCGTTCCGCTGCAACCAACGATTAAAAAAGAAAAGACAGCTAAAAAAAGAGAATATTTCATAGCAGTATGGATTGATTACTACAAATGTACCAACTTTTAAACCCAGACTATAAAATTTGATACGAAGTTTTTATTGCAGGTAATAAATATAACCCACATTGAGCCAAACCAACCAGTCATTGGCTTTGTTTTCTTTAT
The DNA here is from genome assembly GCA_036676965.1 of Flavobacterium sp. Classification (GTDB taxonomy): domain Bacteria; phylum Bacteroidota; class Bacteroidia; order Flavobacteriales; family Flavobacteriaceae; genus Flavobacterium. The sequence continues at coordinate 15,726 of JAKFBW010000055.1, read as the reverse complement.
ACATCGCCGGATTCGGATTCAAACCATCGACCCAGTTGGAGAAATAATACTGAAAGCGTAAATCGATCATTAAATCCCGAAGCGGACTTAACTTATAACGCGTTCCCACGCTCGAAATAACAGACCATACAGAGCCCGTTTCGGTTGAAAAACCATAAGGGCGGCCATCTGTTGGAGTCAAATATTTAGGATAGGTAGTCAATGGTGTGCCTAAAGGGCCCATTGTAGAGTAGGCTTCGGCATTGTAATAGCTGAACTGGGCACCAAGACTCACAAAAGGCCCCAAACTGCCTATTCGCGCAGTAAAATCACGGATGCTTAACGGAAAATATTCCAATTGCATTCCGACGTTGGTTACGGCTGTACTTCCTTTCATGGCCCGTAATTGATCTGCTTGTATAGAAGTTTTGTCCGGTTCAACCCATTCCCCGAAATGTTTTAATTCGGTTTTATTATAAGATAATTCACTTCTGAGTTTAAAATGGTCATTAAAATAAGTCTCAGGCGTGTAACAGTTACATTCTGCTTTGTAAGAAAAATTGATGTAATGAATAATTCCGACCCCTAAACCGGTATTCCCTGCATTGGTCTCTAAATTGTAACGCTCCCCATAATCCGATTGAAATGCCACAGGTCCTGCTATAACACCTATTTCGTGCGAAAAGCCGAATTGGGCATTTGAATAATTGGTAAAACCAACTAAAATTAACAAAGTTAAGATGGTTTTTTTGAGCATTTTATATTGGAATTTCAAGTCTCGACAAAGATATAAAAACATCAGTCATCCCTTAGGATAAAATTAAAATAAAGCAGTCAAATGCAAATTTGACTATGAAAACGACACTGTTTTTCTTTAAAAGGGCAAGATTAAATCTGATTTTCACAGCTTCATTAAAAAAAAGATAATTCTTTCTTTTAATATGGAAAACGAAGGTTTGAATAATTTTTTAAAATGTATATTTGTGTATATACGTACGAAAACGTTTTTTTAACACTAAAAATCGAACCATATGATATCGCAAAGTATTACTTCCTTTATGGAAGGGGTCGCTCAAAAAAATCCTAATGAGCCAGAATTTTTACAGGCGGTTTTGGAAGTTGCCGATACCGTAATTCCGTTTATCGAAGAAAATAAAAAATACCAGAACAAGATGCTTTTGGAGCGGATGGTGGAATCGGAACGAATTGTTACTTTTCGTGTCACCTGGATTGATGACAAAGGCGAAATCCAAGTCAACAGGGGGTATCGTATCCAGATGAATTCGGCTATCGGCCCGTATAAAGGAGGGCTTCGTTTTCACCCTTCGGTGAATTTGAGTATCCTGAAATTTTTGGCTTTCGAACAAACCTTTAAAAACAGTTTGACCACCTTGGCCATGGGCGGTGGAAAAGGAGGTTCTGATTTTGATCCCAAAGGAAAATCCGATAATGAAGTGATGCGTTTTTGCCAAAGTTTCATGATTGAATTGTCTAAATATATTGGTGCCGATATCGATGTGCCTGCCGGGGATATTGGGGTTGGTGCAAGAGAAGTGGGCTATCTTTTTGGTCAATACAAAAGATTGAGGAATGAATTTACCGGGGTTTTAACCGGGAAAGGAATTTCTTTCGGAGGTTCGTTAATCCGGCCTGAAGCTACAGGATACGGGGCGGTATATTTTGCCCAAAGCATGTTGGCTACCAAAGGGGAGCAGTTCGCCGGGAAAACGGCAGTGATTTCCGGTTCAGGGAATGTGGCGCAGTATGCGGTGCAGAAAGCTACCCAGTTGGGAGGAAAAGTGGTCACGATGTCTGATTCTTCCGGATATATTTATGATGCCGATGGAATTGATGCCGAGAAATTGGCGCATGTAATGGTGATTAAAAATGAATTAAGGGGAAGAATTAAAGATTATGTCACAAAATATCCAAAGGCGAAATATGTTGCCAATTCCCGTCCTTGGGAGGTAAAATGTGATATTGCCATGCCCTGTGCAACCCAAAACGAGTTGGATGAAACTGGAGCCAAAGCTTTGGTGGCCAACGGATGTATTTGTATTGCCGAAGGGGCCAATATGCCAACCACTCCGGAAGGGATTGCCATAATCCAAACAGCTAAATTATTATTCTCTCCGGGAAAAGCCTCTAATGCGGGCGGAGTGGCTACTTCAGGGTTGGAGATGTCCCAAAACTCCTTGCGGTTGAGCTGGACAGCCGAAGAAGTGGATGAAAAATTAAAAGGGATTATGTTGAATATTCATGCTTCCTGTGTAAAATATGGAGTCGAACCCGATGGTTATATAAACTACGTAAAAGGAGCCAACATTGCCGGATTTGTAAAAGTGGCCGATGCGATGCTGGCTCAAGGAGCTGTTTAATTAGAGTTAGTCCCTAGTGTTTAGAAATAAGTGCCAGGGACTTTTTTAATTTATAAAGCTAAGGACTCACCGACTAAGGACTAAGGACTCTTTTTTACTATTTTTGCGATTCATTATTTATAAAATAAATTCATGCAGGTTAAAACCAAGGCAATTGTTATTTCGGCTTTAAAATACCAAGAGAAAAGCCTGATTGTAAAATGCTTTACGCTCTCCCATGGATTGAAATCCTATTTTGTCCGGGACGCTTTTTCTTCCCGGAAATCCAATCAAAAAATTGCCTATTTTCAGCCTTTGACTATCCTGGAAATCGAGGCTGTCCATAAGAACAAAGGTACTTTAGAGAATTTCAAAGAGATAAAAATCGCCGAACCTTTTCATTCGATTCATACCGATATTGTAAAAAGCACAATCGTGATGTTTGTTTCCGAGATTTTGCATCATTCGATTCATGAGGAAGAAAAAAACGAGTCGCTTTTTAGCTTTCTCGAAGCCGCCCTGCATTGGTTGGACAATCATGACGAAATTGCGAATTTCCATTTGATTCTGCTCCTGGAAATGACCAAGTACCTCGGTTTTTATCCGGATGTTTCCGATAGGGATATGCCATTTTTCGAAATGACCGAAGGTGTTTTCACGCCTTTTCACGCCATCAGTTCGCTCACCGAACACGAAACCAGTCTGTTCAAAAAACTCATTGATTTAAAATTCGAAAACGATCAAAAAACCTTTCATGTCATCGAGAGACAGATTCTTCTAAAAATCCTGATTGATTATTACAGCTTTCATCTGGATGGTTTCAAACGACCGAAATCTTTGGAGGTTTTGAAGGAGGTTTTTTCTTAAATTATTTTTTTAAAGATGTGATTTGTTTTATTGGGTCAATTCTTAATTTAATTCCTAATGAAATGATATCCGGTTCTTGTTCGAATGAGGGATTCGTTAAATTATGACTGTAAACATATTGGAGTTGGAATTTTAAATTTTCTGAACCTACTTGAATAGTAAGTGCGGGTTCGAGTAGCCAATAGGCGTTATTTGTTTTTAAATGATTAGGATCAAAACCTTCTAGATTTCCATTTGCACTGATGTCTTTGTATTTTAGATGGACAATTCTTGAAGAAAGAGAAGTTGAAAAACGTTTCCGACTGTAGCTTAAGCTTGGTTGAATTCCAACACGGTTGAATTTTGCTGAGAAATTATTGGTTCCAGATGTGTTGTTTTCAAGTTCAATTTTTCCAAAACCAAGTAATCCATAAGTTTCAAATGTAAAATTTGGAGCTATGTCTTTGAAATAACCTGCACCAACTTCTAACATTCTTCCTGTTGCTTTTAAGTCGTCAGAGGCATCGCCTAAATATCCTTTTTTCCCATTTTTAACCCAATCACCATTAAATTGTAAAGCAATGTGATTGGTAATGGCATGAGCAGTTTGAAGTTCAAATCCTCTGGTATATTCACTTTCATTATAGCCAATACCTAAATTAGTCTGCCCTTTAGATTTCATAATAGGTATATTTTGAGAATTGGGTACATAGTATTCGGGGCCACATCCTAAAGTAAGGATTGTAATGAAGAATAAAATGGTTTTCATGATGTTAGTTTTTAAAGTTTAATAATGCCCGTTGGGTGTAATTAGTTTTTAATAATTACACCCAATGGGTTAATGATGTCTATATGCTTAACTAATGAGTTGATGGTCGTGATTTCGAGTTCCAATGTTGTAGGACTTAAATTTATTGACATGACTGTTGGCGATTATTTTAATGATGAAGGAAGGCAACAACTTGTCCACTAACAAAAAGAGTTTGTTCATGAAACCAGGAATAATAATTTCATCTCGATTTAATAGGCCTTTAATCGCTATTGCTGCAACTTTATCTGGATCCATGATGGATTGACGTGCCAGCCAGTGATTTGACTTATTGGTCATTATTGTTGTTGCATTGGTGTTCATGCCCCCGGGGCAAATTACACTTACATTGATGCCATCGGAACTCAACTCTGCACGCAGGCTTTTTGAAAAAGAATAAACATAGGATTTAGTGGCACCATAGACTTGTTTTTTGGCCAGATAAAAGAAACAGCTCAGGCTGCTCACATTTAAAATATGGGAAGGCGTATTCGTTTTCAACATATCAAGAAACAGGCTGGTGAGCAGTGTCGTTACCATTACATTTAACTTCAGCTGTTTTTGATAAAAGTCGATATTTCCTTCTTTGAAGAACATAGTGCTTCCTAAGCCCACATTGTTGATGAGCATATTAACGGAGAGATTCAGTTGTGCTACTTCTTTGAAAAGCATCATACAATTCTCTTCAACAGCAAGGTCTTTTTCGATAGGAACCACATCAACGTTGTAATGTTGAATTATAAATTCGGCCAAATGGTTGAGGCCAGAATTTGGTAATGAAACAAGGATTAAGTTCATTTTTCTTTTGGCACATTCTATTGCCAATGCTTTTCCGAATCCTTCGCTGGAACCGGTTATCAGGGTGTAAAGTTTAGTTTTCATGACTTTGGTTTTTTAAAAAGTGAATGGTTTGTTTTAAAGCCTCTTCCAATGGGGTTATTTTATATCCTAATTCTTCAATGGCTTTATCACTGGAGAAGACGTAATTATTGAAAATATAGTCTATTGACTTTGCTGTAAAAAGGGGAGAGGCTCCTGTAATTTTATAATTTAATAATTGTAAAAGAGCTAATGCTTTAAATGTGTTTTTTGAAAAATGGATTATATGTCCATTGCATGATGATATAGCTCTAATTTGATTGAAAAATTCTTGGTATGAAATATTTACTCCTCCCAGAATATACTTTTCACCACTTTTTCCTTTTTCCATGGCAAGCAAGTGTCCGTTTATGATGTCATCTATATAGGCAAAACTGACCCGGTATGTTCCTGGTGAAGGAATAAGAGTAATTTTCTTTTTTAAGAACATATTTATGACAGCATTGGCTGTAAGTGAATGAGAAATATTTCCAGGCCCATAAATTTTTGAGGGACTTACAATAACAGCATTCATCCCTTTAGTTGCTTCTTGGAATATTATGTCTTCGCTCAATTTTTTTGTTAAATCATAAGCATTCGTAATTTTAGCAGTTGGAGAGTTCTTTTCGTTTAGAGGATGGTTGTATGATGGGCCAATCACACTACAGGTGCTAGTAAAAACTGTTTTTTCTATGCCTGTTTCTAAGATTGCATCAATGACATTTTGGGTTCCTTCAACATTTACATTATGGAAATCAGGATAATTTTTTATATCGAGACCCACTTTTGCTGCTGTATGATATACCTGTTGGCAACCTTTCATGGCAGTCACTAAGCTGTCTTTATCTAAAATGTCGCCTTTAAAAAGGGTAATATTTGGGTGTTGCAATAATCTTTTTGCAGAATCTGAACGAACAATTGCATGAACCTTATTTCCCATGTTGGCGAGTGTGTTTGCAAGATTATTTCCAATATATCCTGTTGCACCTGTTATTAAAATTTTCATGACGTTGTGTTTTTTAGATGATTTAAATTCAATCGGTAAAAATTAATTTCGTAGCCCAATGAAAAACCGATGTGCAGTAGTATGGCCGGCCAGGCGGCATTAAATGCAAAACAGAATAGGCAGCTTACAATTCCGAAAGGGATACAGGCCAATAGTTCTTTCCGGCTGTTAAAAACGTGCAATAAAACATAGAGAAAGATATTGACAACAATAGCCAAAGGCATTCCGATGCCGGCGGTAGTCTCAAACAGTAATCCTCCCCTGAACCATAATTCATAAGAAAACAGGAATAAGGCTCTTGTTATAAAATAAATAATAAAGAAGAGTGCTGATAGATGAAGAGCGTTTTTTGATTTTTCTCTTTTTTCATAGGCATTTGTACTTTGTTGGAGTGCAATAAACAGGATTGTAATAAAGGTCAGAACGTAAAGAAGAATGGTGTTTATTTCTATTGTTTTAGGGTCAATCAAAATGCTTGTAATGGAATCTTTTAGTGTCATCACAGGAATGAATCCAAGCCAAACGGCACCTATGAGATGCGAAAGTATCAGCTGTTTCGGTTTTGAGGTAAAATCTCCGTCGTCATTGATTAGCCTTTGACTACCATCTTTGATGCTTTTCCAGTTGAATACAAAAAAGAAGACATAGCTAGCGATATACAGTACAATAGTTGTGGTTTGCATGGTTTTTTCTTAAGGTTCAATGATTATTTCTGCGATATAGAATTTATGCTCCACCTTAACTTTAATGCAGACACCTTCTTTGTAATAATAGCTGTTGCAATTGCCGTTAGGGAATTTCATTTTGTAACCCCCATCATTTGCTTTTGTTACCCTGATAAAGCGTTGTTGATTGTCACAATACACTTCTTCGGCGTTTTTGGGTTCTTCAAAAAAGAGGCTCAAAAGATTGGTGTCGATATTGGTACAGGAAAGTTTGGTTTTTTTGTCATTTTCAATCATCTCGTATTCGTTTTTAACGAATCGGATTTCTTTGTTGATTTTTGTTTTACCGTTAGTTTTTCTGAATTGTGACGAATAAATAAGTTTACCGTTTTCAAAGGTGGATGCCTCTTTAGAAAACACAGTGATTGGAAAAACAACTTTGGTTTTAATTTCAGAGACCAAAAGTAGATTGGATTTGTTTCCGGTGTCATTTTTTTCAAGCCGTAGCCAGCCAATATTATTGCCGCTAAACATTACTTTGTAATCAAGTCGGGAGTTTTGGGATAACGACACTACAGGCAAAAAAGGCAACAGTCTGATGAAAAAATGGATCAAAAATTTAGTAATATTTGCTTTCAAATAGGATCCTATTTTTAAAGGGATTCGAATTAAATTTTGGATATTACACTTTCTTAATAAAGTATAACAAATAAATAGTAACATGATTTCCAGGGTTTAATTTTTAGGAATTGCAAAATCGTCAAAAACAAAATCACTCCTTAAAACAGTTCCTATTGTAACTATAGTTGGGAGATCTAAAGAGACTACAAATGCTATCGTTTTTAATGTTGATGGATTTTGCTCTTTAATTTCTTTGATTTTTGAAACTAGAATGTTTTTTTGGGTATTGTGTTTTAATACAATTAGGGAGCTGTCATTTACGGATAGTAGTTTTACTTTTTCAAACTGATGTGTTTGTTTTATTTTGTAATTTCTGTCCGTAAATAAAGGGGTGTCTTTCAAATTGATTGCCGCATAAGTATGACAACTTTGGATGAAGAAAGAAATTGCGATTAGAGATAAAATAGAGGTTTTCATAATGTTGAGATTTTAATTTCTATCTCAAAATTATGACTGGAAATATAAAGCATTATCCCGGATTGTCCATTTTGCAGAAATCAGGACACATTGAATAATATAGGACTACATAGTCTTACTTTTCTTTGTATTCTGAAGGAGTTAGGGAAGTGAATTTTTTAAAAGCGGTGTAGAAAGTTGATTTGGAGTTAAAGCCACATTCGAGCCCGATAGCCACGTTGGTATAGGCTGAATAATTTGGGTTTGTCAAATACTTTTTAGCTTTTTCGACCCTTAAATAATTGATATAATCCGAAAAATTGTAACCACTTTCCTGATTGATTAAATGCGATAGTTTACTGGTGCTGATATTCATTTCGGAAGCCAATTTCTCTAAACTGAAAGTGGGGTCGATGTATCTTTTGTTTTTTTCAATATAATTCTTAACAGGCTTGAATTTGCTGTCATTTGATGGGTTGTTGTTAAGATTGTTTTCTTTATTTTTTTCTTCAGTTAGAATAGCTTTTCTTAACTCGATCCGTTCTGTCATTAGAGAATAATTATAAAAACCTTGGTAGCTTATCCAGTATAATAAAGAAGTGGTGCTCAGGCGTAAGGGGTAATAAATTAAAACTTCTGGATTTAACGTGTTGTCTAAGTTTAATAAAATAGCACAAACCCACATGAGGATAATGATACCTCCTAAAAACATTAAATTCCGTAGCCATTTTAAGTTGTCAAAAGCTAATACTTGCGGGTATAAATCGGTGTATTTAAATAAGATTAATAGGGTTTTTGTAAAAATGAATATAGAGTAGGAGGCATTTATTATTTCTTCTATTTGCACATATTTTGCGATAAAAAAACTGTTGTCCAGACGGTAATAATTTGGGAATAAAACAATTCGGATGAGAATTTCTATAATAAATATGGAGAAAGAAATGTACACATAGGAAGAAATCTTCTTTTCGATCTTTAGATAATGCGTTAAAAAAACATAAAAAGAAGGAAGAATTAGAACATACCATGGGATTTGTAATCTTTTTATAAAAAAGGGGGCATCCATTAGAAATGTTTCGAATGAAAAGGCTTGAAGATTATTAAGTATTAAGAAAGCAATAACAAGATTTAGATAAAGTATGGCTTTATCTGTTTTCTTTTTGAAGCATAGCGTTGTGATTATGAATATAATCCCAAGCAGTACTCCAGATATCATTACAAAATCAAATACTTGTTTCATCTTTTATTAGAATTAATTGATCCATTAGATTCTTATGCTAAGAGTAAGTTGTAAAACGCTGATGGTTATAACTTAAAACGGTATGCGGCACTCAATTTGATAAACGAACCATCAACCCTGCTGGTTTCATTGATTTTATAGCCGTTTTCTATGGTGCTGGTACTAATTTTTCTGAAAAGACTCCAGCCCGGTTCTATTGTAATGCAAATAGGTTTGGTTAAATAATAATCTAAAAACAAAGAGAGTTGGTTGTCATATAGCGTTATGTATTGTTGGTCGGTAATTCGGTAGCTGTTCATCGGGGCACGAAAATTCAATCCACTGTATAATTTCGTATTCCATTTATGCTGAAAAGTAAGCCGGCCGGGTAATAATCCAAAAATAGAATTGGAGTCATTTATTTGCCAACTCAAACCTACTAATGGGATTACAAACCAGCCAAAAAATTCTTTATTTGCATAGACGCCAAAACGGATTTTTTTATTTGTTTTTTTTGAAAAAGTAGTAAAGACGATAGTGCCAAATTGAAAACTGTCATCCGTAAATAATTTTTCGCCATTCCAGCTCAATACTGTTAAGAGTGTAAGTGACCATTTTGATTCTCCTATTGGAGTAATCAAACCCATCGGTAAACGTAATGATTGTATTGTAGGGAATTGATGGTCAGTATCTTCCAGAGTGATTTGAGTGTTGCTGTAAAATGGACTTATAAGAAGATAATTGTTGTTTTTTATTTTGATGGGGAGTTCGCTACTTATTTCTGAAATTTTAAAAAGAGAGGTTTCGTATTGGTTGTTTTTAAATGCATTCGTATGCCTTACTTGAAGTGGTTCAAAGTAGGATTGTGAAAAAAGAGATGTTGTGAACAATATGATTAATAAACTTCGTAACATGATTTGAGTTTTATTAGTGATAGAATTCTCCTTTTCAATACTTCTAACCCGTTGTTTTTATGGGTAAAATGCTAAAATTGCAGCCATATAATACGTTAGTTTCTTAATTTTTTATATTTATACGAGGTGTTTACCAAAATTAGTCATAATAAATTGAAATTTAATGTTTTATGATGGAAACTGAATTCAGATTAATAGGGGGATAAATAGGCTTAAATTTTATTGTTTAAAATACAAGAACGGTAACATTAGCACGGCTACAGAAGTATTCACTAAAACGAAAATATTTTTTATGCCGGATGTTTTGAAGTCAGTTTTTGCTTAAGATTCCCAAAAGTGATTTTTTTTCACATTAATTGTGAAATATTTCACCCGTTTTTCTCTTTTTTCTCGCATCTTTTCTCTAATTTCTTTAAAATTCCTTACTTTCGCACCTCGTTTAAGAAAAGGATAAAATGAGCACAAAATTTACTGAATACAAAGGACTTGACTTGCCTGTGGTGGCCTCTGAAGTTCTTGATTTTTGGAAGCAGGAAAACATATTTGAGAAAAGTGTAACTACCCGTGAGGGAAATGCACCATTCGTATTTTTTGAAGGGCCACCTTCGGCCAACGGATTACCGGGAATTCACCACGTCATGGCACGTGCTATCAAAGATATTTTTTGTAGATATAAAACACAAAAAGGGTTTCAAGTAAAGCGTAAAGCGGGTTGGGATACACACGGATTGCCGGTGGAATTAGGTACCGAAGCGGCTTTGGGAATTACCAAAGAAGATATCGGGAAAATTATTTCGGTAGAAGAGTACAATGAAGCCTGTAAAAAAACGGTAATGCGTTATACTGACGTATGGAATGATTTGACCGAGAAAATGGGGTATTGGGTAGATATGGAAGATCCATATGTGACCTATAAACCCAAATATATGGAGTCGGTTTGGTGGCTTTTGAAACAAATCTACAACAAGGATTTGATGTACAAAGGATATACGATACAACCGTATTCCCCGAAAGCGGGTACAGGATTGTCTTCCCATGAAGTAAACCAGCCGGGAAGTTACAGAGATGTGACCGACACGACTGTTGTTGCTCAATTCAAAGTCCTCTCCCCAGCCCTCTCCAAAGGAGAGGGAGAGGGAACCGAAAATTCTGTCGAAAAAGCATTCGGACTTGACTCCCTCTCCTTTGGAGAGGGCTGGGGTGAGTTTTTTTTCCTTGCCTGGACGACGACTCCTTGGACCTTGCCATCAAACACTGCCTTGACGGTTGGCCCAAAAATCGATTATGTGTTAGTTAAGACTTACAATCAATATACCTTTTTGCCAATCAATGTTATTCTGGCTAAAAACTTAGTGGGGAAACAATTCGGAAAAGGATTTTTTGCCACTGAAGAAGCGGCTGATTTTGAAAATTACAAAGCCGGAGATAACCAGCCTGCCGGCAAGGCAGGAAAGATACCATACCAAATCGTAGCGGAATCTAAAGGAGCTGATTTGGTCGGCATCCGTTACGAGCAGTTGTTGCCGTTTGCGTTGCCATACCAGAATCCTGAAAATGCGTTTAGGGTAATTTCCGGGGATTTCGTGACTACCGAAGACGGAACGGGAATCGTACATACTGCCCCGACTTTTGGTGCCGATGATGCGAAAGTAGCCAAAGAAGCTACGCCTGAAGTACCGCCAATGTTGGTTTTGGATGAAAATGGAACTCCGGTTCCACTGGTGGATTTACAAGGGAGATTCACTTCACACATGGGTGAATACGGTGGTAAATACGTTAAAAATGAATATTACAATGAAGGCGAAGCACCGGAACGTTCGATAGACGTAGAGCTTGCCATCCGTTTGAAAGAAGAGAATAAAGCCTTCAAAGTAGAGAAATACGTGCACAGTTACCCGCATTGTTGGAGAACAGACAAGCCTATTCTATACTATCCGCTTGATTCCTGGTTTATCAAAATTACCGAGGTTAGAGACCGGATGTTTGACCTGAATGAAACCATCAACTGGAAGCCAAAAGCAACCGGGGAAGGACGTTTCGGGAATTGGTTGAAAAATGCCAACGACTGGAATTTATCCCGTTCGAGATACTGGGGGATTCCGTTGCCAATCTGGAGATCCGAAGACAAACAGGAAGAAATCTTGATTGGTTCTGTAGAGGAATTATACAACGAGATCGAAAAAGCAATCGCAGCAGGTTTTCAAAAAGAAAATCCTTTCAAAGGTTTTGAAATTGGAAACATGGACGAAAGCAATTATGATTTAATCGATTTGCATAAAAATGTAGTCGATGAAATCACCTTGGTTTCCGCTTCGGGCAAACCGATGAAACGCGAGGCCGATTTGATTGACGTTTGGTTCGATTCGGGTTCTATGCCGTATGCACAATGGCATTATCCTTTTGAAAACAAAGATAAGATTGACAATAATAAAGACTTTCCGGCAGATTTTATAGCCGAGGGAGTCGACCAAACCCGTGGTTGGTTTTATACCTTACATGCTATCGGGACTTTGGTTTTTGACAGGGTTGCCTATAAAAACGTAGTGTCGAACGGATTGGTGTTGGACAAAAACGGACAAAAAATGTCCAAACGTTTAGGGAATGCCGTAGATCCGTTTGAAACATTAAACGAATATGGTCCCGATGCGACACGTTGGTATATGATTTCGAATGCGAATCCTTGGGATAACTTGAAGTTTGACTTAGAAGGAATTGCTGAGGTGCGCCGTAAATTCTTCGGAACCTTATACAATACCTATTCGTTCTTTAGTTTGTATGCTAATATTGACGGTTTCAAATACGAGGAGGCGGAAATTCCGTTGAGCGAAAGACCGGAAATTGACCAGTGGATTATCTCCGAATTGAATACTTTGATAAAAGACGTTGATAGTTTCTACGCTGATTATGAGCCAACGAAAGCTGCCCGTGCGATATCTGATTTCGTTCAGGAAAACCTGAGTAACTGGTACGTTCGTTTGTGTCGTCGTCGCTTCTGGAAAGGCGATTATGCACAGGATAAAATTGCCGCTTACCAAACTTTATATACCTGTTTGTTAACCATCAGTAAACTGGGTGCGCCTATCGCTCCATTTTATATGGACAAACTTTACAGAGACTTAACACAGGTAACGGGAGCAGAAAAATTCGACAGTGTACATTTGGCCGAGTTTCCAAAATCCGTTGAAAACTTTGTTAATAAATCGTTAGAGAGTAAAATGCAGAAAGCGCAGACCATTTCATCATTGGTTTTATCCCTTCGTAAGAAGGAAATGATCAAGGTGCGTCAACCGCTGCAAAAGGTAATGATCCCGGTACTTGACGCCAATCAGAGAGCCGAAATTGAAGCCATTTCCGACCTGATAAAAGCCGAGGTAAACGTCAAGGAAATACAACTTTTGGATGATGCCTCAGGGGTTTTGGTGAAGCAAATTAAACCTAATTTTAAAGCACTTGGCCCTCGTTTTGGAAAGGATATGGGGTTGATTTCCAAGAGGATACAAATATTTTCTCAGACCGAAATCAAACAATTGGAGAGTGTTGGCACGATTAATGTTGATATTGAAGGAAAAAGCATAACTTTAACACTAGAAGATGTTGAGATTTCGTCCCAAGATATAGAAGGATGGTTGGTTGCTAATTCTAACGGAATAACCGTAGCACTGGATATAATTATCTCCCCTGAATTAAGAAAAGAAGGAATTGCAAGGGAATTAGTAAACCGAATCCAGAATATCAGAAAGGATTCCGGATTTGAAGTGACCGATAAAATCAAAGTGGCTTTGCAAAATAATGCCGTTTTAGAGGAAGCGATACATTCGAATGAAGAGTATATTAAATCAGAAACATTAACGGAAGAATTGGTTTTTGAGGAAAATGTAAGCGATGGAATCGAGATTGAATTTGACGAAATAAAAACAAAAATAACAATTACAAATAATTAGAAGATTATGGTAGATGAAGCAACACGATACTCAGACGCCGATTTGGCAGAGTTCAAAGAGATAATTCTGAATAAAATTGAAAAAGCACAAGCCGATTTAGATTTGATAAAAAGTGCCTATATGAATGATTTGAATAATGGTACCGATGATACATCGCCAACATTCAAAGCATTTGAAGAAGGAAGTGAAACCATGTCTAAGGAAGCCAACTCACAATTAGCAATCCGTCAGGAAAAGTTTATTCGTGATTTGAAGAATGCTTTATTCCGTGTAGAGAATAAAACGTACGGAATCTGCAAAGTTACAGGTAAGCTTATCGGTAAAGAAAGATTAAAAATTGTTCCTCATGCCACCATGAGTATTGAGGCCAAAAATTTGCAACGATAAGCCTTTTTAAGGTAAATAATTAACGCTCCATTGGGAGCGTTTTTTTTGATAAAATTATTACTTTTACGCACTTAAAATTTTAAAAATGTCATTAGTCAAAGCGTATCTACTTATTTTCATAATATTAATTGTCGATCAGGTTTCGAAGATATATGTTAAAACAAACTTTATATTAGGAGAAGAAGTTGAGATTTTCAATTGGTTTAAAATTCTGTTTATCGAAAATGAAGGAATGGCATGGGGAACCAAGATTCCGGGAGAATACGGGAAATTGTTTTTAACACTTTTCAGACTTGTTGCAGTAGGCGGAATCGGATATTGGTTGTGGGATTCTGTAGAGCGCAAACACAGTTCTGATTATTTGGTGGTGGCGATTGCCTTGATTTTTGCAGGAGCTTTAGGAAACATTATCGATTCTGTTTTTTACGGAGTAATCTTTGATGACAGTCAATCGCAATTGGCCACTATTTTTACCGATACGCCTTATGGAACCTGGTTTCATGGGCAAGTGGTCGATATGTTTTATTTTCCTTTCATAAAAGATTACCCAATGCCGGAATGGGTTCCGTTTATAGGCGGGAGGCCTTTTACCTTCTTTAACGCCATTTTTAATGTGGCCGATGTGGCGATTTCCACCGGTGTGGGAGTTCTAATTGTTTTCAACAAAAAAGCGTTTCATCATAAAGGGGCATAATTTTATAGCTACACTGATGTGTCAATAAAAAAAGGCCTGTTTCGTTTAATTAGAAATAGGTCTTTTTCTTTTTATGGCATTATTTGTTTTGTCCCGGGGCATATCGTTTGGCACTTTTATCACCGGTAATTTTTTTGGCTTGTCCCGGAGGAAGCGGTTTAGATTTAACATAAGTCGTTCTCGATCTGGTTCCAATTCCGATGGCGCAATTGGATAAAGAAACAGCAAATATGGTGATTAAAATAAGGGCAAAAAATCTTGAATTTTGAATCTTCTTCATAAATATAATGGGGCTTTGTATGCTACGAAGGTACATATTTAAAATGAAACGAACAGATCTTATCGGTTATGGACGATAAGTTGCTTATTTGTAAATCGGATATTCATTGTTTCTAAATCCAAGCCCGACAGGTTTCAAAAACTTGTCGGGTTTAAGAAATAAAATTAGTTTTAAAAACGATATACTTCATTCGGCGTCACACAATAATCCAGTGGTATATCACCTTCAAAAATATCGGCAATCAATTCTTCGGGTTCAAAAAAGGATAAACCAATTTTGATGACCTCAGGTTGGCATTGGGATAAGAATTGATCATAAAATCCTTTGCCATAACCCACGCGATGCCCTTTTTTGTCAAAAACCAAAAGCGGCACGAAAACCACCTCAATTTTATGTGTTGGTACTTCAATTCCGTCAACAGGTTCCGGAATGTTGTATTTGTTTTTCTTGATTTTGGTGTTGTCAGTCAAAAGAAAATGAACCAAATGGCAAGCTTCAAAATCGCATTTTGAAATCACTATTTCTTTGTCTTTTCCGGAAAGCAAATGCAGAATGAATTCAGTGTTTACTTCCTTGTGTTCGGCGATGGGCAGGAAAATATGAAAATAGGTTTTCTCCCAGATAGGAAGCTCCAATACTTTATTGGCAATAGCCAAACTCATTTCTTCCAAATCATCTTCAGAAAGTTGGTTTCG